>NZ_DASZBC010000006.1:0-429534 GCF_035944535.1 Sphingomonas sp.
CAGCATGAACGTGCGGTCGTCGGGATGGTCGGCCATATGCTCGGCGACGCCGTCGAGCACCCGGCCCATCCGCACCCTGGCGCCGGTGCGCGGCACCTTCTCGCAAAAGACGGCGGTGCAGTTCGGCTTGGCGAAGATCGCCTGGGCGACGTCTCTCCCGACCTTGCGCTGGTCCACGTCCCAGGCGGCGACCACGCGGATGTCGCTCGGCCGGTAGCCGCCCAGCTCCCAATGCATCAGCCCGACATGCTCGTTCGCACCCTCCCGGTAATGCGCCAGCCCCTGAACCAGAGAACTCGCGCAATTGCCCACGCCGACGATCGCGACATTGATGCCATGGGGTTCGGGCGAAAGCATCAGGCGGCGCTCCGTTCGGCGGCGAGACGCTCGTCGCGGTTGAAGTTCAGCGGGTTCAGTTCCGGCTCCTGCCAATCAACGATCGGCACGATCGGCGCCTCGATCCGCTGCGCCTGCGCGGGCGCGTAGCGATCGATCATCCAGGCGCAGAAATCCGCAAAGGCCTGCGGGTCCTGCGCCGGGCTGGTGTGGTGCGGCGCGACGCCCAGATGCTGCGGCGTGAAGCAGAAGGTGACGGTCACGTCGAAGTCGGCGAGCGCTTCCATCTGCCGGTCGAACCAGTCGATCGCGCCGGGGCGGAAGCTGTCTGCCCAGCTGAGGCCGGTGCGGATACGCTTCGTGCCCAGCCGCTTCATCCACTGCACAGCCTCGTCGAGCCTTGGATCATGGAAGTGAAACCACTGCATCAGCCCGACCTGCCCGGCGTAACGCGCATAGACGTCGAGCGCTGGCTTGGGCGTCCCGTCCTCGCGGATCAGGCCCAGATAGAAATGCCGGTAATAGGAGGAGCCTTCGGCCTCGCGGTGGCGGGTCTCCGCACCCCAGCTCTGCGGCAGGTCGAAGAGCGAATACCAGAAGATGCGCGGCACCACGTCCTTCAGCAGTTCGGCAGTGCGCTCCAGCCCGAACACCTGCACTTCCTCCGCGCCGAAGGAGCTGACGCCGACTTCCGTCACCCAGACCGGCTTGTCGGTAACGCCCTTGATCTCGGCGATCTTGTCCGGCCAGGCGCTGAGTGACCATAGATTCCAGTCGAGGGGGAAGCCGTGCACGGCGACGACATCAACCGCCTCCAAGGCGCCATGGCCTTCCATCCGCCGTAGCCAGTGCGGGTCGATCGGCGACATGCCGCCCAACACGCGCGTCATCTCGGGGTTTACGGAACGAATCGCCTCACCAGCGCGGATCACATGGTCGGCGAATTGCGACCAGTCTGGGTCGATCTGCGGGTCCCAATGCGACTTGTTGTTGGGCTCGTTCCAGATCATCGCGGCTTCGATCAACGCGCATTCCCCTTAGCTGGATAGACGGCCGCGGGTCCGTACTTTGCGTAAGGGACGGGCGCGACGCGGCAGAGATAGACATCGGATTCAGGCGTCTGCTCGACCGTGAAGCCGGCCGCGCGCAGCATCGCCATGGTGCAGGCCGCGTTAGGGGCCCACCAGTTGGTCCAGTCGTGCGCGAACTCGCGCTCGATGAAGTGCAGCTTCGGGTAGCCGGGATCGTCGAAAAAGGCCGGCGGCCGCCCCGTCTCCGGATCGAAAAAGGGATGATCCTCAGGAACTTCGAGCACGTCGCTCGATCCCTGTTGCAGCGTCTGGAACAGCATCAGGTCGCCCGCGACATGCTCGCGGATCAGGTCCAGCGCGAGCAGCGGGTGACGCAGATGGTAGAGCACGCCCATGAAGATGACGAGATCGAAACGCTCGCCGAGCGCCGCCACGTCATAGACGGAGAGCCTGGCGAACTCGACGCCGGTAAAGCCGAGCGCTTCGGTCGCGAGCCGCGCCTGTTCCAGATAGCGGTCGTCGCTGTCGATGCCGAGCACGCGCTCGGCTCCCCGCCGCTTCATCTCGACCGAATAGAAGCCTGCGTTGCAGCCGATATCGAGCACCGACTTGCCCGTCAGGTCTGCCGGCAGCGCCTGGGCAAAGCGCAAGAACTTGGAGCTGGGGTAGTCGCCCAAGAAATGATGCGGGGCGGTCGCAATTCCGCGCAGATCGATATTGTGGAACCAGGGTGCCAGTGCCTCGATCCGGTGACGTAGCGAAGCCTCTCGTCGTTCCGCGGGATGTTCGTCGTCTCGGCTCAACTCCGCCCCCTTTGTCCGAAGGCAAGTGACGGCAAAACGCCGCCTTTTCTCGCCCGTCGGCTGTGGCTTTCGTTTCGCTAACGAACAGGTTGCAACGCTGTTCCCTCTGTGCGGGGCGCTCAAGCAACAAAGCTGTGAATAGCCGTCATTTTGCGCCAGATCGTACCGCAGGTGGAACCAGTCGGCGTCGACGCGACTTGTCTGGTCGATGAGCGAGCGAATGGCGAAGTGGGTGGCGGCGATGCGGCAGGAGCGATATGCGGAAGGCTGGGCGCTTGCGGCGCTCACGCTGGCCGAACGCGATCCCGCGACACGCGACGATCCCGCACTGCCTTACCATCTGCGCTGGGTATGGGATGGCACTCCGGTCGACGGGCGGCATGTGCTGGTGCGCTGCTATCATGGGCTCGGCGACACCATCCAGTTCGCACGCTTCCTGCCGCTGCTCGCCGCCCGAGCGGCATCGGTGACGGTCGAAGTGCAGCCGCGCCTGCTCGAGCTGATCCGAACCGTTTCCGATGAGCTGGAGCTGCGTCCCTTCGATCCGGCGCACCCGCTGCCGCCCTCCGAAGTGGACCTCGGCATCACCGAACTCGATTTCGTGTTGCGCGCCACGCCTGCGGTGACGCCTGTTCCGTATCTCCGGGCTCCAGCGGCCATCCTGCCGCGGGGAACAGTTGCCCTATGCTATGGAGCCGGAGAATGGGACGCAGCGCGCTCGATCTCCCCTCAGCTGTTCGCTCCTCTGTGCCGCCATGGCCCCACACTTACCCTGGTTGCTGAACCGGCCGAACTGGACGTTCTCAACCCGTCCGGCTGCCCGTTCGACATAGGCGCGACGGCAGGACTGGTGGCCGGCGCGGATCTGGTCATCACCGTCGACACGATGATCGCGCATTTGGCGGGGGCGCTCGGCAGGCCGACTTGGCTCTTGCTCAAGTCGGACCCGGACTGGCGCTGGGCACCCGATCGCCGCACCAGCCCCTGGTATCCGTCGATGCGGCTCTATGTGCAGCCTCGCACCGGCGACTGGAAGAGCGTGCTTGCCGAGGTCGAACGCGATCTCCGGGCCCGCACCGGCCGTGCGGAGCGGCAGGCATGACCGACGCGCCACTTGTGCCGGTGTCCTGGGGCGAGTTGCTGGACAAGCTCACGATCCTGGAGATCAAGCGGGAACGGATCGAACGTCCCAGCGCGCGCGCCAATGTGCTGCGGGAGCTTGAGCTGCTCTCCGCAATCGGCGCGGAGGCGCTGCGCCGGTCAGGCGTGCCGCCGCTGATGGACGAGCTCCGCGAGGTGAACACCGCCTTGTGGGAGATCGAGGACGCGATCCGGGAGGAGGAGGAAAGGGGTATTTTCGGTCCCGAGTTCATCGGCCTCGCGCGCTCCGTCTATATGCGCAATGACGAGCGGGCGGCGATCAAGCGGCGGATCAACGCGCTGCTCGGCTCTGCACTGGTCGAGGAAAAAAGCTATCGCGGTGCGGCCGAAACGCCGTTCATGCTTGGTCCGGAGGCCGCCTAAACGCCGTTGACCGCACGGGACTCGGAAGCTATAGGGCCGCCACGCTCGCGAGGCCGGTGGTGACGATAGGCTGCTCCTGGACGCGCGGGTAAGCTTGAACATTGTTGGCGCATGAGGGGCCGGGGGGCAGATGCCGCCGGGCTTTTTTGTTTTGAATGGTTCGGGCGTCAACAAAGTAACCGCCGGGCTTTCCGGTAACACAAGGTGAAGGGCTTCAATGCCGACGATCAACCAGCTGGTCCGCAAGGGCCGCGAGCCGCAGAAGGCCAAGTCCAAGGTCCCTGCGATGGAGCAGAACCCGCAGAAGCGGGGTGTGTGCACGCGCGTCTATACGACGACTCCGAAGAAGCCGAACTCGGCGCTGCGCAAGGTGGCCAAGGTCCGCCTGACCAACCAGCGCGAAGTCATCAGCTACATTCCGGGTGAAGGCCACAACCTTCAGGAGCACTCGGTGGTGCTGATCCGCGGCGGCCGCGTGCGCGACTTGCCGGGCGTGCGCTACCACGTGCTGCGCGGCGTGCTCGACACCCAGGGTGTCAAGGACCGCAAGCAGTCCCGTTCCAAGTACGGCGCTAAGCGTCCGAAGTAAGCTCCGGACCCGTTCCGGATAGAGCTGAAGAGAAGGAAGTAAGTCATGGCACGTCGTCGTCGTCCCGAGAAGCGGGAGATCCTGCCTGATCCGGTCTATGGGGATCAGGTCCTGTCCAAGTTCATGAACAGCGTGATGCTGGACGGGAAGAAGTCCGTCGCTGAGCAGATTGTCTATTCCGCGCTGCAGACCGTTGAACAGCGCGCCAAGCGCGAGCCGTTGGGCGTGTTCCATGACGCGCTCAACAACATCAAGCCGGGAATCGAGGTCCGCAGCCGCCGCGTCGGCGGTGCGACCTATCAGGTGCCGGTCGAAGTGCGTGCCGAGCGTGCGCAGGCGCTCGCAATCCGCTGGCTGATCACCGCCGCGCGCAACCGCAGCGAAAAGACCATGTCGGCACGCCTGTCGGGCGAGCTGATGGACGCCGCGCAGAACCGCGGCAACGCCGTCAAAAAGCGCGAAGACACGCACCGCATGGCCGAAGCGAACCGCGCCTTCAGCCACTACCGCTGGTAAAAACCGACCCTATATCGTGGGGAGCGGGCACCCGTGTCCGCTCCCCGCATCGTTAAGGAAGCAACGATCATGGCCCGCAGCCATCCGCTCGAGCGTTATCGCAATATCGGCATCATGGCGCACATCGACGCCGGCAAGACGACGACGACGGAGCGCATCCTCTATTACACCGGCAAGTCCTACAAGATCGGCGAGGTCCATGAGGGCACCGCCACGATGGACTGGATGGAGCAGGAGCAGGAGCGCGGCATCACGATCACGTCGGCTGCGACCACCTGCTTCTGGAACGACCACCGGATCAACATCATCGACACGCCGGGCCACGTCGACTTCACCATCGAGGTCGAGCGTTCGCTGCGCGTGCTCGACGGCGCGGTCGCCTGCTTCGACGGCGTTGCCGGCGTGGAGCCGCAGTCGGAGACGGTGTGGCGCCAGGCGGAAAAGTACAAGGTTCCGCGCATGTGCTTCGTCAACAAGCTCGACCGCACCGGCGCGAGCTTCGAGCGCTGCGTTGACATGATCAAGGATCGCCTGGGCGCCCGCCCGGCCGTCCTGTACCTGCCGATCGGCATCGAGAGTGGCTTCAAGGGCCTGGTCGATCTGGTCGAGAACCGCGCCATCATCTGGCTCGAAGAGTCGCTCGGCGCCAAGTTCGAGTATCAGGAAATTCCGGACGACCTGAAGGACGCCGCCGCGACCGCTCGCTCGGAGCTGATCGAGATGGCCGTCGAGCAGGACGACGCGATCATGGAAGCGTATCTGGAGGGCGCCGAGCCCGACAGCGCGACCTTGAAGGCGCTGATCCGCAAGGGCACGTTGAACTTCTCGTTCGTGCCGGTGCTGTGCGGCTCGGCGTTCAAGAACAAGGGCGTGCAGCCGTTGCTCGACGCGGTGGTTGACTATCTGCCGAGCCCGCTCGACGTTCCCGCCATCAAGGGCGTGAAACTTGATGGCGAGACTGAGGACTCGCGTCCGTCGGACGACAGCGCTCCGTTCTCGGCGTTGGCGTTCAAGATCATGAACGACCCGTTCGTCGGCACGCTGACCTTTGCCCGCATCTATTCGGGCAAGCTGGATGCCGCCTCGACCGTGATGAACTCGGTCAAGGACAAGAAGGAAAAGGTCGGCCGCATGCTGCTGATGCATGCGAATAGCCGCGAGGACATCCAGGAAGCCTATGCCGGCGACATCGTCGCGCTGGCGGGCCTCAAGGACACGACGACCGGCGACACGCTCTGCGCGCAGAACGCACCGATTATCCTGGAGCGGATGGAGTTCCCGGAGCCCGTCATCGAGCTGTCGGTCGAACCCAAGACCAAGGCCGACCAGGAGAAGATGGGCGTCGCGCTTAATCGTCTCGCCCGCGAGGACCCGTCCTTCCGCGTGTCGACCGATCACGAAAGCGGCCAGACCATCATCAAGGGGATGGGCGAGCTCCACCTCGAGATCCTGGTCGACCGCATGAAGCGCGAGTTCAAGGTCGAGGCCAATGTCGGCGCGCCGCAGGTCGCCTATCGCGAATATCTCGCGAAGCCGGTCTCGATCGACTACACTCATAAGAAGCAGTCGGGCGGCTCCGGCCAGTTCGGCCGCGTCAAGGTCGAGGTGAAGCCGGGCGAGCGGGGCTCCGGTTTCCAGTTCTTCGACGAGATCAAGGGCGGCAACATCCCCAAGGAATATATTCCTTCGGTGGAGAAGGGCTTCCGCGAAACGGCCGAGACCGGTCACCTGATCGGCTTCCCGATCATCGACTTCGAAGTGCATCTGGTGGACGGCGCCTATCACGACGTCGACTCCTCGGCGCTGGCGTTCGAAATCTGCGCCCGCGGCGCGATGCGCGAGACGGCGGCCAAGGCGGGCATCAAGCTCTTGGAGCCGATCATGAAGGTCGAGGTCGTGACTCCGGAAGACTATCTGGGCGATGTCATCGGCGACATGAACAGCCGCCGCGGTCAGATCCAGGGCACCGACAGCCGCGGCAACGCGCAGACTGTCGAGGCGCTGGTGCCGCTCGCCAACATGTTCGGCTATGTGAACCAGCTGCGGTCCTTCACCCAGGGCCGTGCGCAGTACACGATGCAGTTCAGCCATTATGACGAAGTGCCGCAGAACGTCGCGGACGAGGTCAAGGCGAAGCTAGCCTAAACGAAAAACACCCGCTATGGGGCCGCGTTCTCGCGAGTCCCGTGGCGGCTAAGCAGAAACAAACTCAACTGGTAGGAAGACAATGGCGAAAGCGAAATTCGAGCGGAACAAGCCGCACGTGAACATCGGCACCATCGGTCACGTCGACCATGGCAAGACCTCGCTGACTGCGGCGATCACCAAGGTGCTGGCCGAGACCGGCGGCGCGACGTTCGTCGACTACGCCAATATCGACAAGGCGCCGGAAGAGCGCGAGCGCGGCATCACCATCTCGACCGCGCACGTCGAATATGAGACCGGCGAGCGCCACTATGCGCACGTCGACTGCCCGGGCCACGCCGACTATGTGAAGAACATGATCACCGGCGCCGCTCAGATGGACGGCGCGATCCTGGTCGTGTCGGCCGCCGATGGCCCGATGCCGCAGACCAAGGAGCACATCTTGCTCGCCAAGCAGGTCGGCGTGCCGACCATGGTCGTCTTCCTCAACAAGGTCGACCAGGTCGACGATCCCGAGCTGCTCGAGCTGGTCGAGCTGGAAATCCGGGAGGAGCTCTCCAAGCGCGACTTCGACGGCGACAATATTCCGATCATCGCCGGTTCGGCGCTTGCCGCTCTCGAGGACAGCAACACGGAAATCGGCCGTGACGCGATCCTGAAGCTGATGCAGGCCGTCGATAGCTGGATCCCGACTCCGGAGCGTCCGCTCGACAAGCCCTTCCTGATGCCGATCGAAGACGTGTTCTCGATCTCCGGCCGCGGCACCGTCGTGACCGGCCGTGTCGAGCAGGGCATCGTCAAGGTCGGCGAGGAAGTCGAGATCGTCGGCATCAAGGACACCCGCAAGACCGTCGTCACCGGCGTCGAGATGTTCCGCAAGCTGCTCGATCAGGGCCAGGCCGGCGACAATATCGGTGCGCTGATCCGCGGCGTCGGCCGTGAAGAGGTCGAGCGTGGCCAGGTGCTCTGCAAGCCGGGCTCGATCAAGCCGCACACCGACTTCACCTCCGAGGTCTATGTCCTGTCGAAGGACGAGGGCGGCCGTCACACGCCGTTCTTCGCCAACTATCGTCCGCAGTTCTACTTCCGCACCACGGACGTGACCGGCACCGTCGAGCTGCCCGAGGGCACCGAGATGGTGATGCCGGGCGATAACGTGCAGCTGACCGTGAAGCTCATCGCTCCGATCGCGATGGACCAGGGTCTGCGCTTCGCGATCCGCGAAGGCGGCCGGACGGTCGGCGCCGGCGTCGTCGCGAATATCATCAAGTAAGCGGCAAAACCGCTTGCGTGGCCGCCCGGCTCCCACTAGGGGGCCGGGCGGTTCGCAATTAGTAGAAGCCTGACCGGCTTCGTCATCCCGAACTTGTTTCGGGATAAGGCTTCCGGTGATCCGTCGCTGGAAAGCTTATGCCGAACCAAGTTCGGCATGACGGGCTGGGGTAATCGGGCAGTGTTGGCTCTTTCGCATTGGTAGTGGACATGGAAACCCAGAATATCCGGATTCGCCTGAAGGCGTTCGATCACCGCGTGCTTGACCAGGCGACCGGCGACATCGCCGATACCGCCCGCCGCACGGGCGCACTGATCCGGGGTCCCATTCCGCTCCCGACGCGCATCGAGAAGTTTACCGTCAACCGCAGCCCGCACGTCGACAAGAAGTCGCGCGAGCAGTTTGAGGTGCGCACCTACAAGCGCATGCTCGACATCGTGCAGCCGACCCCGCAGACCGTCGATGCGCTTATGAAGCTCGACCTCGCCGCGGGTGTTGATGTGGAGATCAAACTGGCGTAAGGGCGCCTCTCCCGACGGGGCAGGTGATTCACCGCCCTGTCATCCCGGCCTGGAATGGCCGGCTGGTTTGCCGGTCTGATCGGCAAGACGGAATAGCAAGGGATACCGCAGGGCACTTCCAAGTGACCTGGCCTGCGTCCCCGCCATTCGCAGCAATGCGGATATCCGGCCCGGGCGGGGGCGTATCGAACATGGGCTGGGGCCTCGGATAATCCGGGGCCTTTTTCGTTGGCACGCTCCCGAACGCCACGGCGTGACGGAGCCTCTGTGTAGAAGGGACAGGATCATGCGCACTGGCGTGATCGCGAAGAAGATGGGGATGACCCGCCTGTTCCAGAGCGATGGCCGGCATGTGCCGGTAACCGTTCTGCAGCTGGAAAATCTGCAAGTTATCGGGCGCCGCGAAGCGGATCGCGACGGCTATGTCGCGGTGCAGCTCGGCGCCGGCACCGCCAAGGCGAAGAACGTCGCCAAGCCGCAGCGCGGTATGTTCGGCAAGGCGGAAGTCGAGCCGAAGGCGCGCATCGTCGAGTTCCGCGTTGCCGAGGATGCGCTCCTCGATGTCGGCGCCGAGATTTCGGCCGACCATTTCGTCGCCGGCCAGCTGGTCGACGTGTCGGGCCACACTCAGGGCAAGGGCTTCGCCGGCGCCATGAAGCGCTGGAACTTCGGCGGTCTGCGCGCGACGCACGGTGTGTCGGTCTCGCACCGTTCGCACGGGTCGACCGGTAACCGTCAGGATCCTGGCCGCGTCTTCAAGAACAAGAAGATGGCCGGTCACATGGGCGACCGTCAGCGCACCCAGCAGAACCTGGAAGTCGTCGGCACCGACGTGGAGCGTGGCCTGATCTTCGTGAAGGGCAGCGTTCCCGGCCACAAGGGCGCCTGGCTGACCGTCAAGGACGCCGTGAAGGTCGCGCGCCATAAGGACGCGCCGTATCCGGCCTCGGTCAAGACCGCGCAGAACAACAATGACGCACCCGCAGACACGCCCGCCGAGGCGCCCGTCTCGGATGCAACCGAGACCCAGGAAGGCTGATCATGAAGGTCAAGGTTCAGACCCTCGACGCCAAGGGTAACGGCGAGATCGAACTCAAGGACGAGATTTTCGGCCTCGAGCCTCGCGCCGACATCCTGCACCGTGTCGTAACCTGGCAGCTCGAAAAGCGCCGGGGCACTGCCCGCGGCACCCGCGAGCGTTCCGACGTCGCCCGCACCGGCAAAAAGTTCGGTCGCCAGAAGGGCGGCGGCACCGCCCGTCACGGCGATCGCCGCGCGCCGATCTTTGTCGGCGGCGGTAAGGCGCACGGCGCCCGCGTTCGCGACTTCAATCCGTCGCTGAACAAGAAGATCCGTGCGCTCGGCCTGAAGATGGCGCTGTCGTCAAAGGCCAAGGACGGCAAGCTGATCGTGATGGACAGCCTCGCGGTCGCCGAGAACAAGACCAAGACTTTGGTGGGCAACCTCCAGAGCCTCGGCTTCGGCAAGACGGCGCTGGTGATCGACGGCGATGCGGTGGAGACGAGCTTCGCGCTGGCCGCCAACAATCTCCGCGAGATCAACATGCTCCCGGCGATCGGCGCCAACGTCTATGACATCCTGAAGCATGACACGCTGGTGCTCACCCGGGCGGCGGTCGAAAAGCTGGAGGCCCGGTTCAATGGCTAAGACCCAGACGGTCGACACGCGTCACTATGACGTGGTGGTCGCGCCGCACATCACCGAAAAGTCGACGCTGCTTTCGGAACACAATGCGGTTGTGTTCAAGGTCGCGGGCGATGCCACCAAGCCGCAGATCAAGGCGGCCGTGGAGGCGCTGTTCAACGTGACCGTGACCGGCGTCAATACTCTGAACCAGAAGGGCAAGACCAAGCGCTGGAAGGGCAAGCCCTACACGCGTTCGGACGTCAAAAAAGCGATCGTGACGCTGAAGGACGGCGACACCATCGACGTGACCACGGGAATCTGAGGCAATGGCGCTCAAGCAATATAACCCGACCAGCCCGGCCCGCCGTGGCCTGATCCTGGTTGACCGGTCGAGCCTCTATAAGGGCAAGCCGGTCAAGGCGCTGACCGAAGGCAAGCGCAAGACGGGCGGCCGCAACAACAAGGGCCATGTCACGTCGCGCGGTATCGGCGGCGGTCACAAGCAGCGCTATCGCTATGTCGATTTCAAGCGCCGCAAATGGGACATGTCGGCGACGGTCGAGCGGATCGAATATGATCCCAACCGCACCGCCTTCATCGCGTTGGTCAAGTATGAGGATGGCGAGCTTGCCTATATCCTGGCGCCGCAGCGCCTGGGTGCGGGCGACGTCATCGTGGCTGGCAAGAAGACCGACGTGAAGCCGGGCAATGCGATGGAAATCGGCCAGGTTCCGGTCGGCACCATCGTCCACAATGTGGAGATGAAGCCCGGCAAGGGCGGTCAGATCGCGCGCTCGGCGGGCACTTATGTGCAGGTCGTCGGCCGCGACCGCGGCATGGTGATCGTCCGCCTGAACTCGGGCGAGCAGCGCTATATCCGCGGCGAGTGCATGTGCACGGTCGGCGCCGTGTCTAACCCGGACAACGCCAACCAGAACCTCGCCAAGGCCGGCCGCAACCGCTGGCTGGGTAAGCGCCCGCTGACCCGCGGCGTCGCCAAGAACCCGGTCGACCACCCGCATGGCGGTGGTGAGGGCCGGACTTCGGGCGGCCGTCATCCGGTCACACCGTGGGGCAAGCCGACCAAGGGTGCGCGCACCCGTCACAACAAGGCGACGGACAAGATGATCATCCGCAGCCGTCACGCGAAGAAGAAGGGTTAAGAGATGGCCCGTTCCGTCTGGAAAGGTCCGTTCGTCGAACTCAGCCTTCTGAAGAAGGCCGAGACCGCGCAGGAATCCGGTGGCCGCGCGCCGATCAAGACCTGGTCGCGCCGCTCCACCATCCTGCCGCAGTTCGTCGGGCTGACGTTCAACGTCTATAACGGCCGCAAGTTCGTGCCGGTGTCCGTCAACGAAGACATGGTAGGCATGAAGCTCGGCGAGTTCGCGCCGACCCGCTTCTTCCCCGGCCACGCCGCCGACAAGAAGGGCAAGCGCTAATGGGCAAGCAGGCAGCTCCGCGTCGCGTCGGCGACAAGGAAGCGCTGGCGGTTGGCACCACCATCCGCGGCAGCGCGCAGAAGCTCAACCTCGTCGCGGCCCTGATCCGCGGGCGCAAGGCCGGGGAAGCGATGAGCATCCTTCAGTTCTCGCCCAAGGCCATGGCCGTCGAGGTGCGCAAGGTGCTCGCGTCCGCCATTGCGAACGCCGAGAACAACCACAATCTCGACGTCGACGCGCTGGTCATCAAGGAAGCCAGCGTCGGCAAGTCGATCTCGATGAAGCGGTTCGCCACGCGCGCCCGTGGTCGTTCGACCCGGATCGTGAAGCCGTTCAGCCGTCTTCGCATCGTCGTGCGCGAGCAGGAAGAAGCATAATGGGTCAGAAATCGAACCCGATCGGTCTGCGCCTGCAGATCAACCGGACCTGGGACAGCCGCTGGTTTGCCGAAGGGGACGACTATGGCCGTCTGCTTCTCGAGGACCTCAAGATCCGCAAATACATCATGAAGACGCTGCCGCAGGCGGCGATCTCCAAGGTGGTGATCGAGCGTCCGGCGAAGCTCTGCCGCATCTCCGTCTATGCCGCGCGTCCGGGCGTGATCATCGGCAAGAAGGGCGCGGACATCGAGAAGCTTCGCAAGAAGCTCAACGAGATGACCGCTTCCGACGTATCGCTGAACATCGTCGAGATCCGCAAGCCTGAGATCGACTCCAAGCTTGTCGCCCAATCGGTTGCGGACCAGCTCGAGCGCCGCATCGCCTTCCGCCGCGCCATGAAGCGTGCGGTGCAGTCGGCGCTGCGTCTGGGCGCGGAAGGCATCCGTATCACTTGCGCAGGCCGTCTCGGCGGCGCCGAGATCGCGCGGACCGAATGGTATCGCGAGGGCCGGGTGCCGCTGCACACGTTGCGTGCGAACGTCGATTATGCCGAGGCCGAGGCCCACACCGCTTATGGCGTGTGCGGCGTCAAGGTCTGGATCTTCAAGGGCGAGATCCTGGGCCATGATCCGACGGCGACCGACCGCCTGATGATGGAAGCGCAGACGTCGGGCGTGCGCCCGGCGCGCGATGAGCGTCGCTAAGGATAACAGAACATGCTGCAACCGAAACGCACCAAGTTCCGCAAGGCGTTCAAGGGCCGGATTTCCGGCGACGCTCCCGGCGGCACCACGCTGAACTTCGGCGCCTATGGCCTGAAGGCGATGGAGCCGGAGCGGATCACCGCGCGCCAGATCGAGGCGGCTCGCCGCGCGATCACGCGTCACATCAAGCGCCAGGGCCGCTTGTGGATCCGCATCTTCCCGGACGTGCCGGTCTCGTCCAAGCCGGCCGAAGTCCGCATGGGCTCCGGTAAGGGCGCGCCCGAATATTGGGTCGCCCGCGTCAAGCCCGGCCGCATCCTGTTCGAGCTGGACGGCGTTCCCGGCGACATTGCCGCGGTCGCTTTCAGCCGCGCCGCGATGAAGCTGCCGATCAAGACCAAGGTCGTGGCCCGCCTGGGCGACACCTCGCACCTGGGAGCAGGCAAGTGAAGCAGAGCGAGCTCACGCCGATGACCGACGACCAGCTCGCCGATCAGCTCGGCCAGCTGAAGCGCGAGGCCTTCAACCTCCGCTTCCAGGCGGCGACCAGCCAGCTGGAAAAGCCGTCGCGGGTCCGCGAAGTGCGTCGCACCATCGCGCGCATCAAGACGCTGCAGTCCGAGCGCGCGCGCTCGGCTGCGAAGTAAGGATAACGGAAACATGCCGAAGCGCGTGCTGACGGGGACGATCGTCTCCGACAAGACCGACAAAACGGTGGTCGTCCGTGTGGAGCGCAAGGTGAAGCACCCGCTCTACGGCAAGATCATCCGCCGGTCGAAAAAATACCATGCCCATGACGAGGGCAATGAGTTTCGCGAGGGCGAGACGGTGCGGATCGAAGAAACCGCGCCGATCTCCAAACTCAAGACCTGGCGCGTGATCGAACGCGTCGCTGCCCGGACCACGCCTGAGCGTGCGTCGGCCGAAGGCTAAGGAGGACCTGCCATGATTCAGATGCAGTCCAACCTGGACGTCGCCGACAACTCGGGCGCCAAGCGCGTCCAGTGCATCAAGGTGCTGGGCGGCTCCAAGCGCCGCACCGCCGGCGTCGGCGACATCATCGTCGTGTCGATCAAGGAAGCGGCCCCTCGCGGCAAGGTGAAGAAGGGTGACGTGCACCGCGCCGTCATCGTCCGCACCGCCAAGGACATTCACCGTCCGGACGGTTCGACGATCCGCTTCGACGGCAATGCCGCGGTGCTGGTCAACAAGAACGAAGAGCCGATCGGAACCCGTATCTTCGGCCCGGTGGTTCGCGAACTGCGCGCCAAGGGTCACATGAAGATCATCAGCCTGGCGCCGGAGGTTTTGTAATCATGGCATCCGCCAAGATCAAAAAGGGTGACAAGGTCGTCGTCCTGTCCGGCAAGGACAAGGGCAAGACAGGCGAAGTCACTCGCGCGATTCCGAAGGACGGCAAGGTGGTCGTTTCGGGCATCAACATCGCCACGCGCCACAAGAAGCCGAGCCAGATAAACCCACAGGGTGGCCTGGAGCGCACGGAAGCGCCGCTGCACGTGTCGAAGGTCGCGCTTGCCGACCCGAAGACGGGCAAGGCCACCCGCGTCCGCTTTGAAGTGCGCGATGGCAAGAAGGTCCGCGTGGCCGTCAAGTCAGGGGAGGCCATCAATGGCTGATACCTATACCCCGCGGATGAAGCAGCGGTACGACGACGTCATCGTCAAGGCGATGACGGAGAAGTTCGGCTACAAGAACCGCATGGAAGTGCCCAAGATCGAAAAGATCGTGCTCAACATGGGCGTGGGCGAAGCGACGCAGGACAAGAAGAAGGTCGAAGCGGCCGCTGCCGAGATGGAAGCGATTGCCGGCCAGAAGCCTGTCATCACCAAGGCGAAGAAGTCGATCGCGCAGTTCAAGCTGCGTGAAGGCATGCCGATCGGCTGCAAGGTCACCCTGCGCCGCGAGCGGATGTACGAGTTCCTCGACCGCCTGATCACCATTGCGCTGCCGCGCGTCCGCGACTTTCGCGGCCTCAATGCCAAGTCGTTCGACGGCCGCGGCAATTATGCGATGGGTCTTAAGGAACAGATCGTGTTCCCCGAGATCAACTATGACCGCATCGAAAAGGTGCGCGGCATGGACGTGATCGTCACCACCACTGCGAAGACCGACGATGAAGCGCGCGAGCTGCTGCGTCTGTTCGGCTTCCCGTTCCCGCGTGAAGACGCGGACGAACAGAAGCAAGCGGCCTGAGGGCCTGGAGAACTTAAGTCATGGCGAAACTGAGTTCCGTGAACAAGAACGAGCGTCGCAAGAAGCTCGTCAAGCAGTACGCACCCAAGTACGCGAAGTTGAAGGCGATCGCGAACGATGAGAGCCGCGACGAGACCGAGCGTCTCATTGCGCGCCTCAAGATGGCCGAGCTGCCCCGCAACGCGAATCCGACGCGAATCCGCAACCGGTGTGAGATCACCGGCCGTCCGCGCGCTTATTATCGCAAGTTCCGTCTCGCTCGCGTGATGCTGCGCGATCTGGCCAATAAGGGCCTGATCCCCGGCGTGACCAAGTCGAGCTGGTAAGGATCAGAATATGGCTTTGACCGATCCCCTGGGCGATCTGCTCACCCGTATCCGCAACGGCCAGCAGGCTCGCAAGGATAGCGTGACCACGCCCGCTTCCAAGCTGCGCGCCCGCGTGCTCGATGTGCTGCAGCGCGAAGGCTATATCCGCGGCTATCGCGAGGAAGAAGTTGCGGGCCATGCCGGCCTCCGCATCGAACTCAAGTATTTCGAGGGCCAGCCGGCGATCAAGCACATTGCCCGCGTCTCGAAGCCGGGCCGCCGCGTCTATTCGGGCAGCAAGGAGCTGCCGCGCGTGCGCAACGGCCTGGGCATCACCATCGTCTCGACGCCCAAGGGCGTTCTGTCCGACGCGGAAGCGCGCGAACAGAATGCGGGCGGCGAGGTTCTCGCAGAGGTCTTCTGATCATGAGCCGCATCGGAAAGAAACCGGTCCCGGTCCCCGCTGGCGTCACCGCCACGGTCGAAGGCGGGCAGATCTCGGTCAAGGGCCCGAAGGGCACGCTGACCATGCCGCTCCGCGAGGAGATCAGCTATTCGGTCGAAGGCGACGGCATTGTCGTGAAGCCCGCGAACGCAACCAAAGCCGCGCGGGCCTTTTGGGGCATGCAGCGCACCATGGTGCAGAACCTGGTCACCGGCGTGACCGAGGGCTTCACCAAGACGCTCGAGATCACCGGCGTCGGCTACCGCGCCGCGGCGCAGGGCAAGGTCCTGAAGCTGCAGCTCGGCTATAGCCACGACGTGAACTTCGAGATCCCGGAAGGGATCACGATCGCGACGCCCGATCAGACGACGGTCAACATCACCGGCATCGACAAGCAGAAGGTCGGCCAGGTCGCCGCCGAGATTCGCCGCTGGCGGAAGCCCGAGCCGTACAAGGGCAAGGGCATCAAGTATCGCGGCGAGTATATCTTCCGCAAGGAAGGGAAGAAGAAGTAATGGCGAAGCTCTCCCTCTTCGAAAAGCGCCGCCAGCGCGTGCGGACCTCGCTCCGCGCCCGCGCCGGCTCGCGTCCGCGCCTGTCGATTCATCGTTCGGGCCGCCACATCTACGCCCAGGTGATCGACGACGAAGCCGGCCGCACCATCGCTGCCGCCTCGACGCTCGACAAGGATCTGCGTGGGTCCGCCGGTGCGACCAAGGATGCGGCGGCGACCGTGGGCAAGCGGGTCGCCGAGCGCGCCGCTGCTGCGGGCGTGAAGGCCGTGGTCTTCGATCGCGGCGGCTTCCTGTTCCACGGGCGCGTCAAGGCGCTCGCTGATGCCGCCCGCGAAGGCGGATTGGAGTTCTAAATGGCTGACGAAAACGAAATCCAGGCTGGCGCTCCCGAAGCGGCCGCCGGTGCTCCTCCGGAAGGCGAGCGCCAGGGCCGCGGGCCCCGCGGCGGTCGCGGCCGGGGCGGCGGTGACAATCGTGGCCGTGGTGGCCGTGATGGCAATCGCGGGCGTCGCGACGACCGCCGGGGCGGCGAAGAGGGTGGCGAAGAGCTGATCGAGAAGCTCGTCCACATCAATCGCGTCTCCAAGACCGTGAAGGGCGGCAAGCGCTTCGGCTTTGCGGCGCTCGTCGTCGTCGGCGACGGCAAGGGCCGGGTCGGCTTCGGCCACGGCAAGGCGCGCGAAGTGCCGGAAGCCATCTCCAAGGCGACTGCTTCGGCCAAGAAGAAGATGATCCGCGTACCGCTCCGCGAGGGCCGTACGCTGCATCACGACGGCAACGGCCACTTCGGCGCCGGCCGCGTGACGCTGCGCTCCGCGCCGCAGGGCACCGGCATCATCGCCGGCGGCCCGATGCGCGCCATCTTCGAAAGCCTGGGCGTGGCCGATGTGGTGACCAAGTCGGTCGGCACGTCCAACCCCTATAACATGATCCGCGCTACCTTCGAGGCGCTAGGCGAGCAGACCTCGCCCAAGAGCGTCGCGCAGCGCCGCGGCAAGAAGATCGCCGACCTGCTCGGCCGCGCGCAGAACGCTTCGGCGGCTTCTGCAGAGGCCGACGCGGCGATGGTGACGGAGTAATCTGATGGCCAAGATCAAGATCAAGCAGATCGGCTCCCCGATCCGCCGCACCAAGGATCAGCGCGCGACGCTGATCGGCCTGGGCCTCAACAAGATGCACAAGGTCAGCGAACTCGAGGACACCCCCGAAGTCCGCGGCATGATCCGCAAGCTGCCGCACATGGTTGAGGTACTGGAGGGGTAACTCCACAGTCTCCAGACGCAAAGGGAAAGCCCGGGACGGCATCGCCGCTCCGGGCTTTTTTCTTTAGGTTCCGAGGGTGCGGCTCCCTTTCCGCAGCCGATGGCCGTGGATCGAGGCGCATCGGCGCTTTGGGACCGCTTACCTCCGGGCGACCGAACCGAGCGACTGGATCAACTCGGCATGTCGCCGGTCGAGATAGGCCCGCTGGTCGGCACTATATCCGCCGACGCCATAGGCTGCATCCAGCCGTGCGAGGTCGCCCAGTTGCGCCCTCATCTGGGCAGCGTCGTTGCGCGTCACCCGGCCATTTTGCTCGGATGCCGCAAGGCGGCGCTCGACATCGCTCCACCGGTTCATCGCGCCTTCGGGGCTATCGCTGCCGTCATCGCCAAGACGGTCGTTGATTATATTGTAGCGCGCCCAAAGATCCGCTTGCTCGCGCTGATCGATGCCGTCCCGCTGATAGTTCGCTTCCAGCTGCGACAGGGTGCGCCAGTCCGCCCTTAGCCGCACTGCCTCGGCTCGGGTCAGGTCGCGGGAGCGCAGACGGTCGTTGATTCGCTGCTCAAACGCAGTGCTTCGGGTCGACAGCATCTGCCACCGTCCGCCGTCCTGGTCGTTCCGCTGCGCATAGTCCGCGCCATAACCCTGCCCGCCGACGCGCTGCGCGAGCGCACGATAGCGTGACCGGAGTTCGCTGCGTTGCGGAGGGGAGATGCTGCCATTGGCCAAATATTCGCTCTCACGCCTCACGATGGCGTCATATTCCCGCCGCATCTCGTCCGCCTCACGCCTGCCGAGCGACCCGTCCCGCACGGCGGCATCGATGCGTGCGTCAAGGCTGGCGCGCCGTTGCTCGAACGGACGCCGTCCCTGGTTCCAATCGGACTCGAACACCTGTTCGCTGGCCTGGGGCGTTTGCCCGAACACCGCGCCAAGCAACTGCCCGAGAATTCCGCCCGGCTGCTGGGACTGCTGGTAATATTGCTGATCCTGAGCGATTGCGGTGGCCGGAACCGCGAGGAGGATAGCGCCGCTGGCAGCGACGAGGAGGTGGTGCATTTTCAAGTGCGTTTCACTTTCTAGAAGAAATCAGGGGTGGAGTGCGCGGGCGCTAAGGCGGCCCGGCAAGCAGAAGATCTTGCGCGTCCTTGGCGAGCGCGATCTTGAGATCGTTGCTGAACGTGTCCCACAACTGCCTGGTGCGCTCCCCTATGCCGCTGCGCCAATCAGTCGCGATTCCGGAGGTGGACCAATCGACAGGGTTCAGGACCGCGTGTTCAACGATCGACATGGTCTAGGCCCTAAGCCGCGACTTGCGCGTGTGAACAGGGCTGCGGCCATAGCCGGCCATGTTGCGACGGCCCCAATTCGGAATGAATGCCAAAAGGCATAACAGGAACGAGAATAAGACCGCGGCGCCGAGCGCGTATGCCATGAAGAAACCTGAAGCCATTACTGATCCCGCCTTATCACGTTTATTATGAGACATGGCCGAAGTGACTAGCAGCGCGGCGAAATCTACGTGGCCTATATAGTATCTTATATCGATCTTGTTAGTCCAGTTGATGTTCAATATATAGTTGACGTTTGGCTGTCACGAATCGGCGCGGGTTGATCGAACGCGCTTTCTCCCGTGACAAACCCCTCCACCCCCGCTATGCGCCGCCGCTTCCATCAATCTGCGCGAACACAGGGAAACCGAGTGCAATGAAACTGAACGAAATCCGCGACAATCAGGGCGCGCGTAAGTCGAAGATGCGGGTGGGCCGGGGCATTGGCTCCGGCAAGGGCAAGACCGGCGGGCGTGGCCAGAAGGGTCAGAAGAGCCGCGAGGGCGTCAGCATCGCTGGCTTCGAAGGCGGCCAGATGCCGCTCCACATGCGGTTGCCGAAGCGCGGCTTCAACAACATCTTCGCCAAGGATTATGCCGAAGTGAACCTGGGCGCGATCCAGAAGCTGGTCGATGCCGGCAAGCTCGATGCCAATGGCACGATCGACCATGCGGCGCTGAAGGCCGCCGGCGTTGCGCGCGGCGGCAAGGACGGCGTGCGGGTGCTGGGCAAGGGCGAGTTCTCGGCCAAGCTCAGCTTCAACGTCGCCGGCGTGTCCAAGGGCGCCCGCGAGGCGATCGAGAAGGCCGGCGGATCGGTCTCGGTGATAGAGGTCGTGCCCGCCGCTGAGAAGGCTGCCGCCAAGAAGAACAGCCAGCGCGACGCGAAGAAGGCGGCGCGGGGCTAAAATCTAACCAAAGCCGTTCGTGCTGAGTAGAGACCGAGTAGCGGCGCAGCCGCATAGCGAGGGCTCGTATCGAAGCATCCCTCGATACGCCGTCTCGACAGGCTCGACGGCTACTCGGGACGAACGGAGTTGGGGATTGGACCGGCCCGCTCCCGTGACAACCGCTTTCAGGTGACTATATGGGCGGCGGGGGAGCGACCAATGCTTTCCCGCCGCTTTGTCTTTTTCAGGACTGACATACCCTCATGGCATCTCGAGCCGACGCACTGGCGACCAACTTGAACCTGTCGAAGTTCGGACAGGCCACCGAGCTGAAGAAGCGGCTCTGGTTCACGATCGGCGTGCTGATCGTCTTCCGCCTGCTGAGCTTCATCCCGCTTCCCGGCATCGACCCGACTGCTTTGGGCCTGCTCGCCAACCAGACGCGCGGCGGCGTGCTCGATTTCTTCAACACCTTCTCCGGCGGCTCGCTGGAGCGCATGTCGATCATCGCGCTGGGCGTGATGCCCTACATCACGGCGTCGATCGTGGTGCAGCTCGCGACCACGCTCAGCCCGACGCTCGCGGCGATCAAGAAGGAAGGCGAGAGCGGGCGCAAGCGGCTCAACCAATATACTCGCTATGGCACCGTCTTCCTGACCGTCATCCAGGGCTATTTCATCGCGACGGGCCTGGAAGGCTTCGGCGCGCAGCAGGGCGTCGCCGCGGTTGTCGATCCGGGCATGCTGTTCCGCATCACCGCCGTGGTCTCGCTGGTCGGCGGCACCATGTTCCTGATGTGGCTGGGCGAGCAGATCACCAGCCGCGGGGTCGGCAACGGCGTGTCGCTGATCATCATGGCCGGTATCGTCGCGCAGCTGCCGACGACGCTCGTCAACCTGTTTGAAGGCGGCCGCACCGGCAGCCTGTCGCCGTTCCTGATCCTCACCATCCTCGTCGTTGCGCTGGGCCTGATCGCCTTCATCTGCTTCATGGAGCGGGCGCAGCGCCGGGTGCTGATCCAGTATCCGAAGCGCCAGACGGCACGCGGTACGATGCAGGCCGATCGCAGCCACTTGCCGCTGAAGATCAACACCTCGGGCGTAATCCCGCCGATCTTCGCCTCGTCATTGCTGCTGATGCCGCTGACGATCACTCAGTTCGCCGGCCAGAGGACGGCAGGCGAGAGCGCCTGGGGCGATTTCATCATCAGCCTCAACCAGTATCTGCAGCACGGCACGCCGCTCTATATGGCGCTCTATGGGGCCGGCATCATCTTCTTTGCCTTCTTCTACACCGCCGTGGTGTTCAATCCGGAAGAAACGGCTGACAATCTGAAGCGGCATGGCGGCTTCATTCCCGGCATCCGCCCGGGCAAGAACACCGCCGATTATCTGGATTATGTGCTGACCCGCATCACCGTGATCGGCGCGGCATACCTGACGATCATCTGCCTGTTGCCGGAATATCTGGTCGCGGCGGCAGGCATCCCCTTCTATCTGGGCGGCACCAGCCTGCTGATCGTCGTCAACGTGACGATGGACACGGTGACGCAGATTCAGAGCCACTTGCTGGCGCACCAATATGGCGACCTGATCAAGAAGGCGAAGCTGAAGGGCCGCGCCCGCTAGAACCGATCAAGGGGAGGAGCTGCCCATGAACATCATCCTTCTGGGGCCTCCGGGCGCGGGCAAGGGCACGCAGGCGACCCGCCTGGTCGCGGAACGCGGCATGGCTCAGCTCTCCACCGGCGACATGCTGCGCGCCGCCCGCAAGTCCGGCACGCCGGTCGGCAACCGTGTCGCCGCGGTGATGGATGCGGGCGAGTTGGTCTCCGACGAGATCGTCTCCGACCTGATCGGCGAGGCGCTCGACATGATGGGGGCAGAGCAGGGCGCCATCTTCGACGGCTATCCGCGTACCGCCGCCCAGGCGGAGTCGCTCGACGCGATTCTGTCCGCCCGCGGCCGCTCGCTCGATCACGTCATCGAGCTGGAGGTGGACGAAGATGCGCTGGTCGAACGCATCACCGGCCGCTTCACCTGCGGCAAGTGCGGCACCGGCTACCACGACCGTTTCAAGCAGCCCAAGGTCGCCGAGACCTGCGACGTCTGCGGCTCGCACGAGTTCAAGCGCCGCGCCGACGACAATGCGGAAACCGTCCGCACCCGCATGGCCGAATACCGCGCCAAGACCGCGCCAATCCTGCCCATCTACGAGGCGAGGGGGCTGGTCAGCCGCGTCGACGGCATGGCGGATATGAACACGGTCTCGCAGCAGATCGAAGCCATTCTGGACCGCCGCTGATCTGCCTGCCACACTGCTCCCGAACTGGATGGGGGCACATATGCGCATCGTTCCGCTCTTTGCTCTGCTGGCTGCGGCGCCAGCCATCGCAGAGGTCAAGTCCGCCTCGCCCGCGGGGTTCGAGACCGTCAGCGTCCTGACCATCGCCGCTCCGCCCGAGCGCGTTTACGCCATGCTGGGAGAGCCGGCCCGCTGGTGGAACAAGGCGCACACCTATTCGGGTGACGCCAACAACCTGACCCAAGATCTGCGCGCCGGCGGCTGTTTCTGCGAGACCATTCCGGCGGAACGCGCGACAATCGAGCATAGCCGCGTCGTCTATGCGCAGCCGGCCAAAACGTTGCGCCTGCATGGGGCACTCGGGCCGCTGCAACAGGAAGGCGTCAGCGGCGCGCTGACCTGGGCGCTGAAGCCGGTCGCCGGCGGCACGGAGGTCACGCAGACCTATGTCGTCGGCGGCTTCGTCAGAGCCGGCGCGGACAAGCTCGCGCCGATCGTCGACCGCGTGATGGCCGAGCAGCTGAAGGGCCTGCAAGCCCCCTTGGCCAAGCCCTGATCTGTGCTAACCCTCACTTCGTAACGGCCTCGAATCAGACAGAAGGCCGCCGGGTCAAACGCAACATCGATCCGCACCAGAGGGGGCAAGAAGACCATGGCAGTGACCGATCACGTCGATCTTCCGACGTTCATCGAAGGCGTGAAGAAGCGCAATCCCGGCCAGCCGGAGTTCGTCCAGGCGGTCCAGGAGGTCGCCGAAGACATTTTCGACTTCATCCAGGACAAGGAGCAATATCACAAATGGCAGATCCTGCGCCGGATCGCCGAGCCGGATCGGGTGGTCAGCTTCCGCGTCGTCTGGGAGGACGACAACAACAACATCCGCGTGCAGCGCGGCTGGCGCGTGCAGAACAACAATGCGATCGGGCCCTACAAGGGCGGCATCCGCTTCCACCCGTCCGTGACCGAAGGCACGCTCAAGTTCCTCGCCTTCGAACAGACTTTCAAGAACGCGTTGACCGGCCTGCCGATGGGCGGCGGCAAGGGCGGCTCTAACTTCAACCCGAAGGGCAAGAGCGACGCCGAAGTGATGCGCTTCTGCCAGAGCTTCATGACGGAGCTTTACCGCCATATCGGCGCCGACGTGGACGTGCCGGCCGGCGACATCGGTGTCGGCGCGCGCGAGATCGGCTATATGTTCGGCCAGTACAAAAGGATCACGAACGAGTTCACCGGCGTGCTGACCGGCAAGGGCCTGGAATATGGCGGCTCTTTGATCCGCACCGAGGCGACCGGTTATGGCGCGACCTATTTCCTGCTGAACATGCTGAAAACCAAGGGCCAGGACTTGGTCGGCAAGGTCGCGGTCATCTCGGGCTCCGGCAACGTCGCGACGCATGCGGCGGAGAAGGTGACGCAGCTCGGCGGCAAGGTCGTGACCCTGTCAGACTCCGAAGGCTTCATCCATGATCCGGCGGGCCTCGACCAGGAGAAGATCAACTGGGTCAAGCAGCTGAAGAATGTGAAGCGCGGCCGCATCAAGGAATATGTCGACCAGTTCGCCGGCTCGACCTTCACGCCAGGCAAGACGCCCTGGGGCGTGCCGTGCGACGTGGCGCTCCCCTGTGCCACGCAGAACGAGCTGCTGGGCGAAGATGCAAAGACGCTGATCGCGAACGGCTGCATCGCAGTGTCGGAAGGCGCCAACATGCCGACCAACCTGGATGGCGTGCACCTGTTCAAGGAGGCCAAGATCCTGTTCGCGCCGGGCAAGGCGGCCAATGCAGGCGGCGTCGCTGTTTCCGGTCTCGAGATGAGCCAGAACTCGGCCCGCATCTCATGGAAGGAAGAGCAGCTGCAGCAGCTGCTCGTCGACATCATGGACGGCATCCACTCCCGCTGCCTGGAATATGGTCAGCAGGGCGGCGGCTATTGCGACTATGTGAAGGGCGCCAACATCGCCGGCTTCAAGAAAGTCGCCGACGCAATGCTCGCCTACGGCGTGGTCTAACTCGCACCCGTTCGCTTCGAGCGCAGTCGAGAGCGGTTTTTCGACTTCGCTCGAAACGAACGGAACGTAGAAGATGGGTGGCTGGTTGAGGCTCCCGATCCTGGGAGTGCGACATGGCGGAGAAGACGTTCAAGGCTGGCGACAAGGTCGAATGGGACAGCTCCGGCGGCCATTCGGTCGGTAAGGTCGTGAAGAAGCTGACGTCCGAGACGCAGATCAAGGGCCACAAGGCCGCCGCGTCCAAGGACAATCCGGAATATCTGGTCAGGTCCGACAAATCGGGCAAAGAGGCGGCGCACAAGCCGAGTGCGCTCAAGAAGGCGAAATAGCCGCTTTTGCGCCGGTTCGGGCGTTGACAGCCCGTCCGCCTCTCCCTAGATCGCCACTCTTCCGACACACCGCTCGTTCCGGCGGCGCTTTCACGCGCACGCCGGTCTTGTCCGTTTCGGAACATGTGAAGCGCTGAGATAGGCCGGTCGCCAGCTGGCCTGTGGAGCAGGAGAAGAATTACATGGCACGTATCGCGGGGGTGAACATCCCCACCAACAAGCGCGTCGAGATCGCGCTGACTTATATCCACGGCATCGGCCCGACCACAGCCAAGAAGCTGACCGAGCAGTTGGGCATCGCGCCGGAGCGCCGCGTGCAGGACCTGTCCGACCAGGAAGTGCTGCAGATCCGCGAAGCGATCGACGCCGGCCACACGGTCGAGGGCGATCTTCGTCGCCAAACCGCGATGAACATCAAGCGCCTGATGGACCTGGCCTGCTATCGCGGCCTGCGTCACCGCAAGGGCCTGCCCGTTCGTGGCCAGCGCACCCACACCAACGCCCGCACCCGCAAGGGCAAGGCGAAGCCGATCGCCGGCAAGAAGAAGTGAGCTTGAGCCGCGCTTCTGCAGCGCGGCTCGCCACCTACAGGGAAGGTCAGTTACGAAATGGCACGTGAACCGCAGCGTATTCGCCGCCGCGAACGCAAGAACATCACCGCCGGCGTCGCCCATGTGAACGCCAGCTTCAACAACACCATGATCACCATCACCGACGCGCAGGGCAATGCGATCAGCTGGTCTTCGGCCGGCATGATGGGTTTCAAGGGCAGCCGCAAGTCGACTCCCTATGCCGCCCAGGTCGCCGCTGAAGATGCGGGCCGCAAGGCTGCCGAGCATGGCGTCCGCACGCTCGAAGTCGAGGTGAAGGGTCCGGGTTCGGGCCGCGAGTCGGCGCTCCGCGCGCTACAGGCGGTCGGCTTTCAGATCACGTCGATCCGCGACGTGACCGCCATTCCGCACAACGGCGTGCGGCCGTCGAAGCGCCGTCGCGTCTGACGCGCCGGTTCGTCGCACCCCGTATATGGTGTGACTTTTGTGACTTTTCCGGCGGGACGCGTGCACACGTTCCGCCACAACCCCCGAGGGGAACACAGTGGCTGTCAACGCAAAGAACTGGCAGGAACTCAAGAAGCCAAACGCCCTGGAGCGCAAGGCCGGTGGCGATAGCCGCCGCAAGGGCACGTTCGTCGCCGAGCCGCTGGAGCGTGGCTTCGGCCTGACGCTCGGCAACGCGCTGCGCCGCGTGCTGCTGTCGTCGCTGCAGGGCGCGGCGGTGACTTCGATCAAGATCGAGAATGTGCTGCACGAGTTCAGCTCGCTGGCCGGTGTTCGGGAGGACGTGACCGACATCGTCCTGAACGTGAAGCAGATCGCGCTGCGCATGCAGGGCGAGGGCGCCAAGCGCTTGCAGCTTTCGGCGACCGGTCCGGCCGAAGTGACCGCGGGCATGATCAACGTGTCCGGCGACATCGAGGTGATGAACCCCGATCTGGTGATTTGCCACCTGGACGAAGGCGCGACGCTCAACATGGAGCTGACCGCTGAGGCGGGTAAGGGCTATGTGCCTGCCGCGAACAACCGCCCGGCGGATGCGCCGATCGGTTTGATCCCGGTCGACGCGCTCTACTCGCCGGTGCGCCAGGTCGCCTATAAGGTGGAAAACACCCGCGTCGGCCAGGAACTGGACTATGATAAGCTGACGATCACCGTCGAGACCGACGGCACGATCGGCCCGGATGATGCGCTCGCTTATGCCGCGCGCATCCTGCAGGACCAGCTGCAGCTGTTCGTCCATTTCGACGACGGCATGGCGGTGTCGGCGCCGGTCAGCGGCGGCATGCACAGCGGTGCGATGGCCCCGATGGAGGCCGAGACCGATTCGAACCAGCTCAACCGCTATCTGCTCAAGAAGGTGGACGAGCTGGAGCTGTCGGTGCGAAGCGCCAACTGCCTGAAGAACGACAACATCATCTATATCGGCGATCTCGTGCAGAAGACGGAGGCGGAAATGCTCCGCACGCCGAACTTCGGCCGCAAGAGCCTGAACGAGATCAAGGAAGTCCTGTCTTCGATGGGCCTCCGCCTGGGCATGGAAATCCCCGGCTGGCCGCCCGAGAATATCGAGGAAATGGCGAAGAAGCTCGAGCAGGATATCATGGGCTAAGGCGCACCGGCTTAGCGAAGCTAAGCCGGAGACGCCGTCAGCCCGGCCGGCGGCAAAGCCGACCGACGACGCGGGCTCTGCCCGTGTCGTACCCCGGAAAGACAAAGGAAAGGCCGCCCAACGGGCGGCCTTTTTCGTTCTAGTAACAGAGATCAGGCGGCCAGTTCGAGCTGCTTCTCCGCCGGATCGTTGACCGCCTCAACCTTACGCGCCGGAGTTGCCACGGGCTTGTCGATCGACACGCTCTGCTTCGGAGTCACCGGAAAGAAGTAGCGCGAGGCGAACACCACGGCGCCCAGCGCCGCATAGATGCCGATCACCAGCGCCGGGTTCCACATCACTGCCACGCCGAACACGACGCGCAGGATATTGGGGTTGAAGCCCAGGTCGGTGCCCAATGCTTCGCACACGCCGAAGAAGGTGTCGTCGCGGGTGAGAAGGTTGGCGGTCTGCATCTTGTTACTCCTTGGTCGTCGTGTTTCGCGGCCCAGCCGCGCTCCCCAACGGCTTTGCACGCGCCGTGCCAAGTCGGAGATCGACGGAAATGCGAGGGCGTTAGACGAAACGCGCCTCAGATAGGGGCGCGATCGTTACCAACAAGTGGCGAAATGCGCCTTGATCTGGCCCTAACGATCTTCGGTGAGCCGCGTGTAGAGCTCGGGCCGACGGTCACGGAAGAAGCCGAACGCGGCGCGGTGCCGCTTCACCCGATCAAGATCGAGCGTCGCCGTGAGGACGCCGGTCTCGCTCGCGCCGAACTCCGCCAAAATGTCGCCGCGTTCGTCGCAGATGAAGCTGTGGCCGTAAAAGCGCTGTCCGTCTTCGGTGCCGATGCGGTTGGCGGCGACCACCGGCACGACGTTTGACACCGCATGGCCGACCATGGCTCGGCGCCACAGCCGGCTGGTGTCGAGGTCAGGATCGTGCGGCTCGGAGCCGATGGCGGTCGGATAGAAGAGGATTTCCGCGCCCATCAGCATCATCGCGCGTGCCGTTTCCGGATACCATTGATCCCAGCACACGCCGACACCGAGCGTCGCTCCCGGCGTCTTCCAGGTCTTGAAACCGGTGTTCCCAGGCCGGAAGTAGAATTTCTCCTCATAACCCGGCCCGTCCGGAATGTGGCTCTTGCGATAGAGCCCCATGATCGCGCCCTTGTCGTCGACCATGGCGAGGCTGTTGTAATGATGCGGTCCGTCGCACTCGAAAAAGCTGGTCGGGATGTACACGCCAAGCTCCGCCGCGAGCTTTTGCATCGCCTGGACGGACGGGTGCTCATCGGTCGGCCGCGCGTTTGAGAACAGGCCCTCATCCTCTACCCGGCAGAAATAGGGCCCTTCGAACAGCTCGGGCGGCAGGATCACCTTTGCGCCCTTGGCCGCTGCTTCGCGCACCAGTTCGGAGACTTTGGCAATGTTCTCGGCTTCGGGGCCGGGCAGAGCCAGCTGAAGGGCGGCAACGGTGATCTCGGTCATGCGGGCGCCTGTAGCCGAGGCTCGCCGCTTAGCGCTACCCGCCACAGCCAGACGCCGATGAGGATGCGCCCGAGCGGCTGGATCGCGGGATAGGCCCAGCGGCCGAACGGGGCCAGCAGGTCTGGTCCGCCGACCTCGACGATCAGAATAGCTAGCGTGAGCAAGGCGGCGAGCAGCAGAAAGACGCCGACGATGCGCGTGAGGCCATCCCGTAGCGAAAACAGGATCGCGGCAAGAAAGGCATTGCCGATCAGGAATCCGATCAGCAGCAGCCCATAGGAGGCGTCCCACAGCCCGTCATAGATGGCTGCGCGCAGTTCCATCGTGGCGCGCACCGCCGCGTCGCCCGCCAGCCAGGCGCGGCGCCAGCCGTCGAAGGCGAAAAGCGTCAGCGTCTGCTGTCCCGCCTCGGTGACTGCCCACAAGCCCATGGCGAGAACGCCCGCCAGAGCACGGCCCGGCGCCACATGCCTGGTCGCGGCCGCGATCCCGAGTGCGGCGGTGAACACCAGGAAAGGGTGGAGCAGATAGATCCAAGCGCGCAGCTGATAGATCGGGTCGGTCACACGCTGCATGCGCCCCGCAAACCCCTCTGCCGGAGCGAACAGATCGGGCAGGAAGATGAGGCTTAGCGTCGTCACGGACGAGGCGAACGATGCAATCGCCGCCGTTCGATAGAATGCTGCCGTCACTTGCTCCTCCCCTTGCTTCGACCGCCGCTCAACGAGAAGCGGGATGCCGGATCAAGCCCGGCATGACGAACTAGGACGAGAGTTCGGCCAACGACGGCACCTGCTGGCTGATGCAGTGGAAGCTGCCCCCGCCGGTCAGAATGTGATCGGCCCGGTGGCCGACGACCTTGCGCGTGGGGAACAGCGCCTCGATGGCTTCAACCGCCGCCTGGTCGTTTGGAGCGCCGTAGAGCGGCACCACCACGGCGGCGTTGCCGATATAGAAGTTCATGTACGACGCCGGGATAATCTCGCCGTCGCGCAGGACGCGGCCGGGGGAGGGGAGAGTCACCACTTCCAGGCCGAACGCCCGCGCCCGGTCCTGAGCATCGCGATAGACGCTGACATTGGGATCATCGTCCCCGCTGGGCTCCGGAAGGGCGAGCCGGCCCTCCCCGACGAAGCGGGCAAGATTGTCGACATGACCATCGGTGTGATCGTTGAGCAGGCCGTCGCCGAGCCAGAGCAGCCGGTCGAGTCCGAGATCGCCGCGCAAGCGCGCTTCGATCTCGTCGCGGCTCAGATCGGGGTTGCGGTTGGGATTGAGCAGGCACTGTTCCGTCGTGACGGCCAGGCCGGTGCCGTCGACATCGATCGCTCCGCCTTCGAGCACATAATGGCAGGCGCGGTTGGCAAGGCCCGCGCCCTGCGCCAGCCGCACGGCGAGATCGTCGTCGCCCTCGAGCCGGTATTTCCCGCCCCAGCCATTGAATATGAAAGACCGCGTTTCCCGGATTCGCCCGGCCGCCACGACGATCGGACCTGTATCGCGCAACCAGATATCGCCGAACGGTGCGATCACGATGTCGATGCCGGGCGAGGCAAGGCGCGCAGCGGCCGCGGCGGCTTCGCCATTGGCTGCGACAAGCCTGACCGTCTCGCCGGCGCCGCCTGCATGCACGGCCTCGGCAAACGCGATCACCTCGGCCTGGGCAGGCGCCAGATCCTCTTCCCACAGATCGCGATGGCTGGGAAAGCCGATCCAGACACTGTCGTGCCGCGCCCATTCCGGCGGCTGGCGAGGGATGGTCATGCGGTCGTCGGACCTTTCTTCGTGATTTCTACGTGACTTATGGATGCATCATCCCTTGTCATCGCGAGCGGCACGCGCTCTTATCGAAGGGAGCCGAGAGGGGGAAGAGCGTGAGACGTGATCTATTCGTGATGTTCGCCGTTGCGGCGAGCAGCGTGACCAGCTTGCATGCGCAAGCGGTGCCGCCGGAAAAGGCGTTCGGCGCGCGGGAGTCGGTCGCGAGCGCCACCCTTTCACCTGACGGGAAGACGATGGCTTTCCTGGCGCCGACGATTGGAGCAGGCAATGCGCTGTTCACCGTACCGGTCGACGGCAGCGCTTCGCCGAAGCGGTCGCTGGTTGCGAGTGGCGATCCCGAGCGGCTGGTCGGCTGCAACTGGGTCAGCAATGACCGGCTCGTGTGCAACGTCTACATCGTGCGCGACGAGGCGGGGTATAAGGTCGGGCTCAGCCGCATGGTGGCCGTCGATGCAAATGGCGCTAATCCGAAGGTCGTCAGCCAGCGCCAGGGGCTGAATGCCTGGTACTTCAACAACTATGGCGGATCGGTGCTGGACTGGCTGCCGGGTCAGGATGGCTCGGTACTGATGACGCGCTGGATCGTGCCGGAGACCAGGGCCGGCACATTGATCGAGAAGCGCGACGAGGGCCTTGCCGTCGAGCGGGTCGACACGCGCACGCTTCAGACGAAGACGGTGGTCGCACCGATCAACAACGCTAGCGAATATATCACCGACGGCACCGGCAATGTCAGGATCGTCGGCATCAGCGAGAAGACGGCGGAGTATTTCAACACGGGGATGGTGCGTTACAAATACAGGGCTCAAGGCAGCAGCGAGTGGAAAGATCTCGGTACCTTCAACCAGCAGACCTATGATGGCTTCAACCCGTACGCGATCGATCCGGCCGAGAACGTCGTTTACGGTCTCCAGAAGCACAAAGGTCGGCTGGCGCTGGTGAAGCGGACGCTCGACGGCAGCCATGTGGAGACTAACGTCTTCGATCATCCGCAGGTCGATGTGGACGGACCCATCCGACTGGGCCGCAAGCAGCGCATCATCGGCGTCAGCTATGCGACGGACCGTCGTTATGCTCATTATTTCGACCCGGCGCTGTCGAAACTGTCGACTTCGCTTGCCAAGGCATTGCCCGGCAGCCCGGTGCTCACTTTCGACGGCGCCAGCGACGATGAGCAGAAGCTGCTGGTGTGGGCCGGCTCGGATGTCGATCCCGGCCGTCACTATCTGCTCGATCGGACCACAAAGCAGATGCGGCCGTTGCTGCTGACCCGGCCGGAGCTGGAAGGTTATAAGCTCGCCAAGGTGCAAAGCGTTCAGGTCAAGGCATCAGACGGGACCCTGGTTCCGGCCTATCTGACGCTTCCGCCTGGCTCGTCGGGCAAAGGGCTGCCGGCAATCGTCATGCCGCACGGCGGCCCGCAGTCGCGCGACGAGTGGGGCTTTGACTGGCTCGCGCAATATTATGCGCACAAGGGCTATGCGGTGCTTCAGCCGAACTTCCGCGGCTCATCAGGCTATGGGGAGCAGTGGTTCCAGGAAAACGGCTTCAAGTCGTGGAAGATCGCCATTGGCGACGTGACCGACAGCGGCCGTTGGCTGGTCTCGCAAGGGATTGCCGATCCCGCCAAGCTGGCGATCGTCGGCTGGTCTTACGGTGGCTATGCAGCGCTCCAGTCTGGCGTGGTCGCATCCGACTTGTTCAAGGCGATCGTTGCGATTGCGCCTGTCACCGATCTCGTCGCTCTCAAACAGGATTATACGAATACATCGGCGCAGCGCGTGATCCGCGACTTCATCGGATCGGGGCCGCATTTGAAGGAGGGCTCACCCGCCCAGAATGCGGCGGCGATCAAGGCGCCCGTCATGCTCTTTCACGGCGATGTCGACCGGAACGTCAACGTGCAAGCGTCGCGTCTGATGGAAGACAGACTTCGTGCCGCCGGCAAAACCGTGCAGCTGACTATCTACCCGAAGCTCGACCACAGCCTGCCGGACAGTGCCGTGCGTGCCGACATGCTGGGCAAGAGCGAGGCGTTCCTGCGGGCGAGCATGGGGCTGAAGTAAAGAAAAAGGGCGGCCCGAGGGCCGCCCTTCTTGCTCTTGTAGTTGGGCTGAACGCTTAGCGCGAGTAGAACTCGACGACCAGGTTCGGCTCCATCTTCACCGGATAGGGCACCTCGTCCAGCGTCGGCACGCGGACGAAAGTCGCCTTGGCGGTGCCGTCCATGGCGACATAATCGGGAATGTCGCGCTCGGCGAGGCTCTGGGCTTCCAGCACCAGCGCCATTTCCTGCGCCTTGTTCGACAGCGAAATCTCGTCGCCGACATAGCAGCGGCGCGACGCGATGTTGCACTTAACGCCGTTGACGCGGACATGGCCGTGGCTGACCAGCTGGCGGGCCGCCCAGATCGTCGGCGCGAACTTGGCGCGATAGACGATCATGTCCAGCCGCTGCTCGAGCAGGCCGATCAGGTTCTGCGAAGTGTCGCCCTTCATGCGCGACGCTTCCTCGTAAGCCTTCTTGAACTGCTTCTCGGTGACGTCGCCGTAATAGCCCTTCAGCTTCTGCTTGGCGCGGAGCTGCAGGCCGAAATCCGACATCTTGCCCTTGCGGCGCTGGCCGTGCTGGCCGGGACCATATTCGCGCTTGTTAACCGGGGACTTCGGACGGCCCCAGATATTCTCGCCCATGCGGCGGTCGAGTTTGTGCTTGGCGCTATGGCGCTTCGACATGTCTTACCTTTCAATCGCTTTTGACGTTATGCCCGGTCTCGCCTGCTTGCCACGCGAACATGGGGCAGGGCCGCCGCTTCACCGGAGTGCGGGGCCGATTGCGAAGGCGGGCGCCTAGACGAGCGCCCGACCAAGGTCAAGATTGTTAGTTGCCCTGCACCACCCCGATATGCGGGTTCATGCGATCATAGTTGTTTCTCGCATCTTCGCGCACCCGTGCCCATTCGCGCTTGGTGAGGCACAGCTTAGTCCGCTTGGCGAGCGAGCCGGTCTCGATGTCGATCCGACAGATAACCTTGTCCTCATTCTTCGGCTTCTCGGCCGCCTGCGCCGGTGCTTCCGTCGTGCTGGGTCCCGCGAGAAGGAGGGCCGCAAAAAGAGCGCTGAACGACATGTCTTCCCCTAATATCAAGCTTCTTCCAACAGCCATTCTACCATGAAACGCGCGAAGCGAGAATATCGCGTCTCGAACTATTTAGCCGGCCGATCGGCCCCTGCCGAGCGCACTCAGAACGCCCCGTAGCGTGCGAATCTCCAGGCTGTTCCAGCCCGGCTTGGTGAGCACTCCGCGCAGCGTCCGGCGGGTCGCACCGGCGCGCTCTGGCGGGAGGAAGTAACCCGTCGGCGCCAGCAATGCGTCGAGATGGCCGATGAGGCCCTCGAGCTCTTCCTGCGGCGCGGGCGGCAGCTCATCGCCGGCCGTCGGTTGGACTAGATCGGCCTGCTTCGACCATTCATAAGCGAGCAGGATCACGGCCTGGGCCAGGTTCAGCGATCCGAAGTCCGGATTGATCGGCACTGTGACGATGGCGCGGGCTAGCGCGACGTCATCCGTCTCCAGCCCCGACCGCTCGGCGCCGAACAGGATCGCACTTTGGCCCGGATCGCGGTGAATGGCGGTCGCGGCCTGTTCCGGCGTGAACACCGGCTTGGTGACGCCGCGCTTTCGCACCGTCGTGGCATAGACTTGCGCACAGTCCGCGACGGCTTCGGCCGTGCTGCTGAACACCCGCGCGCGTTCGAGTACGATATCTGCGCCCGACGCCGCCGGACCCGCAGATGGATTCGGCCATCCATCTCTCGGGGCAACCAGACGCAACTCGGTCAGCCCGAAGTTGAGCATCGCGCGCGCCGCTTTGCCGATATTCTCTCCGAGCTGCGGGCGGACGAGGACGATGATGGGTGGCGGAGGTGGCTCTGGGACACGTTCGTCCCGAGTAGCCGTCGAGCTTGTCGAGACGGCGTATCGAGGGATGCTCGCCCCCGGGAAGCGCTTTTTGGCCGACTCAGATACGCCATGCCAATCGCCTCGGATCAGAGCCTGCTTCTTCGCTTGCGACCAGTTCTTGATCTGAAGTTCGGCGGAAAGGGCTTCCTCTCGGGTCGAGAAGCTCTCAGACCATACAAGATCCACCGGACGGTGCTTGCTCGTCCAGCCGCCGAAGGTACCAGCATCATGCTGCATGAGGCGCTGTTCGAGATTCTCGGTATGACCAGTATAGTAGCGTCCGTCTGAACACCGGAGCATATAGGCGTAAAAGGCCACGCAATCCCTCGATACGTCGTCTCGATACGGAGCTTACGCTCCTACTCGACGGCTACTCGGGACGAACGGCGAGGGGAAGGCTCAGTTCTCGCCCCCCTCCGCTACCGTCCCCGCGAACTCCCGGAAATCGCGCGCCTCGGCGAACTCCTTATAGACGCTGGCGAAGCGGATATAGGCGACGCTATCGAGGCCACGGAGGCCGTCCATGACCAGCTCGCCAATCTGCTTGGACGTGACCTCGCTTTCGCCGCTCGTTTCGAGCTGGCGCTGGATGCCGCTGATGAGCCGCTCAATGCGGACCGGCTCGATCGGGCGCTTGCGGCAAGCGATGGCGACGGAGCGGGCGAGCTTGTCGCGGTCGAATGGCTCGCGCCGGTCCTCGCTCTTCACAACCGTCAATTCGCGCAGCTGGATGCGCTCGAACGTCGTGAAGCGGGCGGCGCAGCCTTCGCACTGGCGTCGGCGGCGGATCGCCGCGCCGTCATCGGTCGGGCGGCTGTCCTTGACCTGGCTGTCTTCGTGTCCGCAATAAGGGCAGCGCAATTCAGCCTTGTCCCTTGTGGATGCGATAGGCAGCGATAGCCCCGCCGATTACGGCGCCTCCGACGAAGCTGACGAAGGGCAGTGGAATCCCGACCACCGCCCCGACTGCGGCCCAGGTCGCGATTTTCTTCGCGTCGGGGGACAGGCTGCCGTCCGGGCGTCGTTTCAGGTCCATCGGTCAGAGCTCCGGATAGATGGGGAAGCGCTCGCACAGCGCCCGGACGCGCTGCCGCACTCCGGCCTCGACCGCAGCATCGCCATGCTCGCCCTTCTGGCGCAGCCCTTCGAGCACGTCGGCGATCATGTCGCCGATCTCGCGGAACTCGGCCGGACCGAAGCCGCGCGTCGTTCCGGCGGGCGAGCCGACGCGGATGCCGCTGGTCTTGACCGGAGGCAGGGGATCGAACGGAATGCCGTTCTTGTTGCAGGTGATGGCGGCGCGCTCGAGCGCCTCGTCCGCATCGCGGCCGGTGACGCCCAACGGACGCAGATCGACCAGCGCCAGATGGGTGTCGGTCCCGCCCGCGACCAGGTCGGCGCCACGCTCCTTCAGGCGGCTCGCAAGCACCTTCGCATTCTCGACGACGGCGGCGATGTAGCTGCGATAGTCCGGCCGCAGCGCCTCGCCGAACGCCACTGCCTTCGCCGCGATGACGTGCATCAGCGGGCCACCTTGCACGCCCGGGAAGACCGCCGAGTTTATCTTCTTCGCGATGTCCTCGTGATTGGTGAAGATGGCGCCGCCGCGTGGGCCGCGCAGGGTCTTGTGAGTGGTCGTCGTCACCACATGCGCATGCTCGAAGGGGGAGGGGTGGAGCCCGCCCGCCACGATGCCGGCGAAATGGGCCATGTCGACCATGAACAAGGCGCCGACCTCGTCCGCGATCGCGCGGAACTGGGCGAAGTCAATCACGCGCGGATAGGCCGAGCCGCCGGCGATGATCAGCCTGGGACTGTGCTGTTTCGCGAGGTCGCGAACCTGGTCGAAGTCGATCAGGTGATCGTCCGGCTTCACGCCATATTGCACGGCGTTGAACCATTTGCCCGACATCGCAGCCTTGGCGCCATGGGTGAGGTGTCCGCCGGCATCGAGGCTCATGCCCAGGATCGTGTCGCCCGGCTTGGTCAGCGCCAGCATCACGGCGCCATTAGCCTGGGCGCCGGAATGCGGCTGGACATTGGCATAGCCGCAGCCGAACAGCTGCTTGGCCCGTTCGATCGCAAGCGTCTCCACCTCGTCGGACGGCGCGCAGCCCTGATAATAGCGCTTGCCCGGATAGCCTTCGGCATATTTGTTCGTGAACACCGATCCGAGCGCCTGCAGCACGGCTTTGGAGACGATATTCTCCGACGCGATCAGCTCAATCTGGTAGCGTTCCCGTTCGATCTCGTGGGTCAGGCCGGCAAAGACCTCCGGATCGGCCTCGGCCAGTTCGCGGGTGAAGAACCCGTCGAACTGCACATCGTGCAGCATTTGGGGATTGGTGCTCATGCGGGCTCCGTGGCGGAGAGCTTCTCGACTCGGCCTTGGTGACGGCCGCCGAGGAACTCGGTGGAAAGGAAGGTTTCGATGCAGGCGCGGGCCATTTCGGGCCCGACCAGGCGGGCGCCAAGGGCCAGCACATTGGCATCGTTATGCTCGCGCGCAAGGCGGGCGGAGAGCGGTTCGGAGACGAGCGCACACCGGCAGGCACGGCTGCGGTTGACCGCGATCGAAATGCCGATGCCTGAGCCGCATAGCGCGATGCCGCGATCGGCTTCGCCCGCTTCCATCGTGCGGGCGATGCGCGCGCCGTAATCGGGATAGTCGACCGAGGCGCCGGAGTGGGTGCCCAAGTCGTTCACCTCATGCCCCTGCTCGCGCAGCCACGCAGCCAGCGCGATCTTCAGATCGTAGGCAGCATGATCCGAGGCGATGGCGATGCGCGTCATGGAAGCTCCGGGAATCGGATGCGCGCTGTTTAGGAGTTCCCCTTCCTTTCGTCACCCCCGCGCAAGGGGGGGGCCAGCTGGGTTCCCGCTTTCGCGGGAATGACGATGGGCTAGAGAGCGGTTATGAAGATCGTTGCCGCACCAGAACTCCGCACCCAGCGCCTGCGCATGCGCCCGCATCGGCGTGATGATGCCGACCAACTCCTTGCTATGTGGCAGGACCCGGTTGTCGTGCGTCATTTCGGCGGCAACCCCGTCGCTCCCGAGGACAGTTGGAACCGGCTCCTGCGCTATGTCGGCCATTGGGCGGTGAACGGCCATGGATTGTGGGCGGTCGAGGAGCTGGAGACGGGCAAGTTCATCGGCGATGTCGGCTTGTTCGAAGGGCGGCGGGGCCTGGGTGAGCGCTTCGATTCGGCGCCGGAAGCTGGCTGGGTGTTGCTGCCCCTGGGGCACGGCAAGGGCTATGCGCGCGAGGCGATGCTCGCTGCCCTGCGCTGGGGGGAGTCGCTTTATAGCTGGCCGCGCACCGTCTGCATGATTGATCCGGAAAACGCGCCCTCGATCCGCACCGCAGAAGCCCTCGGTTACCGCGTTTTCGACCGCCAGCCTTACAAGGGAACCGAGCTGCTTCTGTTAGAGCGGGCGGCAGGCTGAGTTCTTTGTCCGGCGTTAACCAGTTTCGGCAACGCGCTGCTCAAGCCTGGCGAGCCATGGTCGCCCCAGGCCGCACCGTTGCGGCTCTGTCCGGGGAACAGAGATGAAGATCGTCATCAAAGCGCTCACTGCCGCCGCCGCCGCCGCCCTGTGCACCGGTTCGGCCACTGCCGCGTGCTGGAGCGACGCCGCCTATGAAGCCGCTCAGGTTCGCGAGCTCGACACCATGCTGATGGTTCAGGCGCTGCGCTGCCGCAAGACCAACGCCGATTTCGTCGAGGACTATAACCGCTTCGTGGTCGCCAGCCGCCCGGCGCTGTTGAAGGCCAATGCGACGCTGAAGAGCCATTTCGCCGCCGAGTTCGGCGAGCGCGGCGCGCTCAACGCCTATGACAACTATATGACCACCGTCGCCAATCGCTATGGCGCCGGCACCGGCGATCTCGGCTGCGACGATGTGGCTGCGCTGGTCGAGATGGCGCTGGTCGCGAAAGGCTCTCCCGTCGCGCTCAGCGAACTGGCCGATATGGTGCAGATGACTCCGACGGTGCAGGGTGATCGCTGCGTCGGCGGCGGCGCTCCGATCACCATCGCCGCGCGGCGCTAATCCGCATATAAAGATATCTTTATATTTGCCTTGGCGACGCTGCGACGCTAAAGGCTCTCCATCACGGCCGTCTGCTTTCCCGCGGACGGCCGCTTTTGTTGAGCCGGAGATTTCGCAGTGGCCACCCTTGCCCAACCCCAAGACTATGTCGTCGCCGATCTGAACCTCGCCGCCTTTGGCCGCAAGGAGATCGAGATCGCGGAAACCGAGATGCCCGGCCTAATGGCGCTGCGCGAGGAGTATGGCGCGGAGCAGCCGCTGAAGGGCGCGCGCATCACTGGCTCGCTGCACATGACGATCCAGACTGCCGTGCTCATCGAGACGCTGACGGCCTTGGGCGCGCAGGTCCGCTGGGCTAGCTGCAACATCTTCTCCACCCAGGATCACGCCGCCGCCGCAATCGCCGCGACCGGCGTTCCGGTGTTCGCCGTCAAGGGCGAAACGCTCGAGGAATATTGGGATTACGTCGTCCGCATCTTCGACTGGGGGCAGGACCAGACCTGCAATATGATCCTGGACGATGGCGGCGATGCGACGATGTTCGCGCTGTGGGGCGCGCGCGTCGAGGCCGGTGAGGAGCTGTTCGAGCCGACCAACGAGGAAGAGGAAATCTTCGTCGCGACGCTTAAGCGCTTCCTGGCGGAGCGTCCGGGCTACCTCACCAAGACCGTCCAGAACATCAGGGGCGTGTCTGAGGAGACCACCACCGGCGTTCACCGTCTCTATGACTTGGCCAAGAAGGGGAAGCTTCCCTTCCCGGCGATCAACGTCAACGACAGCGTGACCAAGTCGAAGTTCGACAATCTCTATGGCTGCAAGGAATCGCTGGTCGACGCGATCCGCCGCGCGACCGATGTGATGCTGGCCGGGAAGGTCGCTTGCGTCGCCGGCTTCGGCGATGTCGGCAAGGGCTCGGCCGCCTCGCTGCGCAACGGCGGCGCCCGCGTGCTGGTGACGGAGATCGACCCGATCTGCGCGCTCCAGGCCGCGATGGAAGGCTATGAAGTCGTCACCATGGAGGAGGCGACCAAGCGCGCCGACATCTTCGTGACCGCCACGGGCAACGCCGACGTGATCACCCTCGATCACATGCGCGACATGAAGAACATGGCGATCGTCTGCAACATCGGTCACTTCGACAGCGAGATCCAGATCGGCGCGCTCGCCAATATGAAGTGGACCGAGATCAAGCCGCAGGTCGACGAGGTCGAGTTCCCGGACGGCAAGAAGATCATCGTGCTGTCGAAGGGGCGGCTCGTGAACCTGGGGAATGCCACGGGCCACCCGTCCTTCGTGATGTCGTCGAGCTTCACCAACCAGACGATCGCGCAGATTGAGCTGTGGAAGAACCACGCTAACTACAAGAACGAGGTCTATGTCCTGCCGAAGCATCTCGACGAGAAGGTCGCGATGCTCCACCTGGAAAAGCTCGGCGTGAAGCTCACCAAGCTTACCAAGAAGCAGGCCGACTATATCGGTGTCTCCACTGAAGGCCCGTTCAAGCCGGACCATTACCGCTACTGAGGCGGCTCAGAAGCCGGTCTGCAGCATATCGAGGGCATCCATGATCATGCGGTCATGGATGCCCAGCGATCCCAAGGGCGGTCCCAACTGCTTGACGAACATGGCTGACGCGAACTGCGTCACCATGACCATTTGCTCCCCATCGACCACAAAAACCGGGTTCAGCCGTGCTGCCGGCGTCGGAGCCTCTGCGAGCAGGATCAGAGGAACAACCAACCGCGTGTTCAGATGACTAAGCAGATCGGCTTGGCAATCCAGAACATAGCCGCCGCTTTCGCTCCGATGATAATCAAACCGCGCCATCAAAACAGGCGGTGATGCGCCAAAGGCAGCCCCTTGGCCTCTGCCCAGGCGTTGGATGCGTCGAGCGCCTTGCCATTTTCCGCGAGCCAGCGGGCGGCCTTCGCCTGCCGAATCTCGGCAACAAGCCCGGCTTCGCATGCACGGGACAAGCTAATCCCCAAAATGCGAGCTTCCTCGATCAGCTCGGCGTTTAAGGAAACATTTGTGGCTCGCTTCAGGCGTGTACCCATGTGCGCATAGATATGCGCATGGGACCTGTGCGGGCAAGAGTCGCCAATACAGAATTCCTATGGCAATCGCCCATCTCTTGTGGGGCGGGTGCCTTCACCCCTAGAGCGTTCCTCAAGAACAGAATCTTGAGGATGCTCCATGAAGAAGATTGCGCTGCTGGCAGGCTTGCTGGCGTCCACTGCGGCTGTCGCGCAGGCGCCGACGCCGCCTCAGCCGGTCGAGAATAGCCAGGCGCCCGAAAACCAGGTCCTGAATCCCGAGCAGCGCAGCACGGCGCAGACGCCCGCCCGCGCCAATGCGCCCGCCTCGACGCCCGCCAAGCCAGACAAATGGGATGTGAATGCGCCTCCGGGGCTGACGCTGCGTCAGGTGCCGATCAACGTCGCCGAAGGCAGCTGGATGAATGTCGACGTGTCGCCGGACGGGCGCACCATCGCCTTCGACCTGCTCGGCGACATCTACACGATGCCGATTGGGGGCGGTACGCCGACACGGATCGCGGAAGGGCTCGCCTTCGAGCATCAACCGCGCTTCTCACCCGACGGGCGACGGATTGCCTTCGTCTCGGATCGTGCCGGCGGCGATAACGTCTGGATCATGAATGTGGACGGGTCCGACAAGCGCCAGGTCACCAAGGAGGATTTCCGGCTTCTCAACCAGCCGAGCTGGAGCCCGGACGGCCGCTTCATTGTCGCCAAAAAGCATTTCACCACCGGCCGCTCGCTCGGCACCGGCGAAGTGTGGATGTACCATGTCTCGGGCGGCGGCGGCGTGCCGCTGGTCAAGCGGCCGAACGAGCAGCATCAGAAAGAGCTGGGCGAGCCGATCTTCGCGCCGGACGGCAAGAGCGTCTATTTCACGCGCAACGTCACGCCTGGGCCGATCTTCGAATATGCCCAGAACTCCAACACCGACCTGTTCCATATAGAGCGATATGATCTTGAGACCGGCGAGACGGCGACGGTAGCCCGAGGGGCGGGCGGGTCGGTGCGGCCGACGCCCTCGCCGGACGGCAGGAAGATCGCCTTCGTGCGCCGCGAGCGCACCAGGTCCAAGCTCTATGTGAAGGACCTCGCCTCGGGCGAGGAGCGCAAGATCTACGATGCGCTCGACCAGGACGTGCAGGAGACCTGGGCGGTCACTGGTGTCTATCCGAACATGTCGTGGACGCCGGACGGCCGATCGGTGCTGTTCTGGGCCGGAGGCAAGATCCGGCGCGTGAACGCGGACGGCTCCGGCGCTGCCGAAATCCCTTTCCGTGTGAACGACACCCGCGTCGTCGCAGATGCGCTGCACCCCAGAGTCGAAGTCGCACCGGACCGCTTCACGACAAAGATCCCGCGATGGGCGGCGGTGTCGCCGGACGGCCGCCAGGTCGTGTTCGAGACTCTCGGCAAGCTCTGGATCAAGCCGATGGCGGGCGGCGCCGCGCGGCGGCTGACCAGCGGCAACGGAGACAGCTTCGAACTTCATCCCGCCTGGTCGCGCGATGGCAAGACAATCGCCTATGTGGACTGGACGGATCAGGGGCTTGGCCGGCTGCGCACGGTCGGTGCCAATGGCGGATCGCCGCGCGACGTTACACAGCAGCCCGGTCATTATGCCAACCCCGCCTTTTCGCCGGATGGCCGAACCATCGTCTTTGAGCGCCGCTCAGGTGGGTATCTGACGTCCGACCAATGGTCGGAGAGCCCGGGCGTCTACCGTGTCGCGGCAAGCGGCGGCGTGCCGGCGAGGGTGGCGAAAGACGGCGTTTCGCCCCAGTTCGGCGCGTCGAACGACCGCCTGTTCATGGTCATAACGGCGCAGGGCAAGCGACAGCTGGTCTCGACCGACCTGAACGGCGAGGCCAAGCGGGTCCACTCGACCGGCGAGCTGGTCAACGACTTCGATGTGTCGCCGGACGGGCGCTTGCTTGCCTTCCGCCAGAATTATCAGGCATTCGTGATGCCGCTGATGCCGGGCACGCAGGACGTGTCGGCCGATCCGAAGGGCGGCCCGCTGCCCGTCACGCGTGTCAGTTCAGATGGCGCCGATTTCATTCATTGGTCCGATCGCGGGCGGAAGCTCCACTGGAGCCTCGGGCCGACGCTCTACACCGCCACCGCCGACGCATTCTTCCCGAGCGCACCGGCGGGCGAGAACGCGCCCAAGTTCCAGCCGCCCCGCACCGGCGTGTCACTGGCGATGGAGGTTGCTGCCGACAAACCTAGCGGAACGGTAGCGCTCACCGGCGCGCGGATCGTCACCATGGCGAACCGGGACGGCGGCATCATCGACGATGGCGTGATCGTCGTCCGCGGCGACCGCATCGTCGCCGTCGGACCGCGCGCCTCGATGCAGATCCCGGCCGGCGCCCGTACCGTCGATCTCGCCGGCAAGACGATCATTCCCGGCCTGGTCGACGCCCATGCCCATGGGCCGCAGGGCACGGACGGCATGGTGCCGCAGCAGAATTGGTCGTCGCTCGCGAATCTGGCGATGGGCACGACGACGATCCACGACCCGTCCGCCCAAGCGTCGGTCATCTTCGCCGCCTCGGAAATGCAGCGCGCCGGCAAGATCGTCGCGCCGCGCATCTTCTCGACCGGCGAGATCATCTATGGCGCGAAGGCGGCCGGCACCTATGCCGACATCAACAGCTTCGACGATGCGATCGCCCATGTCCGGCGCCTGAAGGCGCAAGGCGCGATGAGCGTGAAGAATTATAACCAGCCCCGGCGCGAGCAGCGGCAGATGGTCGTCGCGGCAGCCCAGCGCGAGGGCATGGAGGTGGTGCCGGAAGGCGGCTCGCTGTTCACCCAGGGCGTGACGCTGATCCAAGACGGCAATGCAACCATTGAGCACAACATACCACTCCGGGTCTTTTACGACGATCTCGTCCAGCTCTGGACCCAGTCGAAGACCAATTACACACCAACGCTGGTGGTCACCTTCGGCGGCCCGGCTGGCGATCCTTATTGGCGCTCGCACACCGACGTGTTTCGCCACCCCATCCTGACCCGGCATATTCCGCCCGCGACGCTTGCCGCCGACAATGCCCGCCGTGAGATCGCGCCCGATGAGGACTATGTCGATGACGACAGCGCGCGCGAGTCGAAGAAGCTGGCCGACAAGGGCGTGTTGGTCTCGATCGGCGCGCATGGGCAGCAGGCCGGGCTCGGGCCGCATTGGGAGATGTGGAGCTTCGCACGCGGCGGCTGGTCGCCGGTCGAGGCGCTCAGGGCCGGCACGATCGATCCGGCCAGGTCGCTTGGCTATGACCGCGATGTCGGCTCGCTTGAGCCGGGCAAGCTCGCAGACCTGGTCGTGCTCGATGCCGATCCGACCCAGGACATCCGCAACACCGAAAAGGTGCACCGGGTGATGCTTGGCGGCCGGATGTACGATCCGATGACGATGAACGAAGTCGTGACCGGGACGCGCACCCGGCAGCCTTATTGGTGGGAAGGGTCCGGCGGCACCCGCGGGGCAGGAAGCGCTAGCCAGGGTTTCGGCCACGGCCATGACTAGGCTATGCTGAGCGGAGGTGGTCGAACTCTCCCCTCTCATGGCTCTGATCGTCGGCGTCTTGCTGGCGCTGTGGCTCGGCGGCGCTGCCTGGGCGCTCATCACCGGGCTCCAGCTTCGTCGCGGCGCGCAGGCGGCGGAGGAGCGCAGCGCCCGACTGCAGGCGCTGCTCGACTCCGCGCCGGCACTGGTTGTCATCGTCGGATTGGACGACCGGATCGACGCATCTGATCGGCTGGCGGACTGGCTCGGCCTGATCGATCCTCCACGTGAGCTTGGCGATCTCTCGCGATCCGATGGCGGCTTCAGCGAGGCCGACCTTGCCCTTCTGCGGCAGGACGTAGCCACGGCGCGAGCGGCTGCGAGCGGCTTCTATCGGGTCGTGAAGCCGCAAGGCTCGTCCCGTACGCTCACCATCCGGGGCGGCCCGGCTCCCGCGGCGCTGGGCTTCGACGGCGCGGTCGTCATGTATCTGTTCGACGCGACCGAAATCCGCTCGGAAATGGCGCGGCTGACGGAGGAAGCGGATCGTCTCGCCCAGGCGTTCGAAGCGCTGTCCGGCTTGATCGAGGCCTCGCCGATCCCGATGTGGCACCGCGGCCCTGACCTGCGGCTGTCGCTGGTCAACAGCGCCTATGTACGCGCCGTCGAAGGCGCCAGCGCCGCCGACGTCATCCAGCGCGGGCTGGAACTGGTCGAGGCGGCGCCAGGCCGTAACCCGATCGCTGCTGCGGCAGCCGCGCGCGAAAGCGGCCAGACCCGCTCGCGGGTGCTGCCGGCGACGATCGCGGGAGAACGGCGCAGCCTGCAGGTGGTAGACGTGCCGCTCGGCGATGCCGGCGTCGCGGGATACGCGATCGACGTCGAGGAGCTGGAGCAGGCCCGCGCCGCCTTTAAGCGCTTCGCCGAGGCGCAACGCGATCTGCTCGACCGGCTCTCCGCCGGCGTCGCCCAGTTCGAGGCAGACCGGTCGCTGAGCTTTTACAACCAGGCGTTCATGCGCCTCTTCTCGATGAAGCCGGAATGGCTGGCGGAGGGTCCGGAGTTCGAGCGCGTGCTCGACCGCATGCGTGAGGCGAACCGGGTGCCGGAAGCGCGCGACTTCCGCGCCTGGCGCGATGAGCGCCGCGGCTGGTTCATCAGCGCGTCTGAGGGACAGGAAGAAAATTGGATGCTGCCCGGCGGCACCCATCTTCGCGTTGTCGCGCAGCCGCTGCCCGATGGCGGGCTGCTCACCATTTTCGAGGATCGGACGGAGCAGGTCTCCCTCGCCAGCGCCCGCGACACGCTGCTGCGGGTGCGGGCCGCGACGTTCGAGCATCTGTTCGAAGCAGTCGGCGTGTTCGCGGCCGACGGCCGGCTTCAGCTCTGGAACCAGAAATTCCGCGACACGTGGGAATTGGAAGACGAGTTCCTGAACAGCCACCCGCGGGTCGATGCACTTGCCGACGCGGCTTCGCGCCAGCTGACCAACCCCTCCCGTGCCGCCGTGATCCGCGAGTTGGTGCGCGTGGCAACGCAGGAGCGCAAGCAGCGCAACGGCCGTGTCGCTCTGAAAAATGGCCGCCATTACGAATTTGCGGCGGTGCCGTTGCCGGACGGGAATGCGCTCTTCACGATGCTGGACATCAGCGACAGCCGCCGCATCGAGGCCGTGCTGCGCGACCGCAACGAGGCGCTGGAAGAAGCCGACCGGGTCAAGACCGCCTTTGTCGCCAATATGAGCTACGAGCTGCGCACGCCGCTGACCTCGATCGGCGGTTTCGCCGAGATGTTGTCTGGCGGCTATGCGGGACCGCTGACGCCCACCGCCGGCGAATATGTCGAGGCCATCCTCGAATCGGTTGCCCGGTTGAGCACGCTCATCGACCATGTCCTCGACTTGACCCAGAGCCAGGCGGGCGCACTGCCGCTGGAGAACCGCTCGGTCGATCTGCGCCGGATCGCGCGCGAAGCGGCCAAGGCTGTCGACGCCGCGGCTGCCGAGAAGTCGATCCAGCTGGCGGTGGAGCTCGACAAGAGCCTCGGCAGCGTTACCGGCGACTCTCGCCGGCTGCGGCAAGTGCTCGACAATCTGCTCGGCAATGCGGTGCGCTTCACGCCTCCGGGCGGGCGCGTGCTGCTGCATGGCGAGGGCAGCGAGGGAATGGCGCGAATGGTGATCTCTGACAATGGTCCCGGCATGACGCTAAAGGAGCAGGCGCGCGCCTTCGATCGCTTCAGCCGTACCAGCGAGGCGCGGGACCGGGGATCTTCGCTCGGCCTCGGCCTGCCGCTCGCGCGTCAATGGGTTGAGGCGCATGGCGGGACGCTGACGCTCGTATCCGAGCCCGGCCAGGGCACCGCCGTCACTGTCGAACTCCCCCGCCGCTGACATGGAACTGGCCGACGAGGCAGCGACGTTGCGCCTGGGCGCGACTCTCGCCGGACGGGTCCGCGCTGGCGACGTGATCACTTTGTCGGGCGGCTTGGGGGCGGGCAAGACGACGCTCGCCCGCGGCCTGCTCGCGGCATTGGGGCTGCCCGGCGAAGCGCCGAGCCCCACCTTCGCGATCGTGCAGACCTATGCGCCGCCCGAAACGCGGCTGCCGGTTGCGCATATCGATCTATACCGGCTGAACGAACCGGAGGAGGCCGAGGAACTGGGCCTCGATGAACTCCGCCGTGATCATCTGCTGCTGGTCGAGTGGCCGGAACGGCTCGGCGCATCCTGGTGGGAGAATGCGCTGCGCCTGCGCTTCGAAGAGGCGCCGCAGGGCGGGCGGCGCTTGACAGCCGAAGTGCCGCCGTCATGGGAGGCGCGATGGCCCCCGATATGACTCCTCCGGCCGCCGCTCCCGAGTTTCTGAAGGGCGCGGGCTGGGATGATGCCGAGATATTGCCGCTGGCGGGCGATGCGTCCTTCCGCCGCTATTTCCGGGTGTTGGCGCCCGGAAGACGCGCCGTGCTGATGGATGCACCGCCCCCGCACGAAGACCCGCGGCCGTTCCTCACCGTGGCCGAGCATCTGATCGCGCTCGGCTTTTCGGCGCCCCGCACGCTCGCCGCCGATCTCCGGCACGGGCTGGTCCTGCTCGAGGACTTCGGCGACGCCCGTATGCGCGAAGTAATCGACGCCGCCCCCGAAGCCGAGCTGCGCATCTATGCCGATGCGGTTGACCTGCTCGCACGGCTGCACCGTCACCCCGCCGCCGACCTGCCGCCCTATGACGAGCGCGAATATCTGCGCGAGGCGTCGCTGCTCACCGAATGGTATGCGCCCGCTCTCGGCCTGCAGGTAGAGGACGAGAGCTATCGCGCCGCCTGGCGGGAGGCGCTCGCGCCGTTGCTCCAGGACCGCTCGGTGACGGTGCTTCGCGATTATCACGCGGAGAACATCATGCTCATCGAGGGGCGGGACGGGGTGGACGGCCTCGGCCTGCTGGATTTCCAGGACGCGCTTGCCGGTCATCCCGCCTATGATCTGGTCTCGCTCCTGCAGGACGCACGCCGCGACGTGCCCGAGGCGATCGAGGCAGACATGCTGCAGCGCTATCTCGAGACAGCTCGGCCGGGGGGCGGCTTCCTCGACGCCTATTGGCTGCTCGGTGCGCAGCGGAACGCGAAGATCGTCGGCATCTTCACGCGATTGTGGAAGCGCGACGGCAAGCCGCGTTACCTGAGTTATCTGCCGCGCGTGTGGGCCTATCTGGAGCGCGATCTGGAGCAGCCTGCGCTGGCGCCGGTCAAGGCCTGGTTCGACGCGCACATCCCTGCGCATCAGCGTGGCGGCGCCCGCCTCGCATGAGCCGATACAAGAAGCCGCTTGCACTGCGTCCGCAACCGGCCGCGCCGCCGCTCGACACTGCGATGGTGCTGGCGGCGGGTCTTGGCAAGCGCATGCGGCCGCTGACCGCGACCCGTCCCAAGCCGCTCGTCGAAGTCGCCGGCAAGGCACTGCTTGACCACGCCTTTGACCGGCTCCGCGCGGCAGGGGTGAAGCGCGCCGTCGTCAACGTCCATTATCTTGCCGACGCTCTCGAAGCCCATCTGAAAAGGCGGGTTCAAGGCATTGAAGTCGCTGTGTCGGATGAGCGTGCGCAGCTGCTCGAGACCGGCGGTGGCCTGGTCCATGCGCTGCCGCTGATCGGCGACGATCCCTTTCTGGTCGTCAACAGCGACAATCTTTGGGTAGACGGCCCTGCGGACTCGATCCGCTCGCTCGCCGCGCGCTGGGACGATGGGAACATGGACGCACTGCTGCTGCTCGTGCCGCTCGCCCGTGCCAACTGCCACAATGGGCCGGGCGACTTCCACATGGATGGAGCAGGGCGGTTGAGTCGCCGCAAGCCTGGTCGGATCGCACCGTTCGTGTTCACAGGAGTCCAGATCGTCTCCAAGCGACTGTTCGAGGGCGCAAAGGCGGAGCCGTTCTCGCTCAACATCCTGTGGGATCGCGCGATCGCCGCCGGCCGTGCCTTCGGGCTGGTCCATAACGGCCTGTGGTTCGACGTCGGCACCCCGCCCGCGGTCAAGCGCACCGAAGAGATGCTGCGCCACGAATAGGAAGCTGGGGACAAGTCCCAATTGGGACCAAGTTGGGGATGACGCTGCACAAGAGGCTATCTAGGCTGATCCTGTGAGCCGCCCCTCCGTCTACACCATCCCGCCGCACCGTTCTTTCGCCGAGGCGCTCGCGGCCGGGCTGATGGCGCGGGAAGGGCGAGACCGGATGCAACTCGCCCGCGGCCTGATCCTGGTTCCCAACAACCGGGCGGCGCGTGCCATCCAGGACGCTTTCGTGCGCCGCGCCGCAGGCGGGCTGCTGCTGCCCCGCCTCGTCGCCATCGGCGATCCGGAGCTAGACGAGCGGCTCGGCGCCTTGCTCGATCCGATCGGCGAGGAAGCGATCCTGCCGGCCGTCGAGCCGCTGCAGCGCCAGCTGATCCTGGCGCGTCTGATCGAGGATGCGGGCGGCACCAATGGCGGCGAAGCGATGCGGCTCGCGGCCGATCTCGCCCGCACGCTCGACCAGCTTCATGTCGAGGGCGTCGATCCGGCCCGGCTGCGCACGATCGACGTTGGCGACTTGACCGAGCATTGGGCGCGTTCGCTCCGTTTGCTCGAACTGGTGCTGAGCCGCTGGCCGGCCGAGCTCGCGCGACTGGGGCGTGTCGACCTCACCGAGCGCCGGAATCGGCTGCTGGAGCGCGTCGCCAAGCGCTGGCGCAGCGAACCGCCGCCCGGCTTCGTCATCGCGGCCGGCGTGTCCACCGCGGCGCCTGCGGTTGCGCGCCTGCTCCGGAGCGTCGCATTCATGGAGCGCGGCCGCGTGGTGTTCGATGCCCTCGACACCGGGATGCCCGAAGAGCAATGGGCCTCGCTCGGGCCGCATCAGCATGATCCGGACACCGGACGCGCGCCGCCCTCGATCGAGACGCATCCGCAATTTCACCTGAAGCTTCTGCTCGACCGCATGGGTGTCAGCCGCGGCGAAGTTCAACGCTGGCGCTGGGGCGGCGGCCATGCCGCGCGGGCGGGCCGAAGCCGCCTCATCTCCAATGCGCTCGCGCCGGCGCGCTTCACAACGGAATGGACCGACCTACCGCGCAAGGATCGGGATCGGAGCGGTGTCGAACTGCTGGAAGTCGCTACGCCCGCCGACGAGGCCCAGGCCATTGCCTTGGCGATGCGCGAGGCGTTGGAGACGCCCGCCCGGACGGCTGCGCTCGTCACCCCGGACCGAGGGCTGGCGCAGCGCGTCTCCGCGCATCTGAAGCGCTGGGGCATTGACGCGGACGACTCGGCCGGCGTGCCGCTGTCCGTCACGCCGCCCGGCACCTTGCTGCTGGCGATCGTCGAGGCGGTAACGGAACGGTTCGCGCCCGTGCCCCTGCTCGCGCTGCTGAAGCATCCGCTGGTGCAAGCGGGCGAGGGACGGCAAAACTGGCTCGATCAGGTCCGCCGGCTAGACCGGGAACTCCGCGGTCCGCGCCCGGCACCTGGGCTCCAGGGCGTGACTGCCAAGCTCTCTCCTGAGAAGCCTGCGGCAAAGGCGTGGTCGCGCATCTTGCCGCTGCTGGAGCCGGTGGAGGCGGAGTTTGCCCGCGCCGCCGATCTCCCGGCCTGGCTCGCCGCGCTGCGTCAGGCGGTAGAGCGGCTCGCCGGTGACGAGGCCTGGGCGCAGGCCGCCGGACGAGCCGCGGCCGATCTGATCGAGCGGCTGGAGGCGCATGCCGCCCACGGCCCGCAGCGCCTCGACCCCCCGCAACTCGGGCCAATGCTCGGCGAACTGATGAACGGCGTCGCGGTCCGGCCGCCACAGGGCGGCCATCCTCGCATCTTCATCTGGGGTCTGATCGAGGCGCGGCTGCAGCAGGCGGACCTGACCATCCTCGGCGGCCTGAACGAAGGCACATGGCCGGCGCTGCCGTCGCCCGATCCTTGGCTCGCGCCGCGCATCCGCGCAGAGCTGGGGCTGCCCGGGCTTGAGACGCGGATCGGTCTCGCTGCGCACAGTTTCGCGGGGGCTCTAGGGGCGCCGCAAGTCCTGATCACCCGTGCGCGGCGCGATGCCCGTGGTCCGGCCGTCGCGTCGCGCTTCTGGTTGCGGCTGGAGGCGCTGACCGGCGGGTTGCCGCGAGCGCGTCGCCTCGCCGACTGGGCGCGCGCGCTCGACGGTGTCGACGAGCCCCGTCCCGCCGCCCGACCGCAGCCGGCGCCGCCCGTGGAGCAGCGGCCGAAGAAGCTCGCGGTCACTGATCTCGACCGGCTCAACGCCGATCCCTTCGCCTTCTACGCAAAGGCGATGCTGCAGCTGCGCGTGCTCGATCCCGTTGATGCCGACGCGACCGCCGCCTGGCGCGGCACCATGGTGCATGATGTGCTCGAATGCTGGGCGAAGGAGGATCAGTGCGATCCCGCCCGGCTGCGGGCCCGCGCCGAAGCGATGCTCGCTTCGACCGACGCCCATCCGCTGATGCGCGCGCTTTGGGAGCCGCGGCTGATGGAAGCGATCGACTGGATCGCCGCCGAGATGGCCGAGATGAAGGCGGCCGGGCGCAAGTTCATCGTGGCCGAGGAGGAGGGCACGCTCGCGATCCACGGCGTGACGCTGAAAGGTCGCGCCGACCGCATCGATCGGCTTCCTGACGGCAAGTTGGCGATCGTCGACTACAAGACCGGCAACGCGCCCAACGCCAAGCAGGTGTCCGGCGGCTACGCTCAGCAATTGGGCCTCATCGGGCTGATGGCCGAGCACGGCGCCTTCGAGGGGGTGACCGGGACGCCCGGCGCGTTCGAATATTGGTCGCTGGCGCGCAACAAGGATGACGGCTTCGGCAAGATCGTCTCGCCCGTCGATCCCGCCGGCGCCCGCGAGCGCATCCGCACCGACGAGTTCGTCGAGCGCGCCTCACGCACGCTCCAGGCTGCCGTCGAGCGTTGGCTGACCGGCTCCGAGCCCTTTACTGCCAAGCTGCACCCGGAGCATGCGCCCTATGGCGATTACGACCAGCTGATGCGGCTGGACGAATGGTATGGGCGGGACCAGGGCTGATGCGCCCGCTCCCCACTCTCAAGGACGAACAGCGGGCAGCGTCCGACCCGCGTCAGCAGGTGTGGCTCTCGGCATCGGCCGGCACTGGAAAGACGCAGGTTCTGGTCGCCCGCGTGCTGCGGCTGCTGTTGCGCTCCGGCGTCGATCCCTCGGCCATTCTCTGTCTGACTTTTACCAAGGCCGGCGCGGCCGAGATGTCGAACCGGCTGAGCGAGCGGCTGGCCTATTGGGTGCGTTTGCCGGGGCCCGAGCTTGCCGCCGAGCTGATGGCGCTTGGCGAGGATCATGGGCCGGAGATGCAGCGGCGCGCCCGCGGCTTGTTCGCCCGGGTTCTCGATGCGCGGGGCGGCGGCTTGCGCATCCAGACCATCCACGGTTTCGCCCAGGCGCTGCTCGCCTCCTTTCCACTGGAAGCGGACCTTGCGCCCGGCATGCGGCCGCTGGAGGGCCGGGAAGAGGCGGCACTGGCGCGGCAGGTGCTGGCGGAACTCGTGACCCGCGCCGAACGGGACGGTCGGCAGGGGTTGATCGCCAATCTGCAGGCGCTCAGCCGGCGGCTAGGCGAGGAGGGTGCCGAAAGCTTCTTGCGCGATTGCGCCCGCGCTCCAGAGGCGCTCGAGCAGCTTCCAACCGATATCGCGACGTTCGTCCGGCGCGCCCTCGAGCTGCCGACCGAAGACATAGAAGCGCACATCGCCAGCCAGTGCGGCGACGATCTGTTCGACCTGGTCAGCCTGGACCAGGTCGCCGCGCACAACCGAAGCTGGGGCACCTCCAAGGGTCTGGACCGCGCCGAAGCGATCGGCCGCTGGCGCGCGCTGTCTCCCGGCGAGCGGGCATTGGCGCTCGAGGAACTGCACAGCGTCTGGGCAACGGCCAAGGGCGATCCGCGCTCCTTCGGCAAGGGCCAGGCGCCGCCGATCGACGGCTATGCCGAACTCGCCTCGCGCCTGCACGGTCGCTGCAAGGAGCTGCTCGAACTGCGCATCCGCGCGCGCTTGGCCGACCTGTTCGCCGCCGCCCTGGAAGCAGGCCGCGCTTATGCCCAGGCCTATACCGAGGCGAAGCGCGCCGCCGGCGTCGTCGATTTCGACGATCTGATCCGCGCCACGGTCCGCCTGCTCGGCACGCCCGGCATGGGCGACTGGATCCGCTTTAAGCTCGACCAGGCGACGGACCACATCCTGGTCGATGAAGCGCAGGACACCAATCCGGAGCAATGGGCGATCGTGCGCTCGCTTGCCGAGGAGTTCTATGCCGAGCATCCGGACGACGCATCCAAGGTCCGCACCATCTTCTCGGTCGGCGATTACAAGCAGGCCATATTCGGCTTTCAGGGCACCGACCCGATCTTCTTCGATGCGGCGAAGAACTATTTCGCCCGTGCCGCCGCCGAAGGCGCCAGGGAGCTGAAGGACCTGTCGCTCAGCCGGTCCTTCCGATCGACCGAGCCGATATTGGAGGCAGTGGACGCCACGGTAGCGGCGCTTGCTCCCGCAGCACTGGGCACGGGCGTCGTCATCGAGCCGCACCGGAGCGCCGTTCCGGGCCCGGGCCTGGTCACGCTCTGGCGCCCGGTCAGTGCCGATGAGGCAGACGATGACGGCGGCGAGGAGAGCTGGACCGGGGATGCGCCACGACGTTTCGCGACCGATCTCGCCAAGAAAATCAAAGGCTGGCTCGCCGAACCGATGATGCTGAAGGGCGGTGCGATCCGCCCGCAGGACATCATGATCCTGGTGCGCAAGCGGGGTGAGCTTGCGTCGCTGATCGTCGCCCGCCTCTATGCCGAGGGCGTCCCAGTCGCCGGCCTCGACCGGCTGCGGCTGAACGCGCCACTGGCCGTGCGTGACCTGCTCGCCGCCGCCCGCTTCGCCCTCCAGCCCGAAGACGACCTGTCGCTCGCCAGCCTGCTCGTCTCCCCGCTGATCGGGTGGAGCCAGGAGGACCTGCTGGCCCATGCCGTACCGCGGCAAGGGAGTCTGTGGCGGCACTTAAGGTCGTTGGCCGGCGAACGGGTGGAGAGTGCGGTTACCGACCTCACCAACTTCCTCAACACTGCCGACTTCACCACCCCCTATCACTTCTTCGAGCGCATCCTCTCCGGCCCGCTCGACGGCCGGCGCAAGCTGCTCGGGCGCTTGGGCGAAGAGGCGCGCGATCCCGTCGAGGAGCTGCTGTCCGCCGCGCTGGCCTTCGAGCGGCAGGCAACGCCCTCGCTGCAGCGCTTTCTCGACTGGTTCGACCGGGGCGATGTCGACATTGTCAGGGACCCTTCGCAGCCGCTGGACGCGGTGCGGGTGATGACCGCGCATGGCGCCAAGGGTTTGCAGGCGCCGGTCGTGATCCTTGCCGATGCGACCACCGATCCCGGTGCTAATCGGCGCAACCGGCTGGACTGGCGCGCACCGGGATTAGACCGGCCCTTGCCCCTGTTCCGCCCGCGCAAGGATGAACTCGCCGGCTCTCTTGCCGAAGACCTGGCGATTGCCGAGCAGAAGGACCGCGAGGAACATTGGCGCCTACTCTATGTCGCAATGACACGGGCGGAGGAGCGGCTCTATGTCGGCGGCGCGCTGGGTCCGCGCGCTAAAGGCATTCCGCCACAGGACAGCTGGTATGCGGCCCTCGAAACGGGGCTAGAAAGCCTGGGCGCCGAACCGCTGGAGGATGGTCGGGTAGAATGGGCCGGTCGCGCACCACAGGCCCCAATCGCGCTCCAGCCGAGAGACGCGAAGCCGAGCGAGACACCGCTGCCGCTGCCCGCCTGGGCTTATGCGCCAGCGCCCAAGGAGGCACGGCCGCCGCGTCCGCTCGCGCCATCGTCGATCGGCGTTGACCAGGCCGCCAACCCGCCGCCCGGCCCCGCAATGCGGGCTGCGGCGGAACGCGGCCGGCTGCTCCACGCGTTGTTCGAGCGGCTTCCGACGATACCGCCCCACCAGAGGCGCGCGGCCGCCGAGCATTGGCTCGCCGGGAGCGGCGGCGTTAAGGACGCGGCTGTGCGGGAGGAGCTCGCCGAGCAGGTCTGCGGGGTGATCTCGGATTCGCGCTTCGTGGAACTCTTCTCACCCGAGGCGCTGGCCGAAGTGCCGATTGCGGCAGTGGTCGAGGGGCAGGTCATCGCTGGCAAGGTGGACCGATTGCATGTCAGCGAAAAGCGGGTGCTGGTGGTCGACTTCAAGACCAACCGCCGCGCCCCCACGAATCTCGCCGGCGCGCCCGAATCGCACCTGCGCCAGATGGCGGCCTATGCAGCGGCGCTCGCGGTGATTTTTCCGGCGCGGCGGGTCGAGGCGGCCTTGCTCTATTCGTCCGGTCCGGTGCTGCTGCAGCTCGATCCGGCCACGGTTGAGCGATTCAAGCCCGGCTTGGCGGCTGCGTAACAAAGTTTGGCCGCCTTGTCGGTTGAGCCTAGCCGCCGCCCTTCCTAGATAGCCGCTTCACAGGAGTACCACGCATGGCCACCAAGCAGATCACCGACGCGAGCTTCGATCAGGACGTCATCCAGGCCGACAAGCCGGTGCTGGTCGATTTCTGGGCGGAATGGTGCGGGCCGTGCAAGCAGATCGGCCCGGCGCTCGAGGAAATCTCGGACGAACTCGGCGAGCGCGTCACCATCGCCAAGCTGAACATCGATGACCATCCGGACGCCCCGGTCCGCTACGGCGTGCGCGGCATCCCGACGATGATCCTGTTCAAGGGCGGCGTGCCGGCGGCGACCAAGGTCGGCGCCGCGCCTAAGAGCCACATCAAAGGCTGGCTTGAAGGCGAGCTGTAACTTTCATTCGTCATTGCGAGGAGCGGAGCGACGAAGCAATCCATGGCGCCGACGCTGCAATGGATTGCTTCGCTACGCTCGCAATGACGAGGGTTAGGCTGGCGGCTCTGTACCTTCCAGCCCTCGCGTATCAGGCCTGAACTTCTCATGCCGCGGTAGATGGTCCCTGGCCTCTGCCCAGCCGATCCGGCTGCCATAGAAGATGTGGAACTCCGGCCGGACCGCGTCCGGCGTGTCCAGGGTCGCGATGCTGAAATCCACCGTCTCCGGCTGGTGATCGACCTTCATGTAGAGCGGCGTGCCGCACCTGGTGCAAAAGCCGCGATGGCCGAAGCTGCTCGATGGCACCGTGCCGAGCGCGTCCTCGCCCTGCTCCAGCCGCCAGTCACCCGCCATGACGCTGGCAAAGGCCATGGCTGGGCTGCCAGAGCTCAGCTGACAGGTGCGGCAATGGCACCAGCCGGCGTCGAAGGGCTCCGAGACAAGGCGGTAGCGGATCGTGCCGCACAGGCAGCCGCCGGTCCATTCGGTCATGACCGGTAATCCGCGTTGATCGAGATATAGCCGTGCGTCAGGTCGCACGTCCAAACCGTCGCGCGGCCATCGCCCAAGCCGAGATCGGCGCCGATCTCGATCTGCTGGCCCGTCAGATGCGCGGCGACGGGCGCTTCGTCGTAGCCCTCCACCGCGCAACCGTTGCCGGCAACGATGGTGTTGCCGAAGCGGATCGAGAGGCGGTCACGGTCCGCCGGCTCCCCAGCCTTGCCGACAGCCATGACGACGCGCCCCCAATTGGCGTCTTCACCCGCAATGGCCGTCTTCACCAGAGGTGAGTTGGCGATGCTCATCGCGATGCGGCGCGCGCTTGCGTCGCTGGTGGCTCCAGTCACCTGCACTTCGATGAACTTGGATGCGCCTTCGCCGTCGCGGACCACCAGCTGGGCGAGCTCCAGGCAGAGCGCGTCCAGCGCCGCCGCAAAGGCGTCCGCGCCGGCGTCCTCGACCGAGGCGAGCGGCGGATTGCCGGCCCATCCGGTTGCGAAAGCCAGGACCGTGTCGGACGTTGAGGTGTCGCCATCGACCGTGATGCACGAGAAGCTGCGGCGGTTCGCGCGTTCGAGCAGCTGCTGGAGGAAGGCCGGCTCCACCCCCGCATCGGTGAAAATGAAGCCGAGCATCGTCGCCATGTCGGGCGCGATCATGCCCGAACCCTTGATGATGCCCACCAGGGTCACGGTGCGGTCGCCGATCACCGCCCGCTGCACCGCGCCCTTGGGGAAGGTGTCGGTCGTTCCGATCGCGTCGGCGGCCTCGCGCCAGCCGCATTCCGGCGCGGCAAAGGCGGCGTCCAGACCCGCTTCCGCCTTGTCGATCGGCAGCGGCACGCCGATCACGCCTGTGGAGGCTATGAAGATGTCGGATGGCTGGCACCCCAGATGTGCCGCGGCCCGCGCCGCGATCGCTTCGACCGCTGCCTGACCGCGGCTGCCGGTAAAGGCGTTCGAGTTGCCGGCGTTCACGACCAGCGCGCGTGCCCGGCCCAGCGTCAGCGCCTTGCGGCACCACTCTACTTCCGGCGAGGCGCATTTACTCGTGGTCAGCACACCGGCGACGCTGGTGCCCTCATCCAGCCGCACAAAGGTCAGGTCGCAGCGATCCCATTCCTTGTAGCGGGCCCTTGCCACCGCAACGCGGGCGCCGGCGATCACCGACAGGTCGGGGAAGGGGCGGGAGAGGGGAGAGACATCGGCCATGGCCATGCCCACTAATATCGCCATTCCGCCTACACCAGAGATGGTTGACTTGCGCGGCGCAGTGGACGCGCGCCGGGCACGACACTATGTCACCGGCTCCACGCTGCTGCGAATGGGTCCGCCTTGCGTCTGTTGATTCTCCTCTCCGCGATGATCGCGGGTCTGACCGGCCTGATCGCCGGCGATCCCGCTGCCGCGCGTGGCGGAGAGCCGACGTCCATTGCGGCGTCCGCGGTGGCAGCCACCGAACAGGTTCGCGCGACCCGGCAGGTCGTACGCATCGCCACGGCTCCTCATGGCGTGACCTCGGTCCTCGAGCATGCGCGGCTGGAGCGCAGCTTTACCTCGCAGTCGCATAAGGTCGACGAGCGCCGCAACGAATAGCGGTTGCTGCACGTCTCTCCTTTTCGACAGGCGGTCGCTCGCCTGCCCACCTAATTCCTTTCAGACAGGTTTGCTCATGTTCGGCGCAATCGCCAAGACCATTTTTGGTTCGTCTAACGAACGTTACGTCCGTTCCCTCCAGCCGATCGTCAATCGGATCAACGGTTTCGAGACCAACATCTCGGCCCTGACCGATGAGGAACTGCGCAATCAGACAGCGCTGTTCCGCGAGCGGCTCGCCAATGGCGAGAGCCTGGACAGCCTGTTGCCCGAGGCCTTCGCCACCGTTCGCGAGGCGGCGAAGCGCACGCTCGGCCAGCGTCACTATGACGTGCAGATGATCGGCGGCATCGTCCTGCATCGCGGCGAAATCGCCGAGATGCGGACGGGCGAAGGCAAGACGCTGGTCGCCACGCTCGCCACCTATCTGAACGCGCTGCCCGGCGAGGGCGTGCACGTCGTCACCGTCAATGACTATCTCGCCCGCCGCGACGCCGAATGGATGGGCCAGATCTACCGCTTCCTTGGTCTGAGCGTGGGCGTGATTGTGCCCAATCTGACCGATCAGCAGCGGCGCGAAGCCTATGGTTCCGACATCACCTACGGCACCAACAACGAGTTCGGCTTCGACTATCTGCGCGATAATATGAAATATGAGCGCGCGTCGATGACGCAGCGCCCCTTCAACTTCGCCATCGTCGACGAAGTGGACTCGATTCTGATCGACGAGGCGCGCACGCCCTTGATCATCTCCGGCCCGACCGACGACAAGTCGGAACTATACATCCAGGTCGACAAGATCGTGAAGCAGTTCGTGCCCGAGGATTACGAGCTGGACGAGAAGCAGAAGACCATCATCCTGACCGAGGACGGCACCGAAAAAGCCGAGCGGATGCTCGAGGCGGCGGGCCTTCTCGAAGGGTCGAACCTTTACGACTTCGAGAACACGCAGGTGGTCCATCACCTGAATCAAGCGTTGCGCGCCAATGCGATGTTCAAGCTGGACACCGACTATATCGTCAAGGACGGCAAGATCGTCATCATCGACGAGTTCACCGGCCGAATGATGGACGGCCGCCGCTGGTCGGACGGGCTGCACCAGGCGGTTGAAGCCAAGGAAGGTGTCAACATCGAGCCGGAGAACCAGACTCTCGCTTCGATCACCTTCCAGAACTATTTCCGCATGTATCCGAAGCTCGCCGGCATGACCGGCACGGCGGCGACCGAGGCGGGCGAGTTTCACGATATCTATAAGCTGAACGTCGTTACCATCCCGACCAACAAGCCGGTCGCGCGCGTGGACGAGGACGATCAATTCTACAAGAATATCAAGGACAAGTTCGCGGCCATTGCGAAGGCGATCGAAGAGCATAGCGGCCGCGGCCAGCCGGTGCTGGTCGGCACCGTCTCGATCGAGAAGTCGGAGCTGCTGAGCCAGTATCTCCGCCAGCTCAACGTGCCGCACAATGTACTGAACGCGCGCTTCCACGAGCAGGAAGCGCATATCGTCGCTCAGGCCGGCCGGCGGGGTGCCGTTACCATCGCCACCAACATGGCCGGCCGCGGTACCGACATTCAGCTCGGCGGCAATCTCGAATTCCGCATCGAGGACGAGCTTAAGGGCATGCCGGAAGGTCCCGACCGGGACGCCGCGATCGAGCGCATCCGGCAGGAGATCGAGGAAGAGAAGGAGCGGGTGCGGCAGGCGGGCGGTCTCTTCGTGCTCGGCACCGAGCGGCACGAAAGCCGCCGCATCGACAATCAGCTGCGCGGCCGTTCGGGTCGCCAGGGCGATCCGGGCCTCAGCCGCTTCTACCTGTCGCTCGACGACGACCTGCTGCGCATCTTCGGGCCAGACACGATGTTCTCTAAGATGATGAACGCCAATCTGGCGGATGGCGAGGCAATCGGCTCGCGGTGGCTGAACAAGGCCATCGAGACGGCGCAGAAGAAGGTCGAGGCCCGCAACTACGACATCCGCAAGCAGCTGCTCGAATATGACGACGTGATGAACGATCAGCGCAAGGTCATTTACGAACAGCGTACCGACATCATGGACTCCGAAGTTCTCGGCGACATTGTCGAGGACATGCGGCACGAAACCGTCAACAATCTCGTCGGCACTGCCTGTCCGCCGGACTCTTATCCCGAGCAATGGGATATCGAAGGACTGAAGGCGCGGACGCAGGAGATCTTCGGTCTCGACGTGCCGTTCGAGGATTGGGTCAAGGAAGAGGCCGTCGAGCCGGAAATGCTCGAGGAACGGCTCCGCACGCTGACGGACGAGACCATGGCCGCCAAGGCGGCAGAGCTGGAGCCGGGCACCTGGGTTCAGGTCGAGAAGAGCGTGCTGCTCCAGTCGATCGACCATCACTGGAAAGAGCATCTGGCGACGCTCGACGCGCTACGGCAGGTCATCCACCTGCGCGCCTATGCTCAGAAGACGCCGATCAATGAGTATAAGCAGGAGGCGTTCGGCTTGTTCGAGCGCATGCTGGAAGTGATCCGCGAAGATGTGACGCGGGTGCTCGCCCACGCTCAGTTCATGGCCGCGCCGCCGCCGCTTCCAGCCATGCCGGAGTTCGTCACCACCCATATCGATCCGCTGACTGGCGAGGATGACACATGGGATGGCGAAAGCCTGGGTGAAGGCACGATGACCCTGCCGCCGCTCCAGCTCGCGCGTCCACAAATGACGGAAGACCTGGGCGACGATCCGGCCGAGTGGGAAGGTAAGGTCAGCCGCAACGCGCCTTGCCCGTGCGGATCTGGGCAGAAATACAAGCACTGCCACGGGGCGCTGTAAGCTCCTCCATCACCCGTCACCCCGGGGCTTGACCCGGGGTCCAGCTTCTTCTCTCTGAAGTCTGGTTGAGGCAGCGGGACCCCGGCTCAAGGCCGGGGTGACGGAGAGAAGGCGGCTAGAGTCCAATGCTGATCTTAGCTCTCCTCTTCGCCCTCACAGCCGCACTTTATGCAAGCGTCGGCTTTGCGGGCGGATCGACTTACAACGCGCTGCTTGCGCTCGCGAGTGTCGATCACCGCGTCTTTCCCGTCGTGGCCCTGGTCTGCAACCTGATCGTCGCAACCGGCGGCACCATCCGCTTCGCGCAGGCCGGGCTGGTGCCCTGGCGCCGGCTGCTGCCCCTACTCGCTTTGTCGGTGCCCGCCGCCTGGATCGGCGGCATGCTGCCGGTCTCGAAGCAGCTCTTCCTCGTGCTGCTCGGAAGCTCGCTTCTCGTCGCCGCCATCCTCCTCTTCATGCAGCCTGAAAACGAGGCCCGGACCAGCCGCTGGCCCTGCCTCGGCGCTGCGCTTTCGGCACCGATCGGCTTGTTGTCGGGAATCGTCGGCATCGGCGGCGGGATCTTCCTCGCCCCCATCCTGCACCTGATCGGTTGGGACCGCGCGAAGAGCGTGGCGGCGGCCGCATCCTGCTTCATCCTCGCCAACTCGCTGGCAGGTCTCGGCGGGCAGCTGACCAAGCTTGCCGGCTCGCCGGAACGCGTCGGGGCTGCACTCGCCTATTGGCCCTTGGCGTTGGCCGTGCTCGTCGGCGGGCAGATCGGCAGCCGTATCGGTGTCGAACTTCTGCCGGCCGCCTGGCTGCGGCGGCTCACAGGCCTGCTGATCCTCTACGTCGCCGTGCGCCTGCTGCTTCAGGCCTGGAGCTGATGGCCTTCAAGCGCTCGCTGGGGACGATGGGCGTGCTGTTGCTGACGCTGTCGGCGACGACGCCCGCCTCTTCGGTGTTCGTGATCATGCCCGAAATGCTTCAAGTCGCAGGCTCCGGCGCATTGATCGCGATGCTGCTCGCCGCGCTGGTCTGCGTCGCGACCGCCTTTGTCTATGCCGAGCTCTCCTCCGCCTTTCCGGTCGCGGGCGGCGAATATGTGATGGTTGGCCGCACGCTCGGCCCGCTCGCCGGCTTCGTGATGCTCGCCGTTAACCTGATCAACAATCTACTCTTTCCGGCCGTCATCGGCCTGGGCCTCAGCGATGTGCTCTCCGGACTCTTTCCAGCGCTGCCGGTAATTCCGACCGCGGTCGCTATGGTCGCGCTCGCCACCTTGGCCGGCATTCTTCACATACGGCTGAACGCGTGGATCACGGGCGCATTCCTGCTGGTCGAGCTGCTTGCCCTCGGCGTGATCGTCATGCTGGGGATAGCTGAGCCGGTTCGCAGCCTGTTCGCCGCGCCAGCGATGACGGCAGAGCTCATCCCCGCCGATCCTGTGAGCATCGGCCTCGCGACCACCGCTGCGATCTTTGCGCTGAACGGCTATGGCCTCGCCGTTTATTTCGGCGAGGAGATGCAGGAAGCGGCGAGCCGGATCGCCCGCGTCGTGCTGCTCGCGGCTGGCGTGACCATCCTGGTCGAGCTGCTGCCGCTTGCGGCCGCGATCGCCGGAGCGCCCGACCTGCCGACTTTGTTCACCCATGCCGACCCCTTCGGCTGGTTCGCCCGGGCTCGGGGAGGGGATCTGGTCGCCGACCTGCTCGCGCTCGCCATTGCGCTGGCGATCGTCAACGCCGCCATTGCCGGCATTCTCGCCTATGCGCGCTTCTTCTATTCGACCGGCCGCGACGCGATCTGGGGCAAGTTGCTCGACCCCTATGTCACGCGCATCCACCCGCGCCTTGGTTCCCCGTGGGTCGCGACGCTTGCGGTGGGCGCGGTCAGCTGTGCTGCCTGCTTTTTGCCCCTGCGCCTGCTGCTGGTGCTGAGCGGGTCGGGGATCGCCATCACTTACCTCGGTATCGCCCTCGCAGCGTTGATCGGGCGCCGCACCGGCACCACGGCTCATGCGGCATACAAGATGCCTTGGTTTCCGCTGGCGCCATTGGTCACCATTGCCGCGCTAGCAATGGTTTCCTGGGCGAGCTGGCTGGATACGGATACCGGGCGGCCGGGCCTCACCGCCACCGCTATCCAAATGGCCGCCGCCGCGCTCTATTACGCCTTCGTGCTGCGGCGGCGCGGCGGCTGGAGCATCTATGGCGGGGATCAACCGCCCGCGGCGGCGGCCTGAGCCTCGAGCTGTTCGGCAGTCATGCCGATCACCAGACCATTCGGGCCGGCCGCGATCGCATTCTTCGGCAGCCGCACCATCTTGCCGCTGGTCAACTTGACGGTCACGAGATCGCCTTCGACCTTCTCGATCGTCCCGGCCTGGGCGCCGCCGCTGCCATTCACGACCGCGCCCGCTTTCAGCGCCTCGGCGGCCTTGGCTTGGGCCTGCTCGACTTGAGCGTTCAGCTGATCGCGCGAAAGACCGATCACCAATCCATTCGGCCCGGCTGCAAAGGCCGAGCGTGGCAGCCGCACCTCATGCTTGTCCGTCTTCACCACCGCGAAGTCGGCGCCGGACGAAGCGATCGTTCCCACTGCCGAGCCATCGGGTCCAACGACCGCACCGCCATTGGTGAATTGCACCGCACCGCCTGCAGCCGGCGTAACCGTGGCCGCTGGAGTGGGGGTTGCAGCCGGAGCGGGAGTTGCCGAAGCAGCTGGAGCCTGGCCCAGAGCCGGAGCGCCCGCCAGAGCGCAAGTCGCCAGAATCGCTACACGGATCGCCTTCACCATTCTCTCCTCATGCAAAGTCGGGATGAGAACGTTGTAGGCGCGGAACCGGTTTCGCGGGCTGCGACAAGCTGCATCGATGGTGGGATCGCTGGCTCCCCGGGCCTGATTCGAACAGGCGGCCGTCCGATTAACAGTCGGATGCTCTACCGCTGAGCTACCGGGGAACGAGCGAGGCCGCGCCTATAACAAGCCTCCCGCCCTTTGCAAGCCGCTCAAACGATGAACTGTTCCATGGTGATGCGGTCGTCGAGCGCATGTTCGGGATCGAACATCAGGCAGAGGGGCGTGCTGCGGTCGATGGAGACGGTGACGGTCGACACGTCGCGCACTTCGCGCTGATCGGCGACGGCGCTGACCGGCCGCTTGACCGGCTCCAACACCCGGAACCGGACGGTCGCGCTGTCCGGCAGGATCGCACCACGCCAGCGCCGCGGCCGGAACGGGCTGATCGGTGTCAGCGCGTGCAGTGCAGAGCCGAGTGGCAAGATGGGGCCGTTCGCCGACAGGTTGTAGGCCGTCGAGCCGGCGGGCGTGGCGACCAGGACGCCATCGCAGACGAGTTCGTCCAGCACCACCCGGTCGCTGACGGTGATCTCCAGCTTGGCGGTCTGACGCGTTTCGCGGAGCAGTGACACTTCGTTGATCGCCGGCAGCACGCAGCGCGTGCCCTCGACGGTCTCCGTCTCCATCCTGAGCGGCGTGACCTCAAACCTCTTGGCACGGGCGAGCCGGTCCTCCAGCCGGTCCAGGCTCCAGTCGTTCATCAGAAAGCCGACCGTCCCCCGGTTCATGCCATAGACCGGGACGATCCGCCGCCGCTCAAGCATCTGGTGCAGCGTCTGCAGCATGAAGCCGTCCCCGCCCAGGGCGACGATCAGATCCGCTTCCTCCACCGGAACCCAGTCCCAGCGCTCGCGCAGCAGCCGCTCCGCCTCAAGCGCACTGTCGACGGTCGAAGCGACCAGAGCCCGTCTGAGGGTCATAGGGAGAAGACGCGCGGCATGGCGAAGCCGGTGTATGGGCGCGCGCCCGGTGCGGCAAGCCATTGGCAGCCTCCTGGAAATCGCTACCATGGCCGAAAACAAACGGGGAGCATTGATTGGCCGACATTCCGGCCCCTGCCTGGCATGAGGCGGCAGCTCTGTTCATCCTGTCGTTCCGGCACCGTGACGAACTCACGGCCGCGGCTGATCGCGGCGGATGGCGGCCAATCGCCGGGCGCCGGGCAGCGGGCGCTGAGCGCCGCTTCATCGCCAGCGGGGCGGGCATCGCGATCGTCGATGGACGCGGCGCCTTTCACGAAGCAATCGGCGCGACACGAGCCTTGGCGGACGCCGCGGAAGCCAATGCCGCCAGCCTGTTGGTCCTGCTCTCGCGTAACGACGTGGTGCGACTTCCCGACATCTACGCTGCCGGCGCCACCCATTATCTCACAAGCCCGTTCAGCGAAGCAGAACTGCTTCAGGCGATCCGCTTTGCCGCCCGACACGCGGAACGGCTCGGCGGGCCCGTCGGCCGACCCAAGCTCGCACGGTCCGAGGATCTGAGCTGGCGGTTCGGGCACGGTCGGCTGCTGCTCAGCCCGGCCTTGGCGCAGCGGCTCGGGACGCCGCTTGAGACCCTCTCGACGCGCCAGGCGTACGGCCTTTTGTCGCGTGGCGACCGGCCGGCCGCACGAGCCGCGCGTCAGCGGCTGAAGGCCGGCTATGGCACGACGGCTTTCTCTCACGCACTCGCGGATGGCACGCGTGTGGTCCATCACCTGAGCGCTAGTGACGGCTCGGTCTTGGGCGTGGTCGAGGCGCTCGATCCTGCCGAGACATCGGATCAGATGATGCGGCGCGATCCGCTGACGGGCTTGCCTGACGCCGCGGCAGCCCGCCGCTGGCTTGGCCGCCATGCCGCCCAAGGTCGCCCCCTCGGGCTGTTGCTGATTGCGCTCGACCGGCTGGAGATGGTCAACAATATCTACAGCCGCGTCGGGGGAGACAGGCTGCTGCAGGCGGCGGCGCGCCGGATCGAGAGCACCCTGCGCGATGTGACAGGCAGTCGCGGCTGGATGGCACGGCTCGCCGGCACGGAGTTTGTCGCGGCACTGCCCGATGCAAGCATAGAGGAGCTTGGCTTGCTCGCCGCGGCCATACAGCAGGCCGTCGAACGGCGATTCGTGGCCGCGCCAGACATCTACTTCCTCTCCGCAAAGATCGGCGGCGTGCTCCATTGCGGCGAAGATGCCGGGCAGGCGCTCCGCCGGGCCAGCGCAGCTCTGGCCGAGGCCCGCGAGCAGTCGGGCAGCGCGATCCGTATCAGCGAGGCGGAAGCCGGGTCCGAACCGCTGCCGCTCGCCGTGCGCCTCGCCGAGGAACTGCGCCAGGCGCTCGCCGATGATCAGATCGAGGTGCTGTTCCAGCCGCAGGTCAGCATCGCCACCGGTGAGATCATCGGCGTCGAGGCGCTCGCCAGGTGGCGGCATCCCGAACTGGGCGAGGTTGGCGCCGAAGCGCTGTTCGCGGCCGCGGAACGAGCGACCCTGGTGCCGGTTCTTTCCGAACACATCCAGGATCGGGCGCTCGCCTTGGCCTCGGCCTGGCCGGAGGCTTTGCATTCCCTCCGCCTGTCTTTGAACGTCCGACCTGACGAAATCTCCGGTCCTGGCTTTGATCAGAGTCTGTTGGACCGGGTCGACAGCAGCGGCTTCCCGCGCTCGCGCGTTACTTTGGAACTGACGGAAGAAAGCTTCATCGACGATCTGGGCGCGGCGGCGACCGTGCTCGCCAATCTGCGCCAGGGCGGCTGCCGCGTTGCCGTCGACGATTTCGGGACGGGCTATTCGAGCCTCGCTTATTTGAAGGCGCTTCCGCTCGACTATCTGAAGCTTGATCGTCGCTTGAGCCAAGATATCGCCGGCTCGTCGCGTGACCGGGTCGTCGTACGCGGAGTGATCGACATGGCGCGGTCGCTTGGCATCAGCGTGATCGCGGAAGGCGTGGAGACGGAGGAACAGCTCGCCCTGCTGGCTGCCGAAGGCTGCACAATCTATCAGGGATTCCTCTGCTCCGGCCCGATCGCAGTGGATCAACTCGCCAGGATCGTCGCATTCACCGGGGCACGAACCTAGTGGCGAAGGCGGGGGAGGGCTTGAAGCGGCGATCCATGGCGATTGCTGCCTGTTCGACCGTCGTCGAATGGTATGACTTCACCCTCTACCTCTACATGGCGACCTTATTGTCGCGGGTGTTGTTCGGTCCCGGCGAGGCGTCGCTGGCGGCGACGCTTGGCGGCTTTGCCGTCGCTTATTTGATGAGGCCGCTGGGCGCACTCGTCTTCGGCCATATCGGCGACCGGTACGGCCGGCGCCGGACGATGCTCGCGTCCATGGTGATCATGACGGCGGCGATGCTCGCGACCGCCTTGCTACCCACCTACGCGGCGCTCGGATCGAGTGCCGGCCTACTGCTGCTGCTGCTCCGCTGCGTTATGGGTTTCTCGGTCGGCGGCGAATATACCGGCGTCGTCGCCTATCTGCTTGAAGGCGCGGCGCGCGAGCGGCGGGGCTTGGTCACTTCATTTGCCGCGATGGCAAGCGAGATCGGCGCGCTATTGGCAGCGGGAGTAGCGGCAATCACCGTCAGCACTTTCGAGCCCGCGGCCCTGGAGGCATGGGGCTGGCGCATCCCCTTCTTCATCGGCGCCGCATTGGCCGGCAGCGTGCTGCTCGCCCGATCGACGATGCAAGAGTCGCCCGAGTTCGAGCGGCAGCAGGAGCGGGGCACCGTGCCGCAACAGCCGCTGCGTTTCGCGCTTCAATACCGGTCGGCGATCGCCCGCGGCTTCGCCATCTCGGCGCTTGGTTCCATCACCTATTATGTCGGCATCACCTATGTTCCGGCCTTTCTGTCGCAGGGCGGAAGCCTGAGCGAGAGGGACGCGCTGTGGCTGTCGACGCTGGCGGCATTCGTCGTCATCCTCGTCACGCCGCTGATCGGCCTGTTGACGGACAAGATCGGCCGCAAGCCGGTCCTGCTGCTGCTCTGCATCGCGGCGGCATTGCTTCCCGCAACGATGTTCGCCTGGATGGCCGGCGCGTCGGATGCGCGCGTGCTGGTCGGGGCCGTGGTGCTGGCGGCCATGGGCGGCGGCGTCAGTGCCGTCGGGGCGGTGACCACCGCCGAACTCTTCCCCGGGGAAGGCCGGTTGAGCGGCCTCGCCTGGGGCGCGACCGCCGCCACCGCGATCTTCGGCGGCTTCACCCCCTATCTCGCGCAGCGGTTCACGGCGTTGACCGGTTCGCCGATGGCGCCGGGCTTCATGATCGCGGCCGTCGCCCTGGCCGTGTTGCCGGTCCTGCTCACCATGCCCGAAACCCGGCCACGTAAGCCGGTCGCATAGGCAGCCTCCCGCCTATTCCGACGATGCTGGCGCGAGCTGCTGCGCACCATGCTGGGAGCGCTGCGCCACGATGATCAAGTGGCGCTGTGCGGCTCCATCGCCGTCCAATCGAGGGCGAACACTGCCGAGCTTCCGCATCGAGCCTTGGGACCGCTGTCAGTCACGCAAGAAAGTGGTGGACGCACTAGGGCTCGAACCTAGGACCCGCTGATTAAGAGTCAGCTGCTCTACCAACTGAGCTATGCGTCCACTTGAGGCGCGGCAGATGGGCGATGGCGACGCCCGCGTCAAGCGCGGCTGCCCGCTAGCATCGGCTTTTTTGCGGTGCAAGGGCTGTGCACTTGCCAGCAACCCGCCCCCTCCGCAAAATGGCAAAAAATATGGAGAGCCAGATGATGCTTGGCGGAATGCAGGATTTCGCGCTGCGGGTGCCCCGGCTGATCGACCATGCCGAGCGCGAGCATGGGTCGCAGGAGATCGTCACCCATTGGGCCGATGGAAGCGAGACCCGCTCGAACTGGGGCGAGGTCGCCCGCGATGCCCGCCGCCTCGCTCAGGCGCTGGAAGGACTGGGGCTAAAGCCGGGGGACCGGGTCGCCACTCTCGCCATGAATCACGTCCGCCACCTGACCAGTTGGTATGGCGCGATCGGCATGGGCGGGGTCATTCACACCATCAACCCGCGCCTCTTTGACGAGCAGATCGTCTATATTGCCAACCATGCCGAAGATCGGGTGCTCTTCTACGACAAGGCTTTCGCGCCCATTGTTGAGCGGCTGAAGGACCAGTTCACCAGCATCCAGCAGTACGTCGTGTTCGACGGGCCGGAGTGGGAAGAACTGCTGGCGCCTCACTCAGCCGATTATGCGTGGGTTGAGGGCGATGAACGCGACCCTTGCATGCTCTGTTACACCAGCGGCACGACGGGCAATCCGAAAGGCGTCCTCTACGAGCATCGCTCGACCATGCTCCACGCCATGGCGGAAGTGGCGCCGTCCGTGTTCAGCCTGTCGCCGCAAACGGTGGCGCTGCCGATCGTGCCGATGTTCCATGCTGCCTCCTGGGGCCTTCCCTTTGCCGGCGCGATGGCGGGCGCGAAGTTCGTCTTTTCTGCGGTGAACGAGGCCAAGGTGCTGTGCCGGCTGATGAACCAGGAGCGGGTGACGCACTCCGCCGGCGTGCCGACAGTGTGGCTCGCCATGTTCCAGCATATGGACGAGACCGGCGAACGGCCCGAAGCGCTGCAGCTGGTGACGATCGGCGGATCGGCCGCGCCCAAGGCGATGATCGAGCGGCTGATGCGGATGGGCATCCGCGTCGGCCATGCCTGGGGTATGACCGAGACCTCGCCGATTGGCACCATGGGCGCGCCGCCGGCGAACTGGGAGTCGTTGAGCTTCGAACAGCAGGTCGAGCTGGTCGGCAAGCAGGGGCGCGTGCCGTTCGGCGTCGAGCTCCGCGTGGTCAATGACGCCGGCGAGGTGCAGCCGCGAGACGGCCAGAGCTCAGGACGGCTGCAAGTCCGCGGCCCCTGGGTGATCAAACGTTACTTCAAGGCGGAAGAAGACGCTGCCGATGCCGATGGCTGGTTCGACACCGGCGATGTGGCGGTGATGTATCCAGACGGCACGATGCAGATCACCGATCGATCCAAGGACGTGATCAAGTCGGGCGGCGAGTGGATCAGCTCGGTCGAACTGGAGAATGCGGCGGTCGGCTGCCCGGGTGTGGCGGAGGCCGCGGCAATCGGGGTCTATCATCCGAAATGGGACGAGCGGCCGCTGCTGCTGGTCGTGCGCAAGGCGGGCAGCGACGTCGGGGCGTCGGAGATCCACGCCTATCTGACGGATAAGGTCGCCAAATGGTGGCTGCCGGACGAGATCGTCTTCGTCGATAGCCTTCCGCACACCGCCACGGGCAAGCTGCTGAAGACTGCGCTTCGTGAGCAGTATCGGGACTATCGCCTCAAGAGCGCGGCCTAGGCGGCATCCAGCTCCAGCGCTTCGCGAACGGCGCGCTGGAGCTCGCGGGCGACGAAGGGCTTGGACAGATAGATGGAGTCAGGCACCGGCTCGCCCGCGCATGGATGGCCGGAGATGTAGATCACGGGCAGCTTTGGGTTGCGCTGTCGGGCCCGCTCGGCGACTTCCCAGCCGTTCATGCCGCCCATGCGAATGTCGGTGATCAGCAGCTTTACTTCAGTGCTGGCGAGTTTGCCGAGCGCTTCCTCTCCGCTCTCCGCCTCGATCGCCTTCAGCCCCAGATCGTCCAGGCTGTCTGAGATCATCATGCGGATGAGAGCTTCATCGTCGACACAGAGCACATGCGGAGCAGGCAAGAATGCGTCCTTTCCAAGCTGATCAAGGTTAGAAACTAGGAAGAGCGCCGAAGGCTGCAATGGCCCTGCGGTCATTACGGCTCCCGGCGGAACCGGGGCTGCAGGATTGCCGTTCCACGCCGGTAACGACCGGAGTTTCCCAGATGAAATCATGGATGGTCCTGGCACTCGTCCTCTTACCCGCGGCGGCGGAGGCGCAGAACCTGACGGTCAGCCCGGTGCTTTCGCCGGGCGCGACGCTGCTCAGCATCACTGCCGAGGGACAGAGCCGGCGCACGCCCGACCTGGCGCTCTTCTCTGCAGGCGTGGTTACGACCGGCACCAATGCAGCCGAGGCTTTGTCGGCGAACGCCACGCGCATGGACCGGGTGATTGCGGCCTTGAAGCGCGCCGGCATCGAAGCGCGGGACCTGCAGACATCGGCCGTCAGCCTGCAGCCGCGCTATTCCGACCCGGAACGTGAAGCGCAGATCCGCGCCCGGGAAACGCGGCAGCCTTATATCCCCCCGGCCCAGACGGAGATGCCGCGGATCATCGGCTATGAAGCGCGCAACACGCTGAACATCCGTGTGCGCCGGCTGGCGAATATGGGGCGGATCATCGACACGCTGGTGACCGAAGGCGCGAACCAGATCGATGGGCCCAGCTTCACCGTCGACGAGCAGCGCGAGGCCTTGGACGAGGCGCGGACGGAGGCGGCTGCGAATGCCCGCGCCCGTGCTGAGCTCTATGCGAAGGCGGCGGGGCTGCGCGTGTCGCGCATCCTGTCGATCTCGGAAGGCGGCGGCTTCTATCCCGTCAGCCAGATCGTCGTCACGGGCCGCACCGCGGGGGCGCCACCGCCGCCACCACCGCCGACACCGATCGCGCCGGGCGAGGTCGCACTCGGCATTTCGCTGTCGGTCCAGTTCGAACTGACGCGGTGACGATCCCTCGTGCCGCCCTAGTGCTGGTGCTCGCAACGATTGCCGCCCTCGCGTCCAGCTTCATCGAGCGGTTCGGACCTGACCAGGCAATCTTCTGCGCGCTGGGCAAGTCGATCGAAGGCTATGACATCTATTGCCCGAAGCCGGTGCTCAACGGCGGCTGGCCGGCGCCTTTCCTGGTCGACGAGCCAGGCATCTCGGTGCCCAACCAGCTCGGCTTTTTCGAAGACCATTGGCGGCCTTGGCCGCTGGTGGCGAACATCGCCTTCTATGCATGGCTGATCGCCGGTGCGGGAACAGCGCTGCGCCGCGTCCGTTCACGGGGCCGAGGAGAGCGATCATGACCGACCACAAGAAGAAAGGCGACTTCGACAAGACCGGCAAGAAGGACGAAGGCGGCAACAAGAAGCAGGATAATAGCGACAATACGAAGAGCCGCACCGGCAACCAGAATGCCGGCCATGGCGGGCATCGGTAAACAAATCGTCATTGCGAGGAGCAGAGCGACGAAGCAATCCAGCGGCGCCGGAGCTTGATTGCTTCGCTCCGCTCGCAATGACGATTAGTTCGTGCCAGGCACCACCGAGCCCGCGTCCGCCGTCTGGACCGGAGCCTCGCGCTGCAGCCTCACCGCAGCCGCGCCGGGCAGGCCGGGAAAACGTGGCCAGAGCCCTTGCGCGATGGCCTTCAGGCTCGGCGACTTCTGCCCGGCATTGCGCTGATACATCCAATAATTGCGCAACACGGTGACCGCATAGCCGCGTGTCTCCCAAAACGGGATTGACTCCATGAACAGCAGCGGGTCGTCGCCGCCTTTCACGCGGACATTCCACTCGTCGAGCATGCCCGGCCCCGCATTATAGCCCATGATCACCTTGGGCAGCAGGCCGCCGGTTGGACCATAGTCGCGCACCTGCTCCAGCCGTGCCTGGCCGTAATCGAGATTGATCGACGGGTTGAGCAGCAGCGACCGGTCAGGCGTCGGCTCGCCGCGGCGGCGGGCGATTAACTGCGCGGTGCCGGGCAGCACCTGCATCACGCCATAAGCGCCGGCCGGGCTGACGGCGTCGGGGCGGAAGCGGCTTTCTTGCAGCGCGTGCGCATAGACGAGCGACTTGTCGACGCGCCAGCCGCCGTTCGGCGACCATGACGGGGTCGGATAGCGGGAGGAGGCGCTAGGCTTCGCGCCGGCGGGGCCGTTGTGCGCGAGATAGAGCTGGGTTTCGGGCAGGTTCAGCCGCGAGGCTAGGCTGGCGAGATAGCCGTGATCCTGGGCGCTGCCGATCTTCGCCTGGTGCCTGAGCAGCTCGGCCGCGCGCTCGCGTTCGCCGATCTCGGAGAGCGCCTTGGCGAGGCGGATATTCGGCATGCTCGACAGCCGCGCCCAGTTGCGGGTGAGCCCGTCCTGCTCGTGGGGTGGCAGTTGCTTCAACCCGAGCGCCTGAGCGGCGACGATGCCGTAGAAGGTCTCGCCATAATGAGCAGCGGCACGGAGTCGCGACTGCACTTTGTCGGGCTGGTTACCGGCCATGAAGGAGCGTGCAGCCCAGTAATGGCCGGCGGCCAGAATGTCCGGATCGCCGCCGCGCATCGCGACTGACGCAAAGGCGTCGGCGGCAGAAGCGAAATCCTTCTGGCGCCAGGCGGCGAGGCCGTACGTCCAGTCTGCCTGCACCCGCCATTCGCCTTCGCCCTGCCGCGCCAGCTTGGCAAGACGGCGGGCGTTCGCATCGTCGCCGTTCAGATAATAGGACCAGGCGATGCGCTGCCGCCATTCCGTGAGGGCCGCGCCAGACAGACGGGGCGCGTCCGTCTCCAGCAAGGCTTCACAGCCGGCGGGATCGTCGATCTTGATGAGTGGCAGGATTTTGGGAGCGAGCTGTGCGGCGACCGGATCGTCCTTGACCGAACTGGCGCGCTCCCGTGCCGGTGCGGAGCCGAGCCAGATCAATCGCTGCTGCGGCGGCAGGGCCGGCATCTCGAGCGCACCGAGCTTCTGCGCCATCGCTGCCAGTTGCGGGGCCTGCGGCAGCCAGGGCGCGGCACTGAGCAGCGCAACGATCGGCTCCGCGGCCTCTATTTTTGGCGAGCCCTTCTCGGTGAACAGCTCGGCCTGCGCGTATGACTTTGCCGGCCCGTCCGGCATCGCCAGGATCCGGGCGCCGGCGTCGCTCCACAGCCCCGCCTTCATGGCGGCGAGGGCGGCAAGCAGGCTGTCGCGCTCCGAGGCGGTGAGCACGTTCGGCAACTGGCCGAGCCCGACGGAGTCGGAAGGCGTCGAGCGGCTGCCGTCATTGGCCAGCGCCGGAGCTGTCGATAGGATTGCCGCGGTTGCGGCAGCAGTCAGGATACGCATCGCTACAGACCCTTCATCAACAGCTGCAGGTCACGCCAAGCCTCTTTCTTGTAAGAGGGCGACTTGTGCAGCAATCGTGGATGGAAGGTCGGCACGGCCGCCACCTCTACGCCATCGAAGTTGAGCATGTGATAATCGCCGCGGCGGCTCTGCCAATCGTCGCCGATCAGCGCCTTGTTCGGCACTTCCCCCATGATCAGCAGGCGCTTGGGCGCGACCAGCTTGATCTGATGCCGGGCAATCTCGACCAGAAGCGAGCCGACATCAGAAGGAACCCGCCCGATCGAACGAACGCTGGCGATCGGCGCAAGCCAGATCGTCTCGCGGCTGCGGCCGATCGCGGCCAGCATCTTGTCGAACAGGTCGCCGACATCGCCCGCCAGCAGCCGGCCGGCTTCCGCGTCGCCCGGCTCCGGCATGTCGGTGAGGATCATGACGCCCGAATGCGGATCGCCCGATGGAAGGATGCGCGTGCGGCCCCAGCGCGCTTCAGGCACTTCAGCGCTGTCGCGCATCCAGGCGAGAAGTTCGGGAAGGGAGGGGGGCAGTTCTTCCCTCTCCCGGATCGGGAGAGGGCGACTCGTGCCGGAAGGCGCGAGCGGGGTAAGGGCAGTGAGCGCCGCCTTCAGACCCTCACCCTGGCTGCTGCGCAGCCGTCCCTCTCCCGCTCGCGGGAGAGGGTTTTGTTTTGCCAACCAATCGCGCGGCGAGTCCTCGACCAGCGTGTCAACGCCGGCTTCGCGCCACCAGGCGATGAGGCTCGCGACTGCGTCGCGGCTGGGCAGAACGGATACCCCTTCCATCGGCGATACTAAGCCTTGCGGTTGACGGGCGCGTCAACCAACTGCACTGCTCTTCACTACAGGCCGTGGCCCCGCCGCGACGAAGCGGGCGCGTAACGAGGAAGAGCGAATGAGCGAACGCGAAGCGATGCCCTATGACGTGGTGATCGTCGGCGCCGGCCCCGCAGGCCTGGGCGCCGCGATCCGGCTGAAGCAGCTGGCCAATGAAAGCGGCCGCGAACTCTCCGTCTGCATTCTCGAAAAAGGCTCTGAAGTCGGCGCGCACATCCTGTCGGGCGCCGTTATGGACCCGATCGCGCTCGACGAGCTGCTGCCCGATTGGCGCGACAGTTGCACGCTCGCCCAGACTCCGGTGACCGAAAATCATCACTGGGTGCTGACCGCCCGCAAGAAATACGAGTTCCCGCACGCCCTGATGCCGCCCTTCATGCACAATAAGGGGTGCTATACCGGATCGCTCGGCAATCTCTGCCGCTGGCTCGCGGAGCAGGCGGAGGGCCTGGGGGTCGAAATCTTCCCCGGCTTCGCCGCGGCCGAAGTGCTGTTCAATGAGGACGGCTCGGTGAAGGGCGTCGCCACCGGTGACATGGGCGTGGCGCGCGACGGTACTCGCAAGCCGGACTACCAGCCCGGGCTCGAGCTCCACGCCAAATACACTTTCTTCGCGGAAGGCGTGCGCGGCCACCTCTCCAAGGAACTGAAGCGCATCTTCGACCTGGAGCGGGACTGCCAGCCCCAGGTCTATGGCATCGGCATCAAGGAACTTTGGGACATCGACCCGGCCAAACATGTGCCGGGCAAGGTCATCCACACTCAGGGCTGGCCGCTCACCGACGCTTGGGGCGGCGGCTGGATCTATCACCAGGCGAACGGCCAGGTCTCACTCGGACTAGTGGTCGCGCTTTCCTACAAGAACCCGCATTTGTCGCCTTTTCAGGAGATGCAGCGCTGGAAGACGCATCCGGCGATCCGCGAGATGCTGGAGGGCGGCAAGCGCGTCGCTTACGGCGCCCGCGCTATCAACGAAGGTGGCTGGCAGTCCATCCCGCACCTCGTCTTCCCCGGTGGCGCGCTGATCGGCTGTTCGGCCGGCTTCGTGAACGTACCGCGCATCAAAGGCAGCCACACCGCGCTCAAGTCCGGGATGCTCGCTGCCGAAGCCGCCTTCGAGGCGATCGGCGCCGAGCGGCAGCACGACACGCTCGACAGCTATGAGACCGCGCTGCGCTCAAGCTGGATCGAGAAGGAGCTGTTCAAGGTCCGCAACGCCGAGCCTGCAGTGGCGAAGTTCGGCGGCGTGGTGGGCACGCTGGTCGCCGGCACCGACATGTGGATGCGGCAGCTGAAAGTCGGGTTGCCCTTCACCTTCAAGCACCACTACGATCACGAGCAGCTTTGGCCGGCCAATGTGATGGAGAAGCCGGTCTACCCCAAGCCCGACGGCGTCATTACTTTCGACCGGCTCTCGTCCGTCTTCATGTCGAACGTAAATCATGAGGAGGATCAGCCCGTCCACCTGACGCTCAAGGACCCGGACGTGCCGATCAAGCACAACCTGCCGCTCTATGACGAACCGGCGCAGCGTTACTGTCCGGCGGGCGTTTACGAGGTTGTGGGACAGGACGAAGGGAATCCGCGCTTTGTGATCAATGCGCAGAATTGCGTTCACTGCAAAACCTGCGACATCAAGGACCCGACCCAGAACATCAACTGGGTTGTGCCGGAGGGCGGTGGTGGACCGAATTATCCGAACATGTAGCCTGGGGCTGGTTGCGGCGCTGCTCGCCGGCGGAGCGGCGGAAGCGAAGCGCGCCATCGTCTCGCCTCCGCCCTCATTGCTCGCGGCCTATGCAAGGGCGCGGCTGGCGGGATCGGACGGCGCGCTCAGCGAAGCGGCTCGGGCATACGCCGTGGTGCTTGCGGCGCGGCCGGACGATGCCTCAGTCGCCGCACGCGCCTATCGCCAGGCGCTGACGGCTGGCGATTTCTCGCTGGCGGCCAAGGCGGCGGCAGCGCTGAACAGGGCGGGCGCGCTGCCTGCCGATGGGCAATTGCTGTTCCTGTCGCGCGCGCTGAAGGCCAAGGACTGGAAGGCGGCCAATGCCGCCGTCGACGTGCTCGCCAAGGATGGCAGCTTCGATTTCGTGGTGCCGGTGCTCCGCGCCTGGGTGGCGCAAGCGAGCAAGGAGGGCGATCCCTTCGCCATCCTCGATGCGCCCACCGGCAGCGCGCTCACCTCCGCGCTCGGCTCCGAGCAGCGGGCGCTGATGCTGATTGCCGCCGGCAAGCTGGACGACGCAGCGACCGTCGCTCAGGCACAGGCGCTTGCCTCTGGCGGCGGCTCGACTGCGCTTAAGCTGATGGTCGCCTCCAAGCTGCATGCGGTCGGGCGCAAGGATGCGGCGCTGTCGCTGCTGCGCGGCGAGGACCCCACGCTCGCCGCCGCGCGTGTCCTGGTCGAAGCGGGCAAGCCACTGCGTGCCGGCAGCCTGGACGCGGCGGGCGGCATTTCCGCTTTGTTCGTGCGCGTGGGCGAAGCGATTCAGGCCGATCCGCGCTCGCCAGTCGCGCTGACCCTGGCGCGGCTCGCCACCTATCTCGACCCGACCAACGACGGCGCGACCTTGATGCTGTCGCGGCTGCTCGCCAATGTCGGCCAGCCTCAGCAAGCGCTGGAGATTGCCGGGAAAGTCCCGGCCTCCAGTCCTTATTCGGGCATGGTGATCGACACGCGCGTGGCGATCCTGACCGAGCTCGACCGGCGCGACGATGCGCTGGCGCTCGCCCGCGCCAAGAGCGAGGGCGGCAATGCCAGCCTCGCCGATCTGGTGCGGACCGGCGATCTGCTGGTGGCGCTCGACCGCCATGCCGAAGCGGCTCAGGCCTATGGGCGCGCCATCGCGGTGGCGGAGCGCTCGCCCGAAATGGCGGAGCGCATCTGGAGCCTGTGGATGCTCAAGGGCGGCGCGCATGAGCAGGCGGGCGATTGGGCGGCCGCCAAGCCAGCGCTGGAAAAAGCGGTGGCGCTGTCGCCGCAACAGCCGGTCGCGCTCAATTATCTTGGCTATGCCCAGCTCGAGCGGCGCGAGAACGTCAAAGCGGCGATGGCGCTGATCGAGAAGGCGAGCCAGCTGAAGCCCGACGATCCGGCGATCACCGACTCGCTCGGCTGGGCGCATTATCTGGTCGGCGACGTGCAGCGCGCGATCCCCGTACTCGAGCGTGCGGTGCAGGCCCAGCCCGGCGACGCGACGATCAACGAACATCTGGGCGATGCCTATTGGGCTGCCGGCCGCAAGTATGAGGCGCGCTATGCCTGGCGCGCCGCCGCACTGTTCGCCGATACGGCCGAGATCGAGGCCAGGATCAAGGCCAAGGTCGATCAGGGTTTCAAGCCAGCCTACGCCGCCCGCTGACTATTTCGCCGAAGCCTGTGCCGACTGGCCGAGCGCCTGCAGCGCGGCCATCTTGCCTTGCATGCTGCGGGCGCAGGCGGTCATCGCGGGACCGGCATTTTCCGCAGTGATGCCCTTGGCCTGAGTCACCAGCGAGTTCTTCAGTGCCGGCCCGGCGATGCGCGCGTCGACGCGGCCGAGATAGAAGAGCCGGGCGGCGTTCGCGACCTGGCGCTTCGCCGCGTCCTTCTCGCTTTGGGAGAAGATGTTGCTGACGATCAGGCAGCGCACATCCTGTTCCGCCGTCTGCGCCACGGCGGGAGCGGCGGTCAGGGCTGCCAGCAACAGGATCGCACGCACAACATTCTCCTTGTTCGTTACGCATTCGGAACGCGCCAGCCCCGATTAGGATCACCGGCTTTCAGTGAAAGGCCGCGGTTGCGTTCGGTCGGCGGTGCGGCGAGGAGGACAGGCGATGACAGCTCCTGTCCTGACCGAGATTGCCCCGGCCAAGATCAACCTTGCCCTGCATGTGCGGGAGCGGATGGCCGACGGCTATCACCGGATCGAGACTTTGTTCGCCTTTGCCGAGGAAGGGGACGTGCTTTCCGCCTCAGCATCCGACACGCTGTCGCTAACGATCGCCGGGCCTTTTGCCCACGGCCTCTCTGCTGGAGCCGACAATCTGGTGATGCGGGCTGCCGCGGCTTTGCAACAGGCGGCGGGTGTGAGTGGAGGAGCTGCTTTGCGGCTCGAGAAGAAGCTTCCGGTCGCGTCCGGCATCGGCGGAGGATCGGCTGACGCGGCCGCGGCTCTGCGCCTGCTGAGCCGGCGGTGGGAAACCGACCTGCCGCTGGAGCCCATTGCCGCGGAATTGGGTGCGGACGTTCCCGCGTGCTTAGCGAATCGTCCGGTGCGCGGCGTTGGAAGAGGAGACGAGCTCTCACCCCTCGACGCGGCCGAGCTCAGCGCACGGCCGCTGCTGTTGATAAATCCGGGTGTGGCGGTGCCGACGGGCCTTGTGTTCCAGGCCTGGGACGGTATCGACCGCGGCGCGCTTGCCGAAGGGGAGCCGCTGCTTGTCGCGCTTGCCGGCCGCAACGACCTGGAGCAGCCCGCTATCAGATTGGCTCCCGTGATCGGTGATCTCCTTTCCTGGCTGCAGCTGCGGGAGGGGGTGGTGCTGGCGCGGATGTCGGGATCGGGGGCAACCTGTTTCGCGCTGTTCGACACGCTCGAAGATCGGGATCGCGTAGGCGAGCAGGCGTCGCTGGATTGGCCAGGCTGCTGGACCTTGGGAACGAGGCTCAAGGCGTGAACGCGGCCTTCGACCTGGTGCCCGGGCGCGGCGACCTGCTAGTGGTGGTCGACCATGCATCCAACCATGTTCCGGCGGACATTGATTTGGGCCTGTCTCCCGAGCTGCTGGAGCGGCACATTGGCTGGGACATCGGAGCGGAGGCGGTCGGCCGCGAGTTGTGCCAGCGCTTTGGCTGTCCCGGCCTGTTCGGCACCGTATCGCGACTGGTCATCGACCTGCATCGGGAGGAAGACAGCCCCGCGCTGATCCCGGAGACGAGCGACGGACATTTGGTTCCCGGCAATCGAAACCTAAGCCCGGCAGAGCGGGAAGCGCGGATCGCGCGCTTTTGGCGTCCCTATCACGAGGCACTCGCCTCCATCGTCGAGGAGAACCGTCCGGCGCTGGTCGCCGCGGTGCACAGCTTCACGCCAAAGCTGGAGACCTTTGACGGGCCGACACGGCCATGGGAGGTGGGCATCCTCTACAATCAGGACGATCGCGCCGCCCGCATCGCCATCGATGAACTGCGCCGCCGCGGGCTCACGACCGGCGACAACGAACCCTATTCTGGCAAGCTGCTTAATGCGACGATGAACATGCACGCCGAGGCGAACGGCACTCCCTACTTGGCGATCGAAGTGCGTAACGACCTGATCGCCGATCAGGTGGGCGTGATCCGTTGGGCGAACATTCTGGAAAGTTTGCTGCTGCATTGCCGCAACAAGCTTGCGCGGACTGCCGGACTTCTCCCATAGGCCGCGCATGACCAGCAGCCGTTTCGACAAAAGCCATCTCCCCTCTCGCCATGTCTCGGTCGGGCCCGAGCGGGCGCCGCACCGCAGCTATTACTATGCGATGGGCTTGGACGAGGAGGCGATCGGGCGTCCGTTCGTCGGGGTGGTCTCGGCCGGCAATGACAGCGCTCCCTGCAACACGACGCTCGACGCGCAGGCGGACGCGGCGCGGGCAGGCGTAGAAGCAGGCGGCGGCATGCCCCGCCGCTTCAACACCATCACCGTGACCGACGGCATCGCCATGGGTCACCAAGGCATGAAGTCGTCGCTGGTCAGCAGGGAAGTGATCGCGGACTCGATCGAACTCAGCGTGCGCGGCCATTGCTACGACGCGCTGGTCGGCTTTGCCGGATGCGACAAGTCGCTGCCCGGCATGATGATGGCGATGCTGCGCCTGAACGTGCCGAGCGTGTTCGTCTATGGCGGCTCGATCCTGCCGGGCAGCTTCCATGGCCGCGACGTCACGGTGGTCGACGTATTTGAAGCTGTCGGCCAGCACGCCGCCGGTAACTGCCCGCTGCAGGAGCTGATCGAGCTGGAGAAAGTCGCTTGCCCCGGGCACGGCGCTTGTGGCGGGCAGTTCACCGCCAACACCATGGCCTGTGTCGGCGAGGCGATCGGCCTGTCACTGCCGAACTCCAACATGGTGCCGGCGCCTTACAAGGCACGGGACGAAGTAGCCATTGCGGCGGGCCGGGCGGTGATGGAACTGCTCGCCCGCAATATCCGCCCGCGGGATATCTGCACGCGCGCCGCGTTCGAGAATGCCGCGCGTGTGGTCGCAGCGACGGGCGGCTCGACCAATGCCGCGCTGCATCTGCCGGCCATGGCGCACGAGGCTGGCATCGAGTTCGACCTCCATGATGTCGCGGCGACCTTCAAGTCCACGCCCTATCTCGCCGACCTGAAGCCCGGCGGCAAATATGTCGCCAAGGACATGCACGATGCCGGCGGCATCTACATGCTGATGAAGACGATGCTGGACGGCGGACTGCTTGACGGCAATTGCATGACGGTGACTGGGCGTACGCTCGGTGAGAATATCGAGCAGGTGACCTGGAACCCGGACCAGAAGGTCATCCGCGAAGTCGCCAACCCGATCACGCCGACGGGTGGCGTGGTAGGTCTGCGCGGCACACTCGCGCCGGAAGGGGCCATCGTGAAGGTCGCGGGCATGCACCGGCTCCAGTTCCAAGGTCCTGCGCGGGTATTCGACTGCGAGGAAGACGCGTTCGCGGCGGTTGAGGGACGCGACATCGCCGAAGGTTCGGTGATCGTGATCCGCTATGAAGGGCCGAAGGGCGGCCCCGGCATGCGCGAGATGCTGTCGACCACGGCCGCGCTCTACGGCCTGGGGCTTGGCGAAAAGGTGGCGCTGATCACCGACGGCCGCTTCTCCGGCGCCACTCGCGGCTTCTGCATCGGCCATGTCGGCCCGGAAGCGGCGGACGGCGGCCCGATCGCGCTTGTCGAGAATGGCGACATCATCCGGATCGACGCCGAGGCCGGCACGATCGATCTCGACGTTCCCGAACTGGTGATGACCGAGCGCAAGACCCGCTGGCAGGCGCGGGTGAACGACTATCAGGCCGGCGCCTTGTGGCGATACGCGCAGAATGTCGGGCCAGCCTACAAAGGCGCAGTCACACACCCTGGCGCGAGAGCCGAGACGCACGTGTTTGCCGACATCTAGCTCCGTCATTGCGAGCGTAGCGAAGCAATCCAGAGGCGTTGTGGATTGCTTCGTCGCTTCGCTCCTCGCAATGACCAGGGCATGAAACCCATCCTCACCGCCGCGGAGATGCGCGCCGCCGAAGAGCGGGCGATCGCGTCCGGCACGCCGGTCGAGTTGCTGATGGAGCGGGCCGGGCAGGGGGTCGCGGAGGCAGTGTGGCGCTTTGCCGGGCCGCTGCCCGCACTGGTGCTGTGCGGACCGGGCAATAACGGCGGCGACGGCTATGTCGCGGCGCGTCACCTGCGCGAACGTGGCGTGGACGTGCGGGTGGCCGCGCTGGGACAGCCGAAAGCGGGCGCGGCGGCTGAAGCGGCGAAGGCGTGGGGCGGGCCGATCGAAACGATTGAAGGCGCCGGACCCGCGCCGCTGCTGATCGATGCGCTGTTCGGAACCGGGCTCACCCGCGGTCTGGAGGCGTGGCTGGCGGCGCGGCTGAACGAGCTTGCGGGCACCGCCCAGATCTCCGTCGCAGTCGATCTGCCGAGCGGTGTCGAGACCGACACCGGAGCCGTGCTGAGCCCGGTGGCGCGCTTCGACCTCACCGTCACCTTCGCAACTTTGAAGCCTGCCCATCGGCTCTTTCCCGCCGCCGGATTCTGCGGCCGGGTCGCGACGGTCGACATAGGCGTGGACGTATCGAGTGCACTTTCCGAACTGCGGCGGCCTACCATTCCCGCACCGGTCCCGCAGGACCATAAATATTTGCGCGGCTTGGTGGCAGTAGTTGGCGGCGCCATGCCGGGCGCGAGCGAATTAGCCGCCATCGCCGCACTGCATGCGGGCGCAGGTTACGTCGTTCTGCTGCAACACTGCGCGCATTGCGGAACGCCGCATGCGATAGTGCGGCGGAGCATCACCGAGCTGCCGAACACCCTCGCCGATGGTCGGGTGGGAGCAATGGTGGTCGGACCGGGGCTCGGGCGCGGTCCCGACGCAGCTTGGGCGCTCCGCCAGGCGCTGGCGAGTGGACGTCCGCTGGTGATTGACGGCGATGCGCTGCACCTTTTGGGTGGCGAGACGCTGACAGTTCCTGCCGTGCTCACCCCTCACGAAGGCGAGTTCCGCGCCCTAATGCCCGATATGAACCACGGGTCGAAAGTCGAGCGGACCCGCGCGGCTGCGATGCGCTGCGGTGGTGTGATCGTGTACAAGGGGCCGGACACTGTCATTGCCGCGCCCGATGGCCGCGCAGCCATCGGCGCGGGGGCCTCACCCTGGCTGTCCACCGCCGGGACGGGCGATGTGCTCGCAGGAGCGATCGGCGCCATGCTGGCGCGTCGCTTGGATCCGTTCGAAGCGGCGCAGGCGGGCGTGTGGCTGCATGCCGAGGCGGCGCGCAGGGCGGGTGCTGCCTTCGCAGCCGACGATCTTGCTCGTTCACTGTCCGAGCTTTTGTGAGCGCTCCCGACATGATCGTCCGCGTGGCGGCGCGCGGGGAGGGGGTTACGGCTGGCGGACGTTTCGTGCCGCTCGCCGCGCCCGGCGACCTGGTCGAGAGCGACGGCAGCGTTCTCCCCGGGCCGCACCATCAGGTCCCCCCGTGCCGGCACTTTCCCGAATGCGGCGGGTGTCAGCTCCAGCATCTGGATGACGAGAGCTATGCGGGCTTCGTCCGCGACCGCATCGCATCGGCACTGGCGGCGCAGCATGTGCCGCTTCCCGACTTCGCGCCCGTCCATCTGTCGCCTCCGAACAGTCGAAGGCGGGCGAGTCTCAGCGCGCAGCGGATTGGCAAGCGCGTGCTGGTTGGCTTCAAGCAGGAACGCAGCAATCGCATCGAGGATATGCGTGAATGCCATATCCTCCGCCCGGAGCTGTTCGCGCTCGTCGATCCGCTTCGCCGGCTCCTCGCCACCATGCTGCCGGAGCGGCGGAGTGCCACGGTGAAGATGACCTTGGCGGATCAGGGCGTCGATCTGCTGATCGAAGGCGTGTCGGCGGACACGCTCGCCGCAGTCGAAGCGCTGACCGAGTTCGCACAAGAGCACAGCCTTGGCCGATTATCGCTCGACGACGGACTGGGCCCGCAGACCCGATGGGAACCGGTGCCGGTCACGATCACGCTCGGCGGCGCGCCTGTCCCGCTGCCGCACGACGCTTTCCTTCAGGCAACTGCCGATGGCGAGGTAGCGCTGGTTCAGGCGGTGCAGGCGAGCGCGGACGGCGCGGCGACCATCGCCGACCTCTTCGCCGGGCTCGGCACGTTCGCACTGAACCTGAAGGGCCGGGTCTATGCCGCCGAGGCGTCGCGCGATGCCATGCTTGCCTTGAAGGCGGCTCGTCCGACCATCTTCGCCGAGCATCGCGACCTGTATCGCCGCTCTCTGGGGACGGCAGAGTTGGACCGGTTCGAAGCCGTGGTGTTGGATCCGCCGCGGGCAGGTGCCGAAGCGCAGGTACGCGAACTCGCCGGCTCTTCGGTGCCGCGCATCGCCTATGTGTCATGCAATCCCGCGAGTTTTGCGCGTGATGCGAGATTGCTGGTCGCTTGCGGTTATCGGCTGGAGCGGGTTACCCCGGTCGGTCAATTCCGCTGGTCCACCCATGTCGAGCTGGCCGCTAGCTTTCGAAAATGACGCCGTCTTTAGGCCGTGCGTCCACGCGGAGCTCGAATATGTCAGGACGGGAATAATGGCCTTCGGTGTCCAGCGCGGCGCGCTCCTCGGCGCTGCGGGTGAGATCAAGGTCGGCGATGAGCAGTTCCGCCTGCGCTCCGGCCTGCGCGATCACCATTCCGTCCGGGCCGGCGATCAAGCTGCCGCCGAACTGTAGCTGCTCCGGCATCTGGTCCAGCAGCACCCGAGCCTCGGCATGGCCGCCCAGCCGTTCCAGCCCATCCAGCACATCGTCGCGCTGCTGGATGGTGCCCGCAGCGAGCACGAAGCAGCGGCCTTCGAAGGCATAGTGACGCGACGCGACCGCATAGGTTTCGCGTACCGACGGCCAAGCCGCGACGTGCAAAGTTTCGCCAAGCCGATGCATGGCCGCGCGGGCAAGAGGCATCCAATGCTCCTAGCAGATGAGGCTGCCGACCTGACCCCAGCCGGCATCGTGCGCATTGAGAGTCGCCCCGTCGCCACGCGCCCAGATCAGCCGCTCGCCATGGGTGGGCACCAGCTTGCGGTGCGGCAGCGGCGCCTCCCCAGGGCGGAAAGTGAACTGGGTGTTGTAGAGGCTGCCGCGCACCCGCTCATGGGCACCGACCGAAACGATCAAGTCGCGCGCATCGACCAGTTCCTGAAGCGGAGCGAGCCGCGGGTCGCCCTGGACCACTGCCTGTTCCAGCAGCAGCCGGTGCAGCGCCTTGGAACCCGGATGGTCCCACAGCGCGGCGCCGGGTGCTTCGTCCAGCCAGAGCGGATAGCCGCCAAGAAAGGTCTCTCCGAATGCAATCAGCTTGGCGCCCGCATCGGCGGCACGGCCGACGTGATCGAGCAGGGCGCTGATGCCGTCGCCGATGGCGAGCGGCACCGGAGCCGCCTGGACGATGGCGGCGCGCACGCTGTTCACTAGAAGCCGAACACGACTTTCAGCGCGCCCCAGGTCAGTCCGATCAGGCACAGTGTTGCCAGCGTGAAGATCGCGAACCGGACCATGATGATGTTGACGGTCGCCTGGACAAGGCTGTGGATGATCCTGAGGATGACGTAGAACCAGGCGAGGATGATGTTCAGGCCGCTGCCTGCGTCGCCCGCCGACATGTCGGCTACCGCCAATGCCAGGGCAACGGCGTAGAAGATGGTCGGCTGCTCCATCAGATGGTTGTAATTGTCCGCCTTCCAGCGAACCTCGGGCGGCAAGGTCCCGACTGTCTGATCCTTCGGCAGCCGAGGATCCATGGACGTGCGCAGCCGACGCATCGCCGGGATCCGCGTCGCGTACATCCATAGCCACATGACCAGCGACCAGGCGACCAGCACCACCACCGGTGCGAGCATCGGGCTGATATCCATCAGCCGAGCGTCCGCATCAGGGCGAGGATGGCGAGGACCAGCAGCACCAAAGTGGAGGCAGCGAACAGCGGGAAGCGCCAGGCGATCTTGTTGACGGTCGCCTGCACCAGGCTGTGCGCGATGCGCAGCCCAACATAAGCCCAGGCGAGGGCGACTGCGGTGCTGCTCACCTGGCCCATGATCGCGAGGATGCCGACAATGGCGTAGAAGAGCGTCGGCTGCTCGACGAGATGCGCGTAATTATGAGCTTTCCAGTTGATGTTGGCCGGCAGCACCGTTTCGAGGTCCTGGCCGCGCCCTCCGACCGCCTTGCTCATGTCGATGCCAGCCGCCTTCAGCGCTGGCAGCCGGGTGCTCGCCATCCACACGAGCATGATCAATGTCCACAGCACCAGCACGGCGGCTGGCGCCAAAAGATCGGCTTTCATGTCTTGCCTCCCCTATTCCCCCGGACGGGAAAGTGCCGGGGGGAGAGGTGGCGGTCAAGCGTCTGTCACTGCGCCGCTTTGCGCCTAGCTTCCGCGAGCAGTCCGTCGAGCGCAGCGCGGCCCAGCAACCTGCCCTTGAGCACGACTGCATCGATAGCGCGCGTGGCGGCGATATCGGCCAGCGGATTACGTCGGAGGATGAGGATGTCGGCCGCTTTGCCCTTCCCGAGCGCGCCATAGCGCTGCGACCTGCCGAGAAAGGCAGGACCTGTGACGACAGCGCTCCGCAACGCCTGCGCGGGCGTGAGACCGGCCGCGACATAGGCGTCCAGCTCGTCGTGCAGTCCCTGACCGGGATAATTGAAGGAGTTGAGGTAACCGGCATCCGTGCCTGCCAGGATCGGCATGCCTGCTTTGACCAGCATCGGCATCAGCGAGGCAGTCAGCTCATATTTGGCATGGCGGCGACGCACCTCTTCCGGCGTCGCCTTGGCGGCGCGTTCGACCCGCCACGCATAGGTCTTGCGCAGTCCAGGGCCGACCAGCGCCAGACCGAGGTCGCGTGAATGATCGTCGCGGTCGAGAAAGGCCAGAATCCGGCTCATGTTGAGCGTCGGGGTCACATGGACGCCCCGGCGCGCGAGCCGGCGATAGGCCTGAACCGCGAAACTCGGATCGAAGTTGCGCACGCTCCGTGCCGACGCTTCGGCGGCATCGATTCGGCCTGTAGCGAAGGCGCGTGCCGCTTCAGTCTCGTCGGGAGAGCCGGCCTTGATGAGGTAGTCGAGATGCTCGATCGAGCCCAGGCCGGCGGCCGCCGCCTCGTCGACCGCCAATGCATTTGGAATGTGCGCGGAGGTGCGCAGACCGCGCGCCTTAGCGGCCTTGAGCGCGTAGAGGAAAATGTCAGGCTTCAGCGTGTTGTCGGTGATCTTGACGAAGTCCGCGGGGCGGGCTTGAAGCCAATCGAGTGCCGCTTCCACCTCTGCTGGCGTGCCGACTTCGACCGTGCCTTTCCAGAGCGGCTTGTAGCCCTCCAGCTTCGGCCCGGACGTAAAGATCGTCGGTCCCAGCATCGCGCCCGACGCAATCTGGTCGCGCCAGGCGAACACCGAGTCGCTGATGTCCGCCGCGCAGTCGCGCACGGCGGTGATGCCGTAGGCGACATAGACCGGCAGCAGATCCTTGTTCTCCTCGATCAGCTCGGGGCCGCCGCCGAAATGGACATGCATGTCCCACAGGCCGGGCATGACGAAGCGGCCGCGCGCGTCCACGCTCCGGACAGCTTGGTAGCGGCGGTCGAGGGTTGCAGGCGCCCCGATGGCAATGATCGTACCGTCCTTCACCGCGATCGAGCGATGATGGACGGCTTTGCCGGCGGCGACGTCGATCAGGGTCGCGTCGCGGATCAGCAGGTCGGCTGGCGCCTTCGCCACAGCCGCGCCGCTCAGAAGGACGGCCACGACGGCGGCGAAGGGGGCCAGCTTTCCCATTAAGCGAACAGCTTGGCCCAGCCGCGCTTCGGGCGAGTCTTCCACGCGCCGCGGTGATAGGCGTCTGACGCCAGCAGCGGCATCACCGAGCCCGCTTCCGCGAACACCATCTGCTCGAGCGCGGTGTCGACCTTGCCCCAGCTCGCCGCTTCCTTCAGCGTCGAAGACGAGCAGGCGCCGTCGCGCACGTCGGCGACCGTGATCTGCACGGCGTATTTGTGCATCTCGACATCCTCATGGCCAAGGATCTCGGCGCAGACGACCGTGTCCTGGATGAAGTTCTTCGGCACGCCGCCACCGATCATCAGCAGGCCGGTGGTGCCCGCCTTGATCTTGATGTCGGTGAGCTCGCGGAAATCCGCAATCGCATCGAGCACCATGTAGGGCTTGCCTTCCTTCATCCGGTCGACCTGGTGCTTGACCAGGCCGAAGCCCGCCGAGCTGTCGACGAAGGCCGGGCAGAAGATCGGCACGTCATGCTCATAAGCGAGCTTGACGAGGCTGTTCTCCTTCTTGCCGTGCTCCGCGAGGTACTTGCCCATTTCGCGGATGAAGGCGCGCGAGCTGTACGGCTTCGGCTCCAGGCTGTCTGCGATGCGACCGATGGTGTGGTCGCAGTCCTGCAGCTGCTCTTCGTCGATATAGGTGTCGTAGATGCGGTCGATGTAGAGCGAGCGCAGCGTGTTATCGTCTGGAATCTCAAGCGCTTGATAATGCTTGTGGCCAAGGCCTTCGAAGAAATCCATGTCGACGATCGAGGCACCGGTGGCGACGATGCCATCCACCATGTTGGAGCGCACGAGCTCGGCATAAAGGTCCATGCAGCCGCCGGCCGAGGTCGAGCCCGCGATCACCAGGAAGATCGTGCAATCCTTGTCCTCCAGCATCTGGTTGTAGATGCCGGTAGCGCGCGCGAGGTCGCGGCTGGTGAAGCTCATCTTGCCCATGGCTTCGATAATCGGCCGCGCATCGAACGAGCGGATGTCGACATGCTCGACGGTGGTCGACAGCAGCTCCGCCTTGCGGGTGTCGTTGGCGAGATTGTTCATTGTTTCAGGATCCGTTGCTCAATAACCGCCGTCGTTAAGGGGACGCGGAAACCCGTTCAGATCCTCTCTCTCAGAGAGAACCAAATCTATGCGTCATCGCGAGCGGAGCGAAGCAATCCAGCACCGGCGCGCGGCCACTCTGGATTGCTTCGTCGCTCCGCTTCTCGCAATGACGAGGCGGCGTTACAGCTTCACGACGTTCGACGCGACCTCGCGCTCCACGGTCGTGTAGAGCGAGACCATCGGCTCGTCCTCCACTTCGACCACTTCGGCCTTGCCGAAGCCGTTGAAGCCGGTCCGCATCGCGCAGCCATAGGCGCCGAGCATTCCGATCTCGACATAGTCGCCCGCCTGCACGTCGGCCGGCAGCATGAACGGCCCCGCCATATGGTCGAGATCGTCGCAAGTCGGCCCATAGAAGCTGAACGCCACCGGCTTGGCGCGGCTGTCCGGCTCCCGCAGCAGGCTGACGGGAAAGCGCCAGCCGACATGTGCGGCGTCGAACAGCGCGCCATAGGCGCCGTCGTTGATGTACAGCTCGTCGCCGCGACGCTTTTCCACGCGCACGACCAGCGAGCTATACTCGGCGCACAACGCCCGACCCGGCTCCGCCCAGAGTTCCGCCGAGTAGGACACCGGCAGGCTCTCGAAGGCCCGGTGGATCGTCTCGAAATAAAGTTCGAGCGGCGGCGGCTCCATGCCCGGATAGGAGCTCGGAAAGCCCCCGCCGACGTCGATCACGTCCACGGTGACTGCCGCCTCGACGATCGCCTGGCGCACCCGCTCCATCGCCTGGGCATAGGCGTCCGGCGTCATCGCCTGGCTGCCGACATGGAAGCAGATGCCGAGTGCGTCCGCGACCTGGCGGGCGGCCATCAGCACGTCCTTCGCTTCCGTCGGCGAAACGCCGAACTTGGAGGCGAGGCTCAGCTTCGAATAGTCGGAGGACACGCGCAGCCGCACGCAGAGCGTCAGATCCTCGGCGCCCTTGGTGGCAGCGACGATCTTCTCCAGCTCCTCCATCGAGTCGAGGGAGAAGGTGCGGACGCCGTGCTCGAAATAGGCTTCCTCGATCGCTTCCTCGGCCTTGACCGGGTGCATGAAGCAAAGCACGGCGTCGGGCAGCGTCTCGCGCACCATGCGCACTTCGGCGATCGAGGCCACGTCATAATGAGTGACGCCGCTCTCCCAGAGGATGCGGATCAGGTCCGGGGACGGATTCGCCTTCACCGCATAGAGCGTCGTGCCCGGAAACTTCTCGACGAAGAAGCGGGCAGCACGCTTAGCGGCATGCGGACGAATGAGCGTAACCGGGTTTACCGGTTGAAGGGCGGTCGCTAGCCCCAGCGCGCTATGATGCTTGTGCAACTCAAGGGACCTCCAATGCCAGGGACGAACCCTGGTCTTCAGCTTCGACATTCACTGCCTTGCGGTGGAAGTCCCATGGGGCAGCGGCGGGCGATATATGTGCGGGGGTCCCCCCTGTAAAGCGGTGAATCGAGCCGCATTTCATTTTGGAGACAAAGCGTGAGTTCACGGCGCCAACCCGCGTCAGAAGGTGTGGCCAAAGCCCTGGAAAAGCTGAGGAAAATAGTTCCTCCTACACCCTTGCTGCAGACAGAGATTAGTGGCCGGTCGATATGCCTTAAAGTCGAATCCTTGCAGCCGATGGGCGCATTCAAGCTGCGCGGCGCCTGGCACCGACTCACCGACCTGTCCGCGGAGGAGCGCCAAAGAGGCGTCGTCGCCTTTTCATCAGGGAATCACGCCCAAGGAGTTGCATGGGCGGCGCGGCGGCTCGGAATCACGGCGACGATCGTGATGCCCGCCGATTCTCCCGCCAAGAAGCTGGACAACACGAAGGCACTGGGCGCCGAGGTGATCCTCTACGACCGCGTGAGTGAAAGCCGGGAGGAGATCGCGGCCCGAATCGCTGAAGAGCGCGGATCGGTGGTCGTTCCGAGCTTCGACGATCCATGGATCGTCGAGGGGCAAGGGAGCGCGGGGCTGGAGGCCGTGGGTCAGCTGGCCGAGCTCGGCCTTGCGGCTCCCGAGCGGATCGTCACCCCTTGCGGGGGCGGCGGGCTCGCCGCCGGCCTTGCCCTGGGTGTGCCCGCTGCCGAGATAATGATCGTGGAGCCCGAGGGCTGGGACGACATGACCCGCTCGCTTGCGAGCGGCGAGATCGTGGGGGTGCAGCCGTCACCGCCACCGACCAGCTGCGACGCGCTTCAGACTTTGCAGGTGGCGGCGCTTACCTTCGACATTCTCCGGTCGCGCGGGGCTCGCGGCTTGGCAGTCTCCGAGGTCGAGACCGGCGCCGCGATGCGCTGGGCCTTCGACAACCTCCGCCTCGTGCTGGAGCCGGGAGGCGCAGTCGCCCTCGCAGCGCTGCTCGCGGGCAAAACAGAAGCAACCGAGCGCACGCTCGTCATCCTGTCCGGCGGCAATGTCGACACGGCGACCTTCAAGCGGATGACTGGTCTGTGACGGCTGGCGAAGAACAAGTTCCGCTCGTCCCGAGCGAAGTCGAGGGGCGTGCCTCCGACCCTTGCGCTCGCGCCCCTCGACTTCGCTCGGGACGAGCGACTTGGCTCAGGGCTCGAACCGCATGAGTGTTACTGCCTCCCTGCTCCTGTCGCTGCTGATGCTGGCCGCAGTCGCGCTGGTGCTTGGCGGAGTCGCCCAGATCAGGCGCGAGGAACGTCGCGGCTGGCTGATGCTGGTCGCGGCGGCCGTCCTGGTCGGCAATGTGCTGATCTGGACCCTGTAGTTCCCCGGCGGAGGCCGGGGTCCATTCGTGAGCCGCTGAGTCCCGGCTTCCGCCGGGAGCCGTCAGGAGGCCATCCGCTCCGGCAGATTGTCGAACACGCGGCGGATCTCCTGGAGCACTTCGACCGTCTTGGCTAGGTCTTCGTCCGGGAACTCGGACATCAGCGGCTCGATCTCGGGCGCCATGGCGCCCACCGAATCCGAATGCGCGGCGCGGCCGGCAGCGGTGATGCCGATGAGCTGGTCGTCGCCTTCGCCGATGCGGCCGATGAAGCCGCGCTCCTCCAGCGCGCGCAGATGCACTTCCATGTCCTCGATCGGGACCTGGAACATCCAGGAGAGCACTGATTTGCGTTCCTGCTCGCGATTGTTGCGAATGAAGTAGTTGAGCGCGCCGAACTGGCCGGCGTTTAGGCCGGTGCGCTGGATCTGGCCGATATGATTGCGAACCAGATGCTCGACCACCGCGATCTCGGTGAACAGGTCCAGCAGCAGCTTCTCGCGCGACATAATCCCCCGCTTCGTCAGTTCATCGGATCGGGCAGTTCGGGTCCAGCCTGAAGTCGAGATACCGGTCCACGCTGCCCATCAGCTGCGGCATTTCATGTTCGAAGAAATGGTTCGCACCGGGGATGGTGTCGTGGTGGATGGTAATGTGCTTCTGCGTCCTGAGCTTGTCGACCAGCTTTTGCACCGCCGACGGCGTGACGACCTCATCCGATTCGCCCTGAATGACGATGCCCGAGGCGGGGCAGGGCGCCAGAAAGCTAAAATCATACATGTTCGCGGGCGGCGCGATCGAGATCCAGCCGCGCACTTCCGGCCGCCGCATCAGCAGCTGCATGCCGATCCAGGCGCCGAAGCTGACGCCCGCCACCCAGGTCTGCTGCGCTTCGGGATGAAAGCTCTGCACCCAATCGAGGGCGGAGGCGGCGTCGGAAAGCTCGCCGACGCCGTTGTCGAACACGCCCTGGCTCTTACCCACACCGCGAAAGTTGAAGCGGAGCGTCGCGAAACCGCGTCTTGCGAATGTCTGATACAGCGCCTGGACGATGCGGTTGTTCATCGTCCCCATCGCCTGCGGATGCGGGTGCAGGATCATCGCGACGGGCGCGCGGGGGCGGGGCGGAGGAGCGAAACGGCCTTCGAGGCGACCCTCGGGACCGGGAAAAATCACTTCGGGCATGGCACCTTAATCGAAAAGCGGCCGGAATGGTGGCGCTGAGTTGCGGCGCTATATAGGATTGCGCCTGAACTTCGCAAACGGGTCCTTGCCTTGGCTCAGCGCCTCTATCTCGATCACGCCGCTTCCACTCCGATGTTGCTCGAAGCGCGCGAGGCAATGCGCGCTGCGATCGCGCGCTGGGCCAACCCATCCTCCCCACACGCGGAGGGACGCGCCGCGCGTGCGCAACTCGAAGAGGCGAGGCGGCGGATCGCGGATCAGCTCGGCTGGGCAGGCGAGATCATCTTCACCAGCGGCGCCACCGAAGCGCTCCGCATCGCGCTGACCCGCGCCAAGTGCGATGCACGCATCGTCTCGGCGGTCGAGCATGAGGCCGTGCACCGCGCCGCGCCGGACGCCTTCTTCCTGCCGGTTCAGCCGGACGGGACGGTGCTGACCGATGCGCTTGCGGGGCGACTGGGGGCGCTGGGCGCCAAGGCGCCGCTCGTCGCTGTCCAGGCTGTCAACAACGAAACCGGCGTACGGCAGCCGCTCGACAAGCTGCTGCCGATCATACGCCGCGCCGGCGGGCTGCTGCTCGTCGACTGCGCGCAGAGCGCGGGCAAGGCGCCGCTCCCCGACGCGGATTTGATCGCGATTTCCGCGCATAAGTTCGGTGCCGCGCCGGGCATGGGGGCGCTGCTGGTCAAAGATCTCGGTGTGCTGGAGCCGTGCGGCGGGCAGGAGAAGGGCTATCGCGCCGGCACCGAGAACCTTCCGGGCGCCGTAGCCATGGCGGCCGCGCTCGAACAGCCGCGCGGCTGGGTCGATCGCGCCGCCGATCTGCGCGCACACCTCGATGGCGCGATCGAGGCGAGCGGGGGCGAGATCGTGGCCAAGCGCAGCCCGCGCCTGGCGACGATTGCCGCCTATCGCATGCCGGGCGTGGCCGGCTCCGCGCAGTTGATCCAGCTCGACCTCGCCGGCATCGCCGTATCGGCGGGGAGCGCCTGTTCGTCGGGCACGCTCAAGACCAGCCATGTGCTGAGCGCTATGGGCTGGAAGGACAAGGAAGCCGGTGAAGTGATCCGGGTCAGCTTCGGCCCGGAGACGAGCCGCGCCGACATCTACCGTTTCATCGAAGCATGGAAGCGGATCGCCGATGGCGCGCGCGCCCGCGCCGCATGACCATCTATCTCGATTATCAGGCCACGACCCCGCTGGCGCCGGAGGCGCGCGCCGCCATGGCGCCGTGGCTCGACAAGTTCGGCAATCCGCATTCGCCGCACCGTTTGGGGCGGGAGGCAGCGGCCGCGGTGGAGGTGGCGCGGGAGCGGATCGCCCGCTTGTTCCCGCCTGGTGGAGCTTTGGTGTTCACTTCCGGTGCGACAGAAGCCGCCAACATGGCGTTGAAGGGCGCCGCATGGGCTGCTCCGCCGGAGCGGCGGCGGGTCGTCACGCTCTCGACCGAGCATGCCTGTGTGCTCGACACCGTGCAGTGGCTGGGACGGCACGGCTTGGAGGTTGTGGTGCTGCCGGTCGAGGCAGACGGTCGCGTCTCGCTCGATCGCGTAGCCGAGGCGGTGAACGACCGCACCGCCATCGTCGCTGCGATGCTGGTGAACAACGAGATCGGCGTCATCCAGCCGGTGGAGGAGATCGGACGCATCGCTCGAGCCGCGGGCGCGCTGTTCCTCTGCGACGCGGTCCAAGGCCTTGGCCGGGTAGAGCTGCCGGATGCCGATCTGGTCGCCGTCTCCGCGCATAAAGTGCATGGTCCGAAAGGCATCGGAGCTCTCTGGGTGCGGGATGGGGTCCGACTCGAGCCGCTGATGCATGGCGGTGCCCAGGAGGCCGGCATCCGGTCCGGAACGCTGAGCCCGATGCTCTGCGCGGGCTTCGGTGCGGCTGCGGCAGTTGCGCTGTCTAGGTTTGCGGGAGACCGCACGCATGTCGCGCGCCTCTGGCAAATGGCACGCGAGCGGCTCGCTGGCTGGACGATCAACGGCTCGGCCGAGCATCGCTATTGCGGCAATCTCAACGTCCGCCTTGAAGGTCTCGACGCCGCGCGGCTGATCGCCGATGTGCGCGGCGTCGCATTCTCGGCCGGCTCGGCCTGCGCCAGCGGTTCAGGGCGCCCCAGCCATGTGCTGAAGGCGCTCGGCCTCTCGGACGCCGATGCAAGGTCCAGCATCCGCTTGGGCTTTGGCCGCTATACCACGGAGGAAGAGCTCGACGCCGCATTGTCGCTCATCGTCGAAGCCGCGGAACGGCAGCGGGCCTTTGCATGACCTTGGTGCGGTTCATTTCTGCGGACGGATCTTCGACGCGCGAAGTGGAGGGCGCGCCCGGCGAGCGGCTGCTCGATCTGGCCCAGGCGGATGGCCAGCCCCTTGAAGGGACGTGCGAAGGGCAGATGGCCTGTTCGACCTGCCATGTGATCGTCGCGGCGGAGGATTTCTCGAAACTTCCGCAGGCGAGCGAAGCGGAAGAGGACATGCTGGACTTGGCCTCGGGCGCTACGCGCCACAGTCGCCTGGCTTGCCAGATATGGCTGACCGAAGCGCTCGACAGCCTCACTGTCCGCATTCCCGCCGAAGTTCGGAACATGCAGCGGCGCTGAGTCTCCATCGCAAGCCCTTACGCCGACCCCAAAACAGTTTAGGGTGAAGCGGATGGATGGAGGCATGGCCAAAGCGGGAGCGCCTGTCGGGAACAGTCGGGATGCGGCCGATTCGCGCCTCGAGATCGTGCTCGACAGCATGGCCGACAGTCACGTTCTGGTCGATGCCGACTGGCGGGTGACGATCGTCAATCGCGCGGCCGAGCAATTCTTCGGGCTCGACCGCGAGGCAATGCGCGGCCGCTCGCTCTGGGATCTCTTCCCTTCCGCACGGGGCACGGCCTTCCAGACCAACTTTGAACGGGCTCTGGCGGGGGAGACTGTGCGCTTCGAAACGGCGTCGGCACTGTTTCAAGGCGTGGTGGTCGCGGTCCGCGCCGCGCCTTTGCCGGATGGCGGCCTTTCCATCGCCTTCGATGACATTACGGATCGCAAGCGCGGCGAAGCGGCGGTCCGCGAAAGCGAGGCACGCTTTCGCCTGATCGCGGACTCAGCGCCGGTGCCGATGTGGGTGACGTCGCTCGACCGCAAGCGATGGTTCGTGAACCGCGCCTATGTCGAGTTTCTGGGTGTCAGCTACGAGGAAGCGGTCGATTTCGACTGGCGGACGATCATCCATCCCGACGATCTGCCGCGGATCATGAGGGAGCAGGTCGAGAAGGAAGCGTCCCTCGAGCCCTTCGACTTGGAGGCGCGCTACCGGAAAGCCGATGGCAGCTGGTGCTGGATCCGCTCCCACTCGCAGCCTCGCTGGGGCCCGGACGGAGAGCATGTCGGTTTCATCGGGGTGGCCTTCGACGTGACCATTGCCAAGGAAGCCGAGCTGGAGCTGCAGCGTCAGGTCGCGGAGCGGACTGCGGACCTGGAGGCCCTCTACAATGAGACGCCGACCATCCTTCATTCCGCCAACGCCGATCAGCGGCTGATCAGCGTGTCGGACCGCTGGCTGGAGTTCATGGGCTATGACAGCCGAGACGAAGTGCTCGGACGGCGTCTGACTGAGTTCATGACGCCGGAAAGCATCGCCAGGCTGGGCACCGACACCTGGCCGCGGCTGATGCGCGATGGCTTTTACAACGACGCCGAATATCAGGTGGTCAAGAAGTCGGGCGAGATTGCGGACATAATTGCATCCACTCGCGTCCGCTACGACGAGCAGGGACGGTTCGCCCGCACCATGGCGGCGCTGATCGACATCACCGGCAGGAAGCGCACCGAGGAAGCGCTGCGCCAAGCGCAGAAGGTCGAGGCGATGGGCCAGCTGACCGGCGGCGTCGCGCATGATTTCAACAACCTCCTGTCGCCGATCATCGGCGGCCTCGATCTGCTGCAGCGGCGCGGCGTCGGGGACGAGCGCGACCGGCGCACCATCGCCGGCGCGCTGCAAGCCGCCGAACGTGCCAAGACGCTGGTCCAGCGCCTGCTCGCCTTTGCCCGCCGCCAGCCGCTCCAGCCGGCGCCGGTCGATGCGTCGAAGCTGATCGAGGGCATGGCCGAGCTGATTGCCTCCACGGCGGGGCCGCGTGTGCGCGTGGTTGTGGACACGCCCGACGGACTGCCGCCATGCCTGGCCGACCCGAACCAGGTCGAGATGGCGTTGCTGAACCTTAGCGTGAATGCGCGCGACGCGATGCCGGATGGCGGCGTGCTCACCATCTCCGCGGCCGAAGCGCAGGCCGACAAGGCCGATGATCTTGCCGGTGGCCGCTATGTGAAGCTGACCGTCACCGACACCGGCCTCGGCATGGACGAGGAGACGCTCGCTCGCGCCATTGAACCCTTCTTTTCGACCAAGGGGATCGGACGCGGCACCGGATTGGGCCTCTCCATGGTCCATGGTCTGGCGGCGCAGTTGAACGGTGCCCTGCGGCTGAGGAGCGCGCCAGGCGAAGGCACGGAAGTGCAGTTATGGTTGCCCTGTGCCGCATCGGCCGCGCGTGTGGCGGAAGACAGCCGGCCCGCCGCGACGGTGTCCGCGCAAGGCGTGGTGCTGCTCGTCGACGACGAAGCGCTGGTGCGCAACTCGACCGCCGAGATGCTCGCCGACATGGGCTTTCGGGTGGTCGAATATGAATCGGCCGAGAGAGCGATCCGCTATCTGGCTGAAGGCGGCGCGGCCGATCTGATCGTTACGGATCACCTCATGCCGGGGATGACGGGGGTCGAGCTTGCGCGCGCCGCACGCCAACTGCGTCCGGGTACGCCAACCCTCCTCATCTCGGGCTACGCCGAGCTGAGCGGCCTCGACGCCGATGTGCCGCGCCTCACCAAACCCTTCCGCCACGCCGACCTCGCATCGATGATCGGCGCGGTGATGGGCTAATAATCAGCCGGCAGGGACGCTGGTCGGGTTGTCCTGCTGCTTGACGTCCCCGGCCGTGCCCATCACGCCGTCGCTCTCTCCAGCACTGCCCTGCGGCAGCTCCTTGGGGATCGGGCCCTTCGAGTCGCGGCTGCCGACCGATTTCTCGTCCGGGCTGTCGATCGTCTTCTTGTCCTCGCTCATTCTTCGTCTCCTTGGCCGGGGAGAACGCCGGGCCGGACAATCTGTTCAGGGATATCGCGCGGCGGTGAAGTACAGTCCGTCCGGCGGAGCGTTGTAGCCGAGCGCGGCGCGGTCGCGGGCGGCGAGTGCGGCGGCCAGGTCCTCGGCGCTCCATTTGCCCTGGCCGACCAGCGCCAGGCAGCCGACCATCGAGCGGACCTGGTGATGGAGAAAGGAGCGCGCTTCCGCGATGATCAGCACACGATCGCCCTCACGCCTTACATCGAGACGGTCGAGCGTCTTCACCGGGGACTCGGACTGGCAATGGACGGAGCGGAAGGTGGTGAAATCGTGTCGGCCGACCAGCTGTTGCGCGGCGTCGTGCATTGCTCCCGCGTCTAGGGTCATCGGCACGCGCCAGGCGAGACCGGCTTCCCAGGTCAGCGGCGCGCGGCGGTTGACGATCCGATACTCATAGGTGCGGCCGATGCACGAGAAGCGCGCATGCCAGTCGTCGGGCACCTGCTCGCAGGCGAGGATCGCAATCGGGTCGGGACGGACGAGCGCATTCAGCGCCTCCATCAGCCGGAAGGGCGTGACTTCGCGCTCCAGTTCCACATGCGCGCGCATAGCCATGGCGTGCACCCCGGCATCGGTGCGGCCGGCCGCGTGGACGAGCGCCTGCTCGCCGGTCATCCGCTCGACCGCGCGCTCGATCGACTCTTGCACGCTCGGCCCATGGTCCTGCCGCTGCCAGCCCATGTAGGGCCGCCCATCATACTCGATTGTGAGCGCGAAGCGCGTCACAGCTGAGTGGCCGGCGGAATGGCAAAGCCGCGCAGCAATTCGTCGGCCGTCATGACGCCACGGCCCGCCCGCTGCACGCGGGTCGGACGAAGCGCGTCGCCGCCGCAGCCGATCAGCATATGCTCGTCGAGCACTTGGCCGGCAGGGCCCGACACGGGCTCAATTTGTGCGGCAAGGACGCGAATGCGTTCCCCGCTGAGTTCGAGGAAGGCGCCCGGCGCCGGATTGAAAGCGCGCACCTGCCGCTCCGCCGCGACCGCTCCTTCTGTGAAGTCGAGCCGCGCCTCGGCCTTGTCGATCTTTGCCGCATAAGTGACGCCCTCCTCAGGCTGCGGCACCGGCGGATAAAGGTCTAGATCGGCCAAAACTTGGACCATCAACGAGGCGCCCGCTCGAGCAAGTTCCTCTGTCAGCTCCCCCGCAGTCTTGCGCTGAACAGACACTTCGGCCTTGGCGCGCATCGGCCCGGTGTCGAGACCTGCCTCCATGTCCATGATCGTCACGCCGGTGATCTCGTCGCCCGCCAGGATGGCCCGGTGGATCGGCGCCGCCCCGCGCCAGCGGGGAAGCAGTGACGCATGGATGTTGAAGCAGCCAAGACGCGGCGCGGCAAGGATGGGCTTGGGCAGGATCAGCCCATAGGCGGCGACCACCGCGGCGTCGGCATTGATCGCCCCGAAACGCGCCTGCTCGTCGGGATCGCGCAAAGTAAGCGGATGCCGCACTTCAATCCCGAGCGCCTCCGCGCGCTGCTGCACTGGCGACGCCTGCAGCGCCTTGCCCCGTCCTGCTGGCCGCGGCGGCTGGCAATAGACGGCGGCGATATCGTGCCCGGCCTCTACCAGGGCGTCGAGCGCCGGCACGGCGAAGTCGGGCGTTCCCATGAAGACGAGGCGCATGGGGGCGCCCCTTAGCGGTTCATGTTCTTGTTGGGGAGGTTTGTCGGTCTTTGGAACGGGAACGGCGAACCCTCGTTTCGCAGCAACAAACAAGGACTGCCGAGCAGTCATCAGAAAGGGGTCACATGGCACAGATCGATGGAACGTCGGGTAATGACGTACTGAATGGCACGGGCGCCGACGACATCATCCGGGGCTTTGCCGGCAATGACGTCATCAACGGCGAAGGCGGCAACGACCAGATGTTCGGCGGCCTTGGCGACGACATCTTCTACGTAAATGCTTTGGCGGACCTGATTTCGGAAGCGGTCGGCGAGGGTCAGGACCGGGTGGTGGCGTTCGCGAGCTATGCGCTTGCGGCCGATGCCGAGGTGGAGACGCTCGAGACTGTGACGCTGACCGACACGACGATCATCAATCTGACGGGGAACGGTTTCGCGAACACGGTCTTCGGCAACTTCGGCGCCAATCGCCTGGACGGAGCCGGCGGCGCTGACACTCTGCACGGCTTTGCCGGCAATGATTACATCGTCGGAGGAGCAGGGCTCGACGTCATGTACGGAGGAGCCGGGAACGATTCCTATTACATCGACAGTGACGACGGTGACCGGATCTTTGAGGAAGCCGGCGAAGGCTATGACACGATCTCCGCTGAGGTGAATTACACGCTTCCGGACTCGGCCGAGGTCGAACGGCTGGAGGCCGGCACGCTGACCGCGACGACGGCGTTGCAACTGGGGGGAAGCAACTCCGACAATCTCCTGATCGGCAATGCCGGCAATAACCGGCTGCGCGGCTTCGCCGGCAATGACACCATGCAAGGTCTCGCTGGAGACGACGTCCTGATCGGCGACGAGGGTGACGACGTCATGTATGGTGGGACGGGCAACGACACCTATTATGTCGACACGACGGGCGACCGGGTGTTCGAACTGACGGGCGAAGGCAATGACCGTATCGCGACGTCGGTCAGCATCACGCTGCCGGAAGACGCCGAGGTCGAGACGATCGAAGTTGTCAATCTCGTCTCGACCAACGCCCTGAACATCGGCGGCAGCAACACCGCCAACATGATCGTGGGCAACGCCGGGGCCAATGTGCTCCGCGGCTTTGGCGGCAATGATACGCTCAGCGGCTATCTCGGTGACGATACGCTGATCGGGGATCAGGGCAACGACACCATGATCGGCGGAGCCGGCAACGATGTGTACATCGTCGATGCGGCGGGGGATGTCGTCGTTGAGGCGGCAGGGCAGGGTACCGATCGGATTGCCGCAACCGCCAGCTATACTCTGGGTGCCGGGGTGTCGGTGGAAACGCTCGAGACCATTACGTCCACCGCGCTCACCGCAATCAACCTGACCGGCAACGAGCTGGACAATACGATCGCGGGCAATAACGGGGTCAACATCCTTCAGGGCGGCGCCGGCAATGACGTGATCGCCGGCTATGGCGGCGATGACCGAATTGTCGGCGGCACCGGGAACGACACGGTCGACGGTGGCGATGGCATGGATCGCTACATCCTCAGCAGTAACAAGCCGGAAGGATATAAGCTGACTGCCATCACCAACGGCTTCACAATCCAGGACATCGATCTCTCGGATGGTGACGACGGCACCGACACTGTGCTGAACGTCGAGCAGTTCCAGTTCGGCGGCGATGTCATCGACTCGGCCCAGATACAGTCTTTTCAGTCCGGGCAGAGCGCCGCCTCCTTTGAGGTGCTCGCCCAGCCCGCGTTCGATCAGGCCCTGCAAATGGCCTTCCGCGCCGAGAACTTCGCCTGAGGGCTGTTTCTCTCATCTTGGTTGCCGCTGGTGTAGGGGCCGGCGGCAACCTAACAGGGGATTATGGCCTCTCCGGAAATCGAGACCCTCACTCAGGCGCTGAGCCGCTTGCCCGGGCTCGGGCCGCGTTCGGCGCGACGAGCGGTGCTGCATCTGCTGAAGAAGCGAGAAACCGCGCTGGCGCCGCTGCTACGGGCGCTGGAGGCCGTCAACGAGCGGCTCGCCACCTGCGGCATATGCGGCAATGTCGACACCACCGACCCCTGCGGCATCTGCGCCGATCCTAGGCGCGACACGCGGGCGCTATGCGTCGTCGAGGACGTCCCGGACCTTTGGGCGCTCGACCGCTCGCGGCTTTTCCCCGGGAAATATCATGTGCTCGGCGGCCGGTTGTCGGCGCTGGAAGGCGTGCGGCCCGAGGATCTGCGCATCGACAGCCTTATCCGCCGTGTCGCCGATGGTGGCATCGATGAAGTCGTGCTGGCGATGAACGCCACGCTGGAGGGCCAGACGACCGCCCATTACATCGCCGAGCGGATCGAGCGTTTCCCGGTGCGGCTGACCCAGCTTGCTCATGGCCTGCCGGTTGGCGGCGAGCTCGACTATCTCGACGAAGGCACCTTAGCCCAGGCACTCAGAGCGCGCCGGCCGGTCGTCTAGGCCTTTACGGAGGCGCCTCGCGCACCTAACTTCCGGTCATGGCCATTCTTCCGATCATCGAGACGCCCGATCCGCGGCTGCGCACCGTGTCCAAGCCGGTAGAGGCGATCGACGGCGAGCTACAGACGCTGATCGACGACATGTTCGAGACGATGTACGCGGCGCCGGGCATCGGCCTCGCCGCCATTCAGGTCGGCGTGCCCAAGCGGCTGCTCGTTATCGACCTGCAGGAGCAGGAAGACGAAGAAGGCAAGCCGATCCGTGAGCCGCGCGTCTTCATCAATCCGGAAATCCTCGAGACGTCCGAGGAGTTGCAGGTGTATAATGAAGGCTGCCTGTCCGTCCCCGATCAATATGCTGAGGTGGAGCGCCCGGCGACCGTCCGCGCGCGTTGGCAGGACCGGGCCGGCAAGACGCATGAAGAGCAGCTCGACGGCCTCCTCGGCATCTGCCTGCAGCACGAAATGGACCATCTCGAAGGCATTCTCTTCATCGACCACCTCTCCCGCCTGAAGCGCGAGATGGTGCTGAAGAAGCTGCTGAAAGCGCGTCAGAAGGCGGCGTAAACTACGATCGTCAGCCTGAACTTGTTTCAGGCTAAGCTTTGCTTCGACGTGAGTTCGGCGCGTGGCGGATAAATTATCCCGAACCAAGTTCGGGATGGCGGTTGTGGAGCGCGCAAAGCCCGGTTAGGTTCCCTCTCTGTTCCAGGGAGGGGTTGTGGATCCGCTGCTCATCGTTGCCGTGCTCGCGATCATCGTGGCGGGCCTTGCCATCTATGCTTTCAGGCTTTCGGGGCAGCTCAGGACAGCCGAGACCCGTCTGGCGGCTGCGGACGAGCGGGTCTCTCAGGCAGATCTGCTGCGGATGCAGCTGACCGAGGTATCGAAAGAGCGGGACGCCGCGCGCGAGGAAGCGGCGGCGTTGCGGCCCCAGGCGGAGCGCTGCCCCAGGCTGGAGGACGAATTGGTCGGGCTCCGATCCGAAAAGGAAGCGCTCGCCGCCGCCAAGGCCGCCTATGAGCGTGGCGAGGCGGAACGGAAGCAGGCGTTCGAGCGGCAGCTGGCGGAACTGAAGGAACTGGAGGCGAAGCTCGAAGCGAAGTTCGGCGACCTTGCCGGCAAGGCGGTGCAGACGGCGCACGACGAGTTCCTGAAGCGCGCTTCGGAGCGCCTGACGCAGGACGGCCAGCAGAATGAGGCGAAGCTGAAAGCATTGCTCCAGCCCGTCGAGGCGACGCTGAAGCGCTACGAAGAGCAGCTGAACGTTGTCGAGAAGGAGCGGGTTGGCAGCTATTCCGCGCTGCAGAAGGCGGTGGAATTGCTCCATTCCGGCCACACCCAAGTCAAGGAAGAGACGGCGCGGCTGGTCAACGCGCTGCGCTCTAGCCCAAAGGCGCGGGGCCGCTGGGGCGAGCAGAGCCTGAAGAATGTGCTGCTGCAGGCGGGGCTGGCCGAAGGCGTCGACTTCAACATAGAGGTCTCGGTCACCACCGATGATGGCCGCCTGCGCCCAGACGTGATCGTCAACCTGCCCGGGGGCAAACAGCTGATCATCGACGCGAAATGCTCTCTGAATGCCTATCTGGATGCGTCGGAGCAGGTCGATGACGAGGCGCGCAAGACGCATCTGAAAGCGCATGCGGCCTCGATCCGCAACCATGCGCAACAGCTCGGCTCAAAGGCATATTGGGCGCAGTTCGGCGACGCTGCTGACTATGTCGTCATGTACATCCCGGGCGAGCATTTCCTGACCGCGGCGCTCGAGCAGGATGATGGGCTGTGGGAGTGGGCGTTCGAGCGCAAGGTGTTGCTGGCAACCCCGACAAATCTGGTGGCGATCGCCCGCACCGTGGCCTCGGTCTGGCGGCAGGAGAAGCTTGCCGAGCAGGCCGCTGAGATCGCAACGCTCGGCAAGGAACTGCATGGCCGACTGGCGACAATGAGCGGGCATGTTTCGCGCTTGGGGCGCAATCTCGAGCTGGCGACAGGCGCCTATAATAGCTTCGTCGGCTCGCTGGAGAGCCAAGTGCTGACGCAGGCACGCCGATTCGAGGCGCTGGACGTCTCCGGACCCAAGGCGATCGAGGCAGCGCCTGTCGTGGAAACCACGCCCCGGCCGCTCACCAAACTCGTCTCGGGTCCCGCCGAAGAAGCCGCATGAGTGTCATTCCGGCCACAGTGAGGCGCTTCTCTGTGGATAACGCGCGGCTCACCAGAGGAATCCGGTTTTCTTTTGCCGCGCCTTGACACAAATCAGGCGTCCTTAAGGGAGGGAATCACCAATGGCGGACGCCAAACCGAAACGTGCCAACAACGCGCTGTCCAAGCCGGTTCAGCCTTCGGGTGACCTGGCCGCGATCGTCGGCGATAAGCCGATCGCCCGCAGCGACGTCGTTTCGAAGATGTGGGATTACATCAAGAAGAACAATCTGCAGAACCCGCAGAACAAGCGCGAAATTCTCGCCGACGACAAGTTGAAGAAGGTGTTCGGCGGCAAGGACAAATGCTCGATGTTCGAGATGAACAAGCACCTGTCCAACCACCTGAAATAAGCTTCTCGGTTCTTCTCGAAGGACAAGCGCAAAGCCCGGCCCCGTGCCGGGCTTTGTCGTTTCCGGGCTGGAAGGGACCGATGTGCCGCGCCGGGACAGCGATCGTTCGACCCCGACTCCCCGATTTCCCCAAAGTCTGTTAACCATTTCCATGCGAGCCGAGAGCTTGCCAAGTAGAGCGTCGAAGAAAGACGCTAAGTAACTGACGATAAACTTGATTGCGTTCGCCTCGGCGCGAATCACATGTGCCGAGCGGGCCGTTGAATGGGGGATTACATGACGAGACTGCTCATCGCTGGGATCACCAGCGCGCTGCTCGCGGGCTCTGCGTCCGCGGCGATTACCGTTTCCACCAGCACCAGCGGGACCAATCCAGCGTCCGATCCCGGCTATGCCGGTCTCGCCCTGATCTACGACTTCGACACCAAGTCGCCGGCTGCGGGCAACCTGACCGGTGATTTCAAGATCGAGGTCGCGCCCGGAACAGGAATCGCGGCGGCGCCTGCCGGCACTCCAGCCGGAACCAAGTTCCTGACCGTGCCGAACTCCACTAGCACCGGCAGCGCCGATCTGTTGCTTGGCGGCGAGTTCAGCAAGGTGAGCTTCTATTGGGGTTCCATCGACGACTATAACACGCTGCAGCTGCTCGATAAGTTCGGTATGGTGATCCATAGCGTGACCGGATTGGGACTGCCTGCCCCAGTGGCCGCCAACGGGAACCAATCAGCGCCCACCAGCAATCGGCGTGTCACCTTCGCCAGCACCTCGCGCAACATCGCCGGTTTGCGGCTGAGCTCGACCAATTACGCATTCGAGATCGACTCGGTCGCGGGCGCGGTTCCGGAGCCGGCGACCTGGGCGATGATGCTGGGCGGCTTCGGCCTGCTCGGTGCCGCGGCACGCCGCCGCCGCACCGTCGCGAGCGTGCTCGCGTAGAGCTCAGCTCTCCTTTCTCTAACGCCGCCGGTCTCCGGGCCGGCGGCATTTTATTGCGCGGCATTGCTTTTTCGACCGCCCGCGACTAGGTGAGCCCCGCATTCCGCAGGAATGGTGACGCATCGGTGCTCCCCATGAGCGCCAACGCTGGCCGACGAGGTTTCGTCCGCCGGCGTTTTTCGCGTTGCCGCGCCGGCGGCATTGGAGTGACGGCATGTTCGAGAGTCTGAGCGAAAGGCTGGGCGGCGTATTCGACAGGCTGCGTGGCCGTGGCGCGCTGACGGAAGCCGATGTGCGTGCGGCGATGCGCGAAGTCCGCATCGCGCTGCTCGAAGCCGATGTGGCGCTGCCGGTCGTCCGCGATTTCGTCGATAAGGTGACGGAGCAGGCCGTCGGCCAGCAAGTGCTCCGCTCGGTCACGCCGGGCCAGCAGGTCGTCAAGATCGTCCATGACGCGCTGGTTGACATGCTCGGCGCGGAGGCCAGCGAGCTGGCGCTCGACGTCACCCCGCCCGCAGTTCTGATGCTCGTCGGTCTTCAGGGCTCGGGCAAGACGACCAGCACCGCCAAGCTCGCCAAGCGCCTGTCCGAAAAGGACCGCAAGAAGGTGCTGATGGCCTCGCTGGACGTGAACCGTCCGGCGGCGCAGCAGCAGCTTGCGACGCTCGGCGAGCAGGTCAAGGTGGCGACGCTGCCGATCGTGCAGGGTCAGCCCCCCGTCGAGATCGCGCGGCGGGCGCTGCAAGCGGCCAAGCTGCAGGGCTTCGACGTGCTGATGCTCGACACGGCCGGGCGGCTGCACGTCGATCAGGCGCTGATGGACGAGATGAAGGCAGTTGCCGATGTCGCGCGGCCGCAGGAAATCCTGCTCGTCGTCGATGCGTTGACCGGCCAGGACGCGGTCAACGTCGCCAGCAACTTTTCCGCTCAAGTGCCGCTGACCGGCGTCATCCTGACCCGCATGGACGGCGATGCTCGCGGTGGCGCGGCGCTGTCGATGCGCGCGGTCACCCAAAAGCCGATCAAGTTCGCCGGCACCGGCGAGAAGATGGACGGGCTGGAGGCCTTTCATCCGCAGCGCGTGGCAGGTCGCATCCTCGGCATGGGCGACGTCGTCAGCCTCGTCGAGAAGGCGGCGGAAAGCATCCAGGTCGAAGATGCCGAGCGCATGGCTGCCAAGATGGCCAAGGGTCAGTTCGATATGGACGACCTGCGCGCGCAGCTGGCCCAGATGCGGCGCATGGGCGGGCTTGGTGCGCTGGCCGGCATGATCCCGGGCATGAAGGCAGCGAAGCAGGCGATGGCCTCGGGCGCCGTCGACGAGAAGATCCTGGTGCGCATGGATGCGATGATCACCTCGATGACGCCGAAGGAGCGTTCGAAGCCCGAGCTGATCAACGCCAAGCGCAAGATTCGCATTGCGAAGGGCAGCGGGACGACCGTGCAGGACGTGAACAAGCTGCTGAAGATGCATCAGGAAATGGCGAACGCCATGAAGAAGATCAAGAAAATGGGCGGGCTGAAGGGCCTGGCCGCGATGTTCGGCAAGGGCGGCGGCCTGGGCGATATGCCTGGCGGCATGGGGCAGATGCTGAGCGGAGCAGGGGGCAAATTGCCCGGACTGCCTGGCCTGGGCGGCGGCGCCGGCGGGCTCCCTCCGATCCCGGGCAACCTCCCGCCTGGTTTCGACAAGTTTTTGAAGAAGTAACTGCAATCAACTGAAGGAAGACGAGAATGGCACTTTCCCTCCGGCTGTCGCGTGGCGGCTCCAAAAAGCGTCCTTACTACCGGATCGTCGTGGCGGACGCGCGTTCGCCTCGCGATGGTCGGTTCATCGAGAAGATCGGCACCTATAACCCGCTGCTGGCGAAGGACTCGCCCGAGCGCGTGAAGCTCGACGCCGACCGGGCCAAGCATTGGCTGAGCGTCGGCGCGCAGCCGACCGACCGTGTGCTCCGCTTCCTCGATGCCGCCGGCGTCAAGGAGCGCCCCGCCCGCAACAACCCCAATAAGGGCAAGCCCGGCGAGAAGGCTACCGAGCGCGCCGAAGAGCGCGCGGCGAAAGAAGCCGAGCGCGCCGAGGCTGCTGCCGCCGCCAGCGCTGCTCCGGCGGCCGAAGAAGTCACCGAAGAGGCGACCGACGACGCCACCAACCAGGGCGTTTCGACCGAGCAGCCGGCCGAAGGGGACGCCGGCGCCCCGACCGGCGCCGACGAACCGCAGTCGACCGACGCGCCGGCCGAGGGTTGATACGTGTCTCACCCCTCCCCTTCAGGGGAGGGGCAGAGGAAGGGCAGGTCGATAGACACTGCTTCATCCGGACAGCCCCACCCCCACCCCTCCCTTGATGAGGAGGGGCTTAGGCGCCGCATCACCCTCGCAGCGATCACCGGCGCGCACGGGATCAAGGGCGAGGTGCGCCTGAAGCTCTTCACCGACGATGCCGAGGGACTGAAGCGCTACGAGAGCTTCGATGCGAACGGCCGCACCCTCACGCTCCAATCCGTGCGCCAGGCAGGCCCCGGCGCGATCGTGCGCTTCAGGGAAGTGCCGGACCGCACCGCTGCCGAGGCCTTGCGCGGCGTGACGCTGACCGTCCCGCGCGAGGCGCTGCCGCCACTCGCTGAGGGCGAATATTATCATGCCGACCTGATCGGCCTGCCGGTGATCACGCCCGCCGGTGATTCGGTCGGGCGCGTGCTTGCAGTTGAGAATTTCGGCGCTGGCGACGTGCTCGACATCGAACTGCCGACCGGCAAGAGCTTCATGGCGCCCATGCATGCCGTAACGGTGGAGGCCGAACGCATCCTGATCGACCCGGTCTTCATCGTCTGACCGCGTTGACAGGCCCGCGCTTCGCCGGAAGGAACGCCGGCGCGAGCTGAAGGGAGACGATGATGCGGGTCGAGCGGGCAGGGCTTCAAGTGGCATCGGTGCTGGCCGACTTTATCGAACGGCAGGCGCTTGCCGGACTGGGCATCGACGCATCACGCTTCTGGGACGGCACGGCGCGCCTCTTCGCACAGTTCGTGCCAGAGAACCGAGCGCTCCTCGCCAAGCGCGATGCCATTCAGGCGCAGCTCGACGACTGGCACCGGCAGCGGCGCGGCCAGCCGATCGATGCAGGCGAATACCGGGCCTTTCTCCGCGAGATCGGTTATCTTGTCGGAGAGCCCGCACCGTTCGCAATCGGGACGGACAATGTCGATGATGAGATCGCGCGCACGGCTGGGCCCCAGCTCGTCGTCCCCTCGCTCAACGCCCGCTTCCTGCTGAACGCCGCCAATGCGCGCTGGGGCAGCCTCTACGACGCGCTTTACGGCACCGACGCGATCCCGGGTGCGCCTGAGCCGGGGGGTTTTGACCGGGTGCGCGGCGGCCAGGTGATCGGCCGCGCACGAACCTTCCTCGACGAAGTGCTGCCCGGTTGGTCGACCGTCTTCGACGATGCCGAGCATCCCGCGCTGGTCGGCTGGCGCGACGACAGCCCGCTGTTCCGGCACAACGGCCTCCATATCGAACTGCTCGTCGATCGGGAGCATCCGGTCGGGCGCGACGACCCGCACGGCATCGCCGATGTGGTCCTCGAGGCCGCGCTGACCGCGATCGTCGATCTCGAAGATTCAGTCGCCGCCGTCGATGCCGACGACAAGGTCGCAGCCTATGCGAACTGGCTCGGCCTGTTGCGCGGCGATCTCGAAGAGACGTTCGAGAAAGGCGGCCGCATGTTGACGCGCCGCCTGAACCCTGACCGCACCTATACCGGCCTCGACGGAACAGAGTTCACACTGAAGGGCCGCAGCCTGCTGTTCGTCCGCAATGTCGGGCATCTCATGACGACGCCCGCGGTGCTGCTGCCCGACGGCTCGGAGGCGCCAGAAGGCATTCTCGACGCAATCGTCACCAGCCTTTGCGGTCTGCACGACAGAGGCCGGAACAGCCGCACCGCCTCCATCTACATCGTCAAGCCGAAGATGCACGGCCCGGAGGAGGCGGCTTTCACCAACCGGCTGTTCGACGCAATCGAGGACCTGCTCGGCCTCGCCCGCCACGCGATCAAGGTCGGCGTGATGGACGAGGAGCGGCGGACCTCGGCCAATCTCGCCGCCTGCATCCATGCCGTCAAAGACCGCGTGGTGTTCATCAACACCGGCTTCCTCGACCGCACCGGCGACGAGATCCATACCTCGATGCAGGCCGGGCCGATGGTGCCGAAGGGCGAGATGAAGGCGAGCGCCTGGATCAAGGCCTATGAGGACCGGAATGTCTGCATCGGCCTTGCCTGCGGCTTCTCCGGCAAGGCGCAGATCGGCAAGGGCATGTGGGCCGCGCCCGACCGCATGGCCGAGATGCTGGACCAGAAGATCGGTCATCCGAAGAGCGGCGCCAACACCGCCTGGGTGCCGAGCCCGACCGCCGCGACGCTCCATGCGATGCATTACCACCAGGTCGATGTCTTCGCCGTGCAGGAGCAGCTGAAGAGCGAGGCTCCGCCGCCGCTCGACGCGCTCCTCACCGTGCCGCTCGCCGAGGGCCGCAACTGGAGCGAGGAGGAGGTCCGGCGCGAGCTCGACAACAATGCGCAGGGCATTCTCGGCTATGTCGTGCGGTGGATAGATCAGGGCGTCGGTTGTTCCAAGGTGCCGGACATCAACGATATTGGCCTGATGGAAGACCGCGCGACCTTGCGCATCTCCAGCCAGGCGATCGCCAACTGGCTGCTACACGGCGTTTGCACGCCCGATCAGGTCGATGCCGCCTTCCGGCGTATGGCGACGAAGGTGGACGCGCAAAATGCCGGCGACCCGCTCTACCGCCCGCTGACCGAGGACAGCATCGCCTATCAGGCGGCGCGCGCCCTGGTGTTCGAAGGCGTCGCCCAGCCCAACGGCTATACCGAGCCGCTGCTGCACAAATTCCGTGCTCAGGCCAAAGCGCGAGGCTGAGCGCCCCGCCCCCGGTCGTTTCGAGCGCAGTCGAGAAACTTGACTTCGCACCATGGTGCTTCTCGACTTCGCTCGAAGCGAACGGATATGAGTGACTTACGAAACGGGGGAGTGGTGGCGTGAGCGACTGGACGCACGGCTATAATATCGAGCAGGGCTATACCTATGGCGTCTATCGGGAGCTCGCGCCCGACTGGATGGACGTGTGCGCGATGCTGGCCGGCTATGTCGCGCCGTCGGAGGCCGCTCAGGATAATCTGCGCTATCTGGAGCTTGGCTGCGGGCAGGGCTTCGGTCTCTGCCTGATCGCTTCGGCCTATCCGTCGATCGAGTTCGTCGGTGTCGATTTCAGCCCCGAGCATATCGCCCATGCCCGCGGCCTCGCCAGCGCGGCGGGGCTGACCAACGTCAGCTTCGTCGAGGCGGACTTCCTCGATCTCGCGCGTGCCTGGCCGCTGGAGCTAGGGCGGTTCGACTATGTGGTGCTGCACGGCATCTATAGCTGGGTGCCGGCCGAGCTGCGCCAGGCGATCGTCGCCTGCCTGGCCGAGGCGCTGGTATCCGGTGGCCTCGCCTATCTTTCCTATAACTCGATGCCGGGCTGGGCCGTCATGCAGCCCTTCCAGCACATCGCCGCCCGGATGCACGCCAAGTCGGCGGCGCCTGGCGCGCAGGTGCTCGGCAATGCGGTCAGCCTGTTCCAGAAGCTGAAGGCCGGCAATGCGGCGCTGTTCGACGCCCTGCCGGGGCTGTCCGCTCGCGTGGACGGCTTGAAAGACCTCAGTCCCAATTATCTGGTCCAGGAATATCTGCACAGCAATTGGACCCCGATGTGGTTCAGCGAAGTCGCCGACGAGATGCGCGGCGCCAAGCTGGACTTTGTCGCCTCAGCGACGCTGCCGGAAAATCTGCTTCCGGCGATGCTGCCCGAGCCGGTGCGTGCCGTGGTCGGCGAAGTCGCCGATCCGCTCGCCCAGCAGGATGTGATCGACTGCGCGATCAACCAGAGCTTTCGCCGCGACCTGCTCGCCCGCGGTCGGCGCAAGCGGTTCCAGGCCTCGCCCGGCGCGGCCGAACTGCTCGTCCATGCCCTTGCCCGCCCGGCGGGCGAAACGGTGGCCGTCAAGACGAGCTTCGGCGAGTTCACGTTGCGCCAGCAGATCTATGCTCCGCTGTTCGATGCGCTCGAAAGCGGGCCCAAGCGCATTGCCGAGCTGCTGGCGGTCAGCAAGGAACAGTCGAACGTTCTTCAGGCGCTGATCCTGCTCGCCCATGGCGGTCATGTCGCAGTGCTGAAGGACGAAGCGCGAGACTTCGCCGCCGCTCAAGCCTTCAATCGCGCTTGCGCGGCCGCCGTGCTGACCGGGGCGCCGTATAACTATCTTGCCGCGCCTGCGATCGGCTCGGCGCTCACCGCGCGCGATGTCGACCTGATGCTGCTTGGGCTGATGGCAGACGATGGCGACCGCGACACGCTGTGGGCTCGGCTGCTGGAGGCCTTGGGCAGGCTAGGCCGAAAGCTGCTCGCCGACGGCAAACCGGTCGAGGGAGAGCAGGCCGCGCAGCTCGCAAAGGAATTGGTTAACGATGTTCTCGTAAACCGGCTGCCGCTCTGGCAGAAGCTCGGCGCGGTCACTTAAGGGGTGGTACCGACGGTCGAACTTCCCTAGCGGAAGGGCCGTGATGCGTTTTATCTGTGCCGGATTGGGACGGATCGGAGGACTGGCGGTAGCGGGCGTCGCGGCGACGCTGCCGGCCCAGACCTATGGTCCGACCGTCGAAAAGCCCGAAGCCGCCGCCTTGGCCGGCGTCACGCCCCCCGCCATCCCCCGCGAGCTGGCCGAGGCCGCGAGCAAGGCCGTGCAGTTCAATCCCGCCATGCGAGCCGCGCGGATCGGCAACCGCGCCGCGGAAACGGACGTGAAGTCGGCGCGCTGGCTTTACGGTCCAAGCTTGTCGGTCAACGCCTTCGCCTTCGAAGGCGGCAGTGCGATCGTCCGGGACGACAGTTTCACCGCCAATCTCGTTGTTGACCAGCCGATTTGGCAGGGCGGGCGGATCAGCGGCACCATCGACCGCGCCAAAGCCGCGGTGCGTCAGAGCGAAGCGGTGACGGATGAGACGGCGCAGGAGATCGCGCTGCGGGTCACCAACATCTTTTTCGAGCTCGTACGTGCGACGCTGCGCGCGCGGACGCTAGACCAGGGCCTTGCCGAGCACCGTAATCTCGTCGGTTCGATCGAGCGGCGGGTTGAGCAGGAAGTCAGTCCGCGGGTCGATCTGGAACTCGCCCGTTCGCGGACGGCGCAGCTGCTCGAGCAACAGACCACAGCCAATGCACTCGCCGCGTCGAGCCTGCAGCAACTGCGGGTGCTGCTGAACGACACAGCTTTCACCTTGGACGAGATGCCGCGCTACAATCCGGCGGTGCACCACCCTGATCCGGCTGGCGCGATCGAGGCGGCGACGACCTGTTCGCCGGCGCGGCGGCGGCTGCAGGCCGAAGCGCTGGTGGCGCGCGCCGACCAGAAGATCGCCCGCGCGCAGGTGCTGCCGCGCGTCTCCGCCCAGTTCACCAGCAATGAAGTGACCGGCGAGCGCGTCGGCATCGCGTTCAGTGCGTCGACCAATGGCGGGCTCTCGCAGTTCGAGGCCGCACGAAGCGCGTCCCTGCGCCGCACCGCCGCCGAGACCCGTGTCGGCGTGGTCGATCTGGACGTGCAGACGGCGCTGGCCGCCGACTTTGCCGAGAACAGCTCGGCACGCGACCGGATCACGACCAGTACCGCCGCCGCTGCCGCGGCGCGAGCCGTCACCGATTCCTATCAGCGCCAGTTCGTGGTCAGCCGGCGCAGCTGGCTAGACGTGATGAACGCCGCGCTCGAGGCCGCCCAATCCGACATTGCCGTCACCGATGCAGAGGTCAGCGCCATGGCGTCGGCCGCCCGCATCCTTCTCCGCACCTGCCGCTGGCAGCCCGAACCGCCAGTGAGCCGCCCATGACCGCACCTCTACCTGCCCTTGTCGAGCGCATGGCGCGCGAGCGATCCGTCGATCTGCCGCCCGACTGGATGGGCGGGGCCGATCCTGCGCGCCTGACGGGCGAGCAGGGCCTGAGCGAACTGGCGGACAGCGCCGGCTGGACCGTGCGTCAGGTCAGCGGACGGCCCCGTGCCAACCGTTTCCCCTTGCTTGCCTATGCGCCCGATCAGGGCGGCTGGCTGCTGGCGGAGCAATGGGAGGGCAGGGACCGGCTGCGCGTCTGGGACGGCATGCCGCGGACCATCGACTTTCATGGCGAGCTGTCTCTCTACGATTTGGAACTGCCGCAGGCCGCCACCGCGCGTAGCCACAGCTCGGCCTTCGACGTGTTCTGGCGGGCGATCATCGCGCGCAAGGATGTGCTGTTCGCGGCGACCATCGCGACGATCGTCGCCAATATCCTGACGCTCGCCACCTCGCTTTATTCGATGCAGATCTACGACCGCGTGATCCCGCGGGCAGGCTATTCGACACTCTGGGTGCTAACCGTTGGCGTGCTGGTCGCGCTGATGCTGGACTTCGCGCTGCGCACCGTGCGCGCGCTTATGATCGAGCGGGAAGCGGCGCGGATCGACCAGGACGTGTCCGAGTATTTCTTCGCGCGGACCCAGGCGGTCCGCCTCGATGCGCGCACCGGTGGCGTCGGCACCATGGCGGCGCAGCTGCGCGGGCTCGAACAGGTGCGGGCGATGATGTCGTCGGGCTCGCTGTTTCTGCTCGCCGATCTGCCTTTCGCCCTGTTCTTTGTCGTGATCATCTATCTGCTCGGCGGTTGGCTGGCGCTGGTGCCACTTGTCAGCCTGCCGATCGCGCTGGCGATCGCCTGGAGCCTTGCCAGGCTGATACGCAAGGACACGGACCGCGCGCAGGTCAGCGCCAATCGCAAGAACGGCCTGCTTGTCGAGTCGATCGACGCGGCCGAGACGATCAAGGCCAATCGCGGCGGCTGGCAGCTGCTCGCCCGCTGGAACCGGCTGGTCGAGGATGTGCACACGTCCGAAGACCCGGTGAAGCGCTGGACCTCGACGGCAGGCTCGATCTTCTCGACGCTACAGCAGGTCACCTATGTCGCGCTGATCGCCTTTGGCGCGATAGAAGTCGCGCAAGGGCGGATGACCACCGGCGCCTTGATCGCCTGCGCGATTATCGCCGGCCGCGTGAACGGCCCCTTGGTAACTCAGTTGCCGAGCCTGATCGTGCAATGGGGCTACTCCCGTGCGTCGCTGCGCATGCTCGATCAGATCCTCGGCCTCCCCATGGACGAAGACCCCGACGTGCAGGGGCTCCGTCCGGCCCATCTGGGCGGATCGTTGCGGCTCGAAGGCATTCGGTTCGCCTATCCTGGCGCACGGGAGGGCATCGATGTGCCGCAGCTGGAGATCCGGGAAGGTGAACGGGTTGCGATCGTGGGAGGCATCGGCTCGGGCAAGACGACATTGCTGCGTTTGCTCGCCGGCCTCTACCGGCCCCAAAGCGGTCGCGTGATGCTGGGCGGCCTAGATGCGTCGCAGATCGCGCCCGACATCCTCCGCCAGCATATCGGCTATCTGGCCCAGGACTACCGGCTGGTGAACGGCACGCTGCGCGAGAATCTGCTGCTTGGCATGTCGAACCCTGGCGATGACGTGTTGATGGACGTGATCGGCAAGAGCGGGTTGCTGCCGCTCGTTTCCGCTCACCCGCGCGGGCTCGACCTGCCGATTCAGGAAGGCGGGCGTGGGTTGTCCGGAGGTCAGCGGACTCTCGTCGGCTTGACCCGCCTGCTGCTGGCCAAGCCGCCGGTGCTGCTGCTCGATGAGCCGACTGCCAATCTCGACGATCAGGTGGAGAGCATGGCCCTGGGCGCGGTCGCCGCGCAAATGACGGCGTCGCGCACTCTGATCGTCGTTACCCACAAGCTGCGGCTGCTGTCGCTGGTCAATCGCGTGATCGTGATGATGAACGGCAAGGTCGTGCTCGACGGCCCGACGGCGGAAGTGGTGAAGGCGCTGCAAGGACCGCCCAAGCAGCCGCAAAAGGTGGCCGCCCAGTCGGGAGCCGCCGCCTGATGCGCTCGCGGACATCCATCTGGGTCATTGCCCTGTCGACCCTGGCCGTGCTCGGCTTCTTCCTTTGGTCAATCTGGGCGGAGCTCGACCAGATCACCCGCGCTCGCGGGCAGGTCATACCGACCGGCCGTGTTCAGACGGTGCAGGCGGCGACTGAAGGCACGGTCAACGCGATCATGGTCAAGGAAGGCGACCGCGTCGCCAAGGGTCAGCTGCTCGTCGCGCTCGATCAGGTCAGTGCCGGCGCCGCGGTAGAGGAGGGGCGGGCCCGTGTCGCGGCGCTTCGTGCGTCCATGGCCCGCATCGAGGCCGAGTTGTTCAACCGGCCTTTGAGCTTTCCTGCCGATGTTGCCGCCTTCCCGGATGTGGCGAACAACCAGCGCATGCTGCTCGCCCGCCGGCGGCAGGCGCTCAACGCCGATATCGCAGCGCTCAGCGCGCAGCTGACGCTCGCCCGGCAGGAGCTGGAGCTGAACCGGCCGCTGGTCGGCTCCGGCGACATTGCCCGCGCCGAACTGCTGCGGCTGCAACGCTCGGTGTCGGACCTGTCGGGTCAGATCGCCAGCCGCCGCAGCCGCTATCTGCAGGAGTTGCAGACCGAGTACACCCAGACGCAGGAGCAGCTGACGACGGCCGAGCAGGGCCTGACCCAGCGCACCGACCAGCTCGGCAATGCCGAGTTGCGAGCGCCCGTCGCCGGCATCGTCAGCAATCTGAAGCTCTCGACTGTCGGCGCGGTGCTGCGCCCGGGCGACGAGGTGATGCAGATCATCCCAGCCGGCGCGCGTTTGATCGTCGAGGCGAATCTCTCGCCGGCCGAGATCGCGTTCATCCGGCCTGGCCAGAGTGCTTCGGTCAAGTTCGATGCCTATGATGCCTCGGTTTATGGCGGAGCCGAGGGCAAGGTGATCTTCGTCAGCCCCGACACCACGACGGTGCCGCGGGCCGATGGCGGACAGGACAGCTTCTACCGCGTCCAGCTGGCGGTGGACACGCGCACCATGCGCCCAAGGGATCCCGGCGAGCGCATCGCTATCCAGCCCGGCATGACCGCCACGGCGGAAATCAAGACGGGCACCACCACCGTTTTCCGGTATCTGACCAAGCCGATCCTGCGCACGACCTCGGAAGCGATGGGCGAGCGGTGATTGTTTCGCCGCCGTTCACAAAAGCTTAATCTCACTCGGCCAAGGAAGCGTCGAAGGCCGCTTCGACCCGGCGTCCTTTGCTGCGAGTGCGAGCAGAACGGGCTTGTGCTCCGTTATGGTACGGTTTTAGGGTTGTCAGGCCTGCGGAGAGGTGCCAAAGGCCAAAAGCGGACCAGTTTGAACTAAAAAGGGAGTTTCCTGATGAGTTTCCGTAAAGCAGCGACCTCGCTCGTTGCCGCCGTTTCCATGATCGCCCTGCCGTCGATGGCAGCCGCGCAGACTGCTTCGGCGTCGAAGCTCTCGGTCGCTTCGGCCCGCACCAGCGCCAATGTCGAAGGCGAGAACCTCGCCGGCGGCAGCCTGATCATCGCGCTCCTCGCCGCAGCCGCGGTCGTTGCGGGCATCCTCGTTGCCGCGGACAGCGACGACGACGCCGAGAGCGCGTAAGCGAAGCTCTCGCTAGTGATTTAGAAGGGGGTGGCTTTTCGCCGCCCCCTTTTTTTGTTTCCGGTCTCATGGCCTAGCTCCTTTTGGCGCAGCCGCGTTTCGTGCTGACGATGATGGACAGACGTAGTGTCATTCGCCTCGGCGCGGCCGGTGCAATCCTCGGCACAGCAGGAACGGCATTGTGGAGCGCCTTTACGCCCTCCGCGACGGCCGGACCTGACTCCTCGCAGGACGTGCAAGCCAGGATCGATGCGGCAGCTCGCGAAGGCGGGGGAGCTGTGGTCCTGCCGCGCGGGGCGACAACTCACTTCCGTAAGGGTCTGATCATCAAGCCCAAGGTTCGCCTCGATCTGAACGGCGGACAGCTCATCTTTCACCTTTCGCAAGCGGATGACGCGGGTGTCCGGCTCAGGTCTGGCGCCACTATCGAGAATGGCGGCGTCTTCGTGCGATCCCTGGGAACTCCGGGCATTCAGGGCGGCGCTCACGCTCCGATCCTGGTGGGTTCGCTGCTCGACGAAGCCCGCGAGGTCGGCCGCCTCTGGCCCAACGAGGACGTCTCCGGCTGGACCATTCGCGGGCTGGTGCTGGGTGGCGACAAGAATGTTGCGATACCCGGTGGTCCGATGGTCGGCTCCCCCGCCATCCAGATCATGGGCAGCGCGCATAATGGCCTGATCGAAGACATAGAGGTCCTCGACAGTGCGCACATCATGGGCGGCGTGCACCTGGATTGGGGCGTGGTCGGGCCGCTCTCGTCCGCCGACATCGAAGCCAGCGCACGCGCATTTGCCGAAGGGCGCGGCTATACCACCCATCCGCACGATATCATCATCCGCCGGATCAAGGTGGGGGCCTTGGCCAGGCCGCTGCAGCAGGCGCATGGCACCTTCGGTGTCCGCCTGTCGGGCGTACACGACATTTCGGTCAGCGACGTCGAAGTCGAGCAGGTGAGCGAGGCAGCCTTCTACCACACCGCAGGCGATCTCGGCTTCGAGTTCGCGAGACCCGACGCGGCGGCGCGCGCCTGCCGCGGCATACGCTTCAGCAACGGCCTGCTGCGCCGTTCCTCCTCCGCCTATCTGGTGAAGAGCGACAGTTTCGCCGACAACATCGCCCGCCAGTCGGCACAGGGCTATCGGCCTCGCCTCGATCCGCTCCACTCCACCGACATTCTGCTTGAACGCATGCGGGGGGTGGAGCAGGGACCGGGCGCCCCCTGGGGCATCCGTGTCGACCATCAGCGCGGCGGCCGCATCGTCGACTGCGCGGTTCGGGGGTTCGGACGCGGCTTCTACATCGACGAGCAGGTCTACGACTTGGACCTGGTTCGCCCCGTCGCAATCGGCAGTCGCGAATTCGGCATTTCGGTCGAACATCCAAGCCGGCCGCCGGGGCGAATTCGCATCGACTCGCCGGACGTTGATGGACCCGGCATCCTGATCGGGCGGAGCGACGATGTCCGCCTCACCGGCAGGGGCCCGTCAACCGAGCGGGGCGGCGACTGTGTTGTCCGGGTCACCCGCCAGGCTGTCCGGGCTCAGGTGGAAGGCTGGAGCGGAAATCAGCTCTGCCGGTCTTGATCCGTAACGGCCATCGGTCCTCCGTCTTCGGTCTCGATCAGCCGCAGCTCGCCGTCCCTGAACGGCAGCAGTTCGCCGTCGCCGTCACTCTCCGCAAGGGCTGCCCGCCACACGATGAGCTTGCGGCCGTCCCTTACAATGAAGGCGCCGGGATAAGGCCGAGTGGTGGCGCGCACCAGCCGTTCAGCGTCACGGACGGAGCCGGCCAGGTCGATCCTCCCATCCTCGGGTGTACGCCCCGGCCACTCGCTGGCCTCATCCTCCGATTGCTTCCTTAGCTGGATGGTCCCGTTGAGCAGCTTGGGGAAGGCGGTTTCCATCAGCGTCACATGCGCCGCGTCGACCGCACGATAGAGTTCTCCCGCATCGGTGCGCTCGCTTAGTTCGATCACCACCTGATCGACGATCTCGCCCGTATCCACCCCCTGGTCGAGCTTGAACATGGTGACGCCGGTGCGCTCAAGGCCCTTGATGATCGCCCAAGGGATCGCTGCCCGTCCCCGGCCTTGCGGCAACAAGGTCGGATGCATTCCCAATACACCGTTGCGGGGAGCCGCGAGCACATCCGTACGCGCGATCTGGGACCAGCCGATGATGAAGAGCCAATCAATGCGTGCCTGCCGGATGGCTTCGACCGCTTCGGGATCGTTGATGTTGCGCACCTTCACCAACGGGATGGCGTGCTCGCCACAAAACTCGTCAAGGTACACGCGGCCCGATTTGGTGACGCCGCGATCGTCCGGGATCGTCAGCGCAAGGTCGAGCCGTCCACCTACACGATAGATGGCCCGCATGCAGGATAGGCCCAGCTGGACGCAAGTGACGAAACCGAAGCGCATGATCAATATCTCGGCGGTGGCTTGAGCAGATAGGAAAAGGTCCGCGCAATGATCGACAGGTCGCGGATCAAGCTGACTTGCGTCGCATAGGCAGCGTCCAGCGTCGCCTTTTCAGCCACGGACATCCCGTCGAAACTGTTCACCTGCGCCCAGCCGGTCAGGCCCGGACGGCACGCCAGCGCGCCGCTCCGACGCCTCAGTTCGATCAGCTCCGTCTGGCTAGGGATAGGTGGTCTCGGTCCCACGATCGACATGTCGCCCCGCAGGATGTTGATCAGCTGCGGCAGCTCGTCCAGGTTCGTCCGGCGAATGAATCGGCCGACGGGGCTCAGCTTCACTCCCGCAAGTTGATCCGACGGCACGTTGCCGGTGTTCACCGGCATGCTGCGGAATTTGTAGAACTCGAAGGTTCGGCCTCCGCGTCCGGTCCGCAGCTGCCTGAAGATGACTGGCCCCGGATCGGCAAGCCGAATGGCGATCGCAATCGCGGCCATAAACGGCAGGAGGAGCAAAAGGCCAGTCAGGGCAAGCGTCACGTCCAGGGTGCGCTTGCCCCATTTCGCATAAGCACCCATCAAATCAGGGATGCGCCGAAGATCATCTGGAACGCCTCGGCCGGGCCGCTTCCGCACTGAGCACCGCGCAGTGCGGCGAGACCGCGGATAGCCTCCGTGCTTCTGGGGTGTGGATAGTCACGCATGACGTTGCGGTAGCAGGCGAGCGCGGCGAGCTTGGCGTCCAATGTATTCGCTACATCGACGAACATATTGGGGATGAAGGGAGCCTCACCGACGGGAAAGCCCCAGTCCGTGGCCGAGGGGATCTCCATCAGCGCGATCATTTCGAGCGGCCGGACCTCGTCGCGGCGCTGGAACAGCCGCGCCGCGGCCAGGCACGCGCGATGAACCTGCTTGTGATCGTCGTTCAGATCCGACGGGTGATGAGTGAACAGCCGATGTGGGCGGAAGGTGGCAATCTGTGCCTCTATGAACTGCACCAGCTCCAGATGGGGAACGGTGTTCATGCGGATATTCGGAAATTCGCCGAGTATGGGGCGGCCGAAGCCGAGCTTTTCATTGGCAGCCGTCATGTCGGCGTGCAGTTGCTCGTCCGTCGGCCTGCGTGTGCGCGCGTCTACATTTCCGCAGAGAATGACCGGCTGGACGATATCGCCTTGGCCGGTCAGCTTCGCGCCTGTGGCGCCGAAACCGAGGATTTCGTCGTCGGGATGCGAGACGACGACCAGGTTGATCTTCGCCTCGCTCATCCGCCCCTTCCCCTCGTCACTGATTTCTCCAGGCTAGCCTGCAACTCTGCCTCGATAGCATGCGGCGGCCTCCAGCCCAGCAACTCTCTGGCCGGGGTGCTGTCGATCTCCAGATCGTCGATCAGCCGGTCGATCATGGCCTCACGACCTATCCATCGCCCGAGAGTCCGAAGCAAAGCAGGAGGGCAGGGGAGCACCCGGTTCGGGTGGCCGGCTGCCCTGTAGAGGGTAAGCGCCACCTCCGCCGTGGAAAGCGGCGGTCCATCGCTGACCAGAAAGGCGCGGCCGGCGGCTTCCGAATGCGCGGCCATATGCAGCAGCAAGTCGACGAGATTGTGCAGGCTGATGAAGGAACGTCGATTGCTGATGGACCGCAACGGCAGGGGAATGCCGCGCTTGGCGGCCGCAATAAGCTGCCCGAAATTGCCAGGGGCGTTGGGTCCGAACACAAGTGGCGGGCGTATGATGACCAGCTCCAAGCCGCGCTCGCTGCAGAGCGAACGCAGTGCATCTTCGCCGGCGCGTTTCGAACGGGCATAGGCGCTAACGGGGGCGAAGGGGTCGTCGGCTTCGAAGGGGCGGCCATGAGTGACCACGCCGTGAACGGCAACCGTGCTGACGAAGACGAACCGGCGGCCGCCACTTCGCGCGAACGCATCCGCCACGACGACAGGCAGGTCGCGGTTGGCTTCAAGGAACGCACGCTCGGGGTCGGGCGCCTGCTCGCGCAGAACATGTGCCCGGCCGGCGAGCATGATCGCCACTTCGGCGCCCTCGAACGTCGCATCCGAGAACGCGGCATCATATCGGATGCGGACGGGCTTCACGGAGCTGTTGTCCAGGGGCGCGGGCGCGCTGCTTGCCGCGATCCCGGGGATGCCGCGAAGCATCATCTCACGCACCAGAGCCTGGCCGATAAAGCCTGAAGCACCAATGACAGCAATTTTGGGCGGCACGCTCATCAAAATTGGCGATATTTCAGCCAGGCACGGGCGGCATAATTGCTGAAGTACCAGGCCGAAGCGAGCGGCCCCAGCTGCTCGATGTTGCGATAGGCGAGCCAAACCTGCTTCGCGGAGTTGCCCTTGTCACGCGACACCGACTTTTCGAGCACGCGATATCGCATCAGGTCTTCATCCAGACCAAGGGCCGCGCCACCCCTTTTCAGCAGCTCGAGCCAGCAGGCGAAATCGTCATAATAGGTTTTCTTCATCCGGAACGGTCCGGATCGGTCGCGATCGACAAGCACCGTCGACGTGGTGATGATGGTGTTGCCGAGCAGCCCTTTATAGCCGATGCGTCGCGGAACGCCAATATAGTGACCCGTCCGGGATCCATCTGCCGAAATGCGGCGGTAGCCCGTGAAGGTCAGCACCGTACCTTGGTTCCGGCGGTGGAAGTCGAGTTGCCGTTCCAGCTTGCCCGGCAGCCAAAGGTCGTCGCTGTCCAGAAAGGCCAGCCATCGGCCTTGCGCCCGCTCGAGCGCTGCGTTGCGGGCAGCGGCAGGGCCGCCATTCCGCTCCATCTCGATCAGCTTGATGCGGGGATCGCGTGCCGCCCAGTCGCGGACCACGTCTCGTGTGTGGTCGGGCCCGCAATCTTCCGCAATCAGCATCTCCCAATCGGCATAGCTTTGATCCAGCACCGATTGGATGGTTTCGCCGATTACGCTTGCGGCGCGATAGGCCGGGGTGATGATCGAAACAAGGCCGTCATTGCGTGGCATGATCGCAGCGCCTCAAGCGGTCTGCATGGCAGGCGGCTGTGCCGTAAGAGCCGATGCCAGAGAATCGGCAAACTGTTCGGCGCGCTCGATATCGGGAACGAAAAGTTCCCCAGGGTAGCTTTCCCTCCACACCCGAGCGAACCATTCCAGATGTGCCGGTGCCTGATGATCCGGGAGAGATCGGTCCAGCTCGCGGGTAAGCGCTTCCGGCAACTCGGTCAGGGATCGCACGGAGAGCGCGAAGGGGGCATCATTGTAGAAGGCGTCGCCCAAAACAAGGACGCGCTTCCCCAACAAGCCGGCCTCGGCGCCACTCTTGCTGTTCACCGTCACGACAGCGCGCGCCCGGGCCATCACCTGATAGTTGTTAGTGGTTGGCGGCAGCAACGCCAGATTGTCATAGCGCCGCAGCAGCTCGATCATCCGCTCGCTGCCGATGGCGCCAACCATCGCGGGATGCTCTTTCAGCGCGAGCCGGTAGCCGTCGGGAAGAGTCCGGCACAGATAATCCACCAGCGCCAGCTGATCGAGAAACTGGGGCGAGCGAATGGTCAGCGCCATGTCCCCGGGGACGTGCAGCGGATAATAGATGAACCGCTGGAGCTCCTGCAGAGGCGTGTAGTGCGGCCGCAACCGCCTCGAGTTCAGGATCATGCCCAGATGCGATCGCACATGATGCCCGATGAAACCGAACTCCTGGCGCTTGCCCCGCAGATATTTGTCGGCCGCCTTCTCCACCAGGCGGCGACCGTTCTTCAGGTTCACCACTTTCTTGAATGCCGACCGATATTGGTGTGCATCCTTTTCCGGGATCACGATCGCACCCTGCGACAGCGTCGAGCGAATATAGTCAAGCATCTCTTCAGGGGGTGAGGCGGGAGCCTCCTGTATCTGCGGGGCCCTGAAGCTGTTCTTCGTCAGCATCATGCGGCCGCGGAAGAAGCTCGGCTCGATGAACAGATTGTCGACACCGGCGGCGCGTGCCGCGTAATAGCTGCCGATCACCGACAGGAAACCGCCCACTTCCTGAACCATCACGACCTCGCCGCCTTCGGCGCGCGCGTCTTCGATCGCCCGTCCGGCAGCTTTCACCGCGCCGGCGAGTTTTGCTCGCATTGCGTCGCTATCGGTGCGGTTGAATGCTAAGCGCTCGTGGGTCGTCAGCGAGTTGACGCCGCTGATGGCCGCGCGCGCAAACAGCTCCTCCTGCTCATCGACCGAGATACGGGTGATGGCATCGGTTGCGAGCACGACGGGCAACCCCGCTCGCTCGATCATCTCGGCGCTTCTGTCATCGAACGACAAGAAGCGCGGACGAAAGCCGCGCGCTGCTAGCGCCTGCGCCACATTGACCCAGAACACGGTCTGGTATTCCGCCAGAGTAACGATCAACAGCTGCATGTGCCTATATCCGGTTGAAAGCCGCGCCTATGCGCGTGCGCCGGTGAGGGGCCTGCGCGCAAAGGCAGGTCCGCTCTCCGCTGGCGGCGGCCGGCGCGTGAACTGACGCTCCCATGCGATGGCCAAAAGGAGGGCGGCAATCTTCAACCAATAGGTGACGAATAGCGGGAAGAGCAAAAATCCGCCCGCGTAATGTAATGAAAAGCCGTAGAACACATAGGTTGCTGCAATCGCGCTCACCACCATGTTCCGGTACAGCAACAGGACCGTGTACCGTAGCATGAGAGCCGTCGCGAGCCCAAACAGAGGAAGGGTGATAAGTGCCAGCCACGGGTTAAATAGTTCAAAGTGAACTTCTGGATAACCGCCATTATACTGCTGTCCCATCCGGGCCAGTTCTGCGCTACGAAAATAACCCAGCTCCAGGCTCATCAAGTATTGGATGGTGGTATTGCGATCGCGGTCTATAGGATTGATGAAGATCTGGTCAAAGGCTTCGCGTGAGACGAGAGGCAGGGGGTTGTCGAACCGTACCCGCTCCCATTCCGCGGACCACATCTGCACTGGCTGGAGCAGAATGCGCTCCTGGATCTGCTCAACCGGATCTCGATAGTTGCGGACATTGTAATAGCTGTTGACCACGAGCCCGGCGAGACTGAACATGATCACCAAAGCGGCGACGAAGCGGAACACCTTGGACGCGAAGATGCGGTGAACCATCGCGTTTTTAGGTAAGGGGCCTACAACACCCAGGGTCTTGCCGATCGACACAGCCGCGAAGGGCATGAAGAAGAAGCTGAACTGAGTATAGAAGATCGAAAAGCGGTTCCCCGTCAGAACCCAGTAGATCAGCAGCACGACGAAAACGAGCACGAAGCGGAAGTCGTGCTCCCGGCCGTTGATCCGGGGCAGGATAGTGAAGGCGCCCAGGGTAAAGCAGGTCAAGAAGTTCAGTTCATAAGCGCCGTTGTGCACGATGCCCGCAATCTCGTTATACTGCAGCCGATCCATGCCGGCGAACAGAGGCACCACACCGACGCGGATCAGATTACCGAATAGAAGGGCTACGAACGCCGATGTGCCCAGGAAAGCGAGGCTGCTCAACTTGATCTGATAGTCTTGCCAGGCCGGGCGGCTGCGCAGCGCTTGGATCGCGCGGGCCTGGTCGCGGAACACCCAGAGCAAGGGTATCGCGAACGACGCCACGCCATAATAGAACATCGGCGCCGCGGCATTGCCACCCACGTAGCGGCCCAGTTCGCTCGCATAGAGCGGCCCGAACAGATCGACGTAGAGAATGTCAACGCTTCGATAAAACATCGCGAACAGCAGGAAGAAACCTGCGAACGCGGCCGCGGGAGCACGCAGGAAGATGCGGGCGAGGAGCGGCATGAGCGCGGCAAAGGCGATGAGACTCAACATCTTACATGTTCCGCCGCCCGGTAACGGCGCTTCTCGCTTGTGCTGGTTTGGGAATGGCTCCGCTCTCTAGCTTTCCGGAACGAGAATGGCACGTTCTATTTCGGTCTCTTGCCCGGTCAGGGCGAACTGCGAGGGCGCCGGCGCCAGCTTTGGGAAGGAGGTGAAGGTAGCGGTGTAGAGCAGGCGTTCGTGTCCCGGCGCCAAGCGGCTGCCCATGTGCAAGCATCGGGATGTCTCGACCGCAAAGACGCTCAGCTTGGGGGCAATGATCTCGACCTTTTCCTCGGGTGCGACATGGCTGAAGATGTCGGCGTCGCTGCGGTGGCTGCGCAGCGACGAACCGCAGCGGTCGGTGGCCCGGGCGGGCAGGAAGGTGAAGGGACCATCCTCGATGGAGGTCACGTCGGTCAGATAGACGAACACCTTGATCGTGCGTGGATCGTCATAGTCGCGGTGCCAAAGCTGAGATTGGGCGAGCGGTTCGGCGCTATGTTGAGACAAGGTAAGCAGCACATAATCCAACTGCGGCAACCCCCCCATTGCCTCGGAAAGGGTTTGAACCAGCGCCGGCTGCAATGCGAAGCGCACAAAGATGCTGTCGCTCGGCATCCGGCCATCGCGCATTTCGCTGTCGAGCAGACGAACCCAGAAAGCTTTCGCGGTAAAATCGCGACCGCCATCCGCGACCTGCGCGGCCCGATCCGCAAGCTTCGACTGGGCAGCCGCCGCTAGGTCGATGAGCAAGTCTTGACCGACCATGTCGGTCAAGACCGCATAGCCGTCGCGACGCAGAGTGCGGCCCAGTTCTTCAGCGGTTGAATTTGCGCCCAACTCGCCCAGCAGGCCCTGCCTGCTCGACACCAGTCGGTGAAGCTTTGCGCGCCTAAGCATCTTGATTGGCGGAACGAGGGGAGAGCGTAGCAACTGATAGCGAAGTCGGCGCGTCAACTGGCCCAATCAATCCCCCTTCGTCCTGGCGCGTTCAGCGCACGCCTCACCGCACCTTAGTCAGGTCCCGATGTCAAGCGGGGATTGGGATCGCAAAGCCGTTCATCCACAACGACTTAGATGCCCCTCTAAGCTTAGGCAGGCGGTTCGCTGGCAGGCACCTTCTCAAAAACCACCCAAACTTGCCGGCAGAACAGATTGTAGAAGCGCACGGGCGATCCGAATCCCCACAGCAAGGCGCTTATGATGACGTCGATCGGGCGAAGGACGGCGTAAACGGGAATCCCGATCATCGCCACCAATGTGCCCAGCCGTTCGCCAAGTTCGCGCCTGGAGAGGTGGAGAAGCCTGCGCATCTCGACGCCTCTGACCAGGTAGGAAAATCGCTGAACTCCGCACAGGACGCCGTCTGTGCCATATTCGAAACGGGGCTCGAATGCTGCCGGGCGAAAGCCTTGCGGCGTCCGGCCGGTCAGGAAATCTGCAGCCTCTTCGAGGTTGAAAAAATATTTGTGGCGTTCACCGACGCCTTTCGGCTGAGGAGGCAGGCCGTACCCAGCTTTATGGGTCACGTTCGTGCCCCGCAAAAAGCTCATCGGGTATTTGACCCAGTTATTTGGCAGAGAAATGATAACCGACTTCCGAGCCACCCGAAACAGCTCGTCATACGCATTATAGATATTGTCGATATGCTCGAGCACGTCGGTGCAAAAGACAGTGTCGAAACTTCCGTCGGGGAACGGAAGGCCGCCACGTTCCAGATCTACTACAGTCTCGGGAAGGACGGCATTGGGCTTATCCGCGACATGATAGGAGCCGCCGATATCGAGCGGGTGATATGCGTCGCCGAATGCCTGCGCGAACACCGTGGCGTTTCGGCCCGCGCCCACGTCCAAAATCGTGCCATGGATGTACGGCGCCAGCTCTTCGATGATGAAGCCTGAGCGCCCCTGCGGATGCTCGTATTTCCGTGCCCACGGGAGGAAGGCCGCAGCTCGCGAAAGTTCCTTGCGCCAACCGGCAAAGCCGGGGCTCCGGCCCGAACTCACGTCGATCGAATGAACTGCCCGGACAGCGGCAGGCATAGACAACTCCGTCGGCAAATGCGTTGGCTCGAGCTGGCAGCGAAGGGCCGGCTTGCTCTTACTCCCGAATCGGGAGCGACCGGAGCCCGCTAGAGCATTGCGGATGAAAGAGGAAGAACTTGCTATTCAAAAGGCGCTTGCTTGCGGCGCCACTTCGGCAGCTTAGCCAGCAGCTCGCGTTCCTGCCGCGTGAGCACGAAGAAAAGGAGTGCGCACAGGTAGAGCAAGCCTGCCAACAGGAATGCAGCCGAACCGGCTTCGAAACCAATCCGCGTCCAGGCCGCTTTAGCGCCGCCAAGCAATGCAAGGCCCAGGACGAGCGAGAAAAGGATCGGGCCGAGGAGCACGGTCTTCGCGAAGCTGCCGTAGGAAAAGCCATTGGCTTGCCTGATCCCGTTGAAAGTGATTGCGGTAGTTGCAAGGCCGGTGACGAGGAGGGCGGCAAGTACGCCGTTCAATTGGTACGGATAAATCAGCGCGAACATCAGAATGAGAAAGGTGACGTTGACCAGGAAATTAAGTCCCACGACACGGCGGTAGTGCTCTGCCTTTGTGAAAGTGGCTCCCCCAAACGACACCAAAAAAGCCGTCAGCTGCCACAGCATGAAGAGACGGAGCTGATCACCAAGGAATGCGTAGCGCTGCCCCACCCATAAGGTGAGTAGTTCCTCTGCGTATATCAGGACGATCGCAGAAATCGGTACGAACACCAGAAAGCTGAAGCGCATTCCCTTCAGTACCAGGCTTTTCTTAGCCTCTGCTCCGCCATCGACCGAGTCCAGCATGACTGCAAACGGCATCACGGCGGAATTCACTGAACCTTGGAATGCCTTTAGCGCTCTCGGAATGCGATTGATGATCGTGTAATATGCTAGGTGAACCGGTCCGAGAACAGCTCCGATCACGATATCGGGAATCTTCAGATAGACGAGCCAAGAAGCGCTGTTCAGAAAGACAAGGCCGGACATGCCCGCCACACGCCGTAAGCTTTGCAGTGACGCATATTTCGGGTTGATGGAAAAGATTTCTCGGAAGCGAACACGCCCCAACACCAGAAAAGATAGAAAGGCTGTTGCAATCACAGCTTGTTCTAGGAGGACAACTGGAAGAATCCTGTCCGTGATGAACAGCAGGGGAACCGCGAGAAGAGCAAAGACAAGCCGCTCTCCCGCCTCCCAGCTCTTCAACATACCAAGTTTCTGTGTCCCGGAGTAGAATGCCTTAAGGGCAAGGATCGGAAAGCCAATGGCAAGCCCGCCGACCTGAACGCAGAAGGCGGTGAGCATCTCCACTCGGAAGGCAGCCGGGATGTTGAAGACCGCTATGAAGTGCTCATGACCCACCAAGATGATGGAACTCGAAATCAGAATACCAATCGCCGCAAATAGCGCGAAGCTGGTAACAAGAAGCCGTCTGAACTCATCCAATCTATTCTCGGTGTGGTATTTCACGAGATAGCGGACGATAGAACTCTGGAAGCCAAGCTCCGCAAGTGAAACGAGTCCACTCATGCTAAATATCTGTAAGGTGAGCCAAAGGCCGTATTTCTCCGGCCCTAAGCGCCACAGCATAAACGGAAGGAGCAGCAACGCAGTGAGCATCGTCACCACCTGATGCCCAAAGCTGAAAGCCGTGTTCCTGAAGAAACGCCGCTTGCCCGTTTCGATAGCGACCGAGTCGCGAGGGCGGGATTGCGGGTCTGACATAGCTTCGCTCTATCAGATGGCGGCTTGAGCCTGCACGACCTTCTCGTCCTGACGGGCAGCCGAGATCATGATCCACCCTCCAGCTTCAGAGCAGACGGCCGGCGTGCCCGGGAAAGCCTTGTTCACTCTGTCCAGAATTTCTCGCACTTCGCCCATGCTGAAGTTTTTGCTCTGTCGCTTCCGACGCAGCTGGCCCCGACTGATCATGTCCACCAGGACAAACCAGCCGCCCTGTCCTAAAAGTCGCTGCACCAAAGAAGTGGTGATGACCTTTAGCTTGGGCCGGCCAAGATCAGACACGAGTGGTGCAGCAAGGCATGCGTCCACCTCGTCGCTTACCCGCTCAGCCGCTTCTCCATCGATCGCGAGGTAGAAGGAGTGGATCACATCACGGCTCGCCTTTGTCACTTCGGCGGGCGCAGGCAGACAGGTGCCGGTCGTTACCAGCTCGACCAGACCGACCAGTTCCTCCATGCTTTGAACATGCTGGCTGACCGCAGAGGGTCCTGGAATCCTCAGGACCGGATCGTCCAGCCAGGCTGGCGTGACTGCCGGCTTGTCGAGCATCCTTGCTTCGACGGCGGTCGAACAGTTGAGATGAATGAGCATGCTCGATTGCGCCAACCACTCGAGGGAAGTGCCCTCCTGATGAACGCTGAAGTTCGGCAGCTTCGTCAAGCGCGAGTAGTAGCTAGCGTTCTCGAAGGGATGTGGCCGCAGGACGAAGCTCGTCTGTGGGAGGCGCTTCGCCAGCTCAGCCATGAGCGCGAGCATGCCATCCAGCGTACGCTTTGCGGCTGACAGATAATCGTCGGCGAACTTCGTGTCGAAGCCCACTTTCAGCGCCACACGCCGCTCATTTGCTGTACCGGACGAAAAACGCGGGTTTACTCCGGGGAAGTTGGTGTTGATCAGCACAAAGCCGGACTCAACCGCAGGCCTGCGCAAGGCGGGCCTCCGATCGGGAGCGCAGAGATCGTACCGCGGACAGCCGGTGAGCTTGACGGCGTCGCCCAGTATGGGCTGCAAAGCTTCAAATTGCGCAGGCCCCCAGGCGCAATAAAGGTCGACATTTCCGATGGCGCCGCCATGAGCCACTAACGATGCGAACTCGACCGGACTGCGCCCGCCAGCACCTTCCGTGTCCATCACAGCAACCTTGATGCCTTTGCGGCGATAGCTCTTCAGCAGATTGACGTTGTTGGGCCGCACGTAGTTCGCGATGACCATCTGCGGCTGCACGTCCGATACGGCAAAGGCTTGGCTGTACATCGGTATGAGGAAGGCTTGATGACCGCGGTTCGCCAACGCTCGGCCCAAAAGGACATTGCCTTCCAGGTCTCGCAATGGATTGTCCACGATCAGGCAGATGCGTGCCATGGGGAAGGGCGCTGATCGCCTCAAAACCAGCGTTCAAGCTTCGCCAGCGCTTCCCAGAAGCCGGCGCCATCGTTCTTGTGCCCCTGCCAGATCTCCGGGATGAACGACGCTTGGGGCGCACGCCGGTCTAGAATCTCCGCGACCATAGCGAAGTCCATGGTGCCTTCGCCGATCTGGAGGCCTTCACCATCCACACCTTCGGCATCGACGACATGAAGGTGGCCGGTGAGTGGAGCAACCTGCTCCAGGAACTGCGAAAATGACTCGCCCTCATGGGTGCAAGCCAGCTGGGAATGCGAGAGATCTAGGCAGACCCGATAGCCATGCTCCGCTGAAAAGCGCACGATGTCGTCGGCCGACATGAAGAGATTATGATAGCGCTGTCCGCCGAAGTGCCACGGGAAGGGCGGCATGGTTTGCAGAATGATCTCGACGCCCTCCTGATCTACCTGCCTTAGAGCATCGGCAATCATTTCGTACATCGGCAGCCGCGATTGAGCAGGGATCGGGCGGTCGAGCGAAAAGCCTCCCGCATTGATGATGATCATCGGCCGCTGAGCGCGCGCGAAATGGGGCTTCAACTGGCGGGTCAGCTCTGCGACGCGGTTGAGCTCCGCAATGGATCGTGCGCGATAGGCGGGATCGGGGGCGCAGAGATCCATGATGTGATCGCCGGCGAAGAGTTCGGGTGAGTGAACGACGAGATCGAGGTCATAGACGCGGTCCCCCAAGTGCCGCTCGACGGGCTCCTCCATATCCTTATAGCTGAGGTGGAACTCGACGAGATCGAGGTTCGTCGCATCGACCATCTTCTGCAGGTCGTGATATCTGACGGGCAAGCCGAACGGCCGACGGAAAGTGAAATGGCGAGCGCCGTACGCTGCCTCCTGTAGATCCGAAGGGTAGAAGAAATCCCCTTCCGCAAGATCTCGCGGCGCGGGGCGCCCGATCAGCTGTTTGCGGTAATAGGGCTGCAGCCCCTGTCCAGGGCTGCGGACTGACAGCATATCATCACTCAGGATCGTGCCTCGAGCGATTGGGACCGCTGCAACGAGACTTTTGGCCAGAACCTCCCGGTTCATCATCTCGCCTTGGGTCAGGCGGCGCTCACCCGCATTTCCCAAGGACTCTTCCACCTCACGTATACGGACGACCATCTCTCGGAACTCGTCCGGAAGCAGGCTTACCCTGTGATCGTTCCCCTCCATGCTTCGATCGACCGTGAAGTGCTTCTCGATCAGTTTGGCGCCCATGGCGACTGCCGCGAGAGGCACGGCATAGCCGCGCTCATGTCCCGAATAACCAACGAGGCTGCCGCCGATCCGCTTGAGCCGCTCCAAATATCTGAGATTGATGTCCTTGAAGGGAGCCGGGTAGGTCGAGTTGCAGTGGAGCAAGATAAATGGCGCGCTGTTCTGCTGCAGAATGGCCACGGCGTCCTTGATCTCGTTCTCTGTCGACATCCCTGTCGAACAGATGATGGTCTTGCCTGTTTTCGCCATGGCAGACAGGAGATCGTGGTTGGTGAGGTCGGCCGACGCGAGCTTATAAGCGGGCATGCCGTAGGCTTCGAGCCGCTCCAGGCTCTCATGATCCCAAGGCGTGCACAAGGGGATGATGCGACGGTCCTTGCAGTGGTCGAAGGCTTCCACAAGCTCATCATCGCTCAACTGGAAGCGGGAAAGCAGATCCAGGGTGTATTGAGCGCCTAGGTCCGCACTTGTGTCGTTCGCGTCCCCCGCGTTCCGGTACAGCTTGGCCATGTTGCGCATCTGGAACTTGGCGCAATCGGCGCCTGCGTCGGCGGCCAAGTCGATCAGTCGCTTGGCCAGATCTAGGCTGCCGTTATGATTGTTACCGATTTCGGCGATGATAAATGCCGGCGACTCTTCATCCAGAACAAGATGGCCGATGCTGACTTCCGCGCGCTGCCGCCATGCAATGGCGACAAGATGATTGTGCCGGTCGACTAGCGGAATAAAGCCAATCCGGTCGGACAACCGGCTTTCGATCTCGGCCGACGCTGAGTCTATCGGAGCCGACACAAAGTCTTTGTTGGCAACCGTGAGCGCCGTCACGTCCAGCGACAGGTCTTCCTCGCGCGTCAGCCACCGCCTGACGTCGCCGTCCGTCAGTACGCCTTCCAACTGGCCGGACCCGGAAACGCAGAAAACAACGCGAGCCTTGTTCGAGCTGATCTTCCGCAGCGCATTAACCAGATCGTCTTCTGAAAAGACGATATACCTGGAAATATTCTTATCGATGAGCATGAGGAACTTTCGTGAACAGCGCGTCGAGGACGGCGAAATCGATCTCTGTGTCGATCTCCCAACCTTCGATTTCGTTCATCTGGAACAACGAAATACGGCCAGACAGGCGGTTTCGGGAAGCTTTGAACGCGTCGATCTTGGTGATGTATATCGACCCAGTCTCCCGATACCATCTGGTGCTCTCGGTTAGGTCCTGCCTCCTGGGTCGGGCACGATAATCGTAGAGAGCTTCTACCTGTTCGGTCCGCCGCCAAAAGAAATGATGGTTTTCAACGACCCCGAGCAGAGAGTCCGCTTGCTCCGAGGTAAACAGATGGTGCGCACCATCGAGCGTGCCGGGCAGCCGCAGCGGAGAGGTCGGCTGTAGCAGCATCACCTGGTCGAAATGCTGCCCGGACTGCTCGAGATGATCAATGGCGTGCGCCATCACGGGTTCCGTGGCCGCCGTATCGGTCGCCAGTTCGGCGGGCCGCAGGAAAGGGACATCGGCGCCGTAACGCCGCGCGACTTCCGCAATCTCCGGCGCGTCAGTGGAAACGACGACTTTCGAGATGCAATTCGCGGCGAGCGCCTGCTCGATCGACCAGGCGATGAGCGGTTTGCCGGCAAGCAGCCGAAGGTTCTTCCCCGGCACTCCTCGAGAGCCGCCTCGGGCGGGTATGATCGCCACACACGTCATGGCCGTCAGGCGATCGCATCCCAGCTGAGCGGCTCGCCCCGACGCAGGTCCCGAGATGCGCGCCGGCCGAGCACGTCGGGAAGGTGAACCGGTTCCAGTCCATAGCCCGGCCGTATCGATCGCACGGACTCACGCGTCAGCGGATCACCGGCCCGCACATCCGCGACGACATAAAGCGAGCGCCGGAACTGCTTCGAAGCCTCTTCCGACCGGCACAGATCGTAGCTGACCCGGCCCAATGACTGCCAGGCGCGCTTGCAATCCTTGACTAGGGCGCTGAACTCCTCAGGCTCCAGGCTGAATGCGGCATCCGGCCCGCCGTCTGCTCGGCGGAGGGTGAAATGCTTCTCGATGATGCTGCCGCCCAGGGCGACCGACGCAACCGACACTGCGCTGCCGAACGTATGGTCCGACAGCCCAGAAACGCAGTTGAAGGCATCTCCTAAGTGCGGAACCGTCCGAACATTGGAGTCAGCGTCAGGCGCCGGATAGGAACTGACGCAGTGGAGCAGCGCCAGCTCCTCGCAACCATTTTGCCGAGCTGCTTTGACAGCTTGGTCAATCTCAGAAAGACTGGCCATGCCCGTTGAAATAATCATCGGCTTGCCCTTCCGGGCTACGTGCGCAATCAGCGGAAGATCGATCGCTTCGAACGAGGCGATCTTGTAGGCCGGCGCACCCAGCTCAGCGAGGAGATCGGCTGCGGATTCGTCAAAAGGTGTCGAGAAAATCGTGACGCCCCGTTGCCGCGCCCTCTCGAACAAGGCTTCATGCCATTCAAAGGGAGTCTGCGCCTCGAGGTAAAGGTCGTAAAGGCGCTTGCCGTCCCAAAGCCCACCATCATGGACGAAGCCTGGACCGTCGTGATCGATGGTGATCGTGTCGGCGGTGTAACTTTGAATTTTGATCGCATCGGCCCCTGTGGCCGCGGCCGCATCGACCAGCTGCAGTGCGCGATCTAGGCTGCCATTGTGATTACCCGACAACTCGCAGATCACATAAGGTTCGAAGTCGCGCCCGATCTTGCGGCCGTCGATCTCTATCGAGGGGAACATTCCGAAATCTTTCCTGAAGGCGGAGTTCGCTTAGCCGAGCTTATCCGCCTGAAACAACTCTATTAGAGGAGGGAGGTCCGTCAAACTTGCAATGCGAAACTCGGCCTCCTGGCTCTCCGAAGCAGGCCGATTCTTATGCTCTCCAGTTAGGACCCTCACGGTCCGCATACCCAACGGCCGCAGATTGACGAAATCCTTCGCTGGGTTGTCGCCGATATAGACCATGTCCCGCCAATCGCATCTTTCCCGCGATCGAATTCGCTCGAAGCAGAGGGTCGATGGCTTTGCGTTCGCTATGCCATAGCGGTGCGTGATGAAAACCTTGCGAAACAGAGGCTCTATCGCAAGTGCCTGCACCTTGCGGAGCTGCACGAGCTTGTGCCCGTCCGTAACCAGGTAAAGCGGCCATCTGCGGTACCGCCTCAGCAACTCCGCAGCTTCGGGCGCAAGTTGAATGTCAGGCTCGTGCTGGCGATAGGTTCGAACGGCTTCCGCGACCAGCGTGGCAGATCTTCGTCCATGGGCGGCCAGCCACTCGTCGAACACAGCACCGCGGCCCTCCCGGTCCAGAGTCTCCAGCATCGATCCATACGACTGCTCTGCAGGCCAGCCGAACCGCCGCTCTCCCCAGGCCGCTACGGCCCGAAACCCGCTCTGCACATAGGTTCGCTCTACGTAGAGGGTATCGTCCAAGTCAAAGATCAGGATCATCGACATAGATGTCAGCGGGCAAGCGGACCTGCCGGATGGGTCGGGAAGTGGGCTGAAACTGTATATGGCTGAGGTCCTCGCCTGCGATCTCTGCCAAGCTCCAATAGAAGCTGTCGACGCCGGCCGCGATGCCCAGAGTCGAGGCACCTCCGAAACGCGCATTGCACTCAATCACATGCACCTTGCCCTCGGCGTCGATCAGCGCTTGCACGACCACGGGGCCACTAAGCTCCAACACTTCGAGCACCCGTGTGAGCAGTTCCTCGATCCGCTCTTCGCGGAAAGTGGTGGTTACCTGGGATTCGCCATTGACCACTCGGTCACGGGTCCGGAGAACGATACCCTTCACCCGGTGCCGGCCATCCAGCCATGCATCTGCGCTGATTTCCTTGCCCTCGACAAAGGGCTGGTAGATGGGACTATCGAGCGTCTCGCCATGGAGCAGCGCTTCGCTCCGGCCAACAGCGATGGCAATCGAGCGGCTCCCGGCGCCGAACCGTTCCTTGACCACGAACCGGCTGCAAGCGAGTTCGTCCGGGGTCGTGGCTGTTTGGATGAAAGGCAGGTTCGCACTCGCACCGAATTCAGCGAAGGCGAGCTTGTCGACGCATCGGCGAATACTGTTCACCGGGGACGAGATCAGCGTGATCCCCGCTTCCTTAAGAACATCGCGGCGCTCTGCCCAGAAGAGGAGCTCGCCGTCGCGCGTAGGAAGGATGGCCGTAATGCCGCGGTCACGGCAACCCGCAATGATCGGATCCAAATTCTCCACCGTGGCGCGCGGCATCAACCAGAAATGGTCGGCTGTGTGGCGGCTCAATGCTTGGTCCGACATGTCGCCGGCCACGATCTTGGCCTCGGGATCGATGCGCCTGGCGGCTTGGGCGAGCGCGCGGATCAGCGAGATCTTACTGGATGCGCTGCTGACTAGAATGTTGCCCAAGCGGGGAGCCGCTTCGTTGCGGCCTTGCCGGGCCGTTTCGTGCGCGATGATCTCGGGAATGGCTGTTTCCAGATCGTAGCGCGGCCGCCACCCGGTTGCGCTTTCGTAAAGCGTCAGATCCGCTTGGGAGGCCTCGAACGCTATGTCGGATGCTTCCACGCGCGCCCGCATCTGAGGGAAATGCTGGCGCAGCACGTCGACAACATCCTGGACCCTCCGCGACCGACCCGTTCCCAGATTGACGATCCCCTCGATCGGGGCCTCTGCCAGCCTGATCAGGCCTTCGGCCGAGTCTTTCGCGTAGATATAGTCGAAGCGCCCTTCCGGCCGATAGACAGCGATCTCTTCGCCGTTCAGCAGCATGCGCACCCAGCGCGAGATCACGTCTCGCGAATTCCGGCCGTAACCACGATAAATGCGCGCGCAGACGCTCGAAAAGTGCTGCCTTCGGAATTCGTTCAGAAATCGCAGCTCGATTTCATGAGAGAGCTTGGCCATTCCCGTCAGATTTCGGGGAAGCACCGGATCGTCCTCGCGCAGAGCGCGCGGCTGCTCGACAGGCTTGGCGAACTGGTAAAGCTGAGGATCGTAGATCAGATAGCTTGACGCGAAGACCACTCGTTTCAAGCTGGAGAGATCCTTGGCCAAGCTCATGATGTGGTGGCTCAACCGGACGTTGTGCCGGAAGTTCTGCTCCCAAAATTCGTAGCTTTCCGTCGATCGTTCGAACGTCGCGGCGAGGTGTATGATCAGCTCCGGACCGAAGCCTTGCAGCTCCCGGAGGGTCATGTCGTTGAGGTCGCCACGCCGGTAGCGGACCGCCGAATCGAAGCTCGCCGGGCGTGGCTTCAGATCGCCGACGAGCACCTCGGCGCCTTGTTCCGCCAGCATCGGGACCATTTCAAGCCCAATGACGCCAGCGCCTCCAGTCACGAAGACGCGGCGACCCCGCAAGGAAGGCAATTCAATCGTCATCGCGTAGGCAGCCATGGATAAGAGAGTCGGTGAATTGGCCGTCGATAAGGACGTGGCGGCGCATCACGCCTTCCAACCTGAAGCCGGAGCTCTCCAGCACTTCCACATGGTGGCGCCGGATCGCGTACGTCTCGGTCCAGACCCGCTCCAGGCTAAGGTCGGTGAATGCTGCCTCTTTGAGCAGCGCCAAGAAACTCCCGAAATAGTCGGAATAGACCTGTATCTCCGTCGTCAACTGCGGCTTCAGCAGAAACGACACCTCCGCGCGCCGATGCTCCCACGCCACATGAACCAAGCCGCCATAGCCGATCAGGTTCCGATCTTCCTCATAGGCGAGCAGGATATTGGCGGGCTGCGGCTGATCGAGTGAAGGCCAAATATGCTGTTCGAAATAGGAGATTTGCTCTTGGCGCGTGATCGCCTTGGCCTGTCGCAAAACGCTCATCTGGGCATTGCGCCACAGGCGGATGGATTCGATATCGTCGCGACCTACGGCGCGCAGCCGCCGCTGGCCGTTGCCCACTGCCGGGCGCGGCATGCACGCATAGCCTTGTTCCCGCGTTTGCACGGCAGCAACGCTCAATCGATAACCAGATAAGAGACGAGCGGATTGGAGGAATCACGTCTCAGCGCGTAGCGCGAAAGCCCTAGCACCTCGCGCACCGCAACGGTCTCACCGGGGAAGTCGGCGCAGTTGAGTTCATCGAACGCAAGCACGCTGCCTTTGGTCAGGTAGGGGAGCAACGCTTCGAGGCAGTGCTTGGTCGGCTCGTAGAGATCGAAATCGAAATACGCCAATGCGACGATCGTCTCGGGATGCTTCTCCAGATAGTCGGGCAGCGTCTTGGTGGCATCCCCCTTCACCAGCTCGAATTTGCGCTTGTGCGCAATGGGCGCATTTTGCTCGTGGAAGCACAGGATCTTCTCGAGCCGCGCTTCCCATCCCTCCGATACACCATATTGGCCCTGGTGCACCTTTCCCCCATCCTGCGCGTGCACCGAGGGAAAACCGCTGAAAGTGTCGAAGCCGATGATCTTGCGGTTATAGTTGAAGGGCTCGAGCATTCCCCGAAGATTGGAGAAGAGCGAAAGGTTCTGACCCCAGCGGACGCCGAACTCCATGATCGCGCCATGGACGGGCAAGATCATGTCATAGAGCTTCTGCATCAGAGTGATGCGAGACAGGTTCTGTCGCGTCAGGAACACGCCGAGATTGTCGAGCAGTTCCCCGTCGGGGATGCCGGCATTGCGCAGACTATCGGCCAGCTCAAGCTTGCGCTCAACCTCGTTCTGAGTTGAGCCGACCAGAGTGTCGATCCGGCGGGGCGCGTTCATTGTGTAACTCGATCCTCTCGGTGCATCAGGAATGCGATGATGTTCCGGCCCAGGCCAACCCGTGCCATCGACCGGTAGAATTGGTTGACCTCGTCGGCCGGTTTGGCCGCAAGCAGTAGTTCGAGCTGGATCCGCGCACGGTGAGCCGACGGGCCTTGCGCGCGGTCTCTGACATAGTTGGAGCCGTCGTGCAGCAAGAAGAAGTCGATCGGGAAGTCGGCGAGCACGTCTTTGACTTCCCAGCCCACCGATCGTGCGGCGTTTTCAAGGCTTTCGCGCCGAAAATAGGATAGATGATCCGGCAGGGCGATCCAGAAGCGTTCGTCGATCGCGCCGCGCTCGAGCAGGTGTTCCTGATATTCCGATCCATCGTTCGGCACCGTCACCACAAGGACGCCAGTTTCGGCAACCAGCCGCTTCAGCGAGCTCAACAGGCCGATCGGATCGATAACATGTTCAAGCACGTGCTTGAGCCAGACAATATCATAACGTCGCCCGCTCTCGATCCTTTGCTCGAGCAGTTGGAACACATCTCCTGCTTCCGCCTTGGCCAGCAGGTCGGGGTTCATCTGGGCCAGGCCTGCCGAGCTGAAATCGATACCGTCGACGGACCAGCCATGGTCCGAGAACCAGCGCATCGCGAACCCTTCGCCGCACCCCACGTCGAGAAAGGAGCCGCCTTCCTCCTCTTGCCTCAGTCTGCCGGCGAGGGCGGCATGTTGCTCTGTTTTAGCTCGGAAATAGGCGAGTTCTTCGTCCGGATAGGATTTCCTGTAGAGAGCCTTTTCCTGCTGATAATAGGTTTGCGCGTAGTAGGCGCTCAGTTCCTCCGCCGTGGGCGGTTCGGCCACGTGCAGAAAGCCCAGGGGATGACGCTTCAGACGCGGATCGATCATCCGAGCAGTCTTTCGTGCTTCCATTCGGCCAGGCGCCAGTCTTCTTCGGTGTCGATGTCTTGCACACGGTCCGGCGGCAGCAGGACCGACCCGGTCCGCTCGCCGAAGAGCAGGCCACTCTGCCGGAACGGCTCAACCTTGAACCAACACCATTGCCCGGCATCATGATAAGCCACGGGCAGGTCCTGCGAACGCGCGTTCACATTCTCTGGAAAGTTCATGGCGATCCGCCCGTCGGGCAGGCGCTTCAGCGAGCGCCAGATCGGATAGCTGAACGCCGAAACGGGAAGGACGCAATCCCATCCCTGCTGCAAAACCTTCAGCCCCTCTGCCAGATCCTCCGCGGTGACGAATGGCGCTGTGGGGTAGAGGCTGCAGGCAGCGTCGAACATTTGCCCTTGGCCTTCCAGCTGGGCCAGAACTTCTTGCAGAACGTCCGCCGTTGTCGCGAAATCGTTCGAGTTCCTTTCCGATCGCAGAAAGGGTACCGACGCGCCCAGTTCTGTCGCCGTTTGCGCGATTTCTTCGTCGTCAGTGCTGACAAGAACTTGTTCGAAGAGGCCACAGGACCGAGCAGCCTCAATAGACCATGCAAGAATCGGCTTTCCGCGAAACGAGCGGATATTCTTGCGCGGAATGCGCTTGCTGCCGCCCCGCGCCGGTATGATGGCCAAATTCATGGCCTAAAGACGGGTGCGAAGCTCGTCGATCACGCGATCCTGATCCTCGTGCGTCAAGGCCGGGAACAGTGGAATCGATAGCGCGCGGTCGTAGAACGCTTCTGCGGCCGGAAAATCCCCGGGCTTGAAGCCTCGGCGGCGGTAAAATGGCTGCAGGTGGATCGGAATGTAGTGCACATTCACTCCAATGCCGGCTTCACGAAGTTGCGCGAACAGCGCCGCGCGCGTGCAGCGGGCTTCATCGGAGAGTTGAACCGCGAAAAGGTGCCAACTGGCTTGCCGATCCTGGGGCACGTGGGGGAGCAGCAACGGCAGCCCCGCGAGCTTGTCGAGATAACGGCGGGCGAGTGCTGACCGCGCCGCAGCCATCGGCTCCAATCGCTCGAGTTGCGACCGGCCAAGCGCTGCCTGGATGTCGGTCATCCGATAATTGTAGCCGAGTTCCTGCTGCTCGAAATACCACGCTCCCTGGCTCTGGTCCTCCATCGCTTCGGGATCGCGCGTGATGCCATGCGTCCTCAGCATTGCCATTCGAGCAGCCAGCCGATCGTCCTGCGTCGTGATCATGCCGCCTTCACCGGTGGTGACGATCTTCACCGCGTGGAAGCTGAAGACGCATGCGTCCGCATATTGCCCCCCGACCGGCCGCCCCTGATAGGCGGCACCGGTGGCATGGGAGGCGTCCTGAAGGATCTTGAATCCGTACCGATCCGCCAACTGCCTGATGTCGGCCAGGTCGCAGGGGATACCGGCAAAGTCGACCGGGATCAGCAGATCGGGCAAGCGGCCGGCGCGATCGGCTGCCGCCAGCTTTTCCGTCAGTGCTTCGACGGACAGATTGCGGGTGAGTGGATCGATGTCCACAAAGTCCACGTCAGCACCGCAATAAAGCGCGCAGTTCGCCGACGCCACGAAGCTGTTCGGCACCGTCCAGACCAGGCTCCCGGGACCGATATCGAAGGCCAGGCAGGCGATGTGCAGCCCGGCCGTGGCATTGCTGACCGCCATTGCATGCGCAACTTCATGCTTTTCGGCAAAAGCTTCCTCGAAAAGCTGTATCTCGGGTCCTTGGGTAACGAAATCAGCTCCGAGTACACGGAGCACGGCTGCCCGATCCGCCTCGTCAATGTCTTGCCGGCTGTAGGGGATGAATCGCATGTGCGTTTCAGCCATGATCCTTGGCGTTCTCGACATGCCGCGCGATCAGGGCCTGGAGCTCCACAACCGAGAGGAAGTGATCATTGTCGCCGCTATTGTAGGAGAAGCCTTCCGGCACGGGCACCGCTCCGGTTCGTTCGCAATAGGAGGCGGGATCGAGGATGTCGGAGCTCGGCAGTATGGCGTAGAACTGCCCTCGATCCACCGTGTTGAGACTGTCGCTGACGGTGATCATCTCCTCATGAATCTTCTCGCCGGGGCGAATGCCGATCACCTCGAACTCGCAGTCAGGATTGATCGCACGCGCTACATCAGTCACGCGGTATGACGGGATCTTGGGAACGAATATTTCGCCCCCCTCAGCGTTCTCCACGGCCCAGAGCACCATATCGACACCTTCCTGCAGGGAGATGTTGAAGCGGGTCATGCGAGGATCGGTGATCGGAAGGGTTTTGTCGTGTCGGCGGGAGAGGAAGAACGGCATGACTGAGCCGCGGCTACCCATGACGTTCCCGTAGCGGACAACCGAGAAGCGAATGCCGCGATCGCCTTGAATGTGGTTCGCAGCGATGAACAGTTTGTCCGAGCAGAGCTTGGTCGCGCCATAAAGATTGCTGGGCGCGGCGGCCTTGTCGGTGGACAATGCCACCACGCACTTCACATCGCTGTCCAAGCAGGCTTCGACGACGTTCTGAGCGCCCATGACGTTCGTCTTGATGCACTCGAACGGATTATACTCCGCCGCCGGCACTTGCTTCAGAGCAGCTGCGTGGATCACAATGTCGATCCCTTCAAAGGCGCGTCTCAGCCGGGCGGCATCGCGAACGTCACCGATGAAGTAGCGTAGCCCCCGGTAGCGCGAGCGAGGAAATTGCTGCTCCATCTCGAACTGCTTCAGCTCGTCCCGCGAATAGATGACGAGCCGTTTGATGTCCGGATACTGCTCGAGAACACGGGCGACGAATGCACGGCCGAAGGAGCCGGTGCCGCCGGTAACCAGGATCGATTTGTCCTTGAGCATCTTGATCTTTCGGGTCCTTTGCGGCGCGACCAGAGGGCGCCACATGATTGCGTTAGATTGTCTGATGGCCGAAGCGGCTTAGCCGCATCCGAACAGGCGAGGTGCCGGCCTTCAGCGTCATCTGAATCCATTGAAACGGGCAGTTCGGCGGCACCGCATATTCGACGCGCACAATATTTCCAACCGCGGAAACCTTGCTTGGCAGTCGAGGCGCGGAGCCGCTGGAGGCAGGGCACGTGATGCTGGTCTGGAAGGATTGAGGCCGTCCCTCCAGCGGCTCGACCGCGAAGCTCAACCGGTATCTGCCAGGCGCGTTGCGCGTCAGGCGCCGCAACACGTCGCCGGTAGCGTTTTGACTAGCGTAAAGCTCGAACGCGTTATTCTCGTCGTTCGCCTCGGCGCCGAAATCGGGGCTTTCGACCGGCATCCATTCGAACGGTCGATAAGGACGATGCTCTTCCTTGGGAGTCAGCAGCATTGCCCGCTTGTAGGTCAGGTAGCTGCTATAGGCCTCCGGATATCGGCGCTGCTCGACCAGCCCTTCCACGATCGCGTGACCAAAATCCTGGGAAGCGGCTTCAGAGCGCAGCGGCAAGGCCGGGACGAGCAGGGCGAACTGGGGCATCAACTCGGGGTTTTCGAGAACCCAGCTGGACAGGTTCCGCAACCAGACCGGATTGGCAGCGATCACGCAGCGGATCGAGGGAAGGAGTTCCCTATCGGTGGCGGCGTTCAACAGCACCGGAAAGAGGATGCTTCCCACCGAAGGCTTCACTTTGAGCGCCTGGTCGTAATGGTGAAGCGCCTGATCCACACGATTGCGGGTGACGGCCAGCTCGATCTGAAGAAGCTGAACACCCACTTCGCGGCGCGAAGCCTTGCTGGCCAGGTCGAGCAAAGGAGCGAGGCGCGGCGAGCTAGCTGGCTCGGTGGCGGCAATGACGCGAAGGGCGGCGGGGTTGAGCGGGTCGGCTGCAAGAGACTCGAAAGCCAGACTGCGCGCGCGCATGAAGCGGCCGCGACCAGCGGCCGTATCCGCCAGCAATGCGTCCGCCTTGTGGGTTTTGGCGGGAGCGAGACTCGGATAGAGCTGGAGCGCGAAATCCGGCCGGGCCTTCTCGGCGAGACGGGCGACGGTGTAGGCAGAAGCCGCCGCGGCGCCGGCGAGTCCGATCAGGGCAGGCAGCAGCAATGGCCGCGCTTCGCGCGCCAAGCCGCTCCACTTCTTGCTGCTTCGTCCCTTCAGCATCAGCTCAGGCCCCGGCCGGCTCCGCCGTACGGTCGCCTTCGGCATTGCCGTATTTGTACCGGAAACCATAACCGTAACCATATTCGGAATAACGATCCTCGAACTTGGTCAGGATCACGCCCACGATCGGCGCATCGACGTCGCGGAGTCGGGCGAGGGCCGACCGCAGACCGCGCACAGCGACTTCACCCGCTTGAACGACGAAGATGACGGCCTCGACCGTCTTGCTGAGCAGCGGCGCATCGGCGAGACCGAGGATCGGCGGCGAGTCGATGATCACATGCTGGTAGCGGCTTTCCAACTCACGTACGAGCTGGAACATCCGGTCACCGCTGAGCAACTCCGCGGCCGAGGGCGGTTGAGGCCCTGCCGACAGGAAGTCCATGCTGGGCCCGACATTCCGGATTTTGTCTTGCAGGTTGCCGTCACCAGCCAGATAATTGCTGAGGCCCTGCCGGTTATCCAAATCAAGCGTTTTGTGCAGCGAAGGAGAGCGCAGGTCCGCATCGACGATGATGACCTTGCGGCCCAATCGGCTGAGCACTGCGGCCAGGGCGAGCGACGAGGTGCTCTTGCCCTCAGCCGGTTGAGCGCTGACCATCATCAGGCTGCGCGGAACGCCATGGTCGGTCGAAAAGGCGAGGCTGGACCGCACCGATAGATAGGCCTCGGCAAGCAGCGACTTCGGATCGCGAAGCTCGTCGGCGATGACGATTTCTTCGGACGCCTTCGGAACGCTGCCGAGCAAGGGGACGCCGATGAGCTCCTGGACCCGCGTCGGATCGCGCAGACCCTCGTCCGCCTGTTCCAGGAGGAAGATCAGGCCGATCGACAACAGCAGGCCGAAGATCGCACCCAGCGCAAGATTCAGCAGAAGCTTGGGCGAGGAGGGGACGTTAGGCGCTTTGGCGGTGTCGATGATCGCGATGTTGTTCGCGCTGACACCGGCGACGCCGATTTCCTTATAGCGCTGCAGCAGACCATCATAGAGTTGGCGGTTGGTATCCGCCTCGCGCTGGTAGATGTTGTACTGGATGGACGCCCGGCGCTGCGAGTTCAATGCCGAGGACAGCTGAGCAACGCGGTTGCGCAAATCCTGCTCGCGGGCGGCAGCGGCCGTATATTCCTGTGAGATGCTGCCCCGTACGCGGGCCTCCTCGCGCGCGATGCTGCGATCCAGTTCGCGCACTCGGCTTTCGAGGGCGCGAGCCTCGGGGTAACCCCGTTCGAATTGAGAAAGAATCTTGGCGAGGTCACCGGCGGCGTCGGCGCGGCGCTCCCGGAGCGACGTAAGCGCTGGATTGGTGACGCCGGCTTCGCCCGCACCGCCTGGCGCAAGCCGTGCCTCGGCAGCGATGCGATCCGCCGTCGCGGCTACCAACGCCTTGTTGAGCGCCTCCAGGCTGTCTGAAGTAAGTGTTCTCTCCTGCGCCGGGCGGCCGTTTTCCGTCGGCGCACTGCTGAGCGTGATGATGTTCTGATTGGCCGCGTAATTGACCAGGTCGCGCTCCGACTGTTCAAGTCGTCCCCGCAGCTCGTTAAGCCTGTTCTCCAGGAACTGACGCGCTTGCGCGGTGGAGTCGAACTTGCGCGCGATGTTCTGGGCAATGAACTCCTCTGCCCAGGCATTCGCGATCCGGGCCGACATGTCGGGCGATGTGCTGGTATAGCTGATGTCGACGAGCGAAGAGCCCCGAATAGGCGAAATCAGCACGTTTGTCAGCAGCAGTTGGACAGCGGCGCGTTGCTTATCTTGCCTTTCGGCATTTGCCGAGCGCCTTGGCCCCGAACTCAGAACTCCGTCCTGATCGGGATCGATGCCGTGCGCCTCCCAGAAGCTGTCGGTCCGATCCAGGCGCAATCTCCGCACCACGCGCTCCGCGAGGGATTCCGCTTCGAGCAAGGAATATTGCGTCTGATAGAATTCGAGGTCGCGGCCAACTTGATCGCTCTCAATCCCCTCGACATTCGTGACGTTCTTCTGTTCGCGGCTGATCTCGATACGGGTCGTCGCCGTGTATTTCGGCGTGGTCAGGAGGGTCACGACAAGAGCGGCCATCAGTGACAGCCCCAGAACCGCGATGATGACCCACTTGCGGCGCTGCAGAAGGTGCAGATATTGCACCACGAGCGGCGTCCCGGCCTCTTCCGGCTTTTCTGTGGCTATCCGCGACGTCAGCTGGGCGAGCGCGCCATCGGTGATGTTCATCATGAACTGGCTCTTGCTTAATTATTCTGAAGGGCAACGACGATCGGCGCGGTCAGCAAGGGCGCAGCCTGCAGCACATCCTTGAAGATGCGGCGGGCCTGCGAGTCGCCGACCACGACGATGTCGTTCGCGAAAATCTCGGGATCTGCATAAGCGCCGCGACGGATCGCACGCAGATTATATAGCGCTGCGTATTGAGCGCCGCTGACCGTTCGGAATACCACGACATCGTCGAGCTTGGCGAACTCCGCTGTACCGCCCGCCGTCGCAACAGCGCGCATCAGGGTCATGCGGCCGATTACCGGATACAGACCGGGCTTTATGACCTGTCCGTCGACGGTCACCACTTGGCTAACGGTCTCCTCCAGGTTCACGGTGACCTGAGGGTTGCGGATATAGTTGCCGGCCAGCTTGCTTTCGAGTTCCTGCGCGATCTCGTTGGGGGTGCGGCCCGCTGCCTGGAAGGATCCGACCAGCGGGAAGCTCGCGCGGCCGCTGGCGTCCACCTGAATTTCGCGTTCGCTCAGCTCCTTGATCCCGAACACGTCGATCTTGAGCTTGTCGAAGGGTCCGACGAGATAGGGCCGTTCCTGGGAGAAGAGGTCGACGCGCGCAGGGGGCGGCAGCTCCGCGCTGGGCACGACCCGCACCGCCTGGCTGGACTGAAGGCGGCCCGAGCCGGCGCAAGCGGTCAGCAAGCTGCCGAGCATCACGGCGAGAGCGGCACTACGAACGAACATCTGTCTTCCAATCCTGTCGGATGAACTATCCCGCGGCAGCCAATTTTTCGACAAAGCTTAACAGCTTCAGTGCTTTAGGCTCTTTCTGCATCGGGACGCCAGCCAGAGAGCCATGCTACGGCAACAGCGAATAGGCAAGCAAGCGAAGGCGTGCGGAGCGGATAATCGTAGACGCTGCCAATGGCAAGTATGAGGACGATCGCTGCCCCCAGCCGTGCCGTAACATGCTCAAAGCTTGGCCGTTTGTTCTGGTCGCGCACCACTCGAACAAAAGCGCGCCCCAAGAACCAAGCTGCCGCTCCGATCAGGATGGCGCCGGGCAGGCCGGCCGTGATGAGAAGTTCAAGCCAGTCATTATGCGCATGGTTCAGGTATCGCGGGGATAGGAGGCGATCCGGCTCGACCACCTTGTACACTTCGACGAAGGTGCCCAACCCGCTTCCGAACGGGAAATATTGAGCGACGAGGTCGAGCAGCGGCTGGAGAATGTTGAACCGGAGTTCGGTCGCTTGGGCATCCTTGAAGAGCCGGGTAAATGAGGACGATCGAGCGACAAGGGCTGTGGTAATCACCATGGCGGCGATCAGCCCACCGACAACCGCGATCCGCAAGCCAAGACGCGGCGCTTGCCGCCTCGCCTGGGTGTAGGCGGTCGGATCCTGGTACACAAACAGGGCCGTCGCCATTCCGACGATCGATAGGAGAATACCCGCTCGCGAGCCGGTCACGAGAATGAAGGGTATGATCAGAATGCTCATCGCAATCGCGAACTGCCGGCGTGGCTTGGCGCTTTCACGAGAACCCCGCTGGACCGACGCGGCCGCGGCGAAAATCGGAAATGCGAGGGTGAGCAGCATCGCCTGATGGTTGCGGTTGGCGAGCAGGCCGACGGCCGCGTCCTCATTGGTGACCCGGTAGATGTAGAATGCGTTGCCGGGGGCGCCGATGATCTGGAGCAGGCCGACCAGGCCGCTGACTATGATGATGCCGCCGAGCAGAAGAACAAGCACGTGCAGGCGCTCACGCCCGGCACATAGTGTGAGCAGCAAGGCCGCCAGGGGAGCGAAGCTTGCCCAAAAGCTGTTCCAGGTTCTCCAGGGGACAAGCGAGAGCGGGCGCCATGGTTGCGCGAGTCCGGTTGCCTCAGCAACGTTCCAGGCAAGCTCTCGTCCCGGCAAGCTGCTCCAGAGAGCTGGCGGCAAAGGAATGAGATGAAGCAGCGCAAGGGCCGGGAGAGCGAAAGCCAGCACCAGCAGGATGCGATAGTTCCGCAGCATACCTGTGCCCCATGCGAGGACGACAGCGGCGGTGAAGAAGAGGACGGACAAGGGTCGCAGGATCGCCAGCGACAAAATATCGTCTCTCGCGCTCCCCCCGGTCAGAAAAACGAGCACGAGCAGGGCAACCAACGCGCCCGAGCTCACGCGCGCCTTCGAATATCTGGCATTCGGCACGATCTGTCAGCCCAATCTAAGTCGATGCCGCGCGAGCGGCCGGATGAAACACATGCAAGCTACCTAAGCCGTCTGGCGAGCCTGGTCGGGCGCGGCAGGCGCGAACTCCGGCACCAGGTGGCGCAGAATGTGGAGAGAGCCGCCGACATCCACCGTCTCTATCGCTGTGCGGAGGCTGTGCAAATGAGGCTCCAACTCGGACCAGGCTAGGCACTTTTCCCGAGCCTGCATGATACGCTCGTGGCGTGTCGGCTCCGGATTCTCGCCAATCAGCAACTCCTCGTAGAGTTTTTCTCCAGGCCTCAGGCCGACGATCCTGATCTCGATGTCGCCATCCGGGTTGGCCGGATCCCTGATCGAGAGGCCCGAGAGGCGGATCATGGAGCGCGCGAGATCGAGAATGCGGACGGACTCCCCCATGTCGAGCACATAGACTTCTCCGCCGGAGGCCATCGCGCCAGCCTGAATAACCAACTGGGCGGCCTCGGGGATCGTCATGAAATACCGGGTGACCTCCGGATGGGTGATGGTCACCGGTCCGCCATCCCTGATCTGCTTGTCGAACCGCGGCACGACGGATCCGCTGGATCCAAGCACATTGCCGAACCGCACCATCGCGAACTTGGTCGTGCTGCCGCGCTCGGCGAGACCCTGCAGGACGAGCTCCGCGACCCGCTTGGTGGCGCCCATGACGTTGGTCGGCCGCACCGCCTTGTCGGTGCTGATCAGAATGAAGCGCGAAACGCCCGCCTGCTCGGCCGCTTGCGCCATGGTCAACGTGCCGAGCACATTGTTGCGCAGGCCAGCCGTGGGATTGGCTTCTACGATCGGCACATGTTTGTAGGCAGCCGCGTGGAAAACCGTATCCGGCCTGTGAGACGACAGCACCGACCGAACGCGGATCGCATCGGTCACGTCGCACAACTCTGCAGCGACCTGGATGCTAAGCGCTTCGCGGCTTAGCGTGTCTTCCAACTCTTGCTGGATTGCATAAAGCGCATATTCGGAGTTCTCGACCAATGTAAGCTGGCGGGGAGCGAGCCGGATGATCTGCCGGCACAGTTCGCTGCCGATAGAGCCTCCGGCTCCAGTGACGAGCACCGATTTGCCCCTGATCGTCCGTCCCAGCAGCAGCTCATTCGGCGCAACGGGATCACGCCCCAGCAAATCTTCGATACGGACTTCCTGCAAGTCGTTCACCGACACCCGGCCGTCCAGTATCTGCTTTACATTGGGCAGCGTCTGGACCTGCACCGAGAGCAGCTCAAGTTCGGATATGATCCGCTTGCGGGCCGCCCTCCCGATGTTCGGCAGGGCCAGCAGCACTGCCTTGACATCGAACCGAGCGACCACATCGGCCATCCGGCCGGAATGAAAGACGTGGTGCCCATCGAGCCGCTGCCCGTCGAGCCTCACATCATCATCGATGAACCCGCAAAGATACATGCTCGGTTCCATCTGCATCGATGACGCAAGCTGGCGGCCAGCGGCCCCGGCGCCGTAGATGAGTACGTTGCGCTGAACGCCGCGAAAGCTCTGCTGGGCAAGCAAATCGACCAGCAAGTAGCGCGACACGATGCGGCTCAAGCAGAGCAGCGCGAGGAACAGCAGCGAATGGATGACGGCAATAGTCCGCGGAACGCCCGGGATACTGATGAACATGAACAGCGCGACGAGAGGTATCGCCATGATGCCCGTGGCATATGCGAGCGCGACCATCGTTCGGGATCCCGCATAGCGGAAGATCGCACGATAGACGCCGCGCAGTTGAAACACCGGAAACCAGACGGCGAGTGCGGCCAGAACATAGAGCTGAATGGGTTGGGTCAAGCCATTCCATTCACCGAGCCTGAGCGCGAAGGCGGCCATGGCGGCAGCGCAGCACAGCACCCCGTCGATCGACATGACGATCAGTCGCTTGTGCTTTCGGCTGAGACTCAGAAGATAGCGAAGCGTAGAGAAAAAGGCGTCTTGTCCCGTCGCCATCAAACGTCCTTGTACACCCTAAACATATCCGGCGCTGGGTGCTCACCTTAGTGTCTCTTGCGCGCGCCTCTTGGACGGCCGCACTGGACATTTCAGCTGGATAGCACCTGGATCGCCTGCGTTTACGGGGTCCCGAGGTGCTTGCGCAACCCCTCGGCTTCAGCCACAGGCCCGCCCCAGTTCCCTCAGGAGAGATCCTCGCCCCAATGATCAGAGACTATAATCTTCGCAAGCGAGTCATGGTGACTGGCGGAGCCGGCTTTCTCGGTTCCCACCTGATCGACCGCTTGCTCGAGCGGGGCGATGAGGTGCTGTGCGTCGATAACTTCTTCACCGGCGCGAAGGACAACATTCAGCACCAATTAGCCAACCCCCATTTCGAGGTGATCCGTCACGACATCAACAATCCTTTGTTCGTCGAAGTCGACGAGATCTACAATCTCGCCTGTCCTGCGTCTCCAATTCACTACCAGCATGATCCGGTGCAAACGACCAAGACGTCGGTGCATGGTTCGATCAACATGCTGGGCTTGGCGAAACGGGTCGGTGCCAAGATTTTTCAGGCGTCGACCAGCGAAGTCTATGGCGACCCGGACGTCCACCCCCAGACGGAAGATTATTGGGGTAATGTGAATCCGATCGGGCCGCGGTCCTGCTACGATGAAGGGAAAAGGTGCGCGGAGACCCTGTTCTTCGACTATCATCGCCAGCACAGGCTGCGGATCAAGGTCGCCCGCATCTTCAACACATATGGGCCGCGCATGCACCCGGCGGATGGCCGCGTCGTGTCGAACTTCATCATGCAGGCTCTCCGCAATGAGCCGATCACCCTTTATGGCGATGGCCTTCAGACGCGCTCCTTCTGCTATGTGGATGATCTCGTTTCAGGCTTTATCGCGCTGATGGACAGCGCCGATGAGGTGACCGGACCCATCAATCTCGGGAATCCGGGGGAATTCACCATTCGTGAGCTGGCCGAGAAGGTGGTTACGTTGACCGACTCCAAGTCGGAACTTGTCTTCAAGCCGCTGCCTCAGGATGATCCCAAGCAGCGCCGGCCGGATATCGGGCGGGCTCAATCGCAGCTCGGGTGGCAACCGTCGGTTCCGCTTGAGGAGGGGCTGAAACGAACGATCGACTATTTCCGAACTTTTGCCTGAAAGTCACGGGAGCGAGCATATGAGCGAAATTGCAACATTTGCCGGCGGGTGTTTCTGGTGCACCGAGGCGGTGTTCGACGATGTGATCGGCGTGGAAAGCGTCGAAAGCGGCTATATCGGCGGGCATGTCGAGAACCCCAGCTACAAGCGGGTTTGCGAAGGCGACACCGGCCATGCGGAAGCGATCCGGATCGTTTTCGACCCGCAGGTAATTGCCTATGGCGACCTGCTCGACATCTTTTTCGCCACGCATGACCCGACGCAACTCAACCGGCAGGGCAACGACGTCGGTACGCAATACCGCTCGGCCATCTTCCCGCACTCTCCGGAGCAGGAAGCGGAGGCGAGGGCTGCGATAGAACGCGCGCAGGCCGATTGGCCGAGGCTGATCGTGACCACCATCGAGCCGCTTGCCACCTGGTATCCGGCCGAAGACTATCATCAGGAATATTTCGCGCGGGTGGGCGATCAGAACCCCTATTGCATGGCAGTGATCGCGCCGAAGCTGCGCAAGTTCCGGAAGAGCTTCGCGGAACGTTTGAAGCAGTAATGCGCTTGGGGCTCGGGCCGACGGTCGTTACGGCCGCGATGTTCAACAGGGAGAGTCCGTCTCGATGAAGCCTTTGCGCAAGGCCGTGTTCCCGGTCGCCGGTCTCGGCACCCGCAACCTGCCGGCCACCAAGTCAGTGCCGAAGGAAATGCTGCCCGTGGTGGACCGGCCGCTGATCCAATATGCGGTTGACGAGGCGCTTGCCGCAGGCATCGAGCAACTGATCTTCGTCACCGGGCGCGGCAAAGGTTCGATGGAGGACTATTTCGACATCTCCTACGAGCTGGAAGCGACAATGCGCGAGCGCGGCAAGTCGCTCGATCCGCTCAAAGGCACGCGGCTCGAAGCGGGCCAGATCGCCTATGTGCGGCAGCAGGAACCGCTTGGGCTTGGGCATGCGGTGTGGTGCGCGCGGCATCTGGTCGGCGACGAGCCGTTCGCGGTGCTTCTGGTCGACGAGCTGCTGTGGAACCCTTCTGATCCATCGATAAACCAGCTTGCCGAGACTTACCGGGAGAGGGGCGGCAATGTGATATCGGTGCTCGAAGTGCCCGAGGATCACTGCCACCGTTATGGCATCGTCGATCCGGGTGGGAGCCACGGCGATGTCACCGAGGTTCTTGGCTTTGTCGAAAAGCCGAAGCCGGGCACCGCGCCTAGCCGACTAGCTGCGATCGGCCGCTATGTGCTGCAACCCGAAGTCATGCGGATTCTCGACAAGGGCGAGCGGGGTGCCGGCGGCGAGATCCAGCTGACCGACGCGCTGGCCCAGCTAATCGGCAGCCAGCCTTTCCATGCGCGCACCTATCGCGGCGCGCGCTATGACTGCGGCGACAAGGCAGGTTTCGTGCAGGCGAACCTCGCGCTCGCTTTGGAGCGAGACGACATTGGTGCCGATGTCCGGGCTTTCGCGCGAGAACTGCTGAACTAGCGTTCGCTTCGGCTGATCGCGGGAGCAGTCTCGCCGGCCAGCACGGCGGCAATCCTCTCTGCAGCCCGTCCGTCTCCATAGGGGCTGTGCGCGCGGGCCATGCGCGCATGCGCCTCCGGATTGTCCAGGAGCAGGCAGGTCTCGGCGACGATCCGCTGTGCACGCACGCCGACCAGCTTTGCGGTGCCCGCTTCCACGCCTTCCATCCGCTCGGTCGTGTTGCGCAAGACCAGAACCGGCTTGCCTAGCGCGGGCGCTTCCTCCTGGAGGCCGCCACTGTCAGTCAGCACGACGTGGGCTGCGGACAGCAGCCGCACGAAACAGGCATAGTCCAGCGGCGGCAGCAGCATGACGTTGGCAAGCCCCTCAAGCGCTGCATGAAGTGGCTCGCGTGCCGCGGGATTCGGATGAAGCGCTACTGCAAGGAACAGGTCGCCGCGGGCGGCCAAGGCGCGAACTGCGGAAGCGATTTCGGTAACTCCTGAGCCGAGATTTTCCCGGCGGTGGCAGGTGACGAGGATTAGCCGGCGGCCGCGCGCCGCGCCCAGTACCGGAGTGACAGCTTCGCAGGCGATCGGATCGGCAGCGATCCTCAGCCGCATCGCCAGCAGCGCGTCTATGGCTGTGTTGCCGGTGATGTGGATGGCCGAGGGTTGTACGCCTTCCGCCAACAGCGCCCGGGCGGCACGGCTGGTCGGGGCGAAATGCTGATCCGCGATTGCCCCGATCGCCCGGCGGTTGAACTCTTCCGGCCATGGCTGAGCGGTGTCGCCGCTTCTAAGGCCGGCTTCGACATGGGAGACAGGGATCTTCAGGTGATAGGCAGCGAGCGCTCCGGCGAAGGCCGAGCTGGTGTCGCCTTGCACCACCACCCGTTCGGGCCGCTCCGCGGCCAGGACGGAGGATATGCCAGAGATCAGGCGCGCAGACAGTTCGTTGAGATTTCCGTCGGGCTGCATCAGGGCCAGGTCGATGTCCGCTCGAACATGGAAGCCCTCGAGCGCCTGCTTCAGGAGATCGCCATGCTGTCCGGTGGCGCAGATACGAGGCTTGATGCCACGGCTGTGTAGCGCATGAATGACAGGCGCCAGCTTCAGCGCTTCTGGTCGCGTGCCCACCACGACCAAAATACCGGCCATGAGCTTGCCCCCGATTTTATCCCCAGCTTTATCAAGACATAGCTGGTTCGCTTAAGCAAGCGCCCGGTAGGCTCTGAACCAATCTACGAACTTCGGAATGCCTTCGTCCAAGGAGGTGCGCGGCGAAAACCCCAGCTCTGCCGAGATCGCGCTGACATCCGCATAGGTCTCCTGGACGTCTCCAGGCTGCATCGGCGCCGGCTCTCGCAAGGCCTTTGTCCCGCAAGCGGCCTCGATGACTTCGATGAAGCGGCCGAGCTCCTCCGAACGGCTGTTGCCGATATTATAAACGCGGTGAGGGGCCGCTGACCCATTATCGGTCGGCGGACGGTCCAGCGCCGCTGTCACGCCATCGATGATATCGTCTATGTAAGTGAAATCACGCCGCATATCCCCATTGTTGAAGACCTTGATCGGCTTGCCGGTGAGGATCGCCTCGGTGAACAGCCAGGGCGCCATGTCGGGCCGGCCCCAAGGACCGTAGACGGTGAAGAAACGCAAGCCGGTCAGTGGAATGCGGTAGAGATGGGCGTAGGTCTCGCTCATCAGCTCGTCCGCCTTCTTGGTTGCGGCATAGAGCGAGACGGGATGATCGACGCGGTCATCTTCGCTGAACGGCAGCTTGGTGTTGCCGCCATAGACCGACGATGACGAGGCATAGACCATGGGCACCTGCCGCGCCCGGGCAATCTCCAGCAGGTTCAGATGCCCGACCAAGTTGGACTGGACATAGGCGCGAGGGTTCTCGAGCGAGTAGCGGACGCCCGCCTGTGCCCCCAGATGCGCGATCCGGTCGAACTCATATGAGCCCAGGGCCGCTTCCAGCACCTCATGGTCCGCAAAGTCGATCCGGTGTAGCGTCAACAGGTCGCCATGCCGTCGCCAGAGCTCCGCGACGCGGTCCTCCTTCAGCTGCGGATCGTAATAGGCGTTGAAATTGTCAATGCCGATCACCGGCTCGCCGCGCGACATCAGCCGGTCGGCCAGATGGAACCCGATAAAGCCGGCGGCGCCGGTGACGAGCGTGGTCAATCAACTCTCCCTATGCGCGGCGCGGCGAAGCCGGTCTCGGATGGCGATCCCGAGCCCATCCTCAGGAATCGGCGCCACCGCGATGGCCGCTGCCCGCGAAGCTTCGGCCTGATGCAGCAAGTCGAATAGGCGCGCAGCTGCTTCGATCAGGTTACCGGAGGCGCTGAGGGTGGCATCCCCTGCGACCGGACCGAAGCCGATCAGGAACTCGCCAAACGGGGCATCTGGTGCATCGAGGCGGAGCGGCTTGGACGGTGCGTAGTGACGCTCGAGCATGCCGGGTGCCTCGACCCTGTCGGCGGTGACTGCTTCGAGACCGAGATCGAGCGGGCCGGGGCGTAGCAGACGCAGCTCGTCCGCTTCCGCTGCTATGATCGTCGACTCAAGTCCCACGCTAGTCGGTCCTGCATCGATGATGAGCGGGATGCGGCCGTTCAGGCTTTTCAGCACATGCTCGGCGCGCGTGGGGCTGATGGTGCCGCTGGCATTGGCCGAGGGTGCGGCGAGCGGCCGTCCGCAGGCTCTCAACAGTGCCTGCATGACCGGGTGTGCGGGCACGCGCAGGGCGACGGTCTCCAGCCCGGCCGTGACGATGGAAGGGAGGGTGACGCCGACCTTCGGACCGACCAAGGTCAGCGGGCCAGGCCAGTAACGCTCAGCCAGCTGGCGCGCCGCCGGCCCGAACTCCCCGAGGCGCTCGGCCGCCGCGAAATCGGGCACGTGCACGATCAAGGGGTTAAAGCTCGGCCGGCCCTTTGCGGCATAGATGCGCGCCACCGCCTCGGCGTTGGTCGCGTCAGCCGCAAGGCCGTAGACCGTCTCCGTAGGCACGGCGACCGGTTCGCCCGCCAGCACCAGCCGCGCGGCCTCGGCGATCGCCTGCTCATCAAAGGCAAGGATGCGGGTAGTGGTGGCGCTCACGGTGCCGCGCTATAGGCGCGCCGACACTTTCTCAAGGAGCCCTATGAGCTACATCGCCCCTGTCGCCGAGCAGCGCTTCGTGCTCGATCATGTCGTGCGGATCGGCGAGCTCGCCGAGCATCAGGAGTTCGCGGCTGCCACGCCCGATCTGGTCGATGCCGTGGTCGAGGGCGCTGGCGCGTTCGCGGCAGGCGAATGGGCACCGCTCAACCGCCTCGGCGATATGGTCGGCGCCCAATGGCGGGACGGCCAGGTTGTAATGCCTGAGGGCTTCAAGGCAGCGTATCGCGGCTATGTCGAAGGGGGCTGGGGCACGATCAATGCGCCGGAAGCGTTCGGCGGGCAAGGGCTGCCCTATGCCTTGGCCACCGTGGTGCTCGAGGATCTCGGCTCGGCCAACATGGCGTTCACGCTGATGCCGATGCTGACGCCTGGAGCCGTTGAGGCGCTGCTCGCGCACGGATCGCCGGAGCAGCAGGCGACATACCTGCCCAAGCTGATCAGCGGCGAATGGAACGGGACGATGAACCTGACCGAGCCGCAGGCCGGCTCCGATGTCGGCGCGCTCCGCACCACTGCGACGCCGATGGGCGACGGCAGCTGGCGGATCAAAGGCAACAAAATCTACATCACCTTTGGCGAGCACGACCTCACCGACAATATCGTCCACCTGGTCCTAGCCCGCACACCGGGAGCGCCGGCGGGCACGAAAGGCATTTCGCTGTTCCTCGTGCCCAAGTTCCGCCTGAACGCCGATGGCACGCCCGGCGAGTTCAACGACGTTCGCTGCGTCTCGATCGAGCACAAGCTTGGCATCAACGCGTCCCCCACCTGCACGCTCAGCTTTGGCGACAATGACGATTGCCATGGCTGGCTGATCGGCGAGGAGATGGGCGGCATGCGCGCCATGTTCACGATGATGAACAATGCACGGCTGAATGTCGGCCTACAGGGCGTGCAGATCGGCGAACGGGCGACTCAGCAGGCGCTTGCTTATGCCAAGGAGCGTGTGCAGCTCGGCAAACCCATTGTGGAGCATCCGGACGTACGGCGCATGCTGCTGCGGATGCGGGCGCTGACGCAGGGTGCGCGGGCCTTGATCTATTATGGCGCGGGCATGGCCGACCGCGCCCATCTTGGCGACGCCGCTGCCCGGGCGCGGCTGGAGCTGCTGACGCCGCTCGCCAAGACTTGGGGCACCGATGTCGGTTGCGAAGTCGCGTCGCTCGGCGTGCAGGTCCATGGCGGCATGGGTTTCGTCGAAGAGACCGGCGCCGCACAGCATTATCGCGATATCCGTATCGCCCCGATTTACGAGGGAACGAACGGCATTCAGGCGGCGGACCTAGTCAACCGCAAGCTGCCAATGCAGGGGGGCGAAGTGCTTGCTTCGCTCTTGGCGGATATTCGCGGCGAGGCTGCGGACGAGGCGCAGCTTATGCATTTGGTCGACCGCGTCGAAGCGATCGCGCGCTGGATGACGGGCAATGAAGCGACGCAGGAAGACCGGCTCGCCGGCAGCTACCCCATGACGACCATGACGGGAGTTGCCGTCGGTGGTTGGCTGATGGCGCGGCAGGCCAAGGCCGCGGCCGCTGTGGAGGCCACGCCCTTCACCGAGATGAAGCAGGCGGTTGCGCGCTTTTTCCTGGAGCGCATCGTGCCGGAAGCGATCGGCCTCGAGGCTTCGGCGCGAGGCGGCGCGGCGGGTCTGTACAGCCTTGATGCCGAGACGCTGGCGGCCTGAGACATGACCGAGCAGCGCGTTGTGCCCGTCATCCTGTCGGGAGGCGGCGGCACGAGGCTTTGGCCGCTTTCGCGTCCGGACAAGCCGAAGCAGTTCCTGGTGCTAGCTTCCGAGCAGACAATGCTGCAGGCGACTGCCGCCCGCACGGCCGATCGGACCCGCTATGCGCCGCCGTTGATCGTCGCAAATGCCGCTCATGCTGACGAGATAGAAGGTCAGTTGCAGGCGATTGGCTGCGGTCCGCAGGCGATCATATTGGAGCCGGTTGCGCGCAACACGGCCGCTGCCATCGCGCTGGCGGCCTTATCAGCCAGCGCGGAAGCCATTCTGCTCATCATGCCGAGCGACCATGTGATCGCGAAACCTGAGGCGCTGCACGAAGCAGTGGCAGCGGGTCTGCCATTTGCCGAGCAGGACTGGCTTGTTACGTTCGGCGTCACGCCCACGCACGCGGAGACGGGCTACGGCTATATCAAGCTCGCCGAGCCGCTGGACCCGCGCGTGCACCGGGTCGAGCGCTTCATCGAAAAGCCGCTACGCCCTGCTGCGGAATCGATGCTTGCCGAGGGAGGCTATGCTTGGAACGGCGGCATCTTCCTGTTTAAAGCCGGTGCGCTGCTGCAGGCCCTGGCCGAATTGGCGCCGCAGGTGCTGGCACAAGCGCGTGAAGCGCTCGAGGCCGCTGTCACCACCGGTGTCCGCATACAGCCGCAAGCAGAGGCTTTCGCAGCCTGCCCGTCAGAGTCGATCGACTATGCCGTCATGGAAAAGGCGGGGAAGGTTGCGGTCGTCCCGGTCGATCTCGGCTGGTCCGATGTCGGCAGCTGGGACGCGTTGTATGACCTTGGACCTCGTGACCCGGCCGGCAACCTGATCAAAGGTGCGGCTCGGCTGGTGGACACGTCCAACTGCTTGGTGCGCAGCGAAGGACCGCGCGTGTCGATGCTGGGCGTGTCCGACCTGATCGTAATCGCGACCGGCGACGAAATCCTGATCATGCCGCGCGGTCAGTCGCAGGAGGTCAAGCGCCTCTCAGGTCCTTAGGAACCAGCGCTCGCCGCCTTCCAGGCCGAGCGCGGTGAGACGGCCGCTCGCGAACGCGCCGGTGTCGATCCCGATGCGGTTCGGTCGTTGTTCGACCTCTTCGCTGATCGTGTGGCCATGGACGACGATCGGGCCATGGTGGCCACGAAAGTCCAGAAACTCGGAGCGAATCCAGCGCAGGTCGCTGCCGGTCTGCTCTTCCAGCGCCACGCGCGGCCGAATGCCTGCGTGGACGAACAGATAATCGCCGACTGCGATCCGGTCCTCAAACCGCTTCAGGAACTCGACATGCTCTGCCGGAACACGTGCGATCAAGGCGTGCAGCAGGTCCTCATAGTCGAGCGCCGCATATTCCTCTTCGCTGAAGCCGTAGCTGAGGATAGTCGCGCGCCCGCCGATCTTTACGAAGAAGCGCAAGGCTTCGAGGCTGCCGGCCAATGTCTTGAGGAAAACCTCCTCATGATTGCCCATGAGGAAGCGCACTGGACGGCCGCTCCGCTCGAGTTCCAACGCGCGCTGGACAACGCCTGCCGAGTCAGGCCCCCGATCGATCAGATCCCCGAGAAAAACGAGCTGCGTCTTGGCCGCTCCGCGCGCCCTTTCATCGGCTTCGATACGGAAGAGGAGGGAGTCGAGCAGGTCCAGCCGACCGTGAATGTCGCCGATGGCATAGATGCGCAGCCCGTCGGGCACGCGCGCGGGCGGCGGTGCGGGTTCGATGGCACGACGGAGAAGCTTCAGAACCATGTTCTTCTTATTGTCAGCTGAGCGCGCTCATATAGGGCGCGTGCGCCTGAACACCAGATGATCAGAGCCGGGACGCCCCCGGATAAGCGAGCAGTGCGGACGATCCCTCAGGCACACTGATGCAGCTTTCGTCGGTAACAGCCCAGCACTCGCCGGCACCGAATCGCTTTCCATCGACCGATCCGACGCCCGTGATCGGCGCCAACAGCGCCCCCTTTGGCGCGTGCAGCCGCCGTTCGATCGCCTCCAGGCGCTCGACCACGAACTTCGGACCTCGCGCGAGCAGGTCGCCTTCCTCCGGCGCTGGAACAGGCGCAAAGGGCCGCAGCACGGAGACCGCCGCACCATCTTCGAGGTGAAGCTCACGCGGGCGGCCATAATCAAAAAGGCGGTAGGTCAGGTCCAGGTTCTGCTGGATCTCGATGAGCGTTAGCCCGGCACCGATCGCGTGAACCGTTCCGGCCGGCGAATAGATGAAGTCTCCGGCCTTCACCGGCACCCAATCGAGCAGGTCGACGATGCTGCCGTCCATCGCCGCAGTCCTGAACTCGTCGGGACTCACCGGCCGTCTGGGGCCGAGCGCGATCGTCGAATCCGGTGCCGCGTCGAGGATCAGCCATGCCTCGTCCTTGCCTCGCGAAAAGCCTGCCGCCTGTGCGGCTGCATCGCCGGGGTGGACCTGAACCGACAATCTCTCGTTGGTGAACAAATATTTGACGAGCAGCTCCGGGTCGCCGCTCTGGTCGAACCAGATTTCACCGATGGGCTCGGCCGTCTCGAAGGCCTTGAAGGACGGGAGAAGTCTCGGACGCCCCCACGGCTTTTCGACAGCGTGAGCATTCAGTTTCACGGCAGGCATGGCGGGGTGCCTTAGCCGTGCGCTGGCTAGAATGCGAGCCTCAGGCGCGCTCGAACAGTTCTGCGGGATCGATGCGCAGCCGCTGGATCACGCCGCGGATGCGGGGCCATTCCTCGCTGAGGAAAGCGCGGCGTTCCTGCTCTCGCAGGCGCGTCGCCGCACCATCGGCCACGAACATGCCGACGCCGCGGCGGACGGTGACCAGCCCTTCTTCCTGGAACAGCTGATAGGCCTTGGCGACCGTCAGCGGATTGGCGCCCTGTTCGGCGGCAAAGGCGCGGACCGAGGGCAGCATGTCGCCCTCGCCATAGCGGCCGTCCAGGATCGCTTCCGCGATGCGGTCGCGAAGCTGGAGGTAAACGGGGCGCTCGGCTGCGGGCATCGCGCATTGGTGCCCTAACACAGCGGGTCACGTCAAGGCCAATGCCGCACCACGTTGTCGTAAATCGGTCGCGGTCGCTCTTCCAGCGCGCGGCCGGGCGATCCGATGAACACGAAACCGGCGATACGGTCGCTTTCCTTGCCGCCAAGCGCCTTCAGCACATTCGGGTCGAAGGCTGCCCAGCCGGTGATCCAGCTGGCGACGAAGCCGTGCGCCGTAGCCGCCGTGACCAGGTTCATGCACAGTGCGCCGGACGAGAGCTGCTGTTCCCAAAGCGGGATTTTGCTGGGCTCGACCGGCGAGGAGATGACGGCGACGAGCGTTGGGGCTTGGCGGGCGAATTGGTCGATTGCGACTACATCCTCCCGCTCGGGTGTGCCGCGCGACGCCCGGAATGCGTTCTGCAACAGCAGCGCGAAACTGTCCCGGTCATCGATCACCAGCATCCGCCACGGCGCGAGCTTGCCATGATCCGGCACGCGCATCGCGGCCGTTAGTATCGCACACAACTGGTCGGCGTCGGGGCCGGGAGCCACCATGTCGCGCGGCTTGCCCGAACGGCGGGTGGCGAGCAGCTTGGCGGGCGAGGAGAGGTCGTTGAACATGGGTCCGCATCTGGGCGGCTGGCGGGGCGGGATCAAGCGGCTATGCTGGAGCCCATGTTGCTTGCGCTTCTTCTCGCCGCTGCGGCGCCCGTGCCCCAGGCGGAGCAACTGCGTGCACTCGTCGCACTCGACATCCGGGTTGCTGCAATCGGCGAGCGGCTCGCGCGGGGAGGCCTATGTAAAGAGGTGCTGAGTAGTCCGGGATGGGTGTTGCAGGACGTCGCGCAATATAGTGCGGCGCTGCGTCCAGCGGCGCGCCAGGCCCTGAAGCTGGGCGACCTGCCGAGCGTCGTCGCCTTGCTGCCCGGCAGCGGCGCCTCCGCAGGGCTGCGGGTGGGGGACGAGATCGTCTCGGTGAATGGTCAGGCTATTGCCGCCCAGGCGAGGGGCTACCGGCGGGTCGAACAGGTTGAGGCGATGGTCGAGCAGGCACTCGCCGCGGGACCGGTCGCGCTGGTGGTGCGGCGCGAGGGCAGGGATGTGCCGGTCCGCATCGTGCCGGTGCCGGGCTGCCGATCGCGTTTTCAGCTCCTCACGGGCCGCGGCCTCAATGCCAAGGCTGACGGCCGCTACGTCCAGGTCACGGGCGAACTGGTCGAGTTCGTCCACAACGACGACGAACTCGCGCTCGTGATCGCGCACGAACTCGCGCACAACATCCTGCGCCACAAGAACCGGCTGGACGCGGCCGGCGTGTCGCGCGGGCTGTTCGCCGGCTTCGGCAAGAACCGTACGCGCATTCGCGAGACCGAACTCGAAGCCGACCGGCTCGCCCTCTATCTGATGGCGCGGGCCGGCTATGACGTGAGTGTCGCTCCAGCTTTTTGGGAGCGGTTCGGCCGCCACACCGTACCTGGCTTCCTCAGTGACGGCACCCATCCGGGCGCGCGGGAGCGGGTGCGCCGTGCCGAGGCGGAAATCGCCCGGATCCGCGCGCAACAGGCAGCCGGTCAGCAGCCCACCCCCTAAGCGCCTCTTGGCAGCGCGGATTTCGGCGTTAGGGTCCCGCGCCAATCGGGCTGCGCAGACGGCTCGGCTCGTCACTGGGACTAGAGGAAGCTGAATGGTCAACGTCAACGCCGATCCGACGGCAGAGCCGCTTTCGCCACACGTCAGCCGGTCGGACGGCGGCACCTGGTTCAACCATCCGAGGCAGCTGAAGCGCCTGTTCACCACCGAGATGTGGGAGCGCTTCGGATTTTACGGGATGCGAGCGATCCTGACGCTCTATCTCGTCAATCATTTCCTCTTCAACGACGTCACCGCTGCCGGCATCTATGGCGGCTTCACCGCTCTGGTGTATCTGACCCCGCTGATCGGCGGCCTGCTGGCGGATCAGTATCTGGGCTCGAAACGCTCGGTGAAGTTCGGCGCGATCCTGATGGCGCTCGGCTATTTCACCCTGTGCTTCGGTGGCCAGGCGGCGCGGCCATTCGCGGTGGTGGACGGCCAGCGCTTCGAAGTGACCGTTCAAGGTCAGGGCGATGCTCAACAGCGATTTATCGACAGCAATGGCGAAAGGCTGCTGATCAAGGGCAATGACGACAAGTCGGTGTCGCTGGTTGGCCCTGCGGGCAACGAAGTCCGGCGGATCGCGCCCGACGGGTTCAAGTCGGACGGCCAGCGCTCGGGCCTGTTCGTCGTCATCCTGCTGCTCGGCCTCTCCTTAGTCACGATCGGCAACGGCTTCTTCAAACCCAATATCTCGACGATCGTCGGCACCCTCTACGAGGAAGGAGATCGGCGGCGCGACGCGGGCTTCACGATCTTCTACATGGGGATCAACCTTGGTTCTCTCATTTCCCAGTTCTTCTGCCCACTGCTGGCCGTCACCGTCGGCTGGTGGGCGGGCTTTGGTCTTGCCGCCATCGGCATGACCTGCTCCTGGCTGTTGTTCCAGTTCGATGGCGGCCGTCTAAACGGCTATGGCGAACGGCCGCAGGATGCGCGCTCCGATCGCGACATGTTCATCTATGGCGGCGCCCTGGCCGCCATCCCGCTCGTCATCTTCCTGTTCTGGAACCTGATGAACTATGTCGCGCCCCCGGCGGGCTCGGGCGTGATCGGCTATGTCGCGTCGCTGCCGATCATGGGCAAGTTCCTGTTCGGCACCTTCCTGTTGTCGGTGCCTGGCATTCTCGGCTGGTCGTGGCTGAAAGGCAGCCGCACCGAGTTTCAGATGATGTTGGCGGCGATGGTGCTGATCGTTTTCAACGTTGTCTTCTGGACGCTGTTCGAACAAGCGGGCTCCTCGCTAACCCTGTTCGCCGAGCGCAACACCATGCTGGAGATCGGCTGGACCGCGCCCTTATTCGCCATGTTCCGCGATGCCCCAATCACCTACTATCTCTTCTTCGGCGTGCTGACCGGCGGCATTCTCTGGCTGGCCTGGTGGTTCTTCGCCTGGGGCGAAGAGCCGGCCACGCGGCGGACCATGGCGATCGCTTTTGGCGTCGTCGCCGTGCTGGTGATGATCGGCATGCACTTCGCGCGCATGAACGGCTTCGGCAATGAACGCGTATATGTGATGCCGGCGGGCCAGACGCAGATCTTCAACGCGCTGTTCATCGTGCTGCTGGCGCCGCTGTTCAGCTTCCTGTGGAATGCCCTGTCCCGACGCGGGCTGGAGCCGCCGATCCCGGTCAAGTTCGGCATCGCGTTGATGGGCGTGGGCGCCGGCTTCCTGTTCCTCGTCTGGGGTGCGAGCTTCGCCGATGCAGGCTTCCAGGTCGGCCTTGCCTGGCTCGCCGGGCTCTACCTGATCCACTCAATCGCCGAGCTCTGCATCTCGCCGGTCGGTCTTTCGATGATCACCAAGCTGTCGATCGCCCGGATCGTCGGCCTGATGATGGGAGTCTGGTTCCTCTCCATCTCGGTTGCGCAATATGTTGCCGGCGCGGTCGCCCAGGTCGCAAGCGTGGAGACGGTCGGCGGTCAGGTGACCAACCTGAAGGTCAGTCTCGACACCTATGTCGGCGTGTTCACGACCATCGGCTGGATTTCCGTCGCGATCGGCGCCGTGCTGCTCGTCATCGCTTTCCCGCTCAAATATCTGATGCACGGGGTCAAATAAGCATGCGTTCTGTTGTCATTGCCGTGAGCGCGCTGGCGCTCGCCTCCTGCGCGGCGACGGGTGACAAGCGCAGATCGGCCTCCGCGCCGCGGGAAAAGCCGGTCTCCTTCTCCCGTGATCCCTATCCTTCGACCTATCGCGCCTTTCCCGGCGTGCCGACCGTCATCACCAACGTCACCATTTATGACGGCGAGGGCGGACGCATAAACAACGGCCAGGTGCTGTTCGCCGACGGCAAGATCGTCGCGCTGGGGCAGACTGTCTCCGCGCTCGCGGGCGCAGTGACGATCGACGGTACCGGCAAATGGGTGACGCCCGGCATCATCGACATCCACAGCCATCTGGGCGAGGGGAATCCCGGCGGCGACTTCGGCGACGGCAATGAGGGAACGAACCCGGTCCGGCCGGAAGTCTGGGCCGAACACAGCATCTGGCCGCAGGACCCCGGCTTCACGCGGGCGCTGACCAATGGCGGCGTGACCTCGCTGCAGATCCTGCCCGGCTCCGCCAACCTGTTCGGCGGGCGCTCCGTGGTGCTGAAGAACGTGCCCGCGCGCACGGTTCAGGCGATGAAGTTCCCCGGTGCTCCCTACGGCCTCAAAATGGCGTGCGGCGAGAATCCGAAGCGCGTCTATGGCTCGCGCAACCAGATGCCCGCGACGCGCATGGGGAACATGGCGGTAAACCGCCAGACCTGGGTGCGCGCACAGGAATATAAGCGGCGCTGGGACAAATATGAGCGGGATGGCGGCGATCCGCCGACGCGCGACATCGCTTTCGACACGCTCCGCGGCGTCCTCGCCGGCGAGATCCTGGTGCAGAACCACTGCTACCGCGCCGAGGAGATGGCCTATGTCATCGATATGGCGAAGGAGTTCGGCTACAAGGTCGCCGCTTTCCATCACGCGACTGAGGCCTACAAGGTCGCCGACCTGCTGAAGCAGCACGACATCTGCGCGGCGATCTGGGCCGATTGGTGGGGCTTCAAGATGGAAGCCTATGATGCCGTCAACGAGAATATGCCGCTGGTCCACAATGCGGGCGCATGCGTCGTCACCCATTCGGACGACGAGAACGGCATTCAGCGACTCTATCAGGAAGCGGCCAAGGCGCTCGGCAACGGGCGGCGGATGGGGATCAACATCCCCGACGAGGTCGCCTGGTCCTGGCTTAGCTACAACCCGGCCAAGGCAATGGGCATCGCCGAAAAGACCGGCAGCCTCAAGCCCGGCAAGATGGCGGACGTGGTGCTGTGGAACGGCAATCCGTTCAGCGTCTACACGCGGCCCGAGAAGGTCTGGATCGACGGCGCACTGATGTACGACGCCATGGACCCGAAGCGCCGCCCCGTGACCGATTTCGAACTCGGCCAGCCGGGCGAGGGAGATGTGAAGTGAGCAGCGTGCGACCCCTCCTCCGTTCGCTTCGAGCGAAGTCGAGAAGCGTGTCCCGACTTCGCTCGACACGGACGGCTCTCTTGGCGCTCGGCCTTTTGAGCTCGCCCACCTTCGCCCAGACCGTCGCCCTTACCGGCGGAACCGTCGCGCTCGGCGACGGCTCCGCGCCAATCGAGGGCGGCACGGTCGTGATCCGCGACGGCCGGATCGTGGCTGCCGGGCGTGGCGTGGCTGTGCCTGCGGGCGCGCAGACAATCGACGCGTCGGGCAAATGGGTGGCGCCGGGCTTTGTCGCCGGGTTTACGCGGCTCGGCCTCGTCGAAGTCGATGCGGTCGATGCCGCCAACGACACGCGGGCGGGCGCACGTTCGCCTTACTCTTCCGCGATCGATATCGAACCGGGCATTAATCCTGCCGTAGCCGCCATGGCGGTCAGCCGTGTCGGTGGCGTGACCCGCGCGATCGTGGCGCCCGCGACGGCCAACATGATCTTCGCCGGCCAAGGCGCGGTAATCGACACCGGCGCCGACGTGAATGCCGTGACCGTGCCGCGCGCCTTCCAGTTCGTCGAACTGGGCGAGGAAGGCGCCGACAATGCCGGCGGCAGCCGGCCTGCGGCGTTCGTGCAGCTTCGCGCCTCGCTCGAAGCAGCGCAGCGTTATGCCCGTAATCCCGCGGGCTATGACGGCGACAGCCGGGACTCGCTGCTCAATCGGGCCGATGCGGCAGCGCTTGTGCCCGTGATCAACGGCAGGATGCCGCTGCTGGTCCATGTCGAAGGCGCGAACGATATTCGCAATGTGTTGCGGCTCCGGCGGGAGTTTCCGGCCGTGAAGCTGGTGCTGGTCGGGGCCGCCGAAGGCTGGCTCGTCGCGCGCGAGATAGCGGCGGCCGGTGTGCCGGTGATCGCGTCGGCGCTTGCCGACTTGCCGTCGTCGTTCGAGCGCGTCGCCGCGACCCAGTCGAACATCGGCCGGATGAAGGCGGCTGGCGTGCGGGTCTCGGTCGGCATGATCGACGACAATGACGCGATGCAGGCACGCTACTCCCCGCAATATGCAGGCAATCTGGTCGCCCTGAACAAGGTGCCGGGCGCGACCGGGCTGCAATGGGGCGAGGCGCTCGCGGCGATCACTTCCGGCCCCGCTGACGCGCTCGGCATGGGCAATGAGATCGGCTCGCTCCGCCCCGGCCGCCGCGCCGACGTCGTGCTGTGGAGCGGCGATCCGCTCGAACTGACCAGCCATGCCGAACGCGTCTGGATCGATGGCGTCGAGCAGCCGATGGTGAGCCGCCAGACCAAGCTCCGCGACCGCTATGCGCGCCCGCACGAGGGTGATTTGCCGAAGACGTACGAGCGCTGACCCACCATTCGTCATCCCGGCCTTGAGCCGGGATCCCGCTTCTTCTCTTTCACGGCAGAAGAAGTAAGCTGGATCCCGGATCAAGTCCGGGGTGACGAAAAATGGGGGATTTAGGACAAGTCACTGCTGCCGCGGCGGCGTTTGTTGGCACGCATTTGCTCATGTCGCATCCCTTACGGGCACCGATGGTCGCGCGGCTGGGGGAGAAGGGCTTCCAGGGCGTCTATTCGCTCGTGTCGTTCGCGACGCTGGGCTGGCTGGTCTGGGCCATGCGCCGGATGGGACCGGAGGAGTTTGTCTGGGCGGCGCCCGATTGGGCCTGGTTCGCTGCTTCCATCATCATGCTGTTCGCCAGCGTGCTGCTCGTCGGTTCGCTGATCGGCAATCCCGCGCTGCCCGGTGCGCCCGCGAACGCGCGTGAGCCCCGCGGCGTGTTCGCTATCACGCGCCACCCGATGATGTGGAGCTTTGCGCTCTGGGCGGTGGCGCATGCCCTGGTCTGGCCGCAACCGTCCGTGGTGATCCTGTGCTTCGGGATCGGCCTGCTCGCTCTTGTGGGCGCAGCCGGGCAGGACGCAAAGAAGACGAAGCTGCAGCCGGACTTCTGGCCGGGCTGGCGGCGCAAGACCGGCTTTGTGCCGTTCACAGGCCCGCCGCCGGCCCGTGCGATGTGGCCCGGCTGGGGCGTGCTGCTCGGCGGCGTCGCACTCTGGCTCGCCGCCAGCTGGCTCCACCCGCTGCTCGGCGCGCCCGCGGTCTGGCGCTAGACTAAAGCCGCACCATCCGCATGCCCTGCTCACGGTAGCGGGGGCCTTGCGCCGCGCCGGGCGGCACCGCGGCATCGAGTTCGTCGAGATCGGCTGCGGACAGTTCCAGGTCCGCGGCCTTGACCGAGTCCTCCATCGTCACGCGCCGCTTCACGCCCGGAATCGGTACCACGTGCGGGCCTTGCGCGATCAGCCAGGCGAGCGCCACTTGCGCCAGGCTGGCTCCGTTCCGCTCGGCGACGGCGCGGATCGCATCGACGATCTTCAGATTGGGGCCGAAATTCTCTTCTGAGTAGCGCGGATCGTTGCGTCGCCAGTCGTCGGCAGGCAGGTCGTCCCGGCTCTGGATCTGGCCAGTCAAGAACCCGCGCCCAAGCGGCGAATAGGGCACGAAGCCGATGCCGAGTTCCTCGCAGACGGGCAGGATATCTTTCTCCACGTCGCGCTCCCACAAAGAATATTCACTCTGCAAAGCGCAGATGGGATGAACGGCGTGGGCGCGGCGGATCGTCTCGGGTCCAGCCTCAGACAGGCCGAGGAAGCGCACTTTGCCTTCCTCTACCAGCTCGGCCATTGCGCCGACCGTCTCCTCGATCGGCGTGTTTGGGTCGACGCGGTGCTGATAATAGAGGTCGATCGCGTCGATCCCCAATCGCTTCAGCGAGCCCTCGACCGAGCTGCGGATATTCGCCGGAGAACTGTCGACGCCGGTGATTGTGTTGCCGTCGAACTTGAACCCGAATTTGGTCGCGATGACGAGCTTGTCGCGCCGGCCCTTGATCGCTTCGCCGACCAGCTCCTCGTTCTGGAAGGGGCCGTAGATCTGCGCCGTGTCGAAGAAAGTGACGCCCAGATCGATCGCGCGGTGGATTGTCGCGAGCGACTCGTCGATGCTTGCATCCCCCCCGTAATTGATGTTGCCACCGCGGATCATGGGCATGCAGCCGATGCCGATCGCTGATACTTCAAGGCCTTGGCCGAGCGTCCGGTATTTCATGGGCGGGTCCTTCTCGCTAGGGGATCGGGTTCAGGGTAGTGGAAGCGGCATGACACGCAAATTCTTCGGGACAGACGGCATCAGGGCGCGGGTAAATACCCCCAGCATGACGGCGGAAATGGCGATGAAGGTCGGCATGGCGGCCGGAGCGCACTTCGTCCGTGGCGACCATATCCACCGGGTCGTGATCGGCAAGGACACGCGGCTTTCGGGCTATATGCTGGAACCGGCGCTCGTCGCAGGCTTCACCAGCGTCGGCATGGACGTGGTGCTGGTCGGGCCGATGCCGACGCCTGCCGTGGCGCTGCTGACCCGTTCGATGCGGGCCGACCTTGGCGTGATGATCTCGGCCAGCCACAATCCCTTTGCCGATAATGGCATCAAGCTGTTCGGCCCGGACGGCTACAAGCTGTCCGATGACGACGAAATGGCGATCGAGGCGCTGATCGAAGCGGCAGCCCGGCTCGCCCCGGCCGACCGCACCGGACGAGCACGGCGTGTCGACGACGCGCAGGGCCGCTATATCCATGCGGTCAAGTCCAGCTTTCCGGAGGGGCTGCGGCTCGAAGGGCTGAAGATCGCGATCGATTGCGCGAACGGCGCCGCTTACAAGGTCGCGCCCGAAGCGCTTTGGGAGTTGGGTGCTGAAATCGTGCCGGTCGGCGTCGGCCCTAATGGCACCAACATCAACGCGGGTTGCGGATCTACGGCACCGCAAACGCTGCAGGAAACGGTGGTCGCGAGCGGTGCCGATATCGGCCTGGCTCTGGACGGCGATGCCGACCGGCTGATCGTGGTCGACGAGACCGGGAGGCTGGTCGATGGCGACCAGCTGATGGGTCTGATCGCGACTAGTTGGGCGCGCCGGGGCCTGTTGAAGGGCGGTGGCCTGGTCGCGACCGTCATGTCCAACCTGGGTCTTGAACGGCGGCTGCAGGCGGACGGCCTGACGCTTCAGCGCACCAAGGTCGGCGACCGCTATGTGCTCGAATGCATGCGCGAGCGCGGGTTCAATGTCGGCGGCGAACAGTCTGGGCACATCATCCTGTCCGATCACGCGACCACGGGCGACGGGCTGATGGCAGGGCTCCAGATCCTCGCCGAGCTGGTCCAGTCGGGACGCCGCGCTAGCGAGCTACTGCACGTCTTCGATCCGGTGCCGCAACTGCTTAAGAATGTCCGCTTCTCCGGCGGCAAGCCGCTGGATGATAATCGGGTCAAGGCAACGATCGCAGATGCGGAGGCGGAACTGAACGGTCGCGGGCGTCTGGTCATCCGGCCGTCCGGCACCGAACCGCTCATCAGGGTAATGGCGGAGGGGGACGACGAGGGGCAGGTTAAGGCAGTGGTTGAGCGAATCTGCGCGGCAGTGGCGGAGGCGGCGTGATGCTTGAAATGCGACCCGATTGCGAGCGCTGCGGCACCGACCTGGCAGCCGACCAGCATGGCGCCTTCATCTGCTCGTTCGAATGCACCTTCTGCGCCGAGTGCACCGAAGCACTGGACGATCGCTGCCCGAACTGCGGCGGCGAGTTGACCGACCGCCCGATCCGCGTCGGCGCGGCGCTGACAAAGCATCCGGCGAGCACTACGCGCAAGTTCAAGGGGTGATCCCGCGCGTCCTGATCATCGCCGGTTCCGACAGCGGCGGCGGCGCCGGCATTCAAGCCGACATCAAGACGGTGACGATGCTCGGCGGCCACGCGATGACCGCGATCACTGCCATCACTGCCCAGAACACGGTGGGTGTTCAGGCGGTGCATCCGGTGCCGGCCGAGATGGTCGTCGCGCAGATCGACAGCGTCCTGGACGACCTCGGCGCGGACGCGATCAAGATCGGCATGATCGGCACGCCCGAGACTGCCGAGGCAGTAGCGGAACGGCTTTCCGGGCTCGACATTCCCATCGTGTTCGACCCGGTGATGGTCGCGACCAGCGGCTCGACCCTGGCCGATGCGGCAACGATCGCCGCGTTCGAAAAGCTGATGCGGATTGCGTCAGTAGTCACGCCCAACCTGCCCGAGCTGGACGCGCTCGGCGGCGAGGAGTCGGTGCTGTCGCATGGCTGTCACTTGCTCGCCAAGGGCGGTCATGCCGAGGGCGCCTATGTCGTAGACCGTGTGCTCGCGCCGAACGGTCAAGAAGTTGCGCGGCTGGTAGGCAAGCGCTTCGACACCGACGATACGCATGGTACCGGCTGCACATTGGCGAGCGCATTGGCGACCGGGTTGGCCAGCGGAATGCCAATCAAGGACGCCTTCGAGCAAGCCGTGCGCTTCGTGCGTATCGCCATCCTGTCCGCTCCCGGGCTGGGGCAGGGGCATGGCCCAATCGGCCACACGCTCGGCTGGAACCCGTTCGAGGAACTGGAGGGCTGATTGGCCCACTTATCCCCAATTTGGTTCGGCCTGAGCCTGTCGAAGGCCTCCCTTCTTCTTCTTTGGGATCGTAAGGAAAGGGAGGGCTTCGACAAGCTCAGCCCAAACCGAGTGTATATGCCCAGACCATCCCGCAAGCTCGAACTCAATCACCCGGCGCCGCTCGTCGGCGTGGACGAGGCTGGGCGTGGTCCGTTGGCGGGCCCCGTGGTCGCCGCCGCGGTGGTGCTGCCGGAAAAGGGGGTCCCGCGCGGCATCGATGACTCGAAGAAGCTCACCGCCCAAGTCCGCGCCGAACTGTCGAAGAGGCTGCACAAGATCGCGCTGGTCGGCGTCGGCGTCGCCACGGTCGAGGAGATCGACCAAATCAACATCTTTTGGGCGACGATGCTGGCGATGACGCGCGCGGTGGAGGCGCTCGGCATCGCGCCCGGCATGGTGCTGATCGACGGCAACGCGAAACCGCGCTGGGATCACCCATGCACCACGGTCGTGGGTGGCGATGCCTTGTGCCTGTCGATCGCCGCCGCTTCGGTGATCGCCAAGCATCATCGCGACCAGCTGATGATCGCCGCCGATGCCGAGCATCCAGGCTATGGCTGGGCGTCTAACAAGGGCTATGGCTGCCCGACTCATCGCGAAGCGCTCAATCGGCTCGGCCCGACGCCGCTCCACCGCCGCAGCTTCGCGCCCGTCGCCCAAGCTTTGCTCCCTTTGTGAGTCTTTCCCGCCACACCACAATCTGTTGAGTCTCGTTCACGGACCAAGACTCATCATCTTGTGTCCCGCTCAGGCGGACTCCTTCCGTTCCATTTTGTGCCCGAAATGAACTGCTTGACCGCAGACTCCGCTGGACTCACTCTGGCTGTAGATAAGTGAGCAGGGGGCGCAAGGCCGGATGGGGGTTCTGACCAAGGTTGAACGGCGCGCCGCGCCCCAATCGGCCACGCTGCCGCTTGACCGCATCCTGATGGACGATTGCGTCGAGGCGATGCGCGGCCTGCCTGACAAGTCGGTCGACATGATCTTCGCCGACCCGCCCTATAATCTCCAGCTTGGTGGCGACCTGTTCCGGCCCGAGGGCGGTCGAGTCGATGCCGTCGACAATGACTGGGATAAATTCGACACCTTCGCCGCCTATGACGAATTCACCCGCGCCTGGCTGAGCGAGGCGCGCCGCGTGCTCAAGGACAGCGGCACGCTCTGGGTGATCGGCAGCTATCACAACATCTTCCGCGTCGGCGCGGCGGTGCAGGATCTGGGGCTCTGGATCCTGAACGACATCGTCTGGCGCAAGTCGAACCCGATGCCGAACTTCAAGGGCACCCGCTTCACCAACGCGCATGAGACGCTGATCTGGGCGGCGAAGAGCGAGACGGCCCGTTACACTTTCAACTATCGCGCGATGAAGACGCTCAATGACGAGCTGCAGATGCGCTCGGACTGGCTGTTCCCGATCTGCTCGGGTGCCGAGCGGCTGAAGCGCGGCGGCGTCAAGGCGCATCCGACGCAGAAGCCGGAAGCTCTGCTGTACCGTGTGCTGCTCGCCTGTACGAACCCGGGCGACGTGGTGCTCGATCCGTTCTTCGGCACCGGCACGACGGGCGCGGTGGCAAAGCGGCTTGGCCGCCGCTGGATCGGCATCGAGCGCGAGCCTTCCTATTGCGATGTGGCGCGCGAGCGGATCGAGGCAGCGCTGCCGCTGGACGAGTCTGCACTCAAGACGATGCAGTCTCCCGCCGCCGCGCCGAAGGTCGCGTTCGGTGTGCTCGTGGAGACCGGCATGCTGCAGCCGGGCGCGGTGCTTATGGATTCGAAGCGGCGCTACCAGGCGGTCGTTCGCGCCGACGGATCTCTCGACGCGCGGGGCGCGGCGGGTTCGATCCACAAGGTGGGCGCGACGCTGCAAGGCGCGCCCTCGTGCAACGGCTGGACCTTCTGGCACTATGAGGATGCCGGGGCGCTCAAGCCGATCGATGCCCTCCGGCAGCAATATCTGCTGGCGAACGAGCCTTAGCACGAAGCGCAACCCCGTTCGGGCTGAGCTTGTCGAAGCCCTCCCTTTCTTTTCTTGACCGAACAGAAGAAGAAGAAGGCCTTCGACAAGCTCAGGCCGAACGGGTGCTAGGTGAAACGCTTCTATCTCCGCCCGACTGCGTTCGTAGACACGCCGATTGGCTTCGATGGTGGAGTTGCCCGCCTCGCCGGAGGCTTACTCTGGCACTCCTCTTATGAGCTGATCGAGACTGCGGACGGGCGCCGCGTCTCCAAGCAGCTGGTGCCTGTAAGCGACGCCGCCTCGCTTCCGGACGAGGTTCAGCCGACTGTCCAGCGCCTCACGGCTCCCCGTCCCCCGCTCGAGCTCGGTGACCGCACGATCCGCTTCGATCAGCCGCAGGTCGCGGTTATCCTCAATGTCACGCCCGACAGCTTCTCGGACGGGGGTCTACATCAAGATTCCGAAGCCGCAGTCGCCGCAGGCGTCGCCGCTGCCGGAGAGGGCGCCGCCTTCATCGACGTCGGCGGAGAATCGACGCGCCCCGGCGCGGCGCCGGTCTGGGAAGGTGATGAGATCGCCCGCGTCGTGCCCGTCATCGAACGGCTGGCCCGTGCCGGTGTCGCGATCTCGGTCGACACCCGCAACGCAGCGGTGATGGAAGCGGCGCTCGCGGCGGGAGCGGGCATCGTGAACGACGTGTCGGCTTTGCTCTACGACGAAAGAGCACTGGATTTGGTGGTCCGCGCCGGCTGTCCGGTGATCCTGATGCATGCCGGCGACCCGCGCGATCTTCATATGAAGACGCTCGGACCCGGTCCGCTGCTGCAGGTCTTTGACTGGCTGGACGAGCGAGTCACGGCGGTCGAGGCGGCCGGCGTGCCCCGCTCGCGGATCATCGTCGATCCCGGCATCGGCTTCGGCAAGTCAGTCGCGGACAATCTCGCGCTGCTGAACGGCCTTGCGCTGTTCCAGGGGCTCGGCTGCGCAGTGATGCTGGGCGCCAGCCGCAAGCGGATGATCGGCGCCTTGTCGAACGAAGCGCCCGCGGATCAGCGTCTGGGCGGCTCGATCGCGCTTGCGCTGACCGGGGTCATGTCAGGTGCGCAGATCGTCCGGGTTCATGACGTGCGCGAGACGGTGCAGGCGCTTCGGGTCTGGCGCGGATTGCGGGACCAGGCGCTGTCGTCGCACTAGGCTTTTCCTCGCGCTCGAACGAAATCCAGCGGAATGCCATGCCAATGATGGAGGTCAGCACGCCAATCACCGTCAGCAGCCGCATCGTGTCATTGTCGGACCCGTCCCAAGCGACCAGTCCGAGCAGGATCACGCTGCCCATCGAAATCAGATAGCCAGAACGCTGGAACATCGTGACACCTCCGTAAGAGTAACGAAAGTGTCACAGACCCGTTCCGCTAGGCAGCCACGTCGCCAATGCCGAGTTCGCCGAGCTTGCGGTAAAGAGTGGAGCGCCCGATGCCGAGGCGGCGCGCGACTTCGGTCATGCGGCCGCGATAATGGCCGATCGCCAACCGGATCACGTCCGCCTCAATCTCTTCCAGGTTGCGGATATGACCGTCCGCTTCGAACAGCGTGACACCCGATCCTGCGACCGGCGCCAGCAGTCGCGTGACATTGGAATGGCTCTGCAGCGCGATCTGCGGGAAGTCCGCGGACGTCAGCGCCTCGCCCTCGCACAGCACGGCGGCGCGGAACAGCGCCGTCTGCAGCTGGCGGACATTGCCGGGCCAGTCGAACGACATCAGCAGCGACAGTGCCTCGTCGGTAATGCCGAGCTCGCGCAGGCCCGGTTGGGCCGCGATCCGCGCCAGCATGTGCCGCGACAGGGCGGGCACGTCACCAGCGCGATCCCGAAGCGGCGGTACGGGGACATGGACGACGTTCAGCCGGTAATAGAGGTCCTCACGGAAACGGCCATGCGCGACTTCCTCGATCAGCGGCCGGCCCGATGCGCCGATCAGCCGCACATCGATATCGCGGGACACGCGTGCGCCGAGCGGGTGAATCTCGCCGGTTTCCAGCACCCGCACCAGCTTGGCCTGCGTCTCCAGCGGAAGTTCTGCGATGTTCTTCAGCAGAACAGTCCCGCCATCCGCCTGCTGGAGACGTCCGACCTTGCGCTCGAACGCGCCCGTAAAGGCGCCGCGCTCATGGCCGAACAGCTCGGAGTCGACCGAGTTCTCCGGGATGGCGCCGCAGTTGATGACGACCCATGGTTTTTTGGCGCGCGGGGAGGCGGCGTGGATCGCCTCGGCGATCAGTTCCTTGCCGACGCCCGGCTCGCCCTCGATCAGCACCGGCACGCGCGAGCGCGCCGCCTTGGCTGCGATCGCGAGCGCCGAGCGGAATTGCGGCGCCGAGCCGACGATCTCGTCGAAGCCGAGCACCGCCTTAATCTTCTCGGCCAACGGCCGGAGCTCGCCGACATTGATCCGGCTCGACACCGCCGCGTCTAGTGCGCCGAGCAGCCTTTCCGGCGCAATCGGCTTGATCAGATAGTCGGATGCGCCCGCGCGCATCGCCCGAACGGCGAGTTCGATCGAGCCGTTGGCGGTCAGCAGCAGCACGGGGAGAGCAGGGCGGCGGGCATGGAGCGTCTCGATCAGCTCAACCGCCGTATCGCCCTGACCATATTGGTCGATCAGCACGGCATCGAGGAGCAGGCCCTGTTCAGTCTCCAGCACGTCACGGGCCGCTTCGGCATCGTCGGCAAAGATGGTCCGCCAGCCCGCGCGGGCTGCGATCGCGCCGACCAGCCTTTTCTGGGCAGGCTCGTCGTCGACCAGCATCAGCAACTTGGCATTCGCCTTGGCCATATCCCTCACTCGCGCTCCTCGGGGCGAGAGGCTTAGGCCAGGTGGCGTAAAAGTGATGTTAAGCGACACACCTTGTCTCTTGAGACTGCCCCGACTGCTCGATAGATACGGCGCCGGGGCTTTCACGGATGCAGGGTTCAATGGCGCAAAACGGCGATCTCAAGGCACATCAACAGACCTATTCGGGGTTCACCGCACTCTTGAAGTGGGGAACGGCGGCGACAGCCGTCGTTGCGATCATCGTCGTTTTTCTGATCGCCGGCTGAGTTCATCATGAAACTCGCCGTCCTCAAGGAATCAGCGGACGGCGAGCGGCGCGTTTCAGCGACGCCCGAGACCGTCAGGAAGTTCGCCGGCCTCGGTGCCGAAGTCTCGGTGGAAAGCGGCGCGGGCGCGACCGCCTCCGTATCTGACGAGGAGTATCGCGCGGCCGGTGCAGCGGTTGGCAGCCGGGGCGAAGTACTCGCCGGCGCCGACATCATCCTCGGCGTACAAGGACCGGCTCCGGAAAGCCTCGCGGGCGCGAAGCCGGGTGCCTGGCTGGTGGCAGGCCTGAACCCATTCGGCGAGCGGGCGCGAATCGACGCTTATGCGGCAGCGGGCTTCGAGGCGCTGGCGATGGAGTTCATGCCGCGCATCACGCGCGCGCAGTCGATGGACATATTGTCGTCCCAGTCGAACCTCGCCGGATACAAGGCGGTGCTGGACGCGGCGGCCGAATATGGCCGCGCCTTCCCGATGATGATGACGGCGGCGGGCACCGTCTCGGCCGCTAAGGTGTTCGTGATGGGCGTCGGCGTCGCCGGCCTGCAAGCGATCGCAACTGCGCGGCGACTGGGAGCGCAGGTCTCCGCCACCGATGTGCGTTCCGCGACCAAGGAGCAAATCCTCTCCCTGGGCGCCAAGCCGATCTTCGTCGAAAATGTGAAGGGCATCGAAGGCGAGGGCTCGGGCGGCTACGCGACCGAGATGTCCGACGAGTATAAGGCGGCGCAGGCCGAACTCGTTTCTAGCCACATCGCCAAGCAGGACATCGTCATCACGACGGCGCTGATTCCCGGCCGCCCGGCGCCGCGCCTGATCTCCGATGCGCAGGTTGCGACGATGAAGGCGGGCAGCGTCATCGTCGACCTAGCGGTAGAGCAGGGTGGAAATGTCGAGGGCGCGGTCGCCGGCCAAGTCGTCGAGCGTCACGGCGTCAAGATCGTCGGCCACCGCAACGTTCCCAGCCGCCTGGCCGCGGACGCCAGCGCGCTCTTCGCCCGCAACCTGTTCAACTTTCTCAGCGCCTTCTGGGACAAGGAAAAAGGCGGCCCCGTCCTCGACGAGGAAATTGGCGACGCCATCCGCCTGACGAAGGATGGTCAGGTGGTGAATGCAAGGCTGTTAGGGTGAGGACTAGGTGAGTGGCGCGGAGAAGCTGCTTTCCCGAATGCGTTCCAACCCGCGAGACTGGCGGATCGAAGATGTTGCGGCTGTCTGCAAGGCGTTCGGCATTGATTTCACCCCGCCAGGCTGAGGCTCGCATTTAAAGGTGAAGCATGCGAGCATGACAATGATCCTCACCATACCAGCTCGTCGGCCGATAAAGCCGATCTATATTCGTGAGCTGGTCAAGTTTGTGGATCATGTGCGCGAGGCCGGACCATGAGACCGCAGGATTATGAAGTCGACATCATGCCGCTGAGCGAGGCTGACGGCGGCGGGTTTGCGGCAATCGCTCCGGAGTTGCCGGGCTGCCGATCAGACGGGGACACGCCTGAAGAAGCGCTCCGCAACGGCTACGACGCCATCGCTTGTTGGATCGAAGCAGCTCGGGAGATGGGCCGTTCCATTCCAGAGCCGAAGAAACTGGCTGCATAGGATAACGCATGACCTTCATCGCCATTCTCTCGATCTTCGTCCTTGCCTGTTTCGTCGGCTATTATGTCGTCTGGTCGGTGACGCCGGCGCTGCACACGCCCTTGATGGCGGTGACCAACGCGATTTCATCGGTGATCATCGTCGGGGCGCTGATCGCAGCCGCATCGGCGTTCGGCGCCGAGGCGAAGTGGTTGGGACTGGTCGCGGTCGCCCTGGCCAGTGTCAACATCTTCGGCGGCTTCGCCGTCACCGAGCGGATGCTCGCCATGTACAAGAAAAAGGACCGCTGATGCCTTTGCTTCGTCATTGCGAGGAGCGCAGCGACGAAGCAATCCGGGAGACATCCGGCTTTGCTGGATTGCTTCGCTGCGCTCGCACTGACGGCTGGGGGACCAAATAGGGCATGCATGAAGTCGCGGAACTGAATCCCTGGGTGGCACTCGCCTATCTGGTCGCGGGTGTCTGTTTCATCCTGGCCTTGCGAGGGCTGTCCAGCCCCGCTTCGTCGCGGCGGGGCAACCGCTTCGGCATGGCCGGCATGGCGCTTGCCGTCGGCACCACGCTTTGGGAGCATAACGAAGCCGGGCTGATCGAGATCGCCGTGGCCATAGCGATCGGCGGCGCGATCGGCCTGGTCATGGCCCGGCGGATCGCGATGACGGCGATGCCCCAGCTCGTCGCCGCCTTTCACTCGCTGGTCGGCTTGGCGGCGGTGCTGGTCGCAGCGGCGGCCTTCCTCAACCCGCAGGCGTTCGGCATCGCCAACGTCATCACGCCGATTGCTGGACCGAACATCGTCAACATCTTCCCGGTCAGCCGGATTGAAATGGCGCTGGGCGTCGCCATCGGCGCGATCACCTTCTCAGGCTCCGTGATCGCCTTCCTGAAGTTGAACGGCAACATGTCCGGCGCGCCGATCCTGCTCCCGGGCCGTCATGTCATCAATCTCGGCACACTGGCCGCGATCGTCGGCCTGATCGCCTATTTCGTCGGCGACCAGAGCCCGTGGATTTTCTGGACGATCACCGGCCTATCGTTCCTGATCGGCTTCCTGCTGATCATCCCAATCGGCGGAGCGGACATGCCTGTCGTCGTGTCGATGCTGAACAGCTATTCGGGCTGGGCAGCGGCGGCCATGGGCTTCACGCTCGGCAACACGGCGATGATCATCACCGGGGCGCTGGTCGGCAGCTCGGGCGCGATCCTCAGCTACATCATGTGCCGGGCGATGAATCGCAGCTTCATCAGCGTCATCGCAGGAGGCTTCGGCGCGGTCGCCGACACGAGCGGCGGTGCGGCGGCCATCGACCGGCCATGGAAGCGGGGCTCGGCGGAAGACGCTGCCTTCCTGATGGAACAGGCCGAGCTTGTCGTCATCGTTCCCGGCTATGGCATGGCGGTCGCCCAGGCCCAGCATGTGCTCCGGGAAATGGGCGACAAGCTCAAGGAGAAGGGCGTCACCGTCAAATACGCGATCCACCCGGTCGCGGGGCGCATGCCGGGACACATGAACGTGCTGCTCGCCGAAGCGAACGTGCCCTATGACGAGGTGTTCGAGCTAGAGGACATCAACTCCGAGTTTGCTCAAGCCGACGTCGCGTTCGTGATCGGCGCCAATGACGTGACCAATCCAGCCGCAAAAACCGACAAGAGCTCGCCCATCTACGGCATGCCCGTGCTCGACGTGGAGAAGGCCAAGACCGTGCTGTTCATCAAGCGGTCGATGGGCGGCGTGGGCTACGCGGGCGTCGATAATGAGCTCTTCTACCGCGACAACACGATGATGCTCCTCGCCGACGCCAAAAAGATGGTCGAGGAAATCGTCAAGTCGATCCATTGAACAGATAGCGGATCAGACTCACCCGAAACGGCTCATTGCGACCCCCTGCTAAGCGCCTGACGCACAAGGCTCGCGCCATGGAACCGCGGTCTTCGCAGCGAAGCTTCATCCAAAATGGATAATTCTCCGGCTCGGCCGCCCTCGCATCGTCAATGCGGGCTGCCACATAGGGGAGAGCGAGGAGCTTGCTCATTGTGCGTGCAACCCACAGTTGACATCGATGCCAGGAGCGAAGCGCTGGTGCGCCTGCTCCGCACCGTGCTCGACGAAGCGCATCAGCTTCTGAACGGAGCCCCAGTGGGCGAACAGACGGCCGCTCTGGCCGAGACCATCCTGCGGCTGCAGCAGGAGGCGGAGCGGATCGCGCCTGATTTCCGCAGCAAAAATCTCCGTTTTGGAGCGTCGGGAGGCTGACTTTGCCCCATAATGAAGGCATGCAAGTGCCGGGGTAAAAGGGTGAACAAAAGGTGACGGGCGCAGAAATTGAGTGGGGGGACGGACCCTCCGTATTGATCTTTGCCGACTCGGAGGAAACACCGCACGGCCGCACTGGCTGCCGCGAAAAGCGTCGGCGCGCGAGTGATCGGCAGCGAACGCATCGCCGATGCCCATGAGCGGCTCAGCCGCCAGGCGTCGGTAGACTCGGTGCTGATCGAGCTTTCCGAAGACACGCCGCAGCTCGACCGGCTGCTCGAGTGGGCGAATCATGCGGCACGCGACGGGAGCGCGGCGCCGATCATATCGCTTCCGGGCGAGCTGATCGATGTGGTCGCGGCCCGGATCGACGAGCCCAAGGTGCAGCTGCTGTGCGATGCCACAGTCGAGTCCCGAACCGGCGCGCTTGCCTTTGCCGTCGCCGAGCGCAAACATCGATTGCACGACCATGGCGTCGAGGCTGACGACGAACGGCTCCGCCGGCTAAGCGAGGAAGTGGCGCGGATCGCCAGCGCCCTTGCCGAGCTGTCGACGTCGGCGAAGACCGTGCACTTCGTCCCGCCCGCTCGCGGCGAAGGGGAAGGGACGGAGATCGACGCCGAGATGGTCCGCGGGCTGATCCGAATCAGGCGACTGCGGGACCAATTCTTCCCGAAAGATTTCTTCGCGGACCCAGCGTGGGACATGCTGCTGGACCTGCTCGCGGCGCGCCTGGAGCATAGCCGCGTCGCGGTCTCGAGTCTCTGCATCGCCGCGGCCGTGCCGGCGACCACCGCTCTGCGCTGGATTCGGACGCTGACCGAGCACGGCCTGTTCGTTCGCCGTCAGGATCCGGAGGACGGCCGGCGCATCTTTATCGAGCTATCGGACGAGGCGAGCCAGGCCATGATCGCCTACTTCCGAACGGCCCATCAAATGGGGTTCAGGATCGGCTGAGCGGCTTTTCGAGGACCACAAAGGCGAGGTCGCGCCGCTGCGGTAGGCCGAAGCGGGGATCGTCGAGAGGAAAGGGACGCTCCTCGCCGGTGAGGGCATAGCCGCGCCGCTCATAATAGGCGATCAGCTCGGCGCGCTGGCGAATGACCGTCATCTCCATGCGCGTGGCGCCGAACAGGGTGGCGGCGCTCCTCTCCGCCTCGGCAAGGAGACGCCGGCCGAGACCTGCCGCCTGGCGGTCGGGGTCGACCGTCAGAAGCCCGAGATAGGTGGTGCCGCCGCCTTTGTCGGTGATCTGCACACAGCCGACCAATCTCCCGTTCACCTCGGCGAGCAGCAGGCGCTGTGCTGGATCGGCGATAATGTCGGCCAGCGCAGCCGCATCGGTCCGCTGGCCGCCGAGCAGGTCCGCTTCATGGGTCCAGCCACCGCGGGCGCTGTCGCCGCGATAGGTCCGCTGCACGAGGTCGAGCACCTGCTGCACGTCCCGCTCGGCTGCCGTCCGAATGGTCAATCCGCTATCCACCATGCTGTTGCTAGCAAGCGCGCCGCGGGACCGCTACCGCCACGCCATGAACGATCCGGTGGTGACCGCGAAGGGCCTGCGCAAGAGTTTCGGACGCAAGGAAGCCGTCGCCGGACTCGACCTAATGGTGCCGCGCGGCAGCATCTATGGCGTGCTGGGGCCGAACGGTGCCGGCAAGACGACCAGCCTGCGCATCCTGATGGGGATCATCGATCCCGATGCAGGCAAGCGGCGCGTGCTCGGCGCCGAGCGCCCGCGCGAGGTCAGCCAGCGCATCGGCTATCTGCCCGAGGAACGCGGCCTCTATCCAACGATGAAGGCGCGCGAGGCGATCGCCTTCATGGGCGCCTTACGCGGTCTGGAATGGGCGGAAGGCCGCCGCCGGGGGGAGGCAATGCTGGAGGAAGCAGGCCTTGCCGGCGCGGCGCGGGAGCCGATCCGGAACCTGTCCAAAGGCATGGCGCAGCTGGTGCAGCTGCTGGGCTCCATGGTCCACCGGCCCGATCTGCTCGTGCTGGACGAGCCCTTTTCCGGGCTCGACCCGGTCATCAGGAGAAGTTGGAAGGGTTGATCCTCGCCGAGCGTGACCGCGGCGCCACTATTCTCTTTTCAACGCACGTAATGGCGCATGCGCAGCGGCTGTGTGACCGACTTGCGATTATCGCTCGCGGGCAGCGTCGATTCGAGGGCAGCGTAGACGAGGCGCGTGCCCTGCTGCCGATGCGAGCCCAGCTCATCCCGCGACAGGAGGGCGCCGGCGTGTCTCAGCTTCTTCCCCAAGACGCAGCGCGAGTGGGGAAGGCTTATGCGTTCGACGTGCCGCCCGACGGCATCGAACCGGTGCTGGAGCGTCTGATCGCTTCCGGGCACGGCGTCGCCAGCCTGTCGGTCGAGCGGCCGGCGCTACATGATGTCTTCGTGAAGCTAGTGCGGGAGGCCGAGGCTTGACCCGGCTGCTGCGCCAGGCGCTGGTGATCGCGCGGCGGGACTTCACCGCCATCACCCTCACGCCGACCTTTCTGATCTTCCTGCTCGCGCCGCTTTTCATGTTCGCGGTGGCGACGATCGGCAGCCTGGGCGCCGTGCAGGCAATCGAAGGGCAGCGCCAAAGCGTGCTGGTCCTGGCCGCGCCCGACGAACTGGCGCGCCTGAGAGCGGCCGAGCGCGAGTTGCGCAGCGTCGTCGGGGCCGATCCCGGCCCACCGCCAGTCGACTTCCGCTCACCACGCGGCGTCCCTGTCGAAGAGGCGCATGGCGAGCTGCGTCGGGGCGAAGCTTCGGCCGTACTGTTCGGCCCGCCCGGCGACCGCTCCGTGGTGCACATCCCCGCCGCATCACGCGACGCAACTTATTTGCGTCTGCTCGCCTCTGCAGCCACGGGCGAGCAGCCTCAGGTTCGTGCGTCGGCGGCCGCGCCACCAACCGCCGCACGAGATCACCAAGGCACAGCATTCGGGGCAGTGTTCCTGATGTTCCTGCTGTCGCTGGTCCTTGCTAGCCAGGCGATCAGCACATTGGCTGAAGAGCGCAACAACAAGGTCATCGAAATATTGGCTGCCGCCGTGCCGCTGGAAGCAGTCTTCCTTGGCAAATTGCTCGGTTTGCTCGGCGTGGCGCTGGTCTTCTCTGCTTTCTGGAGCACCGTGGGTCTCGCCGCCGCATCGTCGCTCGGCGGTGCCGAGCAACTCGATGCCATCGCCCCCGCTATCGGACTGCCGGCTTTCGCGGCGCTGTTCCTCGGCTATTTCGTGTTGTCCTTCCTGCTGCTCGGCGCCGTGTTCCTGGGCGTGGGCGCGCAGGCCGGGACGATGCGCGAGATCCAGATGCTGTCGCTGCCCGTCACCATCTTCCAGGTCGCGATGTTCGCGCTGGCAAGCGCGGGCGCCAATGCTCCGCACTCCACCATCGGGGTGACGGCCGCCGTCTTTCCGTTCAGCTCGCCCTTCGCGATGGCGGCGCGCGCAGCGATCGGCGTCCCGGCCTGGCAGCACGCACTTGCCTTTGCTTGGCAGCTGCTCTGGCTGGCGCTGACGATCACCGTCGCAGCCCGGCTGTTCCGGCGCGGCGTGCTGAAGTCGGGTGCCGGACGCTAGAGCGGTGCGCGGCGGCCGCGGCGGCTGTCGCGGTCGATCGACATCAATATCCCCAAGCAGATCATGACCGTCATCACCGCCGACCCGCCATAGCTGACAAGCGGGAGGGGGATGCCGACCACCGGCGCCAGGCCCATCACCATCATCAGGTTGATGCCGACATAGAAGAAGATGGTGGTGGCGAGCCCCGCCGCCGTCAGCCGCCCGAACTTGGTCCGCGCCCGATGCGCCACCTGCATCGCCCAGCGGATCAGCAGGAAAAAGCAGAAGATCAGGAACAGCCCGCCGGCCAGGCCCCATTCCTCGGCCATCGTCGCGAAGACGAAGTCGGTATGGCGCTCGGGTAGATAGTCGAGCCGGCTCTGCGTGCCCTGCAGATAGCCCTTGCCCCACAGCCCGCCCGATCCGATCGCGATTTTCGATTGGCTGATATGATAGCCCTTGCCGAGCGGATCGCTTTCCGGATCGAGGAAGATCAGCACGCGATTGCGCTGATATTCGTGCATGAGGCTGAACACGATCGGCCCTGCCGCGGCGAGCGCGAGCCCCGCCCCGACGAACAGGCGCAGCGGGAGGCCTGCTAGGAATACGACCGTCAGCCCGCCGCCGGTGATCATCAGAGCAGTGCCGAGGTCGGGCTGCAGCATCACGAACGCAGCGGGCAGTCCGATCAGGATCGCGGCGGGCCAAAGCGCGGTGAAGGTCCGCAACTGGCTCGCCGGGAGCAGCGCGTAGAAGCGAGCCATGGTCAACACGATCGCCACCTTCATCAGTTCCGAAGGCTGGAGGCGGATGAAGCCGAGGTCGAGCCAGCGCTGGCTGCCGCCCCGGACCGCGCCGAGCATTTCCACCGCGACCAGCAGCAAGAGGATGACCGCGTAGAGCGGGAAGGCCGCCAACTCCCAGTTGCGTTCGCTCACCCTCGACAAAGCCAGCGCCATCAGCAGGAAGGTGCCGAAGCGGATACCGTGGTTGAGCGCCCAGGGCGTCGGCGAACCGCCGGCGGCCGAGTAAAGCACGATCAGCCCGAAGCCGGCGATCGCGCCGGCGAGCAGGATCGGCACCCAGGGAAGCGCCAGCAGCGGCGCTGGAACGATGCCCTGCTTCATTCGGGCGCCTGCGCGGCGGTGGCGTTTACCCCAGTCGCAACTGGCGCCGGGCTAGCGGAAGGGGAGGCAGCGGATGTCGGCACCGGCGGCGCTTGCGGCTGCTTCGCGGCGGAATAGGCCGCGGCTTCCTTCGCCATGCGGGTCGCAATGTCTCCGCCCCAGCCTTTTTCCATGCTTTCCAACGTTTCCATGGCTTTTTTCTGATCAAACATGAAGGTCATCATGTCGCGCGCGACCGGCGCCGCCGCGCCAGACCCGGACATGCCATGCTCGACCACCACCGCGCCGGCATAGCGCGGCTTGTCGGCGGGGGCGAAGAAGACAAACAGGCCGTGGTCGCGATATTTCCAGGGCACGCCCAGACCGCCGCGCTGACCGCCGGCGATCCGGCGCACCTGCGCCGTGCCTGTCTTGCCGGCCATCTGGATGCCTTCGAGCGGCAGGCGGCTGCGCCCGGCCGTGCCGTCGCCATTCACCACCTGAGTCATGCCCACGCGCACCGCTTCGAGGAACTCGGGGGGCACCGGCAGCGAGCGCGCGCCGGGCTTCGCCTTGGCCGCGATGAGCTCCGGCTCTAGTATCCGCCCCGATGCAATGCGCGCGGCGGCGACGGCGAGCTGGAGCGGCGTCACCAGCACATAGCCTTGTCCGATTGCGGCATTCAGCGTGTCGGACTCGGTCCATTGCTGCTTGTATTTGCGCTGCTTCCACTCGGCGTCGGGCACGGTGCCGTAATTCTGGGAGGGCGTCGGAAGGTCGTATTTCTTACCCAAGCCGGCGATACGCGACGCTTCGGCGATACGGCCGATGCCGATGCGCCGGCCCATGGCGTAGAAATAGGTGTTGCAGCTCTTCGCGATCGCCCGCGTCATGTTGACCGTGCCGTGGCGGCCCAGACAGCGGAAGAAGCGGTTGCCGAGGCGGTAGCCGCCGGGACAGTGGACGGTCTCTTCGGGGCCGATGCCGGCAGCCAGGATCGCCAGCGCGTGGATCGGCTTGAAGGTGGAGCCCGGCGGATACATCGCCTGCAGCGCCTTATTGTAGAGCGGCCGCCGCTCGTCCTCCGACAGCATCCGCCATTCGTCGCGTCCGATCCCGTCCGAAAAGCTGTTGGGATCGTAGGACGGCATCGATGCCATGCAGAGAATGCCGCCGGTTTCGCAGTCGATGACGATAGCGGAGCCGGAGTTGGGGCCAAGCCGCCGCGCCGCATAGAGCTGGAGCGGCTCATCGATGGTTAGCTTGAGCGTATTGCCCGGCACATCGCCGCGGGTAGTCAGTTCGCGAACCAATTTGCCGCGCGCAGTGACCTCGATCCGCTTGGCGCCCGGCTGTCCGCGCAGCCGGGGTTCGAGCACTTTTTCAACGCCTTCCTTGCCGATCTTGAAACCAGGCGTGATCAGCAGCGGGTCCTTCTGCTCCTCATATTGCTTGGCGGATGCAGCGCCCACATAGCCGATCAGATGCCCGACTGCGGCGCCATCGGGGTAGAAGCGCGAATAGCCGCGCGTCGGTGACACGCCCGGCAGTTCATTGAGACGGACGCTGACCGCGGCGAATTTCTCCCAGTCCAAATCCTCGGCGACCTGCACGGGCTTGAAGCCGGCGGACTCCTCCAGATCATCCCGGATGCGCTGCACTTCATCATCGCTGAGCTGGAGCAGCGTTCTGAGCACGCCCAGCACATGCTCCTTGTCCTCGACGCGGTCCGGGATGAGATCGACGCGAAAATCGGTGCGGTTGATCGCGATGGGCTTGCCGTTGCGGTCGACGATCCAGCCCCGGCGGGGCGGAATCAGCGTCAGGTTGACGCGATTGCTCTCGGAGAGGAGCGAATAGCGCTCATTCTCCATGACGGAAATCCAGGCCATGCGTCCGGCGAGCAACGCGCCGACGGCCCCTTGCGCCGCGCCAAGGAACAGGGCGCGCCGGGTAAAGGTGAACTGCTGCGAAGCTTCGGTGACGACCTTCTTGGGACGTTTCACTTCAGCCGCCAGACGTCGAGCCGCGCGCAGAGCCGGGCGACGGCGGGGAAGATCAGGATTGCGGCGAGGATCTGCAGCGCGATGCCAGAGATCGGCGCCGCGCCGCCCGCCATCATCGCGAACAGAGAGCCGGCCAGCATGCAGCCCGTGATGGCAAGGGCGGCGACGAACCAGTCCTGCACATAGTCACGCCACAACAGGGTCCGCTCCGAGGCTTCAATCGCCATGAAGGCGACCGTCCAGCTCAGCATCGCGCTGCCGACCGGCTGGCCGCTCGCCAGATCGTCGAACAGTCCCAGCGGTAGCGGCGCCCAGATCGCCCAAAAGCCAGGCCGCAGCAGCCGCCAGCCGAGGAGCACCAGCAAGCCGAACGGCGGCACGATCGGCGCCTGAGCGATCACCGGCAGCAGAAGCGGCATGACCGAACCGAGCATCGTCGAGACGATCGGCACCGCCCGCGCCTTGACGCTCAGCACCGGCGGGGCCGTGCGGAAGGGAAGGGTGCGGCTCATTGCGCCGGCGGAGGCGGCAGTGCGCGCCGCTGCGCCTCAACCTCAGGCTGATAGATGGGCAGCACCAGTGCGAAGTCCGCCTTGGCCGGATCGGCGACCGGGAGGGCGAGGAAGCCCTCCCGTGTCGTGCGGGTGATGATCGCGACCGGCACATTGGGCGGGTAGACGCCGCCAATGCCCGAAGTGACGAACACGTCACCACGCTTAAAGCTGGTATTCTCGGCACCCAGCGCCCGGATGTCGATAAAGCCGTCGCCGGTGCCCGTTGCAATGGCCGGGAAGCCGTCGGGTACGCGGCGCACCGGCACGACCGTGCCGCCGTCCGTGACCAGCCCAACGCGGGCGCTGACCGCGCCGGCATTGGCGACCCGGCCGATCAGCCCGCCGGGTCCGCGCACCGGCATGCCGCCGCGTACGCCCTGCACATAGCCGGCATTGAGGATCGCATAGCGGCGGATGCTGGCGCCGGTTGAAGCGACCAGCCGTCCCGAGGCAACCGGGCGCGGCTCGGCGTCCCCGATGCGCAACAGCTTTTTCAGACGCGCATTCTCAAAGGCGAGCGCCTTGGCTTCGATCAGCCTGGTGCGATTGGCCGCTGCCTCACGCTCCAATCGCCTAACCTTGCCCGCGGCATCAATGTAGGAGCCGATGCCGCTGCCTGCGTCGCTGACTCCGCCGACCACTGCCCGGCCGGCCGAACTTATCGGCAGCGTCGCATCCGTGATCGCGCCCTTGAACGCGCCAAACCCTTCCGGATCGACTGTGGACAGGATCAGCAGCAGCAGCGCCACCACGGCGCCCGACACCGCTGTCACATAGCCGAAAAACAGGCCATATTGCGCGCGGCGCGAATAGCCGGGGCGGCGATTGGAAGGGCGCGCCACGGGCCAGGGCTCTCAGGTCAGGCGGTCTGCAGCACGCCCCGGTAAACCGGGTCTTCGAGCGCGCGACCGGTGCCCAGCGCGACGCAGGTCAGCGGATCGTCGGCGACGGTCACCGGCAGGCCGGTCTCGTCGCGCAACACTTCGTCCAGGCCCTGCAGCAAGGCGCCGCCGCCGGTGATGACGATGCCTTGATCGACAATGTCGGCCGCTAGTTCCGGCGCGGTGTTCTCGAGCGCGATACGGACGCCTTCGATGATCGTGCCGACCGGCTCGGACAATGCCTCGGCGATCTGCCCCTGGTTGATCTCGATCTCCTTGGGCACGCCGTTGACCAGGTCCCGCCCCTTGATGTGGATCGTGCGGCCGATCCCGTCGACGGGCGGCTTAGCGGTGCCAATGTCCTTCTTGATCCGCTCGGCGGTGGCTTCGCCGATCAACAGATTGTGGTTGCGGCGGACATAAGAGGCGATCGCTTCGTCCATCTTGTCGCCGCCGACGCGGACCGAAGTGGTGTAGGCGAGGCCACGCAGCGACAGCACCGCGACTTCGGTCGTGCCGCCGCCGATATCGACGACCATCGATCCGATCGGTTCAGTCACCGGCATGTCCGCACCGATCGCGGCCGCCATCGGCTCCTCGATCAGCCACACCTGGGAAGCGCCAGCGTTCGACGCGGCGTCGCGGATCGCGCGGCGCTCGACCGAGGTGGAGCCGGACGGCACGCAAATCACGATCTCCGGCCAGCGCGGGAAGCGGCGCTGCCCATGCACCTTGTGGATGAAGTGCTTGATCATCTGCTCGGCGACATCGATGTCCGCGATCACGCCGTCGCGTAAGGGGCGGATGGCTTCGATCGAACCGGGCGTCTTGCCCATCATCAGCTTGGCGTCGTCGCCGACCGCCTTGACCTTACGGACGCCGTTGATGGTCTCGATCGCGACCACCGACGGCTCGTTGAGCACGATGCCGCGCCCCCGCAGATAGACCACCGTGTTGGCGGTCCCGAGGTCGATGGCCATGTCGTGGGACATGAACTTGAAGAATCGCGAAAAGAACATGTCTGTCCCGCTCTGATACAGGTTGTGAAGGCTCTATACCCGGCCTCGGCTCATATGAAAGCAGAGTGATCTTGATTTTTCATGAGCGCCGGGTCGCGGGGTGGAGCCGCTTGGGCTAGAGCGGAGGCGCATGTCAATACGGCGCCTTCCCTCGCACCTGGTCAACCGGATCGCAGCCGGTGAAGTGGTGGAAAGACCGGCCAGTGCGCTGAAGGAACTGGTCGAGAATGCGATCGACGCCGGCGCCACGCGAATCGAGGTGCGGCTGCGCGGCGGCGGCACCGAGTTGATCGAAGTCGCCGACGATGGCTGCGGCATGGCGCCGGACGAGATGCGGCTGGCGCTCGAACGCCACGCTACCTCCAAGCTGCCCGGCGATGCGATCGAAGCCGTGGCGACCTTGGGCTTCCGTGGCGAAGCGCTGCCGTCCATCGCCAGCGTCGCGCGGCTGACGCTGGAAAGCCGCGTGCGCCCTTTGACACGCTCAGGGCAGGGGGCGCCCGATGGCTGGGCGCTGACCGTCGATAATGGCGAAGTGGTGGAGGAGGGGCCGGCCGCGTTGCCGCCGGGCACCCGTGTCCGCGTCGAAGCGCTGTTCGATCGGGTGCCGGCCAGGCGCAAATTCCTGCGATCGGTACGGGCGGAGTATGCGGCTTGCCTGGATGCGGTGAAGCGGCTCGCCATGGCGCGGCCCGATATGGGCTTCTCGCTCGAGCATGAGGGCCGGACGAGCCTGTCGGTGCCGCCGGGGCAGAGTCAGCCGGAGCGGGTCGGGGCGCTGGTCGATCGAGAGCTGCCCGCCAACAGCGTCGGCGTCGACCTGGTCCGCGAAGGGTTAAGGCTGGGCGGCGTCGCCGGGCTGCCGACCTTCAGCCGGGGCGTCGCCGACCATCAATATCTGTTCGTCAACGGCCGGCCGGTGAAGGACCGTCTGCTCGCCGGCGCTGTCCGCGGCGCCTATGCCGACCTGCTCGCCCGCGACCGTCACCCGCTCGTTGCCCTGTTCCTCGACGTGCCGATGAGCGAGGTCGATGTGAACGTGCATCCCGCGAAGACGGAAGTGCGGTTCCGCGAACCCCAGCTGGTGCGGGGGCTGATCGTGTCGGGACTGCGGCGAGCGCTCGATGCGGCGGGGCATGCCAGTGCTAACAAGGTGGATGCGTCAATCTTCCGTCGTCATCCCCGCGAAAGCGGGGACCCAGCTATCTCTCCTCCTTCCTTGAAAGGCAGAAGCTGGGCTCCCGCTTTCGCGGGAGTGACGCATGGAGGGGACTCGGTACACGACCACCGCACCTTCTTCACTCCACCCCCCCAGGCGCACGCCGAGCCCGCCTACAGGCCGCCGCCGGAGCATCGCAGCTTTCCCCTCGGCGTCGCACGGGGCCAGGTCGCCAACACCTATATCGTCGCCGAAGCCGAAGACGGTCTGATCCTCGTGGACCAACACGCCGCGCATGAGCGGCTCGTGCTCGAACGGATGAAACGCGCGGCAGCCAATGGCGGCGTCCATGCCCAGGCGTTGCTGCTCCCCGAGGTCATTGAACTGGACGAACCCGCCTGCGACCGGCTCGAGGCTCGCGCCGCCGAGCTCGCCGCCTTCGGCCTCGATCTCGAACGCTTCGGCCCTGCCGCGATGCTGGTGCGTGCCACGCCCGCGCCGCTGGGCCAGGGCGATGTGCATGGGCTTGTCCGCGACCTTGCCGACGAACTCGCCGCCTTCGACCAGGCGCTGAGCCTGAAGGAAAGGCTGGACGAAGTCGCCGCCACCATGGCCTGTCACGGCAGCGTCCGCGCCGGCCGCGCCCTCTCGGTCGCGGAAATGAACGCGCTCCTCCGCGAAATGGAGGCGACCCCGCACAGCGGCCAATGCAACCACGGCCGCCCGACCTGGGTGAAGCTAACGCGCGATCAGCTCGAGAAGCTGTTCGGACGCAAGTAGCGCGGAACGCTTGCCCTCTCTCGAGCGCTCTGACGCGGAACCCAGGCCATAAGGAAGAAGCCATGACGGACGAGAAAAGCGCGATCCTGTACCGCATGGTGCTGCCGGATCATGAATGCCCCTTCGGGGTACGCGCCAAGCAGATGCTGGAGCGGGAAGGCTTTGCCATCGAAGAGCATATCCTCGCCAGTCGCGAGGAAGTTGACGCGTTCGAGGAGGAGCAGGGGGTGCAAACCACGCCGCAGATCTTCATCGCCGGCGAACGGATCGGCGGCAGCGACGATCTGGAAGCCTATCTGCGGCAGGGCTGACCGGAGCTAGACCGGCTGCGGCTCAGCGGGCCAGTTGCGCGGATCGATCGGCTCGAGCCGTTCGAGCGCGGCTGGGTCGATGTCGGCGACGATGCGGCCCGGCTCCAGCTTGACAGCCTGCCAGGGTAAGGCGTGCAGCGTCTCGCCGATCCCGCCGACGCCGCCCTTGCCGACGACCAGATAGGCGATGCTGCCGTCATTGCAGCGGATCATCGCGTCCACGGCGGCGCCCAGCGTGTCGCCGCTCCGGCTCTCAAGCCTTGCGCTCGTCAGGGTGGAGGCGGGGAATAGGGTCGGAACAGGTTCCGCCTCGCTCTGCTCGGACGCTGCCCGCGCGCCGTCGTCCAGCTTGGCCTGTCGCCCCAGCCAGCGCCAGATGCCAACCATGTTGACCAGCGTCAGGAAGATGTTCTGCCAAACGAGGTTGGTCTGGCCCGTCGCCGCACCATAGGTCGTCCAGGCAATCGAACCGACGGTGAAGACGATGAACCCCCAGCCCGTGACCCGAGCGCCGAGGTTCGACGCGGTCATGCAGGCGGCGATGGCGGTGGCGATGGGCGCGACCCAGCTCGAAATTTCTTCCATGCGGCCGCGAATGCTTGGGACGAACCGCATGTTCCGAAAAGAGCAGGGCCCGCGCGACCGGAGTCGCGAGGGCCCAAATTGACGAGTCTGTTTCCGCTTAGAACTTGTAGCCGGCGGAGATGCCGTAGCGGCGCGGTTCCAGTGTGAAGATGTTGGTGAACAGGCCGGAAGACTGGTCGGTCACATATTGGCCGGTCACCGCATTGTTCTTGGTCAGGTTCTGCACGAAGGCGCGGACGAACCAGCGTTCGTCGGGCCCGTTCAGCTGAACCTGGGCATTCACCACTTCATAGCCTTCGACGCGGTCGATCGGCTTGTTGAAGCTGCGGGCGAAGAAGTCGCCGGTATAGGTAAGGTCCGCGCGCGGGACGAGACTCATGCCGTTGTCGAAGTCGAACGTGTACTGGACGCCGGCGGCAAACTTCCACTTCGGTGCCTGGGGCAGCGAGTTGCCCGTAAGATCGAGTGGCACACCGTCCGGGAGACCGGTCGCGGCACCCGCCGCGTTGGTGTTGAACACGAACGGCAGCGGACCGGTCGGAGTCTGGAACAGGGCGCGGAGCGGCGCCGACGGGTTCTGGATCGTCGCGGCCAGAGCCGAGCAGATCGAATAGGCGCCCGTGGTGTTGGTGCCCGGCACTGGCGTCGGAGCCCGCAGCCCGAGCGCGCCGTTGAAGGCAGCAACCAGCGTGTTGGCGCCGGCTGCGTTGCCTGCTGTGGTCGGCTGGACGACGCAGTTCGATGCGTTTGTCAGGTCCTTGATGATGACCGTGTCAGAGCGGCCGCCGGACGGGTCGCGCGTATCTGCCAGCTGCAGGTTCTTGATCCGGGTCCGCAGGAAGCTGACGTTCGCATTGATCAGCAGAGCGCGGGTCGGTCGCAGTATCGCCTCCACTTCGGCGCCGTAGATGGACGCGTTGGTGTTGTCGTTGAACGAGGTGCGGTTGAGGATGCGGCTGAGCTGCAAGTCCTTATAGTCGTAGTAGAACATGTTGGCGTTGAGCTGGACCATCCCCCCCGCCAGCGTGTTCTTGGTGCCGATCTCGATCGCGTTGACGATCTCCGGCCGGAAAGTCGCCGGCGCCGTGAACAGAGCGGCGTTGAACGGCGGGTTGATGCCACCCGACTTGTAGCCACGCGAATAGGAGAGGTAGAAGAGCGTTTCTTCCCACGGCTTCCAGTCCAGCACGGCGCGGCCGGTGATCTCGTCGAACTTCACCCGCGCTTCACGGAACACTTGGTTGCCGGGCAGGCTCGCATTGGCGTCATAGGTGGCGGGCGGCGGATCGAACGGAGTAGTGTTGGTGAAGGGCACCGCAAAGTTCAGCAGCGGGTTGCGGTCGCGGACGAACTTGCGGTCGTTCGAATAGCGAGCGCCGAGGGTCAGCTTCAGCTTCTCGGTCAAGTCGACATAAGCTTCGCCGAAAATGCCGTAGCTTTTGAGGCGAAACAGATTGGTTTCGCTGTTGAAAAAGGGCGAAGCGGAATAGCCCATCCCGCCAGTCTGGGCGCTGCCGATCAGACCAGAGGCGTAATCAAGCCCGCCCGAGTTGACGAAATAATCGCCGTCGACCTTCGTATCGAGATATATGCCGCCGACCAGGAAGTTGAACCGGCCATCGAAATCGGTCGAAAGCTGCCCTTCGACCGACCAGCCGCGGTTGTGGCCGCGCGAGCGGTCATAATCCGTGCTCCGCGGGGCGCAGGTAAAGACATTTCCGCCGTAGACGCCGCTGTATTGGGTGTTCGCTTCCGAGGTGCAGATATTGGCGCCTTGAAACAGCCGGGAGGCCGCGCCCGCAAAAAGCGGGAAAGCGCGGAAGGCCGCAGCGCCGGGGTTGGTGGTGATGTCGGCTGGCACCGCGAGATTATAGTCGGTGCGCGAGTCGATCTTGGAATCCTGGTAACCGCCGGTGACCGTCAGGTTCAGGTTCTCGCCGATGGCCTGTTCAAGCCGGGCCTGCACCAGCCAGTCCCGGGCATAGTAGGTCGGCGTGAAATCGCTGCTGATCTGGCGCACGCTGGCCGGATTGACTGCGTTGGCGAAGAGGTCGGGCCCATAGATGCTGCCCAAGCCGAACGGCGCGAGCGCCGGGCTTACGCCCACGCTAATGAACTCGCGCGACGTGAGGATGCCCGCCAGCGTCGCATTGCCGTTGACGACTTCGTTCTCCAGCCGGTCGGGCGCGCAGCCCAGAATGCCAGTTGGGTCGCGGTTGCAAAGCTGCTTCTGGATGCGGTTGCGGTTGTCTTTTTCACGGAAATAATAGCCGATCAGGTCCAGCGTCGTGTTCTCACTGGGCTCCCAGCGCAGCGTGCCGCGCACCGCGTAGAGCTCGCGATCGTCCACCCGCTGGTTGGTAAAGAGGTTTTGGGTATAGCCGTCGCGCTTCAGGTAATAGCCGGCGACCCGAGCGCCGAAGGTGTCGCCGATCGGCACGTTGACCATGCCGTTGACCTTGATGGAGTCGTAATTGCCGTATTCGAGGCTCGCGGCGCCGCTGAACTTGGCCAGGTTCGGGCGCGCTGTGATGAAGTTGACGACGCCCGAGGTCGCGTTGCGGCCGAAGAGCGTGCCTTGCGGTCCGCGCAGCACTTCGATTCGCTCGAGATCGAAGAACTCGGCTTCGAACAGGCGGACGATCGAGGGCTGGTCGTTGATGTGAATGGCGGTCGCCGTATCGCAGGAGAAGCCGACGCAGAGATCGCCGATGCCGCGAATGGTGAAGCTCGATCCGGTGAAGTTCGTCTTGGTGTAGGTGATGTTCGGCAGGCTGAGCTGCAGGTCGAGTGGATTTTCGATCTGCTGAGACTCCAGCGCTTCCGCAGTGAAGGCCGATACCGAGATCGGCACATCCTGCAGGCGCTCGGCCTGTCGCTGGGCGGTGACGACGATCTCGCCAATGCCCGTGTCGACGTCCGCCGATTGCGTCGTGCCCGAGACCGCGCCGCCGCTCTGCGCCGGACCCGAGCTCGTGTCCTGAGCAAAAGCGGGCGTGGCAGCAAGCAAGGCCAGCGCAGTCGCGCCGAGCAGGTCGAATTTCCGCATGTGACTTTCCTCCCCTAATCTTCGCGGCTGTTACCGCAGGCGCTTTGTTGCGTCCTTTGGGGCGGGATCATGCTTATCCTTTCAGGGTCGTCAATGGGCGAGGGGGCGAAGACTCACGGATTTCTGCGGATTGTGGCGCATCTGCCGCACAGGCATCGATTGCCGTAGCGTCATTTGCGTGGCGCGATCGCCGCCTTATATCGGCGGCGGCAGGCATTAGGGGACGCGGCTCTTGGGCGATCATCTGGAAGACGGCGATCTGATCGAAACGCCGGGCAAGATTCCGGTGCCGGCGCGCGTCGCCGAAGCGATCAAGACGCTGATCGCCTGGGCAGGCGACGACCCCAGCCGCGAGGGCCTTGCCGACACTCCGCTTCGGGTCGCACGCGCCTGGAAGGAATATTGCCAGGGCTATCAGGAGGATCCGTCCGTCCACCTCTCCCGTACCTTCGAGGAAGTGGGCGGCTATGACGAGATCGTGCTGTTGCGCGACATCCCCTTCCAGTCGCATTGCGAGCACCACATGGCGCCGATCATCGGCAAGGCGCACATCGCCTATCTGCCGAAGAACCGCGTCGTTGGCATTTCCAAGCTTGCCCGCGTGCTGCACGGCTTCGCGCGCCGACTGCAGGTGCAGGAACGGCTGACGGCAGAAGTGGCCGATTGCATTTGGGACCATCTCCAGCCCTTGGGCGTCGCGGTGGTGATCGAGGCGAGCCACAGCTGCATGACCGCGCGGGGCGTCCGCACGCCCGGCGTCGCGATGACCACCAGCCGCATGATGGGCGTGTTCCGCGACGACGATCGCAGCCGCAAGGAAGTGCTGGCGCTGATGGGCTGCTGACGACTTTGTCGTTCACAGCTGCGAATTCGTCGCGCCCGCCGCTTTATTTCGCGCCTGTGTCGAACCTCACAGGCAGGTTCGCGCGAATCGCTTAATCAAGTGTTCATGCTTAGAAACTTCATCCCGCTCGCCGCTTCGCTCACCGCGCTCTTCTCATCGCTGTACATGTACACGGCATGATCGAAGCTGATTTTTGGAGGTCAAGGTGCTCGCAGCGCGGAGCCGATCAGCTCCCGCAACACCGGCCTGAGCCGGCTCGCGCGCACCTCGTCGAACTCCTTCTCGGCATCGTCCATATAGGTCTTCTGGACCAGCTCGAGCTGAACCGCGTTCACACCTTCTTCCGGCCTGCCATAGTGGCGGGTGATAAAACCGCCCTTGAAACGGCCGTTAAGCACCGCCGAATAGCCCGACCCCGCTGCAATCCCGAGCAGCTGCTCGCCCAGGCCCGTCCGCGCTGAAGCGCCATCATTGGTGCCCAGGTTCAGGTCCGGCAGCGACCCTTCGAACAGCAGCGGTACGCACTGGCGGATCGAATGCGCTTCCCACAACAACACGCGCCCATGCACGGCTTTCAGCCGCTCGAGTTCGCCTGCGAGCGCCTCATGATAGGGGCGCCACACCGAAGCGATCCGCCGCTCGACTTCGTGCGGGCACGGCTCCTCACCCGAAAGATAGAGTGGCGAGCCATCGAACCGCGTCGCAGGCACGATCCCGGTCGTGGCCTGACCTGGATAAAGCGATGCATCGTCTGGTGGCCGGTTCACGTCCACGACATAGCGCGAATGGGTGGCGACGATCGTGCTGGCGCCAAGCTCGTGCACAAAATCGTAGAGCCGATCGACGAACCAGTCGGTGTCTGGAACGCGGCGCGCCTGGGGCGTCAGCCGCTCTGCTATTTCAGGCGGCAGATAGGTGCCGACATGCGGAAAGCTGACCAGCAGCGGCGCCGGGCCGCGGGTGAGGCGGAAAGGCTCCATCATCGCCCATCCGAAGGCAGGCTGGGCACGATCTCCCGAAATACGCCCGCCTCCACCAGCGCCCGCACACCCGCGATGTCCGGGGCGAAATAGCGGTCCTGATCATAATGCGGGGCGACCTCGCGGATGCGCGCCAGGGCCAGCTGCAGCGGCTCGGAGGTGGCGAGGGGAGCGTGAAACTCCACGCCCTGGGCTGCCGCCAGCAGCTCGATCGCGACCACTGCCGCCGCATTGCCGGCCATCAGCTTCAGCCGCCGCGCGCCATGCGTCGCCATGGAGACATGGTCTTCCTGGTTGGCGGAAGTCGGCAAGCTGTCGACACTCGCCGGATGCGCAAGCTGCTTGTTCTCGGCAACCAGCGCGGCCGCCGTCACCTGTGCGATCATGAAGCCGGAGTTGAGCCCGCTTTCCTCGACCAGAAAGGCGGGAAGGCCGCTCATTTTCGGGTCGACGAGAATGGCGGTGCGCCGCTCGGAGATCGAGCCGATCTCGCATGCGGCCATGGCGAGGATGTCGGCCGCGAACGCGACCGGCTCCGCATGGAAGTTGCCGCCGGAGAGAATCTCATTGTCTGCCGCGAAGATCAGCGGATTGTCCGTCGCCGCATTGGCCTCGACCTGCAGCGTGGCGGAGGCCGACCGCATGATGTCCAGGCACGCGCCCATCACCTGCGGTTGGCAGCGGAGCGAATAGGGATCCTGCACCTTGCCGCAATTCGCATGGCTGCCGTTGATCGCGCTGCCGGTCAGCAGCCGCCGCAGCATTGCCGCGACCTTCATTTGCCCGGGCTGGCCGCGCGCCGCATGGATGCGCGGATCGTGCGGCACGACGCTGCCTTTCAGCGCATCGGTGGAGAGAGCGCCCGCGACGACTCCCGCCGCGAACACGTCCTCGACCGCGAACAGTCCAGCAAGCGCCAGCGCGGTCGAGACCTGCGTGCCATTGAGCAGCGCCAGTCCTTCCTTCGCCTCCAGCACCAGCGGCTTCAGCCCGGCAAGCGCCAGCCCCTCGGCGGCCGGCATGACGCGCCCACGATGCCGCATTTCGCCGACACCCAGCAGAGCTGCCGACATATGCGCCAGAGGCGCGAGATCGCCGCTCGCGCCAACCGATCCCTGGCCGGGAATGAGCGGGTAAACCTCCGTTTCGATCAGCCGCAGCAGCGCCTGGACCACCTCGCGCCGGACGCCCGAATGACCGCGCGCCAAGCCAATCACCTTCAGCGTGAGCACCAGCCGCACCACCCGGTCGTCCAGCGGATCGCCGGTGCCGCAGGCATGGCTCAGGACCAGCCTTTTCTGCAGCTCCGCTAGGTCGTCATTGGCGATGCGGGTGTTGGCGAGCAGGCCGAAGCCGGTGTTGATGCCATAGTAAGTACCGCCGTCCGCGATCCGCGCTTCGATGGTTGCTCGGGAAGCATCGACCTCTTCCCACACATGGCCGGGAAGACTCACCTGCTCCGCTCCGCGATAGATGGCGCGCAACAGGCTCAGCTCGACATGGCCCGGCTCGATCGCGCTCACGCTCACGCCCCCAGCATCGGCAGGTCGAGCCCCTGTTCGCGCGCGCAGGCGATCGCCTCGTCATAGCCGGCGTCCGCATGGCGCATCACGCCGGTACCCGGATCGTTCCACAGCACCCGTTCGAGCCTGCGGTCCGCCGCTTCGCTGCCGTCGCAAAGGATCACCATGCCGCTATGCTGCGAATAGCCCATGCCGACGCCGCCGCCATGATGCAGCGAAACCCAGGTCGCACCCGATGCGGTGTTGAGCAGCGCATTGAGCAAGGGCCAGTCGGAGACCGCATCGGAGCCGTCCCGCATCGCTTCAGTCTCGCGATTGGGGCTGGCGACCGACCCGGAATCGAGATGGTCGCGGCCGATTACGATCGGCGCCTTCAGCTCGCCGCTGCGCACCATCTCGTTGAAGGCGAGGCCCAGCCGGTGCCGGTCACCGAGCCCGACCCAGCAAATACGCGCCGGCAGTCCCTGGAACGCGATCCGCTCCTTCGCCATGTCGAGCCACCGGTGAAGATGCGCATTGTCGGGCAGCAGCTCCTTTACCTTCGCGTCGGTGCGGTAAATGTCTTCCGGATCGCCCGAGAGCGCGCACCACCGGAACGGGCCGACGCCGCGACAGAAGAGCGGGCGAATATAGGCGGGGACGAAGCCCGGAAAGTCGAACGCGTCGGCGATGCCCTCGTCAAAAGCGACCTGGCGGATGTTATTGCCATAATCGACGACCGGCACGCCTGCTTTCCAGAAGTCGAGCATCGCGCGAACATGCTCCGCCATTGACGCCTTGGCGGCACGCTCGACCGCTTTCGGATCGGCTTCCCGCGCTTGCATCCAGTGCTCCAGGCTCCAGCCCTTCGGCAGATAGCCGTTGACCGGGTCATGAGCCGAGGTCTGGTCGGTAACGATGTCGGGCCGGATGCCCCGCCGCACGATCTCGGGATAGAGTTCGGCGGCGTTGCCGAGCAGGCCCACCGACACGGGCTCCTTTGCCGCGGTGACGATCTCCAGCGCCTCATCGAGGGTTGCCGCCTGCCGATCCAAGTATCGCGTTTTCAGCCGCATCTCGATCCGCGAAGGCTGGCATTCGATCGCCAGGCACGACGCGCCTGCCATCACCGCCGCCAGTGGCTGTGCGCCGCCCATGCCGCCAAGGCCCGCGGTCAGGATCCAGCGGCCGGTGAGGTCGCCGCCATAATGTTTGCGCCCTGCCTCGGCGAAGGCCTCGTAAGTCCCCTGAACGATGCCCTGGGTGCCGATATAGATCCACGATCCGGCCGTCATCTGGCCGTACATCATCAGCCCCTTGCGATCGAGCTCGTGGAAGTGATCCCAATTTGCCCATTTCGGCACCAGATTGGAGTTGGCGATCAGCACGCGGGGCGCGTCCGCATGGGTGCGGAACACGCCAACGGGCTTGCCCGACTGGACGAGCAAGGTCTCGTCGTCGCGCAGACGTTTCAGCGTGCCGACGATCGCGTCGAAACAGGCCCAGTCGCGCGCGGCCCGCCCGATCCCGCCATAGACGACCAGTTCCGCCGGATTTTCGGCCACGTCTGGGTCAAGATTGTTCATCAGCATCCGCAGCGGCGCTTCAGTCTGCCAGCTCAGCGTGTTGAGTTCGGTGCCGCGCGGCGCGCGAACCTCCCGGCTGTTGAGCAGGCGCGGATTGGCGGTCACGGGTTCGTCTCCTGCGGCGTGAAGCGGCCGCTCAGTTCGTAGCGGCTGCCGGGGTGATAGAGGTTGGCAGTGGAGGCGACTTGGCTGCCGGTCCAGGTGCGGCGGCGGATCAGCAGGCAGGGCTCGGCCGCGCTCATGCCGAGGAGTTGACGCACGCGGGCGGGGGGCATCACCGCCTGCACGACATGCTCCGCTTCCGCGAGCGGGGCCACTGCCATCAGATATTCGTACGGCGGACGGGCGCCGAAATCCTGGCTCAGATAGTCGGGCGCGACTGACGGATTTACCAGCCGCTCCTCCAGCTGCACCGGCTCGTCATTCTCGAAATGCACGATCATGGACCGGAACAGCGGTGCGCCTGCAGTCAGGTCGAACGCGTTCGCGGCATCTTCGTCTGCCGCGGTCTCCCCCAGGTCCAGCACGTCGGCGCTGTGCCGGTGCCCACGCTCGGCGATCTCGTCGGCGATGTTGCGGATCCGCAAGGGGTGGCCGTGCGAGCGCCGATCCGCGACATAGGTGCCGCCGCCCTTTACCCGCGTCAGATATCCTTCCTGCGCCAGCTCGCGCACGGCCCGGTTCACAGTCATGCGGGCAACGCCGAACTCGCGAACCAGCGCATTCTCGGACGGCACCCGATCCTGCGGCGCCCAAGCGCCGGTGCCGATGCGGTCGAGAATATGCGCCTTCACGCGCGCATAGGCGGGCTGGTCCATAAAGCAGGCGTAAGCTGTCTAGACAGGTGGAGTCAAGCAAGCGCCTGGCGCAGCGGCAGCACAGCCTTGGCATAGGCTTCACCGAAGGTTTCAGCCCGGACATGTCGTCCTTCCGTCACCACCCACTCACCGCCGCACATCACGCGCCGCAACGACTGCCGGGCGGCACTGTGGAATACCAACGTGTCCAGCATCGCGTCGCCCGCACTGGTGAGCAAGGCAGGGTGGTCAGGATCAACGATGATCAGGTCGGCGCGGGCGCCCGGCGCAATGGCTCCGATCGGCCGGCCGCAGGCCCGGGCACCGCCTGAAAGGCTCTGCCGCCACATATGTGCGCCGGAGTGCGGATCGTCAGCAGAGGCCACTAGACTCCGCCGGCGCGTCACCAGTCTTTGGCCATATTCCAGCCAGCGCAGTTCCTCGAAGGGGTCGACGCTCACATGGCTGTCCGATCCGATCGCGAAAGTACCGCCCGACCGCAGATACGCTTCGACTGGGCAAAGGCCGTCCCCCAGATTGGCCTCCGTCGTGGGGCAGAGCGCGACAGTGGCGCCGGAGCGGGCGAGGCGCTCGGTCTCGCTCTCGGTAAGGTGCGTCGCATGGACGAGGCACCAGCACTCATCGACGGGCGCTTCGTCGAGCAGCCACTCCACCGGCCGTCTGCCCGACCAGGCGAGACAGTCATCCACTTCAGCGATCTGTTCGGCGACATGGATGTGCATCGGGGCGTCCCGAACGGCGCCCACGGCCTGGCGCAGCGCCTCGGGCGGCACAGCTCGAAGACTATGCAGGGCAAGTCCGACCTGGAGCTGGGGACCCGTAGCACCTCGGGCCTCCTCGATGATGCCGAGGAGCTGGTCGACGCTGTTCAGGAATCGCTTCTGATCGTCCCGCGCCGCCCGCCCTCCAAAGCCGCTGGTCTGGTACAGCACGGGCAGCAACGTCAGCCCGATCCCCGCCTCGTCGGCCGCCGCGATCAGCGCCTGCGCCATGGCGGAACGGTCCTCATAGGGCCGTCCGTCCGGCTGGTGATGCACATAGTGGAACTCGACCACGCTCGTATAACCCGCCGCGAGCATCTCGGCGTAGAGCTGGGCGGCGATGGCGTGCATCAGATCAGGTGTGAGCTGGGCCGCCGCCCGATACATCGCGTCGCGCCAGGTCCAGAAGCTGTCCTCCCCAGCGCCTCGGCGCTCGGCCAGGCCCGCGAAAGCGCGCTGGAAAGCGTGGCTATGAGCGTTGACCATGCCCGGAATGGCGACACCTCGAACCCGCTCGTCGCGTTCGGTCTTGGAAGCCATGGTCTCGACCGAGACGATCGCGCCCTCATCGATGCCGATCCGCACGTTGCTGGCCCAGCCGGCCGGAAGCATCGCCGCGTCGAGGAACAGGTGTCGCATCGCCTCGCCTTGTCTAGACAGAAGCCCGCAGCTACGGTGCCGCGCCTTGAGCGTAAAGAGGGCGAGTATGGCGGCGAGTGCCCGGTGGGATCGGCTCTGGGTCAATGTCCGGCTCGCCACCATGACCGACGGTGCTGCGCCTTATGGCGCGATCGATCGGGGCGCGCTCGCGGTGGCCGACGGGCGCATCGCCATCGTCGGACCCGCATCCGACCTGCCCCCGGGCGCTTCCGCCGATCAGGTGATCGACGCGGGAGGGCGCTGGATGACGCCCGGACTGATCGACTGTCACACCCACATCGTCTTTGGCGGCGATAGGATCGACGAATTCGAGGCGCGGCTGAACGGCGCGACTTACGAGGAGATCGCGCGGGCAGGGGGCGGTATCCTCTCGACGGTGCGCGCCACCCGCGCCGCCTCCGAAGACGAGCTGGTCGAAAGCGCCACCCCGCGATTGCGCCAGCTGATCGCCGAGGGTGTCACCACCGTCGAGATCAAGTCCGGCTACGGCCTCGACACGGCGAACGAGCTGAAGATGCTGCGCGCCGCCCGTCGCCTCGGCCGCGAGCTGCCGGTCGATGTCCGCACCACCTTTCTCGGCGCGCACGCGCTCCCGCCCGAATTCGCGAGCAACCGGACCGGCTATCTCGACCTGGTCTGCAACGAAATGCTGCCGCGCGTGGCGGAGGAAGGACTGGTCGATGCCGTCGACGCCTTTTGCGAGACGATCGGCTTCACCCCGCAAGAAACGGCGCGTCTGTTCGAAACCGCGACGCAGCTGAACTTGCGGGTCAAGCTTCACGCCGATCAGCTGAGCGACGGCGGCGGCGCAGCACTTGCGGCGAAGTTCGCGGCCCTTTCGGCCGACCATGTCGAGTGGACTTCCCCGCAGGGCGTCCAGGCCATAGCTGAGGCGGGAACCGTGGCCGTCCTCCTCCCCGGCGCCTTTCATACCCTGCGCGAGACGAAGCTGCCGCCAATCGACCAGTTCCGCAGCGCCGGCGTGCCGATGGCCATCGCCACCGACTGCAACCCCGGCACCTCGCCGACCAGGTCGCTGCTGCTGATGCTCAACATGGCTTGCACGCTCTTCCGTCTGACGCCGGAAGAGGCGCTCGCCGGCGTAACTCGCAATGCCGCCCGCGCATTGGGCCTCACCGACCGCGGCACATTAGAGCAAGGCAAGCGCGCCGACCTGGTGCTCTGGGACATAAGCAGCCCCGCCGATCTCTGCTACTGGCTTGGCGGCCGCCCCGAACTGGCAGTGGTCCGGGGTTGACCGGCTATTGAATCTGAACCCGTTCCCGGCACCGTTCTGTCGCACCGCTGAAACAGGCCGCTTTCCCGTTCGTTGGGGCGAACAAGAGGAGAGTGACTGTGCCCCAGCTTGACGAATCCCTTGCCGCCCCGCCAACACTGGATGGAAGCGCGCCGGCCGACGATGCCGCCGGCGGCAATGCGGAGATGCCGGTGAACGAGATCGTCAAGTCTGCCCAGCAAGCCAAGGAAGGCGAGAAGAAGGCGGAAGGGAATGACAGCCGCACCGCCTGGATTGCGGCGGGCGTTGGCGTCGGCGTCGGTTCCGCGGCCCTGGTCGCGGCCCTGCTCTACGCCAATCGCGACAAGGGCAAGGACAAGAAGAAGGACTGAGCGGGTTCAGCCGCGACCCTTGTTCCGTCACACCGGACTTGAGCCGGGGTTCGGCTTTCGTCCGTTCAATGAGTTCGCTCAAGGCAAGCTGGGACCCCGGACCAAGCTTGGGGTGACGAGATAATGAAGACGTTCTGACCCACTGATCCAAGTTAAAAACATTACGGTTCCGCGACGAACCGCTCGTCGCAGCGGGAACTAAGTCCCTGTTCCAGCGCTTTTACGGCTTGCCAGCCGATGAACGTATGAAGCGCGCCGCCGTCCTGGCGTGCGCCGCGGGGGATGCTGGCGGACCGAAGGAGCGCTATGAACATTGGATCTCACCGTCGCCGCGAGCGTCAGGCTTTCTCCGGCGGAACGTCTTCCAAGCCTACCCTTCTGTGCTTTTCGCACCTGCGGTGGAATTTCGTGTTCCAGCGCCCTCAGCATCTGATGAGCCGCTTTGCCCGCGACCATCATGTCATCATCTGGGAAGAGCCGGTGTTCGACGCCGCGGCCGAGCCGTCGCTCGACCTGTCGATCTGCGCCAAATCCGGCGTCACCGTGGCCGTCCCGCACCTGAACCCAGAGCATGGTGACTTGCACCAGAAGCAGCTGCGCCGCCTGCTCGACGAGCTGATGGCGACCCGCTCGGGTCAGCTTGTCCGCTGGTATTACACGCCCATGATGCTGCCTTTCTCGCGGCATCTGGAGGCGGACTGCACCGTCTATGACTGCATGGACGAGCTGAAAAATTTCAAGTTCGCGCCGCCCCAATTGCTTCCGCTGGAGGATGAGCTGCTCAAGACGGCTGATGTCGTCTTCACCGGGGGCTACAGCCTCTACGAGGCGAAGCGCGAGCGCCACCTGAACGTGCACGCCTTCCCGTCCAGCGTGGACGTCAAGCATTTCGGCCAGGCGCGCTCGGCGCAGGCCGATCCGGCCGATCAGGCGAGCCTGCCGCATCCGCGCTTCGGCTTCTATGGCGTTATCGACGAGCGCATCGACCTAGAGCTGCTCAAGGCCGCTGCCGAAGCGCGCCCCGACTGGACCTTCGTCATGGTCGGCCCGGTCGTGAAGATCAGCGAGGACGAGCTGCCGCGGCTGCCGAACATCGCCTATCTGGGCGGCAAGGACTACTCGGAGCTGCCCGCTTATCTATCCGGCTGGGACGTGGCGATGATGCCGTTCGCGATCAACGAAGCGACGCGCTTCATCTCGCCCACCAAGACGCCGGAATATCTGGCGGCCGGCCGCCCCGTGGTCTCAACTCCGATCAAGGACGTGATCCGCCATTATGGCGAACTCGATGCCGTCCAGATCGCCAGTAATGTCAAGGATTTCATCGCCGGATGCGAACGCGCCCTGGGGCTCAAGGCGGAGCGGGACTGGCTGCGCCCGGTCGATGCCGTGCTCTCGACCATGTCGTGGGACGAGACGGCTTCGCAGATGAAGGCGCTGATCGCCGAGGCCGCAGAGGAGCGCGAGGCAAGCCGCCCTTTGGACCGGACCAAGCCGCATTATGACGTGCTGGTCGTCGGTGCGGGGTTCGCTGGCTCCGTTATGGCCGAGCGCCTGGCGCGCGACGGCGGCAAGAAGGTGCTGGTGATCGATCGCCGGCCGCACATTGCCGGCAATGCCTATGACCTGCCGAACGAGGACGGCATTCTCTACCACCTCTACGGCCCGCACATCTTCCACACCAACTCGGAGGAAATTTTCTCCTACCTTTCGCGCTTCACCAAGTGGCGGCCCTATGAGCACAAGGTGCTGGCGAATGTGCGCGACAAGCTCGTGCCGATGCCGATCAACCGCACCACGCTGAACATGCTTTACGGGCTCGACCTCAAGACCGATGAAGAGGCGGAAGCCTTTCTGGAAAGCCGCGCCGAGCCGGTCGCCGAAATCAAGACCTCGGCCGACGTGGTCGTGTCCAAGGTCGGGACCGAGCTCTACCAGCTCTTCTTCCAGGGCTATACCCGCAAGCAATGGGGCATGGACCCGTCGGAGCTCGACAAGTCGGTGACCAGCCGTGTGCCGACGCGAACCAATACCGACGACCGCTACTTCACTGACAGCTTCCAGGCGATGCCGCTCGACGGCTTCACCGCCATGTTCGCGAACATGCTCGATCATCCGAACATCGAGCTGCGCCTGGGTGTCGAGTGGGAGGATGTCGCCCGCGAGGTGACGTACGACAAGCTCGTCTTCACCGGCCCGATCGACGAATATTTCGGCTATCGCTACGGCAAACTGCCTTACCGCTCCCTGCGCTTCCAGCACGAGACGCTGGACCAGGAGGTATTTCAGCCGGTCGCCGTGGTGAACTACCCGAACCAGGACGTGCCTTATACCCGGATCACCGAGTATAAGTATCTGACTGGCCAGGAAGCGCCCAAGACCAGCATCACCTATGAATATCCGTCAGCGGAGGGCGACCCCTATTATCCGATCCCGCGCCCGGAGAACCAGGCGCTGTTCAAGAAGTATGAAGCGCTGTCGCTTGCCGAGCCGGACGTTGTGTTCGTCGGCCGTCTCGCCACCTACCGTTACTACAATATGGACCAGGTGGTCGGGCAGGCACTGGCGACTTATCGCCGCCTGAAGGATGCGGAGGCCAAGCAGGCCGAGGCACTGGAGGACGCAGCTCTCCGCGCCACCGCCGACGAACGGCCGGCGCTGTTCGGCCGCGGCACCTCGAAGACGACCGCGCGCACCGGCTCGTCTGAAGCGGCGGCAACTCCGGCGGAGTAGGGACATGGCAGAGGATCGGCCGCGCGTTCTCGTCACTGGCGGATCGTCGGGCATCGGCTTCGAGCTGGCCCGGCAATTCGCCGAAAGCGGTCACGATGTGGTGCTCACCGCTCGTGACGCCGACAAATTAGAGCAGGCCGCGGAGCTGATCCGCGAGCGGGCTCCGGAAGTCACTGTGACCACAGTCGCGGCCGATCTCGCCTCCGAACCCGGCATCTACGAGCTGCACCGGAGCGCGGGGCAAATCGACATCCTCTGCGCGAATGCCGGCATCGGTTCAGGCGGCGGCGATTTCACCGAAACCGATCTCGGCCAGGAACTGGAGCTGATCGACCTCAACGTCCGCGGCCAGGTCCAACTGGCCAAATTGGTCGTCAAGGACATGGCCGGGCGAGGGGAGGGGCGGCTGCTCTTCACCTCGTCCATCGCCGGCATTATGCCGGGGCCGTTCGAGGCGGTTTATGCCGCGTCCAAGGCGTTCATCCGCTCCTTTGGCGAGGCTTTACGTAACGAGCTGAAGGACAAGGGCATCGGCGTCACCGTGTTCATGCCCGGACCGACGGAGACCGACTTCTTCCGCCGCGCCAATATGGACAATACTCCGGCGGGCCAGGCGTCGAAGGACGATGCGGCCCAGGTCGCCGCGCAAGCCATCGACGCGCTATTCGCCGACAAGCATGCGGTGGTGACCGGCAGCCTCAAGACCCGCTTGCAGGGCAATGTCGCTAAGCTGATGTCGAACCCGGCGCGTGCCGCCATGCACCGCAAGCAGACCGAACCGTTCGATAGATCACAGGAAGAGCAGGGCAGCGGCGGCATCGGCGCCGCCGCGATCGGCGGCCTGTTCTTCGTCGGCGCGCTCGCCGCTGCAGGCACCGCCGCCTGGCTCCAAAGCCGCCGCGACGAACAAGACGTCGAGCGCCGCACGCGCCACCGGCTGGAGCCCAAAGCCGATTTCGAGGTGGCGAACACGCGGAACATGAACAGCTGAGAGGTCAGGTTCCAAAAGCCGGTTCGGGCTGAGCTTGTCGAAGCCCCTCTTCTACATGGGAGCAAGAGCAAGGGAGGCCTTCGACAAGCTCAGGCCGACCCGAGCTGGAGGAACCAACACATGCGCATCCACCACCTGAACTGCGGCACCTGCTGTCCCGTAGGCGGCCGCATCTTCGACGGCACCAGCGACAGCCCGTTCGCGCATCTCGTCTGCCACTGCCTGGCCATCGAGAGCGACCAAGGCCTGATCCTGATCGACACCGGCTTCGGCACGCGCGATGTCGCAATGCCGGGCCGCCGCATCGCGCCTTTTTTTCGAGCGCTGAACAACCCTCAGCTGCGCGAGGAGGAGACCGCGGTCGCCCAACTTCGCGCACGCGGGTTCAAGTCTGAGGACGTGCGTCACATCGTCATCAGCCACCTCGATTTCGACCATGCCGGCGGCATCGAGGACTTTCCCCATGCCGCGATTCACATCACCGCGCGGGAGAAGGAAGTGGCGGACGAACAGCGCGGCGGCGCCTTTGTCGGCACGCGGCGCTATCAGCCCCAGCAATGGGACGAGGTCGAAAATTGGCGGCTCTACCCGATGGGCGGCGGCGAACCCTGGTTCGGCTTCGACGCCGTCCGCGACCTGCACGGCCTGCCGCCCGAGATCCTGCTGGTGCCGCTCGCCGGCCACAGCTGGGGCCATAGCGGCGTCGCCATCGACACCCCTAAAGGCTGGCTCTTCTATGCGGCAGACGCCTATTTCTATCGCGGCGAGATCGGATCGGAGCGCTATGACTGCCCGCCCGGCCTTCGCGGCTACCAGGCGATGATGGAAGTCGACCGCACCGCGCGCTTGAACAATCAGCAGCGCATCCGCCAGCTCTCGCTGGAACATGACGCGGAGGTCCGCATCTTCTGCGCCCATGATGCGCGCGAGTTTGAGCTGCTCTCCGGCCAACATGTCGCACCCGACCGCGTTGCTGCGGAAGTGGATCGCCAGCCGGAACTGGCCTGAACCGCCCCGATGGGGCACCTCTAGCCTGTTGCTGATGGAGAGAGCGGATGGACGTGAGGGACAATAAGGAACAGCATCGGTTCGAGATCGATCTGGGGGATGGCCTCGCCGTCGCCGCTTACAACCGGCTTAGCCACGCCTTGATGTTCACCCACACCGAAGTCCCGCTGGCACATGAAGGCAAGGGAGTCGCACGAGCCCTCATCCTAGCCGGACTGGATGCGGCGCGCCGGGACGGGCTCAAGGTTATCCCCGCCTGCGCCGCATTTGCCCGCTATTTCAAGAACCATCCGGAAGCACGCGACGTGCTGGAGCCTGGCTATTTCGCCGTTCTGGGAATCGAGCAGGGCTGACATGCCCCGCGCCGCCAAGCTCAAGGTCTATCGCACCCCGATCGGTTTTCACGACGCCTATGTCGCCGCGCCGAGCCAGAAGGCCGCGCTCAAGGCCTGGGGCGCCGACGCCAACCTCTTCGCCCGCGGCGTCGCCGAGCAGGTGGACGACCCCGAGCTGGTGAAGGAACCGCTCGCCCGGCCCGGAGAGGTCATCCGCAAGCTGCGCGGCGGGCTCGAAGATCATCTGAAGGCACTGCCGACGGACCCGAAGCAGCCGAAGCCAGCTTCGAAGCCGAAAGCAAAGGCGCCGCCGCCGAGCCGCGCCAAGCTCCAGGCCGCCGAACAGGCCTTGGCCGACGCGCAAGCATCGCAGGCGGAGCAACTCGCCGAAATGAAGCGGCGGGAGGAAGCGCTCGCCAAGGAACGCCGCGCCCTCGAAGATAGGCACGCAACGGAGCAGGCCAGGCTCGAACAGGCGCTCGACAAGGAACGCCAGGCCTATGATCGGGCCGTCGCACGCTGGCAGGGCTGACACGGCGGGGCGCTGCCACTAAGCAGCCTTCATGTCCCGCATCGCATTTATCGGTATCGGCATCATGGGCGGCCCGATGGCACGTCACCTCGCCGCCAAGGGCCATGAGCTCACCGTCTATAATCGCACCGCCGCCAAGGCAGAGGCCTGGGTCGCGGCGCATGGCGGGCGCATGGCGGAGAGCCCGGTCGAGGCGGCGCGCGACCAGGATGCGGTCATCACCTGCGTCGGCAATGACGATGATTTGGCGGAAGTGACGCTTGGCCGCGAAGGCGCCTTCAGGTCGATGCGGCCGGGCAGCATCTTCATCGATCACACTACCGTCTCTGCCAGGATCGCGCGCCAGCTCGCCGTCGAGGGAAAATCCAAGGAAATTCTCTGCGTCGACGCGCCCGTGTCCGGCGGTCAGGCGGGAGCGGAGAACGGCACTTTGTCGATCATGTGCGGCGGCCGCGACAAGGCAGTGCAGGCCGCTTGGCCACTGATGGAGGCCTATGCCGGTCGCATCACCCATATCGGCTCCGCCGGCGCTGGTCAGACCACCAAGATGTGCAACCAGATCGCCATCGCCGGCGCGCTGCAGGGGGTCAGCGAGGCGCTGCGTTTCGCACAGCATGCCGATCTCGACATCGACAAGGTGTTCGAGGCGATCTCGGGTGGCGCGGCGGCCAGCTGGCAGATGCTCAACCGCTGGCACACGATGGCGCGCGACGAGTTCGACTTCGGCTTCGCGATCGACTGGATGCGCAAGGATCTGGGCCTCGCCATCGACGAAGCACGGGTCAACGGTGCCACGCTTCCTGTCGCCAGTCTGGTCGATCAATTCTATGCGGACGTGCAGGCGATGGGCGCCGGCCGCCAGGACACCAGCGCATTGGTCCGTCGCCTCCCCAAATAGCGGCGATCCTGAGTTAACCTTCTATTAGCCTTCTTTGCAGGGCCGCCCCCACCTATCAGCGACTCAACCAATGTTTTTGGGGGTTGTTTATGCGTAAGACCATCTTGGCGCTGGCACTGCTGGGGAGCAGCGTTTCGGCCCATGCCGCAGTTTACACCGGCGAGATCACCGGCACAGTGACGTCCAGCTTCGCCACCGCCTTCACAGCGCCCGGGGCGACCGGCGACATCAAGGTCGGCGACACGATCACCGCCCGTTTCACCTTCGCCAAGTCCGAAGCGTCGGGCGGTCCCGCCGGCTGGATGGCGGGCAGCCTCCTTGCCTCCATGATGACCGACGAGATCAGCTTCGAACTGGCCGGCCATCGCTGGACCTCGCGCGGCGATTTCCTCGACGGCATGGTCCCGCTCGCCTTCGGCCCGATCGACGATCCGCTCAACGGCTTTTCCCTGACCACGGACGACGCGCCCGGCGCCGGCGACCTTCAGGTCCAGGGCTATGCCTTCGAGATCGGGGAGTTCGGCTACCATCTTTATCAGGGCCTGGGCTATGCCGGCTCCTTCGACCGCAACACGCTGAAGCTCTGGTCCAAGAACCAGCTGATCGCCGGACCCGATCTCTCCACCGACATCGCTCCGGCCCCCGTACCGGAACCGGCCAGCTGGGCACTGATGATCGCCGGCTTCGGCCTCGCCGGCAGCGCGCTGCGGAGCACTCGCCGCACGAGCAAGGTTAGCTTGGCGGCCGCCTGAGGCGCTATCGACACTGGACGCCGCCCTTCAATCGACGGGCGGCGTTCGCCGTTCGCGCTGCATGTCTCACCAACGCGTTCTTGCCGTTCCAGCAACGTCGCCCCGTGCTTGACACGGGGTTTGGCTGCCTCTCGATCCTTGCCTCCGAGATCAATTGCTTAGGGCGGGCCAACAAAGAAAAGCCGAGCCCCGTGTCAAGCACGGGGCGATGTCGATACGGATTTCTGTGGAGCTCTCAAAAGTAGCTTCATCTGAAACCGGCATCCGCTTGCTGCCTCTGCACCCGCTGGTCGAGCTCTCTAGCCGGTGCTAGCTTCGTTCCATGAGCGGGATCGGCGAAGCAGGGGAGATCGTCACGGGTGCCATGCTCGCCTCGGCGGTGGAGCCGAGCCATGGGCGCGCCGGCGCCGCCGTCCACGGCGGAGCCTGCCTCAACTGCGGCGAGAAGCTGACCGGTTCCTATTGCGCGGCCTGCGGCCAGTCGGCCCACATTCACCGCAGCTTCGGCGCGGTGTGGCACGAGCTGATGCACGGTGTGCTGCATATGGACGGCAAGATCTGGCGGACGCTGCCGGAACTCGCCTTTCGGCCTGGCATCCTCACGCGTCGCTATATCGCCGGTGAACGCGCCAAGTTCGTCTCTCCCTTCGCCCTGTTCCTGTTCAGTGCGCTCCTGCTCTACGCCACGGCCTCGATCTTCGGGTCCAAGAACACGGCAGAGAGCGCCCAGGAAAGCGCGCGTCAGATGCAGCGACAGGTGGCCAAGCTCGACGTTCGGATTGCCGTCACGGAGGGCAATCTCCGCGACCCGGACCTCGCGCCCGCCCGCCGCGCCAAGCTCGAGCAAAGGCTCAAGGAAGCACGAGACGATCGCGCCGAACTAGCGGCCGCCAGCGCGATCGCCGGCGACGTCGGCAAGGAGAATGCCGCAGCCGCCGGCGGACGGTCGGTGATGGAGCGGATCGAAAAGGACCGCGAGTTCGTCTCCTATCGCCTCAAGGCCAATGCCTATAAATTCTCCTGGGCGCTGATCCTGATCAGCACGCCTTTGGTCTGGCTCCTGTTCGCATGGCGGCGCGAATACGGCCTCTACGATCACGCGACCTTCGTCACTTATTCGATCTCGTTCATGTCGCTGCTGTTCGCCGTCTATACGCTGGGCTCCGGCCTCGGCCTGATCTCGGGCGTGCTGATGCTGGCGCTGATGCTCTATGCGCTGTGGCACATGTATGCACAGATGCGGGACGCCTACCGCCTGACCCGCACTGGCGCGCTGCTGCGCCTGCCGTTGCTCTACGGCATCGCGGCGTCTGCCGGCGGGATCTTCTACGGCCTTCTGACCGCGACCAACGCCTGATCCGTTTAGCGCGCCGATTTGAGTAGCGCGCGGTCCACCAATGCCTTTTCGGTCAGCGCTGTCAGAATGCCGAGCCGTCCCTGTTCCAGCCGGCGGGCGACGAGCAGCACGAACTCCTCGTCACCACAGTCGTAGTCCAATGAGAGTTCAGGAGTCGCCTCCCTCATCCTCGTCCGCGCGTTTGCAGCAGGATCGGGTCTGACCGCCGGTGCGCGCCGGGCCCGTTCGGCCTTGGCCACGCCAAGGATGCCGCCGTCGAAGCCATCGAGCCAGCTCGCCACATCATCGCAGCCAAGTTCGAGGTGCCGCGCATGGCTGAGCACGGCCGCATATTGGCAAAGGCGCGTCCGGTCGATGTCCGCACCGAAGATGAGCTTCACCACGGACGTCATGGGCGTGCGGGATTGAAAGGTCAGCCCCTCTTGCGAAAGCAGTTGGGCGAACTCCTCCCTTCGCTTCTCAGCCAGCAGGGAGAAGGCATAGGCGAGGCCCAGCGCTGTATGCAGCGCCGATCGGGCATCGCTGGCCGCCTTCAGCGCACGCTCAACCCTGCTCCGGGCACGCGCGAGCCAGTCGATCAGTTCGACCGAGGCAGGCGCCTCGGGGGCTGGTTCCGGAACCGGCTCGTCCACTGCATCTTCGGCAGCGGCGGGCGCGGTTTTCCAGTTGATGACCCCATAGATGAAGTCGATGGTCTGTCCGTCGGATGAAAGCGGCAGCAGCACGCCGCGAAAACTGGTCGATTCGCCCTTGTGGTTGAGAAACTCGTTCTCGAAACCGAGCGGTGTTTTCCGCTCCAGGATTTGCGCGCACTCTGCGGTCAGCCTTGAAAGCAGTGAGCGCTCCGGCACATCGGCGACATTGCGGATGCCGTACAGAATACCGCATTCCTCCCGCAGCGCCCGTCCGATGAAGGTGACGCCTGGGTTGGTGGTGGAGCGGCTGAAGTCGAGCAGCACGCTATGGGTGCCGAAGTCGGCGATCTTGTCCGGCTCTAGCTCATGAACGGACGGGCAGGCACGGCCTTGGCGCAGCGACTCCCAATAGTCATAAGCGCGAGCATGCATGCGCCGTTCGCGGGCAATGCTGTCCAGCCCGGAGATGTTCGTCTCGGTTGCTTCCTCATAAGCATCACGAAAACCGCTGCCGTAGCTCGTGTCCATCCCGATGCCCCCGTTGCTGCCAAGCAGAGTCTGGCAGACCATGGTTAACGCAATGCAAAGTTGGATTGCTCGCGCCAAGTGGCCAATAGTTGGAGCAGATAACGACGTTTCGAAAAGCTACTCTGATCGTACACGTGCCCCTTAACTGGATAGTAGAATCGCTGGCGTATGCAGGTGAAGAGAATGAGGATCAGCAGGCCATAACCACTTCTAAACACGCTAATCTTCAGATGCTCTGCAGGATGCCGATATGACGTTTATCAATCATGGTCAGTTCGAAAAGGCTGCGTCGTCGGCGGCAGCGGCAGTTGAGGGCAACGCTCTTCCCTCCCGCCTGCCGCGAGCGAACACCTTTTTGGGCGCCGAGCTGCATTGGTCCGGCATTTCCCGCCGCTGTCAGGTTAGGGATCTCTCAGAGGGCGGAGCGCTTCTCGTCGTGGATGCTCCTCCCGCAAAGGACACGCGCGTGCTGCTGGTTCGGGGCCAGCATCGCCTCGGCGCCAGCATTGTCTGGAGCGATGCCAAAAGGTGCGGGCTGCGCTTCGATCATGCGGTCGTGGTCGCCGATCTGATCAGCGGCAAGGGCGCACCTTCGATTGCGGCGCCAGCCGCGGCGGCCACCCACAGCGTTCCGGCTGAGGTGTTGACGGAACTCTGCGCGCGGGCGGACCGGCTTGCCGCCGCCATGGGCCAAGAGGCCGGCATCGGTCCTTCGGTGCAGGCGGACTGCCTTGCTCTTGCGCACGCACTGCATCGTCTCAGATTGGCGCCTGACGCGGCATAGCAGCAAATCTCTGTCCTATTGCCGCGCCTTGCAGCTATGCTGGACGGATGATCACCCGATCCATGTTTCGCCGGCTCCTCTTCGATGGGGCCGCCCAATCCATTCGATCCGCACAACCTGCACATCTTGCATGCGTAACGCCCCGTTACCTTCGTCACCTTTGTGCGGTTCTGCTTCCTGTTTCCGCGCCTGCTTATGCCGATGCGCTGATCGACAATGTGAATGGCTTGACGCTCACCAAATCGGGTGAGGTCGAACGTTTCACCGGGCTGCTGATCGGCAGCGACGGCAAGGTGAAGAAGCTCCTTGGGCATGGCGAGAAGCGGCCGGACCGGGGTCTGGACTTCCGCCATGACGGCAAGGGCAGGGTGCTGATGCCGGGCCTGATTGACGCTCATGGCCATGTCATGGGGCTGGGGCTAAAGGCGATGACGCTGGACCTGACCGCAGCACGCTCGCTTGCCGAAGCCCAGGCGATGATCGCCGCCTATGCCAAGGCCAATCCTGAACGCAGCTGGATCATCGGCTCAGGCTGGAACCAGGAGATCTGGGGGCTGGGCCGCTTCCCGACGGCGGCCGACATCGATGCCGTGGTGCCGGACCGCCCCGTCTGGCTCGAACGGGTCGACGGCCATGCCAGCTGGGGCAATTCCGCCGCGATCCGCGCCGCGAAGGTAACTGCTCAAACAGTGTCGCCGCCCGGCGGCCGGATCGAGAAGCTGCCGAACGGCGCACCGGCGGGCGTGTTCGTCGATGCCGCCGCCGAACTGGTCCAAAAGGTCGTGCCGGCGCCCCAGCCGCGTGAGCGGGACATTGCGCTGTCCAAGGCACAGGCGATCCTCTTGCAGAACGGCATCACCGCCATTGCCGACATGGGAACTTCGGTCGACGACTGGAACGTGTTCCGCCGTGCGGGCGACGCGGGCGTGCTCAAGGTGCGGATCATCTCCTATGCAGCAGGCATCGAGCCCGCGCTGACCGTGGCAGGGGCGGGGCCGACGCCCTGGCTCTATGATGACCGGCTGCGAATGGTCGGCATCAAGCTGTACTCGGACGGCGCGCTCGGCTCGCGCGGCGCTTGGCTGAAACAGCCTTATGCCGATGCGCCCAAAGAGACCGGCCTCGGGTTCATGGACGATGCCAAGATCCGCAACTTGATCGTCCGTGCATCGATGGACAAGCTTCAGGTCGCCGTCCACGCGATCGGCGATCGTGCCAATGCGCAGGCGATTTCGGCGATCGAGGAGATTGCCCCTTCCTACAAGGACGATCGGCGCTGGCGGATCGAGCATGTGCAGGTGCTCGACCCCGCCGACATTCCGCGGCTTGCGCGCAGCGGCATCATCGCGTCGATGCAGCCGGTGCACCAGACGTCCGACCGGCTGATGGCGGAAGCGCGGCTTGGCCCCAACCGGCTCGCCGGTGCCTATGCGTGGGAGTCGATCCGGCGCGCGGGCGCCAGGCTCGCTTTCGGCTCCGACGTGCCGGTGGAGTCCTCCAACCCTTTCCCGGGGCTCGCCGCCGCGATCAGCCGCGAGGATGCAAGCGGTCAGCCCTTTGGCGGTTGGCAGCCGCAGGAACGGGTCAGCCGCGAGGTTGCCCTCGCCGGCTTCACCACCGGCGCTGCCTATGCCGGCTTCGCCGACGACCGAATCGGCATGCTCCAGCCCGGCTATCGCGCCGACTTCGTGCTGGTCGACGGGGACCCGCTGGAAAGCACGCCCGCCCAGCTCCGCGCCATCAAGGTGCTCGAAACCTGGATCGGAGGGCAGCGCGCCTATGTCGCGAAATAGCTTTGGACTGCTCCTGCTTCTCGCCGGTTGCGATGCGGGCACGGTCACCAACCGCACGCAGCGCAGCGGAGAAGTGAAAGTCGCGGGTGTCGAGGAGATCGGCAATAACGGTTCGGCAGCACTCGAGGGCGTCGGCGCGCCGATGGCTTGGCGGGTGGTGAACGGCGCCGCTTTTTATGGAGCGGCCGACCAGCCTCCCGCCTTCGCGCTCCGCTGCGACCGCGCCGCCCAGCAGATCGTCTTCGAACGCGCCGGAGCGGGCGGCACGCTCAGCCTAGCCGCCGGCGGCGCGGGCGCGAGCCTTGGCACTCGCGAAGTCGGTCAGGGGCGAGTCCAGGCGCGCGCCGGCCTGGACGACGCGATCGTCAATGCGATGGCGCGGCCGCAAAGTCAGATCACGGTTGCCGGGGGAGCGGAGACGCTGACCCTCCCCGGCGGGGTTGCGATCCGCCGCGTCGTCGATTTCTGCCGCAACCCGCCCGCAACACAAGCGACGCCCGAAGCCGCTCCACCCCCTGTGGTGGTGCCACAGACGATCGACGAGCCGGCGCCCGATCCGCTGCCGACGCCGCCAACGAATCTCTAGGAGCCGCCGTGATCCTCCGCCTCGCCGCCGCAATGATGACCCTCGGACTCGCCGCCGCGCCCCTCTCGGCTCAGCTGCCGCGTCCCAAGCTGCTGGTCGTCATCTCGGTCGACCAGCTCTCCGCCGATCTGTTCGCGGAATATCGCCAGCACTTCACCGGCGGATTGAAGCGCATGTCGGAAGGCGTCGTGTTCCCGTCGGGCTACCAGAGCCACGCCGCGACCGAGACTTGCCCCGGCCATTCGACGATCCTGACCGGCAGCCGCCCCTATCGCACTGGCATCATCGCCAATGACTGGCTTGACCAGTCTATCGCGCGCGAGGACAAGACCGTCTATTGCTCCGAAGACGTGACTGTGCCGGGCTCGACCTCGCGCAACTACACCGTCTCGGCTCGGCATCTTCTGGTGCCGACGCTCGGCGAGCGAATGAAAGCGGCGAACCCCGCCTCTCGTTCGGTCTCGGTATCGGTCAAGGACCGTGCCGCGGTGATGATGGGCGGGCACAAGGTCGACCAGCTCTGGTGGTGGAACGGCCGCGACTTCGTCACCATGGCCGGTCAGCCTGCGCCGGATGCGGCCGTCGCCGCTTTCCGCGCCAGCCTTGCCGCGCAACTCGCCAAGGCGCGCGAGCCGATGCCGGTGCCGGCGCTCTGCGAGTCCCGTAATCGTGCGGTGCCGATCGGCGGCGGCAAGACGGTCGGCACGGACCGGTTCGGCCGCGAGGCCGGCAATATGGGCCGCTTCCGCGCGTCGCCCGAAAGCGACGCGGCGACTCTGGCGCTCGCCTCTGGCCTGATCGACTCGATGAAGCTGGGCCGCGGCACCGCCACCGATATTATCGCCATCGGCCAGTCCGCGACCGACTATATCGGCCATAGCTATGGCACCGCCGGCGTTGAGATGTGCATCAACCTGCTCGCGCTCGATCGCGAACTCGGCGCCTTCTTCGACACGCTCGATCGAAGCGGAGTCGATTATGCGGTGGCGCTGACCGCCGATCATGGCGGCATCGACCTGCCGGAACGCAGCCGCATTCAGGGCGCGCCGGATGCACAGCGAGTCGATGGGCGGCTGGATGTGAAGGCGGTCGGAGAGCAGATCGGTCGCGAACTGAAGCTCAAGGGACGGGTGCTGCTCGCTCAAGGCGCCGACCTCTATGTCGAGCGCTCGGTACCGCGGAAGCGCCGCGCCAAGGTGCTGCAGCGGGCGGCGGCGTTGCTCCGCCAGTCGCCTTTGGTCGAGCAGGTGCTGGTCGGCAGCGAGATCGTCGCCACGCCGCAGCCGACCCGGCCTCCCGAAACCTGGTCGCTCGCCGAGCGCGCTCGGGCGTCCTACATGCCCGGCCGGTCGGGTGATCTGATCGTCGTGCTGAAGCAGCGGGTGAACCCAGTCGCCGATCCGAGCCGCGGCTATGTGACCACCCATGGCAGCTTCTGGGACTATGATCGCCGCGTGCCGATCCTCTTCTGGTGGAAAGGCGTGCAGAGCTTCGAGCAGCCGCTTGGCGTGGAGACTGTCGACATCATGCCTACTCTCGCCTCGCTCATCTCGCTTCCGGTCCCGCGGGCCGAAATCGACGGCAAGTGCCTCGATCTGGTGGCGGGGGAGGGGACGAACTGCCCGTGAAGTTGCTTGATGCTAATAAACCGCGTCGCTAGAGAGCCGCGGCCCTAACCAGGAGAGACCTGAATGAACAAGATTGCTCTGTCCTTCGCCGCGGTCGCGGCGCTGTCGCTCGCCGCCTGCTCCGACAAGGCGCAGAACGAAGCCGCCGAGGCGGCCAATGCGGTCGCGACCGACGTGTCGAACACCGCCGAAGCGGGCGTGAACAGCGTCGACAACGCGCTCGACGCCGCGGGCAACTCGATGGACAATGCCGCCGAGGCGACCGGCAACGCCGCCGAAGCGACCGGAGAGGCCGCTGCCAACGGCGCCAACGCAACCGCCAACGCGCTCGACAACGACGAGAATGACGGCGAGCCGGGCAAGTAAGCTCAGTGCCTAACAGTTGAGAGGCCGCGCCTTTGCCGGGCGCGGCCCTTTCCTTGCCTATCGCCAGGCGGTCAGCCGGCCTTCATCGTCGAGCAGGAACAGCGTGTTGTTCGCCACCGCCGGGGCCAGGCTGACCGGCCGGCCATAATCGACGGTCGCTTCGATCGCTCCGGTGCCGGGTGTCACATAGACCATCTCGCCTTCGCTCGAGACTGCGATCAGGCGGTTGCCGGCCAGAATGGGTCCAACCCAGCTGATCGGTCCTTGCTTCTTCTTCGCGCTACGCCAACGCTTCAGCTGTGTCGCCCAGCGAACGCGGCCGTTGGACCGCGCCACCGCGAGCAGCCGCGCATCGTCGGTGACGGCGAACAGCCACTCGCCGGCAATCCACGGCGTCGAGATGCCCCCGGCATTGATTTCCCACACGCGCTGGCCGGTCACCAGTTCCAGCGCTACCATGCGCCCGCCCGATCCGATCGCGAAGACACGGCCCTGATCGACGACCGGGTCGGCGTCGATGTCGGAGATGGTGCCGACAGATGTCGAGATGCTCGTGCGGTTCAATGCGTCCTGCCACACCGGGCGACCATTTTCGTAGCGATAGGCAGTCAACTCGCCCGACGAAAAGCCGGCGACGATCGTGCCCTGCGCAGCGGCCGGCGCGGCAACGCCAAACACGCCGGACACCTCGAGAGTGCCGGACTCGGTCCACTCCACATTGCCGTCGCTTTGACGGAGCGCGTAGAGCTGATTGTCCTGGCTCATCACATAGACATTGCCGTTGGACAGGGTCGGCGCACCGCGAAGCGGGCTGCCGGGGCGCTTGCGCCAGATGACTGAACCGTCGGCGGCGTTGAACGCAACGACATCGCCCAGACCGTTCGTTGCGAACAGTCGGTCGCCTTCGACACTGACGCCGCCGCCGAAGAGCGAGCGTTCATTGCGCCGGGCGCTGGAGCCGCGATCGTCATCCGCCGCATCGCCGACAAAGGCCGTCCAAACCGGATTGCCGGTCGCCGCATCGAAGGCGTGCAGCCGCGCTTCGGTGTCCACCGCATAAACGCGGCCGCCAGCGACTACAGGCCCAGCGGCGAGGCGGGCACGGTTCGTGCTGCCTGCGATCCGAGCCTCCCAGGCGCGGGTCGGCGAAGCGCCCAGGCCCAGATGCCCCATCGAATGGGCCGAGTTGCCTCCGGGCTGAGTCCAGGTTTCGTTGACGGTTAAAGGCGGCAACAGCACTTCGACCGCGGCCAGAGCCGGGTCGACCTCCGCACCCGTTTCGCTGACCAGGATGGGCACGCGCTGGCCGAGCACCGGGGTCTTTGGCTTTGACGGCTTGAAAACGCCGCAGCCGGAAACGGCGACCATCGCCGCAAGCAACAGGGAAGCGCGAACGGTACGGATCATCGGGCAACACTCGGGGCAGGAGCAGCGGGAACGTCGAGACCAAGTACGCTGGCCATCTGAGCGCTGCGTGAACGGATGGAAGGCGCCACCGCCGGATCGGCGGCCAGCGCGGCAAAGGTGGCGCCCGCTTCGGCCGAGCGCCCGGCCTTGAGCTGGGCGACGGCGAGCAGTTCGCCGGCGCTGCCGAACCAGGGCTGACCCTTTTGCGCGAGCGGGCGCATACGGGCGACGACCTGGTCGGGCGGCAATATGTCGAACTCGGTCGTGGTCTGGCGGATCAGCGCCAGGTCGCGAAAGGGCTGACCGATTTTCTCGTCCTTGACGACGGCGGCATAGGTGGCGACGGCGCCTTGTGTATTGCCCTTTTGCGCAGCGATTGCGGCGGAAGCGAGTTGCGATACGGCGCGGTAGCCGGGCCGCGACGAGGCGGCGAGCTCCTTGAGCACCGGCATCGCCGGATCGACCTGATTGCGCGACAACTGCTCGATCGCGGCATTCAGCCGTTCGCCCTCCGCGCCCGCCTGCTTGGCCTGATAGTCTCGCCACCAGAGCCAGCCGCCAAAGGCTATCAGCCCGACCGCGATGACGCCGACGAGAACGCGGCCCCAGCGGCGCCAGAGCCTGGCCATATCGTCGCGCCGCAGTTCCTCATCGACTTCGCGCAGAAATGCTTCGTTGGTCTGCGGCGTACGGGCCAAACTCTAATCTCCTGGGGGTAGCGGCGCGGACCTTAGCGGCGGCCTTGCCGGAACGGAAGCGGCTACTTCGGCGCGTAGACCTGTTCAGCGGACGGAAAAGACCGCGAGCGGACATCGGCCGCATAAGCCGCGGCGGCGTCGCTGACGAGCGTGGCCATATCGGCATAGCGTTTGACGAAGCGCGGCGTGCGTTCGAAAAGCCCGAGCATATCCTCGGTGACCAGCACCTGGCCGTCGCAGTCGGCCGACGCACCGATGCCGATCACCGGGCAGGAGACGGCCGCCGCAATCTCCTTCGCAAGCGGCTCGATCACCCCTTCCGCCACGATCGCGAAGGCGCCCGCTTCGGCGATGGCGCGAGCATCGTCGAGGATGCTCGCATGTTCGGCATTCGTCCGGCCCCGCGCGCCATAGCCGCCCAGCGCGTTGACCGACTGCGGCGTCAGGCCGACATGGCCCATCACAGGTATGCCGCGGGCGGAGAGGAACTCGACCGTTTCCGCCATCGCCTGGCCGCCTTCCATCTTGACGCCCGCGCAGCCTGTTTCCTTCATTACCCTCGCGGTGCTTTCGAACGCCAGCTCGGGCGCCGCTTCGTATGATCCGAACGGCATGTCGATGACGACGACCGAGTGATAGCTGCCCCGGACCACGGCGGCGCCATGCGCGCACATCATCTCAAGACTGACAGGCAGGGTGGAGGGCAGGCCGTAGATCACCTGGCCCAGGCTGTCGCCGACCAGCAGGATATCGCAATGCGGGTCGAGCAGCTGTGCCATGCGGACGGTATAGGCCGTCAGCATCACCAGCGGCTCGCCGCCCTTGCGCGCGCGCACTGCCGGCACGGTCAGCCGCTTCATCGGCGCAGGCGTGGGGTGGGCGCGGCTGGTCGCCGTATCGAGCGTATAGGTCGTGGACATGGCCGCGCTCTAGGCCAATCGGCCGCAGGGAGCAAAAGCGGGCGTACTTGGCCGATTGTCGAACGCGAAAACATGTTTAGGAACGGCCGCGAAGGGGCGCTCCGGTGGGTTGGTTACGACAACGCTTTCTGCTCGCGACCGGGCTGCTGCTGCTCCTCACCCTGGCGGCTGCCGCCTATGTCGTCCGCGAGATCAATCTGCTGGCGCGGCAGCGCGCCGAGATCCAGCTGCTCGACACCACTCGCGCCCTGTCGCAGGTGGTCGAGGGCCAGTTGCGGCAGTTCGAGACGATGCTGCTGGCGCTGGCCGGCGACGAGGCGTTGCAGCGGGGCGACTATGCGGCATTCGACCGTCGCGCGAGGGCTTTGCTTGCCGGACCTGACGCCTGGATCGTCATCGGCGACCGGCGGGGAAAGCAACTGGTCAATACCCGCCTTCCCGCCGGCGCGCCGCTGCTTACGGGGAGGCCCCCGATCAAGGCATTTAAGACGCTGGACCGGGGCAGGACGCATATTTGCGACCTGACTCAGGGCATTGTCAGCAAACAGATACTGTGCGTCGACGTACCCGTGCGGCGGGGCGGAAGGGTCGACCATCACCTCTCCGTCGTGTTCAAGCCTTCTTTTCTGCAGAGGATCCTGGATCGGCAGCGCATCCCGCGCTCCCGCTTTGCAACGATCATCGACAGCAGCGGCACAGTCGTATGGCGCAGCGCCGCGCCGGAGCGGTTCGTCGGCAAGCCGGCGACCGCGGACCTGCGCGCCGCGCTGGCCCGAAGCGGCGAAGGCGTGAAGGACAGCGTCTCGCTCGAAGGAATCCCGACCGTCGCCTCATTCAGCCGATCGGCCTCAGGGTACAGCTTCATCGTCGCCGTACCCCGCGAACAGCTCGCAACCTATCGCGGGCCGTTGCTCCGCTCCGGACTGGTGGTCGCTGCGGCGTTGATCATCCTCGCGGTCGGCCTGGCCCTGTTTCTCGGCAATCGCCTGTCCAATGCGATCACCAGCCTTGCGCTGGCTGCCAATCGATTCGCCGCGGGGGACGCGGGTGCGTTCAGGCGCACGCGCATTCCGGAAGTGGACGCCGTCGGCGAGACCCTGGAACGCGCCTTTCGGGAGCGGGAAGCGACGGAAGAACGGCTGCGCGACATTTCAAATGCCATGCCGGTGCTCATTTCCTATGTGGACCGGGACAAGCGCTTCCGATTCCTCAACCGCACCTATGAGGAGTGGTTCGGAAGGCCGCTGAGCGAGTTGCTGGACCGGCCGCTCGCCGACCTCATGAGCCCTGAGATGTACCAGAGGCGCCTGCCTTGGATAGAAAGAGCGTTGGCCGGCGAGACGGTGCAATATGAGGTCGCCTTCCCGCATCCGCAGGGCCACCGCGACACCGCCGTCATGCACCTGCCTCATTTCAGCCCCTCCGGCGAAGTGCTGGGCATGTATGCGCTGGTGCAGGACATCACGCCGTTGAAGAAGGTGGAAGCGGAGCTGCGCGCCAGCCGCGATCGCTTCGCTGCCGTTCTCGACGCTGCTCCGGCCGCCATATTGATCGCCACCGATCCGAGCTGCGAGCGCATCGAGGGTAATGCCGCCTCCCACCGCCTGATGGGGATCGCTCCCGGCGCCAATCTTTCCAAAAGCGGCGCCTCGGCCACCGGCCTGCCGTTCCGCGTGTTCGATGCCGAAGACCGCGAGCTCTCGCCGAACGACTTGCCGGTCCAGCGTGCCGCGCGGGGCGAGGAACTCTGGATGCACGAGGAGCGCGTTGAGCTGGCTGACGGCCGCTCCATTTATCTGCTCGGCAATGCGGTGCCATTGCGCGGACCTGATGGCAGCCTTCAGGGCGCGGTCGGGGCATTCATCGACATCACCGAGCGCAAGCGCGCGGAAGAGCATCAGAAACTGCTCGTCGGCGAGCTCAACCACCGCGTGAAGAACACGCTGGCGATCGTCCAGGCGCTGGCTCAGCAGAGTTTCCGCGACGGACGGCCGGTGGATATCTGCCGCGCCGCATTCGAAGCTCGTCTGGCGGCGCTTGCGGCCGCTCACAATCTCCTCACCCGGCAGAGCTGGGAGCAGGCCGATCTGGCCCGCATTGTCGAAACGTCGGTGCTCGCCGCGCTGGGTGCTCAGGCGACGCGGGTGGAGATCGAAGGGCCTTCGGTCAATCTGCGTCCTCAGACCGCCGTCTCGGTTGCCATGGCAATCCACGAGCTCTGCACCAATGCGCTCAAATATGGTGCCCTATCGGTCGAGAGCGGCCGCGTCCGCCTGTGCTGGGAAACGGAAGGCGAGCCGCCTCGACTGCGCCTGACCTGGACTGAGCAGGGCGGGCCGCCCGTGCGAGAACCGGAAAGCCGCGGCTTTGGCAGCCGCATGATCGAGCGCGGGCTGGCCGCTGAACTCGGCGGGGAGGCGAAACTCTCGTTCGAGCAATTGGGGCTGCGCTTCGAACTGGTCGCTCCGCTACCGAAAGGCGCAGAGGGTGCTTGACGGCCGCTCAGTTCTCATCCTGGAGGACGAGCCGGTGATCGGCTTCGCCCTGGAGGACATGGTCGAGACGATGGGCGGCCGCGTGTGCGGCACAGCCTTTCGCGTCGCCGAGGCTTTGGACCTTCTCGACCGCCACGCCTGCGAGGCAGCTATTCTCGACGTCAACATCGCCGGCGAGCGCAGCTACTCAGTCGCCGATGCGCTAGCCGCCCGCGGCATCCCCTTCATCTTCGCCACCGGCTATGGCGATAGCGAACATCCACCCCGCTTTGCTAAGTCGCCGACCGTCACCAAGCCCTATGGTCTCGACGACATCCGCCAGGCGCTCGAGGACGCTATCGGCCAGGCAAGCGCCGAATAGCGTCCTCGCGTCGCGTTAGACAAAGACGAAATAGTCAGGCGTCAGCAAGGCTGGCGCAGTCGGCCCGGCAACATGAGCGATAAACTCGTCATAGCCATCCCACCGGGCATCTGCATTGCTGTCGAGAAATATGCTGGTGCCGGTGATGCCGCTGATGGTTTCCGTCCGGATGATGTAATCGGAAATGTCGCCGGTCAGCTGAATCCTGTCATCCGTATCGAAGTCGCGGATCAGTAGATGGTCGCCGCGTCCGCCGGAGTTGGCGAGATGATCATCGTAGAACAGGCCGCGAGCGTCGCCCAACACAAAGAGGTCCGCTCCACCACGGCCATAGACGGTGTCGCGCGTACCGGTTCCCAACGCTGTGTCGGCACTGGCGATACCAAGGATCTTCTCGCTGGCCGCGGTGCCGTTCAGCACGTCATTGTAGGAAGTGCCGTAGATCGTGGGCGTGGGCGAGGGCGTGGGTACGGGCGTTGCGCCGCTGAACACCAGATAATCCTTGGTGAGCGCCTGCGCGACGGCGGAGCCCGAAACATGGCCTACGAACTCGTCGTAGCTGTCATATTTCTGGTTGCCATTGTCGTCGCGGAAGATGCTTGTGCCCGCAATGCCGCTGAGGGTTTCTGTCCGCAGAATATAGTTCGACGCCGCGCCGCTTAGCTGAATGCGGTCGTCGGCGCCGAAATCCCTGATCATCACCCAGTCGGCGCGGCCGTTCGAAGCGGCAAGCTTATCATCGTAGAAGAGGCCGCGCGCGTCTCCAAGCACGAACACATCGGCACCGCCTCCGCCGTAGAGATAATCGCGCGCGCCGGTGCCCAGCTTCGCGTCCGACGCGGCGATGCCGTAGATGGTCTCGCTTGCCGAAGTGCCGCGCACCGTGTCATTGCCGACTGTGCCGTAAAGCGTCGTTGGCGACGGTGAGGGTGTCGGCGTGGGGGCAGGCGTCGGAGTGGGGCTCGGAGCAGGAGCGTTGACGGCTACGAACTCCGCCACGTCCAGCCGCTTGCCTGTCACCGTCTTGCCGGCGAGCGACGCCGTGGCGGCACCGGACGAGAGCAGCTCGGCGCGGATCTGTGCGGCGCTGTAGCCCGGATTGGCTGCCGAGAAGAGCGCAATCGCGCCAGCAACATGGGGCGCGGCCATGGAGGTGCCGCTCATATAGCCCCAGCCGCCGCCCTTCAGCGTCGAATAGATGCCGACGCCAGGGGCGCCGATGTCGACCGTAGCCGCGCCATAATTGGAGAAGCCCGCGAGCGTGCCGTTGGAGGCGATCGCAGCGACCGAGATCACCGCATCGAAGCCCGCTGCCGCCTGGGTTGAGTAATTGGCGGGGTAATAGCCGATCACGTCGTTGTTGTCGCCGAGCCCATCCGACCCCCCATTTCCGGCAGAGGCGACGAACAGGATGTCGGCCTTGGCCGCGCGGTTGATCGCGTCCTGCAGCTGCTGGGTATAGCCGCCGCCGCCCCAGCTGTTGTTGGTGGCGGCGAAATCGATGCCGTAGTTGCTGCTCTTGGCGGTCGTGAAATAGTCAATCGCGCGTGCCGCGGCGTCGGAATAGCCGGAGCCCGTCGAGTCCATGAACTTCAAAGCCACGATCTGCGTGTTCCAGGCGACGCCCGCCACCCCGATGCCGTCGCCGCCCCGCGCCCCGATCGTGCCGGCGACATGGGTGCCATGGCCCTGATCGTCATACGGGTCATTGTCTTCGTTCGCGAAATCCCATCCGATCAGGTCGTCGACATAGCCGTTGCCCGCTTCGTCGACGCCGTTCGCCCAGCGGGCGTCCTTCAGCAGGTCGCCGCCATCGATGCGGCCGTTCAGGTTCAGGTCGGTGACGAACCCGCCATTCACGACCGAGTTCAGGTCGCGGAAAGTGATGACCGAATCCTGGTCGGTATCGACCAGCAGGCCCCGCATCGCGAACGGGATCTCGCCCTGGTTCAGCCAGATGTTCGAATAGAGGTCGGAATGGGTGTAATCGACGCCGCTGTCGATGACGCCGATCGCCACCTTCATCGAGCCGACATGGCCGGCGGCCCACGCCTCACCGGCCTGGCTGCCATAGATGTTCACCGGCGTCGTCTTGTCGCCGTACATCCCCCACATCTTGCCGGCGAGATAGTCGGTGTCGTTGCTGATCGCATCCACCGTTACGGTTGCCGCCGCCGCCACGCGTTCGGCGAAGGGAGTGAGCGACAGCTCCTCGGTCACTTCGCTGAAGGTGCGTGTGGTCAGCACGTCGAACCGCTCGACGCGGCCCGCGGTAAATCTCGGCATCTGCTATGTCCCCGCTCGTGAAAGCCTGGGCCTCATAGCCAACCCTTCGCCTACCGAAACCCTAATCGAATACAGGGCCGTAATGACTTAGCGATCAAGTGCGATGCTGTCGCGATGAAGCGACGGAACCGTTCGGAAATTCGACTGGCGTGCGCTGAGCCCAACCTTTCGGACATCGGCTGAATCGACTTGGGCACGGGCCCGACCTAATGATCGGGCTCTGCGTCGAGCGCCCGAAGAATGGACAGGCTGATGAAACTGGCACTGGCGCTGAGCGCACCCATTCTTCTCTTCTTCGCCTATGGCCATTATGCGCGAACGCAATCACCCCAGCCCAAGCCGGTGTCTAGCGCCCCGGCGCTGAAAGGTGGGGGACCATATCGGTGTGCGTCGACCAGGTTCAGGCTCCCGGTGAGATCTTTGCCGGTAGACGGCAGCATCGTCAGGGCCGGCGCGTCGCAGTTCCAGACCTGGAGCCCGGATTACATCCTGCGTAATCCCCGCTTTCTCTTCCCCGGCTTCTGGTCGACCCCGGACGGAGACCAGTTCATCAGGGGCGGGAGTGTGACGATCCGTTCAGTGCTGATCTACACGTCCTGGCTTAAGGACCCAAGGTGGATCGAAGTGCCGGGCGCGTCCTTCTCGGGCATGGCCGCTCTCGACGGTTCCCGTTCCGCCTGGCTGAGCCCGGCGATCGGAGTCGAAATTCCGGCCAACACGCATGTAATCGGCCGCGTCTATTATGCTTTTTCGGGCGAGGCTTTGGAGGTTCCATCGGGAGCCCTGGCGGCCAATGTCGCAGGAAATCCGAAATCGTTCGAGCGAGCCGCCGGCATTTTTCAGGATCAAGACTCTGCAGAGGGTCCCGCCTGGCACGACCGTGCCAGCGGAGCACCGGAGAATCCCTTGCCGCGCCTGGCGAATGGCCGAGGCCCATTTCTCGCGCCAATCATGATGATCGGGCAAGGCGCCCGCAATACAGTTGCCTATCTCGGGCTTGGCCCGTCGGGCACCATGTACGGCTCCGATGACGACCTCGCTCCTCGAAACTGGAGCAACCGCGGTGCCTTTGGCGCAATCGATCGGGCGCTGGACGACAATAGCACGGTAGAGCCGGTCTCAGGCCGGCCCACGAAACGCTTCGCCATCTGCAACTTCGGCGTGCCCGGCGCTTATTTCCTCAACAAACGCGGCAACTTCGAGAGCCTTGTGAATGTCAGCCCGTATAACGACGGCAAATGGGCTGCGCTGGATCTCGTCAAGGCGGAGACTGGTGACTGGCCGTTCGACAAGGTGATCGTCGAACCCCTGCTGAACTCGATTCCCCGTGACTTCGAGACTGGGAAGAGATCGCTTGCTCAGCTCCTGACCGAGCTGAAGGCGCGCTGGGGCAGACCGATCGTCTATAATGAGGGGAATAATGGCGGCGCTTTCAACTCCGATGGAAGGTTCGTGCTGCTGCCGGCGTTTCGCAGCCCTGACGGCATGGTCCCGCGATTGCGCACACTGGTCAGCGACAAGGGGGTGCCGTCCAAGAACGCATGGTTGCGGAAGCAAGGACTGATCGAAGACAGCTTCACCCAGTGGACGGGCTCTGCCTCATCGAACGGTGGCGCCGAGTTCGGCACTCCGCAGCCGCCTTCATCCTACCGGGCTCAGTTGAGCTCTGGTGTGGAGCAGGGGGCCAGAACGCTGTCGCTCACGGCGCCCCCTCAAGCGGGCATGGTCTTGCAGTATCGGTCGTCCCTGCTGGATGGAAGGTTCGCCCGCGTGATCGTGCTCGGGGTAGAGAACGGCATCGCCACGATCGGAAGTGGCGCGCTGCCAGCGGCAGCGGGTGCGCCAATTATCGAGGCATTCTCGAAAGACGGTTCGCACCCATCTCCTCGCGCCCATGCTCTCCTGCAGGTGCGCGACATTCTTGCCTACAAGGCGCGCGTGTCGACGCGGTAGGTTCAGGCGCGGCTACCAAACGTCCATATAATAGGCTTTGAACTCTTCTTGCGGGAGCTCGCTGTGCCAAAGGGAGAGGAAGGCATGGATAGCCCGGTTGGAAGGCTTGAACTTCGCGGCAAGGAGCGGGGCTTCGTCGAAGAAGCGCAGGCGTGGCACGACAGCAAGCCGGGCACCCCGTGCCGCCGCTTTCGCCAACAAAGCCTGTATCATATCCAGCCGCTCGTCTTCCGTCAGCGTTCCCCAGTGGAGATCGTCGATGAACAAGGCTGCGGGCTGCGGCGGATCGGCCAGCTTCTGGATGTATCCGGCGGCCACTCCGAACCTGTCTTCGACGGAATAGCGTAGCGATACGGCGCCAACACGCCGGCAGCACTGCCACTCGGCCTCTTCGCGGGTCCACACACGTCGAAACGGCGCGTCAACGGTGTCTGACAGGGTCAGCAGCGCCTCGACCGCATCCGGGTCTCCGCCGTGATCGATGGCCGGCTTTGGAAACAGCATTCGCGTATAATAGCCGACCGTAAAGACCTTCGCGGTGGGTAGCCGCATCGCCCGGCAGAGCGGGATCAGCATCGGCGCCATCGGATCGCCTTCGACCGCATAATGGATCATGCCGTCGAGCCCGGCCTGCCGCACGCGCCGGGCGGTTTCGCGGAGAATGAGGCCGCCGGCCAAGCCCTTCAGCTCAGGTGCGACGGTTATCATTGCGCCGAGTCCCAGGCGAAGCTCGCGGCCGTTCATCAGGGCACGACGGGGAAAGGCCGCCCCGAAGGCCAGTGGCCGCTCCCCCTCATACATTGTCGGCGCCAGCTCCGGACCCGCTCCGGGATAGCGAAGGACGGATTCGAGGAACTCCGGTTCGTACATCAGCGCCTGATCATTCTCTGCCCAGCTGGTTCGGATAAGCTCGGACAGAGCCTGCGTGTCGCCGCGGAAGCTGTCGACGCTGCGTGCTTTGGCGGTCGGATGAGCGGTCATAGGCGGGAGAGATCGACTCGTCGGGTCATCGCGTCCAACAAGTCCTGACCGTCCCAGACCTTGCTGAAATCGAGCGCCGCGCCCGCCGGCACGATCCGGTCGATACCATGTGGACGCACTTCGCTTAGGAATGCCTGCCAGTCCGCCGCAGGTACGCCGATCGATACGATCGTCTGCCAAAGCCGCTGCACCAGCGGCAGCAGGTCGTGCAGTGCATCAATGCGGGCCTCGACGAAAAACCCTTCCGCGGCACCCAGGCAGTCGTCCGTCTCGAAACTCCTGGCCTGGATCACGCGCACCCGATTGCTCATCGTCGACCGGATCCGGGTTCCGCCGCGCGATGCCTGGAGCTGCTCGGCCACAAGCTTGTCGACCGCAGCGCGCGGTGACCACGGCAAGTCCGCTTTGGCGGCCGCACTCTCGACCCTAGTCCAGAAGTCCTCGGCTGCCTGCTGCACCAGTGCTTCAGGGCCGCGCCAGAAGATGAACCTCGGCGATGAACAGGCTTGCTGCCCGAACCAGAGCGCATCGTTGGAGAAGCGCCGCGCCTGCTCGTCCCGATCCGCCAGCGCGAGCCAGCCGGCGGCATCGATTACCGCACCGGAAAGCTTGTTCGGGAAGTTGAGTTCGGTCGCGTGCGGCGCAAGTGGGCTTTGCCGCAGCGTCGCGATGGTCGCGTCGCCGCCCCAGACAAGGCGCAGGTCGCACCGAGCCGACAGATAATCATTGATAGCGCGGTCCGCCTCATAGCGGACAATGGCCAGGCTTTCGCGAGTATCCGGGCCGACCTGCTCCAGCGCGTCTTGGATCAAGCGAAGGAGCAAACCGGTTTGTTCGGATTCCTTGCTGGAAATCCGCACGATGTTGCGGTTACCGGCGAGCACCGAAAGCAGCAGCGAGTAGACGAAGATCGTGTCGACATTGGCCGGCGCGATGTGAAAGGCGAGCCCGCGCGCGAGGCGAAGCAGCCCGGTGTCGTTCGCCTGCGGGATCATCTGCTGGACGTTTGCCGGGCGTGCCCAGAAGCCGAGCGCGACGAGTTCCGGCATCGCTCGCGCTTCCGGACTGCGCATGATCGCACGGCCAAGCTCGTGCACGAAGGCCAGTCGCTCGGGGGAAAACGGCGCCGCCGAGCGCGCAGCGAACACCCGCTCGACGCTGCCACCTGCCGGAGCGACGACCTGGATCGCGTTCATCGGGGCGGGTGCGCTCACGATGCCTGCGCCGCGTGGGTGTCGGAGCAGCCGCGCAGCTCCGCCATCGGAATGCGCCCCTGCACTCGAAAGGTCTTGCCCAGCCGGCCGCACGGGCAATCGTCTTCCCCCGTGATCACGCCGCGATCTTCGGTCAGCAGCGAATGGCCCGGGTAGGAACGGGGCAGGATGGAGAGGACCTGGATGATCCCCTCCTGGCCAATGGCAAGCGGCGCCCAATTGAGCGGATCGCGAACAATAAGGTCGGCAAAGGCGGGCGTGTGCAACCGCCCGGCCTCGCATTCCATGAAGACCGAGCCGACCTGCTCGACCATTCCATAAAAATTATGCACACGGCTGAAGCCGGCCAGCTCGGCGGCCGCTTCCTTGAAGCGCTCGTTGGAAACAGCTTCGTCCTCGAGCTTCTTCCAACCGCCGCTGTGGAACAATATACCATTTTCGAACGGGAGCTTTCGTCCGGCCCGCTCGAGCTGCTGCAGGAAATAGCGCCAGACCATGAAGGTGAATCCGAACGCGACGATCGGCTGGCCGGCATGGCGCTCGGCAAACCCGTCCAGCTGATCGAAATCGAGCTCCATTGTCTCGTCCGAAAGCGCATAGGCATGCTGCCGGCCAAAGGTCATCATGCCGAGAATGCCGGCGCCGCGCGCCGAAAAGGTACGGCGATCCTTGACCGTGCTCGGATGGTCGATGATCAGCATCGGCAGGCGGGTCGGGCCGATGAAATCGGTGACGATCTTGGCCAAGGCGCGCGATTGCGCGCCGGCGGTTTCGGCATCCAGGTAGATGCGGGACGGCGTTTGGCCGGTGGTGCCTGACGAAGTCAGCGTCTTAAACACGCTTTCCTGCGGAATGGAGCGGAGATCCAGCTGCTTGAAAAGACGAACCGGAATGAAGGGAATGTCCTCGACGCCGCCGGTGGGCCGGGGCCCATAGGCTTGCAAGATGTTGCGATAGGGCTCGCAATTGCGGGCGTGATGCTCGGTCAACTCCTGCAGGACCGCAGCGAGAGCCGCACCTTTGGCCGCACGATCCAGACCATAGGCGGGGCCGCCAAATAATTCTTGCCCGCCCATCATGCTGCGAGCCCGTCGTCCCAGTGGCGAGCAATGTCTGCATACAGGACCTTGCCGGATGCAGCGCGCGGTATCGCCGGAAGGCTGCGCACATCGAAGCCCCGCGGCGGGAAGGAGAAGCTTTCGATGATCAGGGCCCTCACGACTTTCGGATCGGCACCCTCGACAGCGATCTTCAGCTGGTCGTCTCCGCCGAAGGCGGCCGCACGATAGCCCCGCGACAGCAGGAGCGCGTCGACATCGTCCAGGTTCACGCGAACCCCGTAGAGCTTCACCATGCGCGCACTCCGCCCCACAATGGTAATGAGACCATCCTCGCTCCGCTGGGCCACGTCGCCGGTACGGAGCAGCCCGCATTGCTCGTCACCTCGCGAGAGATCGGACGCCGACAGCGCATAGCCCATCATGATGGCCGGAGATCGGCAGACGAGCTCGCCAGCGACCCCGGCTTCCTCGATCGGCTGGCCAGCATCGTCGAGCAAGCTGAGCTCGACGCCGGGAATGGCGATGCCGACGCTTTCGGGGGCCTCCGCCGCGCGTTCCGGCGGCAAATAGGAGATGCGCGGACCGGCTTCGGTCTGGCCGTACATGACGAAAAAGCGTCGCCCGGTCTGCTGCGCCCAGCCGCCGAACAACTTCACGAGCGAAGGTGCCAGCTTTCCACCGGCCTGGGTGAGGGTGCGCAGGTGCGGCAGCTCAAGCTTCGCAGTTCCGAACCGTCGCAGCATGTCGTAGTGGAACGGAACGCCTGCGATGGATGTCGCTTCCACGGCCGAGAGGCGGTCCCAGAAGCCCGGCTGCATCGGCGAACAGGCGGTGACCGAAAGCGGTGCGCCGACCAGCAGATGGGAATTGATGACCGACATGCCATAGGAATAGCTGGTCGGCAGGTGCAGCAGCGGCCGTTCGTCGGGAGTGAGGTTCAAATATTCGGCGATTGACGCGGCGTTGGCCCGGATTGCAGATGAGGTGAACCGCGCAAGTTTCGGCGATCCCGTGCTTCCCGAAGTAGAAAGCAGAAGCGCCAGGTCGGGATGGAGCTCCGTGCCGCCTCTCAACCTGCGAACCGGCGTCTCGTCGAGCGGATCGACAACGGCATCGGGACTGTAAAGGCCGAGCAAGGCGGTCAGCCGTTCGGCCGCCAGATCCCGCTCGACCAACAATACGGCATGATCGGAAGCGAGCAGAGCAAGGTAGGCGGCTATCGAGGGTGCCGCGTTGGAGCAAAGGAGGACGACAAAGGCGCGTTGGTCGCCGACTGGAGCAAGCAGTGCGCGGCCATAGGACAGGGCGTCCGCATAGCTGAAGGAGCGGCCCTCATCGTCATCGACGAAAGGTCGGCCGCCATGGCTCTCGATCAACTGCGCCCAGGCGTTCATATTACTAGGCCGCCATCCACTCCGATCACCTGACCGGTTACGTATCTGGCGGCGTTTGACGCCAGGAACAGGCAGACATCGGCTACGTCCTCGGCCGTGCCGACCCGGCCCATCCCGATCCCGGCGACCAGCGCCTCACGCTTTTCTGCCGGCAGCGCCGCGATCATGTCGGTGTCGATTACGCCTGGCGCGACCGCGTTCACCCGAATCTGGCGCTTGGCCAGTTCTTTCGACAGGCTCAGCGTCGCGCCGATCACACCTGCCTTGCTGGCGCCATAGACCGACTGGCCTGCATTGCCGAACCGGCCGATGATCGAGGCGACGTTGATGATTGAGCCGCCGCCGGCGCGGCCCATGAGCCGTACTGCATATTGGGAGCAGAGGATCACGCCGCGCACATTGACGCGCAGCACTTCATCGATCGTGTCGACGGCCGCCATTTCGATGACGGCATCCTTCAAGATGCCGGCATTGTTGACAAGAATGTCGAGCCGCTTGGTGGCTCCCTGGATCTGGACAAAGCCCGCGCGCACTGCGGCTGAATCAGTCACGTCGAACTGGACGATCCGATCCGGAAACTCAGCTGCCATCTTAGCCGAAGGGCTGCGGACATTCACCCACACATCCGCGCCAGCCCTTTTTAAGGCGCGGGCGGTCGCAAGGCCGATGCCGCGGCCGCCGCCGGTGACCAGCGCAACCCGGCCGCTGAGATCGTCAGACATCGGCACCGTAAGGCCGGAGAATTTCCCGGATTTTGCCGACCGAGGACATGGCAACGATATCGTCGGTCGACAGCATCACCTCAAACGCATCCTCAAGCTCGGTCACCATCGCCATGTGCGCCACCGAGTCCCATTCGGGAATGCTGTTATACTCGAGCGCGTCGGTGACTTTGTCTTCGGATATCATCAGAGCCTTGGCCACAAGGCCGTGGAGCTTGTCCAAGAACAGGTCCTTTCATGTCATGCCTGGTGTTGCCCGAAGGCTTCACCCGTTCCGATCGAGATTGTCGCTCACGCTCTTCGGCAGCCGGCCATGGAGGTGTGAGGCGTTGGCACCATAGAGTTACAGAGTCGTTTAGCAACGCCCTCTCGGTCGCCGCTCGGACCGCGCAACAGCGGCTAGGGACCAAACTGTCAACGGGGCAATTGGCAGCCTATTCTCGCGGAGGAGAGTGCTTCCAGCACCTGGCGGTCCAGAGCCCGGTATGCCGCAGGCGTCCAGTGCGCGTCGTCGCGCCTGTATCCGGGGCGCAGGGTGCCTCTCTCCGTCAGCAGCACATCAGCTGGATGGAGCATCAGTGCTCCCCGCCGCGCGGCGAGGGCCTTGAGGCCGAGGTTGATGGTGTGGCTGAGTTCGGTCGGAGCTGAACCCAGTAGTAAACGCTTCCACCAGGGCGGTTTAATCGACGGAACGATCGTCATGATCATGATAGCTCGCGTGCCGCGTCTTCTGACTTCACCTACGAAGGAATCGAACACCTTAAGCGAAGCTCTCACCTGGGCGTCACGCCGCTCTCCGCGCATGAAGCTAGCCGCGACGGCGTCGTTCCCACCCAGCAGCAGAATAACGGCATGAGGCCGCGTCCGGTTCACTTCCTTAAGCCCTGCGCGCAGGATGTTCGCTGTGGTCTGCCCTGGATATCCGAGCTTTCCCACTGTCCAACCAGATGGAGAGGGGAGCGGCCAGTGCGCCACCCGCGAGTCGCCGACGAACAGTGCACGGCAGGAAGCTGTCTCAGACCCACGCCAAGAGGCCATATCCGGCAGTTCGACTGGACGAAGTTTACTCAGTTTCATCGACCGGTAGCCAGTCCATGCAACTGCATAGGTGAGTATCAGCCCAGCTAGAGCCAGGGCGCACCATTTGGTGATCGAGCCGACCGTTGCGGCCATACGATACCCTTTCTTGGGGCCGCGAACTTGCCCGCGGCGCGATCTTCTCTCACAAGGCCGCCACTTTCAGCGCCTTGGCCCCGATTTGCTGTTCACCAGCGGAGCATATGTGAAGCAAGCCACTCTCGGCGTCATCATCGTGACGTTCAACTCCGAAACAGTAATCGACAAATGCCTGCAGAGCCTCTTCGCCGCCGAAGGGAGCGAGCGGCTGCGGATCGTGATCGTCGACAATGAGTCTTCGGACAATACCCTCGGAATGATCGAGGTGGCGGCCGCGCGGTCGCTTCCCGCGGATCAGATACAGGTCGTAAACCGCGGAGCCTCAGACGCCGAGCCATTGCGGCTCACAGTGATCCGGTCAGGCACTAATGGCGGCTATGCGTTCGGGGTCAATCAGGGGCTCGCTTTCCTGGCGCAGGATCAGAGCCTCAGCGGCTATTGGGTGCTGAACCCTGACGTGGTGGTGCCGCCAGCCACCCCGCGCCGGCTGATGGAGCGTGCATGTGCCGGCCCATTCGGGCTGTTGAGCAGCCGCTGCCTTTTCGCAGACAATCCCGAAATCATTCAGACTGACGGGGGCGAGGTCAACCGCAGGTCGGGAGTCTGCTCCTCCCTGAACGGCGGCAAAGCGGCCGGCACTACTCCACTGCCCAACGCCAACCAGCTGGACTATGTCTCCGGCGCAAACTTCGTGGTCTCTCCGGCGTTCCTTGCCGAAGTAGGGTTCATGACCGAAGATTATTTCCTCTACTATGAGGAAGTCGACTGGGCGTTTCGCCGCGGCAGCCAGCCCATCGAGCTGGTGCCGGGAGCAGAGGTCCTGCACATTGGCGGCACGTCGATCGGCTCTGGCACATTGTCCAAAGCGGCATCGAGCTTCGCTAATTACTTCAACCACCGTAATCGTGTCTGGTTCTTGCAGCGCCATTTTCCGAAGAGCGTCGCTTCCGGCCGGCTCTGGGGAGCAGCCAAGGCCGCGCAGGTGCTGGTCAAAGTCGGCCGCAAGGAAGCCTATGCCGTGCTTGCCGGAACGATGGGCTGGCCGCCGCCAAAAGCGGTTGCTGCACGTTTAAGCGAGGGCGCCCGCGCCCACGCCTTTCCGCCGGCACCACAGCGCGGCGAACGACAGATCAGGCCGGCACGATCCGCTGAGGGGACCTGAAGATGGGGGTGCCAACGGCCGGCGAACCTGCTGGCAGGCGGTGGCGGTAACAAACGCCCATGGCAAAGGCGAGGAGCAGGAACAGGATCGGGACGGTATCGACCTGACTAAGGACCAAGCGGGTCGTGCCGAACGACACGATTGCCGCGGCTGCGGCCAGCGCCAGGCCGTCGTCGCTCGCCCTGTTGTCCATATAGACCTTCAGACACGCGGTCGCCGCCAGGATCAGCATGCCATAGAAGCACAGGATTCCGACCACGCCGAAGTCCATGCCAAGCGTGATGATGTAGCTGTCGACGGTCAGCAGTCCGCCCGGCTGTCGGTAACCCAATGTAACGGCGCTCTGGCCGGCGCCATTGCCGATCGGATTGTCGAAGAGCTTGGGCCAGAACATCTCGAACTGGATCTTCCGGCCGTCGTCCGAGAAACCCGTGGAGCCGCCGCCGATCGTCCGCACCCGCACCGCATCGACAGTGAACATGGCAACGGCGAAGACTGCCACCATAGCCGGATAGAATAGCGAGACGGCTGGCCCAATGATGTCGCTACGCTCCCGAGCCCAGCGCCTGACCCCCCAGAAGAACACGAACAATGCATGAGCGGTCAGCCAGCCGACAATCCCGAGCCGAGACCGCGTCAGCACGATCATCGTCAGCAACGCGATGTCGAACGCCGCCCACAGGACGACCTTCCACATGTTCTTCTGGTTGAAGATTTTCCAGAGAATGAAGGGAACCACGCAGGCCAGATATTCCGCGAAGCTGAGCGATACCGAAAAGGTCGAAGTGACGCGGTATTTGCCGTCCCGCCACGCGCCCGACAGAATGCGGCTGATCACCTCGTCCTGCACCTGCAGGAAGGTGGGAATATGATCGGCCCAGAGCAGGCGTCCGTTGAAATATTCGAGCGTGCCGATCACCAACTGGACGGCGGCAACACCGAAAAACACCTTGGTCCAGCGCAGCTGATTATCGACCTTGCTGAAATACCAGGCGCCAACCAGCAGTGGCAGGGTCCACACGAAGAACTGGTTGAAGACAAGGTTGAAAGAGCGGGGCGGCTGGTCGCTCATCGGGATCGTGAGCAACTGAATGGCGACATAGCCGGCCATCAGCAGCCAGAATCCCTTGTTCGTGGCGACGACGCTTTTGATCTGGGTACGAAGCTGCGGGGAGGAGGACAGTGAGATCAAGAACACGATCGCGAGCCCGATCGCAACCAGCCGGCGCAGTGAAATCCACGCGAATCCGGGAATCTGCATAGCCAGGTAATCCGGCCACAGCATTAGCGCGAGCGTGAGCAGGACAAAAAGGCGCTGCACCATTCTCGTGGGGGCGCGGTCGTCCCGCTCAGGGAGGGCCCAGACCACCGCAAGCGCGATCAGTGCGATAGGAAGGCTGAAATACATCAACAGGATCGGAGGCAGGAGCGCAACGCTGAGGCCGTAAAACAGGCCCATGGCGATCAGCACGCCATAAAGGAACGTGTTGCGGATCAGCTTCTGAATTGTACTTTTCGGCTGCGTATAGGGCGGAAGCACCGCCGGTCGGCTCGACAGCCTGGCGAAAAACTCGTTTGCGGCTGCTAACGTGCCCATATTCATCCTGTTCGCGGCCGACCATGAATCGCTAAACGCATTCTTGATCGGATTTAGCAGCGGCTGCGGCCCGGCTTCAATGCCGCGTTCTTGCCTTAGGCTCGGTTGAGCATTGGTAAACCATTCCTGGTCCAATGTTGCAGGCCAACGCGTGGATTGAATCAGGTACAGCGCTCGGATAAGCACCCCGCGCTCCGGACGGCTCGGGGCTCTCCGCAGCAAGTCCGAAAATCAACAGGGAGTGAGTTGTGACCGCTGACGAGGTCAAGCAGGCGATCGTGAGCTATGTGAATGCCCAGTCGAATGGGGCTCATGCGCTCGACAGCCAGAATGTATCCGATGATCTCGACCTGCTCACCAGCGGCCTGATCGACTCCCTTGGCGTGTTCGGGCTGATCGAGGACCTGCAAAGCCGCTTCGGCGAAAATATCGACTTCGAAGAATTGGATCCCGACGACATGACCATCGTCGGTCCGCTCAGCCGATTTGTGGCGGAACGCGCAACAGCCTAATCGGGGCAGACCAACTGCCGCCTGGCGAACCGGAAGCTTCGATGACCGACGAAAAGCTCAGATACGGCTACTACGAGCCGAGCAAATGGCAATCGCTCAAGATCCGCCTGCTCCAGCTCATCGCCCGGCTGTCGCCTGGGGGACCGTCCTTCCGTGTGCGTCTGCATCGGGCGAGGGGAGTGAAGATCGGGGACAATGTCTTCATCGGCTATGACTCGATCCTGGAAACAAACCGTCCGTGGCTGATCGAGATCGAAGACGATGTGATGATCGGCGTTCGCACGACGCTGATTGCTCATTTCGGCGGAACCGAAGGCCTGAAGATTGAGAAGGGCGCCTATATCGGTGTTGGTTCGATCATCCTTCCTAATGTCGTGATTGGCGCAGGCGCCGTGGTCACGGCCGGCAGCGTCGTCAGCAAGTCGGTGCCGCCGCTCACTGTGGTTCAAGGCAATCCGGCCGTGCCGATCGCACGATGCACCGAGCCGCTGGGCTTCAACTCCGTCAAGTCTTTTGCCCGCAAGATGCGGCCGCTCTGAGATCGAGCTAGCCCATCGCCTCCAGCATACGGGTGAGGGCGTTCCGGTCGAACTTACCGTTTGCGTTCACCGGCAGTGCGTCCAGATAATGAATGCGGCGCGGGCGCATATAGTCGGGCAGGGTGGCGCTAAGGCGTTCGACCACCTCCGCACCCAGTTCTTGCCCCTGCACGAAGACCTCGATGCCACCGAATGCACTCTCGCTGCGCGGCCAGCCGAGCGCCACCACGCCGTCGCGGCCTGACGCGTTGCGGACGGCGGCTTCGATTTCGCCGAGTTCGACCCGATAGCCGCGGACCTTGATCTGCCCATCGAGCCGGCCGAGATGCGTCATCGGCCGATCGCCGGCGGCACTTCGGACACGGTCGCCCGTGCGGTAGAAGGTCTCCGTCTCCCCTTCGGGCACGAAAAAGGCAGCCTGGGTGCGCTCCGGATCCTGCCAATAGCCGAGCGTCAGCTGCGGTCCCGTAGCGATCAGTTCGCCGACCTCTCCGGGACCGACTTCGGCGCCGCTTTCATCGACCACCTTGATCCGCATCTCCGGGAGCGCGGCACCGATCGGCACGATCCCGTTCTCCGCCAGGTCCGACAGGGTAGCCGGGTCGACGCGATAGCGCGTGAATGCGATTGTAAGTTCGGTAGGACCGTAGAGATTCTCGACCGGCGCGTTCGGCGCCGCGACACCCCAGGCCTCTGCTACGGACGCGGGCAGCGGCTCTCCGCAAAAAAGGCTTAGGCGCAAGCCCGGGAAAGCGTCCGGCTTCAGAATGCCTGCCTGCTTGCAGAAGATCGCGGTGGAAGGAACCGAAAACCAAACGGTGAGGCCATTGTCCCGGATGTAGCGGTCAGGGCGCAGATTGTCTTTCCGGCCCGGACAGCAAATGGTGCCGCCCACCTGCCAGGCGATGAAGATATCGAATGCCGATAGATCGAAGGTGAAGTCGAATACCTGGCTGAAGCGATCCGCTTCGTTGAGGTCGTAAAAAGGCAGAATGGCGTCGATAAAAGCCGTCACGTTGCGTTGAGCGACGGCAACGCCCTTCGGCTTGCCGGTGCTGCCGGAGGTGAACAGGATATATGCTAGCGCATCTTCTGCGAGGGCGGACTGCGTCCACGCCGCGGTGTCGGGCATCGGCTCCGCAAGATCAAGAATGGTGAGGCCGGTCACTCGCTCCGCGATGCGGCGGGCAAGATCCAGCTGAGATGCTTCGGCGATCAGGATTTTGCACCCTGCCGCTTCCACCATGGCGGTGTTCCGCTCGATCGGAAAGGTCGGGTTGAGCGGCACGTAGCCGGCGCCAGAGAGCAGGATCCCGGCAATCGCGGCATAGGTGTCCGGCACTTTGCCGCCGACCACCGCGACCCGGTCGAGCTGTTCGGTGGGCAGGCCCCGCACCGCTGACGCGATCGCCTTCGCACGCGCGACAAGTTCCGCGTAGGTGAGACGATCTGCGCCGGCTTCGACCGCAGGGCGGTCGGGAAATCGCTCGGCCGTGGCGAGAAGCCTGGGCCAAAGCATCGCACGGTCAAGCATGTTCACCCCCGATTTACGCGCGTAGCGACTGCCGACGGTCTCAGCCGCCCTCAGCTTCCCAAGCGCAGTCGGGCCTCGCTTTCAACCCCTGTCGCTCCGAAGAGTGGGCCGGCCGTGAGCCGCGAGAACCGCTTCTTCCGCCGTTAACCAATGGCACGAACCACGTCGCAACACTCAGGACCCTAGTGCGGACACCGACAACGAGTTGCCGGAGAGTCCGTCGTGGCCGAGTTCAGAGTTACAAACGCGACCCAGCTTTCATCAGCCCTTTCGCAGGCGACGGGCGGCGATATCATCAAGTTGGCTTCGGGAAATTATGGCTCCTTCGGCTTCAAGAACTACAACTTTACATCGCCAGTCACTGTCATTTCCGAAGACGCGGGCAATCTCGCATCGTTCAACAATCTTGAAGTGCGGTCGTCGAAGAACCTGTCGCTCGTCTCGCTCGACGTCGGCAGGCCACTTGCCGCGGGTGAGCCTGACTTCACTAAGATGGCCGCCGCCTTCGACTCCACGAACATCACCTTTGATCGGATCCGGTTCCATGGGTCTCTCGATGGCGATCCCACCAACGACGGGCGCGGGCTGCATGTCTCGAATGTCACCGGCCTGGTCCTCAAGGACTCCTCGTTCGAGCAGCTTCGGATCGGCCTTATCGTCGAGCGTTCGAACCTGGTGAAGATCGTCGGTAACGACGTGCACGACATTGCCCTTGATGGGTTCGAGATTGCCGGCACGAATAATCTCGTCGTGGACGGCAACACGTTCGATCGATTCTTCCCTCTAGCCGGGGATCATCCGGACGCCATCCAGCTCTTCAACACCAACATGCCGACGGGTTCGTCGAACATCACCATCACGAACAACGTGATGCTGCAGACCGCTGGCAAGGGACCGCAAGGCATTTTCATCTCTGACCCTGGCACATTCGGCTTCACCAATGTCCTGGTGAAGAACAACCTGTTGTATGGCAACGAGCAGTATAACGGGATCACGGTGAAGGGCGGTCGCGGCGTGGCGATCGTCGACAACACTGTCCTGTCGAAGGAAGGCGACGCCGCCTCCTTCTGGATCCGCCTGCAGGATACAGACAACGTCCTGGTTCAGAACAATCTGACCGAGGACATTGTCGTGCTGACCGGCGTAACCAAGCTCGCCCTGGTCGACAACGTGAACCTGAAGGTAACGCCTTGGGAAAAGGCAGGGCTCAACCTGATCTCGCCGAGCGAAGTCGCCCATCTGATGCGCTCCGATGTGGGCTATGGCAGTGCCGCTGTACAATCGGCTGCACCGGTGTCCTCGGCCGCGGGCAACTCGCTGGGTGCGCTGTTCGGCACACCGATCGGCGGAGCCAGCCTGAGCGAAACGCTTGATTTCAGCGGACTCGAGGAGTCCGCAATCTCCTCGGATGTCATTGGCGTAAGGGCAGATTCGCTCGACCCGGCCTTTCCTCACCTGTCGCCACTGCCCGATTTCAGCGGGCACGATGCCCATATCGGGCCCATGTTTGGCTCAAGGTACATCCCCGAGCATTTCGTTGCGATCCCCTGAAACCTGTCTGTGGAGATCGGCTGCAGACGCATCTAGTTCATCGAACAAGACAGGGTTGTGGGGGTTCGATGAACGAGTCGGGCAACGCTTATATCTTGACGCTCTCCTGCCTGGATCGCGCGGGCATCGTCGCAGCGGTCAGTGGCTATATCTCGAGCCTCGGCGGGTTCATCGTCGACAGTCAGCAATATGCCGATCTGGATGCCGGGCGATTCTTCATGCGGGTCGAGTTTACGCTTAAAGGCGATCAGTCGCTCCGGCTCGACGATCTGCGCGCCGGGTTCAACAAAGTGGCGGATCGGCTATCGCTTGAGTGGCAGCTGATGCCGGCGGCGCATAGGCCCCAGATGCTGATCGCCGTGTCGAAGGGCAGCCATTGTCTGAACGACCTGCTGCATCGCTGGAAAACGGGCGGGCTGCCGGTCGAGGTTGTGGGCGTCGTGTCCAATCACCAGGACCTGCGTGCCTTGGCCGAGTGGAACGATGTGCCGTTTCACCACCTTCCGGTGACGCCGGATCGGAAGGAGAAACAGGAGGCGGAGCTTCTCTCGCTGTTCGAGCAGGTGGGAGCCGAATACCTCATCCTCGCCCGCTATATGCAGGTGCTGTCGGCGGACCTGGCCGAGCGGCTGGCCGGGCGATGTATCAACATCCATCACAGCTTTCTGCCTAGCTTCAAGGGCGCGCAGCCCTACAAACGGGCACATGATCGCGGCGTGAAGCTGATTGGCGCCACCGCGCATTTCGTCACCAGTGACCTCGACGAGGGTCCGATCATCGAACAGGATGTCGAGCGGGTCGATCACCGATCCACCGAAAAGGATCTGGTGAGGATAGGGCGCGACATCGAGGCCAGGGTGCTCGCCCGCGCTGTACGCTGGACGGCGGAGCGGCGCGTGTTCTTGAACGGAATTCGAACGGTCGTTTTCCGATGACCGCGCGGAAGCAGAGAGGGTATCGCATCCTGCTCCACTTCGGCTTATGATCGGTCGTGGGTGGGCACTGACGGGAGAAGCTCATGCGAGTCCTGCTGCTGGCCCTTGTTCTTGCGGCACTACCAGCACCCGCCCGGGCTGCGGTCACCTATACGCTCAGCATCAAGACCGACCTGTTCGGCGGATTTGACGGAAGTGCGAGCGTTGAACTCCCGCGCTACCTGGTTCAACCAGATCCCCCGGCGTTCAGGCAGTATGAGTTCGAGCCCGGCAGCAACGTGGCGTGTCAGGTGAACGGGATCGCCGATTGCACTCGCGTCTTTTTGGCCGCCGTTCCCTCCTTCACCGGCGAATATTGGGTTACCGGGGACATCGCGACGCCGCTGATCACTCAAGGCGTGATCTTCAAGACGGCGAGACTGGACACAAACGGCACCTATTTCGGCAGCTTTCAGGATGGACGGATCACCGGCGTCCTGACGATTTCCGGCGCCCCGACCTATGTACCGGAGCCGGCAAGCTGGGCGATGCTGATCGCGGGCTTCGGGCTGCTGGGCGCGGCGCAGCGGCGCTCGCGATCGGGGCGCCCGTTGATCGGACGGCGAGTGCAGCACGTCACAGACCGTTAACGGGGTCACGCTAAGGGGACCGGGTCTGGCAAGTTGCTGACTCGGGAGTTTACCGTCTTGCGTGACCTGGTTCTGATCGGCGCACTCACGCTCGTCTTCACCGCGATGCTGGTGAGCTTCGGCCACGGCTGAGCCAGCTGCATTGCCGCAAAAGTGGTGACCCCTACGGGAGGCGACACCGAAAACAAGATCCGTTAGAAAACTGCCGTTCTTTCTCGACCGCCAGCCCGTGGTTTGTACGCATAGCTTGTATGCGTCCGCCGGAATGGCTGAGCTTCGTTTCGATCGCCTTTGCACGTGCGTCAAGTCAACTCTGCGCCCCTTGCCATCGTCGAATGTGTGCTCCCTTTAGTACCGCTTCGCGCCCCCATTTCGGGCGTTCAGACCGCCAAAAAAACATGCTCGAAAGCTGCCAGCGGAGCAGCAGTTCAATGCTTCAGGCACAGGCCGCGAGTTTCGTCCTGTCATTCGCACGCCGCCGATGTGAGCCGGCCCTCGGCTTGACGGTCGCTTCGCCGGCTTTCACATCCTGGCCATGGCAGAGGAAGCCGATGCAGAAAGGCCATCGAGCCCAGCCTCGCGGGGCGGGGCCGGTGTGTATATCGAGGGTCAGCTAGGCGCCTTCTACCTGCTGACAATGCTCGCGGCGACCGAGCCGCGCGGACTGCCGGGCGTGAAGCTGACCCGCGTTCGGTTCCAAGGCATCGATCAGGGCTATGCGCTGGACGACCTGATCCTAGAGGGGGTTGGGCCGGCGGGAGAGGCGCTGCTGGAGATCCAGTCCAAGCGGGAAGTGAGTTTCTCGCCGAAGGACTCGATATTTGCGGAGGTGGCGGGCCAGCTCGCCCGAACCAGCTTACGAGAAATGCCCGAGGACCGACACCTGCTTGCGGTCGCAACGCAGCGCCAGAGCAAGGCCATCTCCGGCCCTTATCAGGACGTTCTGATTTGGGCGCGGGTCGCCAAGACAAGCAGCGAGTTCTTCGGCCGCATCGCCGCCAAGGGAGTCGCGAGCGAGCAGATGCGGTCTTTCGTGTCCACGTTCCGCGCCAATCTCGTGGCGGTCGGAATCGCGGACGAGGACGATCTGATCTGGGGCTTTCTGCGACGCTTCGCCATCCTGGTGTTCGACTTCGAGTCCACGGCGCCACTGGCGCGCACCCACGGGCTTGCTCTCGCGCGTCAGGTTTTGGGCGATCAGGACGTCTCCAGAGCGGAGAGCCTGTGGAGCGAACTGATCGAGATTTCGGTCTCAATAGCCAAGGTCGGTGGCGCGATTGATCGTGAGGAGCTGCGCGCCAAGCTGGTGGGGCGCGGCTTCCGTCTCGCGGGCGACCGTGACTACCGCGCGGCTCGCGCGCTTCTCGCCCAACAGGCGCGTCACACGCTCGCCGGCATCGGCACGACCGTCGGGGGCGTCACGCTCGTGCGGCACGCCGCGGTCGAGGCCCTGAACGCGGCCTTGGAGGAGAACCGGTTCGTCGAGCTTCGGGGCGGCCCCGGCGTCGGAAAGTCGGGCGTCCTGAAGCTCATCGCGGAGCGCGTCGGGCGCGAATCCGTGCTGATTGTGCTGGAGCAGGTGTCAACGCCTGCTGGCGGGTGGGCCGCCTTCGCTCAGAGGCACTGCATTCCCGGAACGGCGCGCGAGTTCTTCAACGACCTCGCCGCCAGCGGCGGCGGCCTCGTCGTCGTCGACGGTCTGGAGATGTTCACCGATCCCGGCACGCAGCTGACCGTCAATCAGCTGCTGCGCGAGGCGGCGGCAGTCCCCGGCTTCGCGGTGCTCGCGACCGCGAGGGGCGCCGAGGCGGACGGCGGGAACCGGTGGATCCGCGACGATGTGATCGAGGCCTTCGGGGGTGTTCACCCCGTGACCGTCGGTGAGCTGACCGAAGACGAGGTCGAGGTCCTTTCCGAGCAGACGCCGGAGCTGAGGGCGCTCCTAGCGCCTGGTCATCCGGCATCAAGCATCGCGCGAAACCTCTACCGGCTTTCGCGTCTGGTGAAGCTGCCGGGATCCGCCGACATTCGCACGGAGGCTGAGCTAGCGACACGGTGGTGGGAGACGGCAGACTACTCGCCCGGCGATCCCCGCGCGGGCCAGAGGATCATCGCCGAGCTGGCGCGCATCGCCCTGACGGGCGGATCGACGTTGGACGTCCGGGAGAATTCTGACGCGCTGACGCACCTCGCCCGGTCTCTGACGCTGACTGAGGTCCGGCGCGACCAGTTCGCCTTCTACCATGACGTCCTGCGGGACTGGGGCATCGGGAGCCTGATTCACGAGGACGGTGAAAGGCTCTCGGGGGTCGACCTGACCGTCCCGGCGTCACCGCGCGTCGCCCGTGGGATCGAGTTCGCCGCGCGCTTGGCGCTTGAAAGGTCGGACGACGGCGCTTCCTGGCTGAGACTTTTGGGGCGGCTCTCCGCGCCGGGGGCCCATGGCTCGTGGCGGAGGAACGCCCTTCTGGCGATCGTGCGGTCCGAAATCGCGGGCGACCTGCTAGAGCGCTGCAGCGCGGCGCTTTTGGGACGCGGCGGTGCGCTCTTCGTCGAGTTGGTGACGACGATCGCCGCCGTCGACACCGTCTCCATCGCGGAGCTCTACGCGAAGTTGGAGGTGAAGACCGACAAGCCGCTGCCGAAGTCCCTGCGGACCGACACGAATGGGACGGGCCTTTGGCTGCTCCGCTGGGCGCTCGCCCATCGGGACACGATCCCCCTCCAGGCGCTCGACGCCGTCGTTAATCTCGTCCAGATCGAGCTTCAGGTCCTTCTAGCTCTTCCTGCGCTCGGCACCGCCACGGCGGACATGCTCTTCGGCTGGCTTCGCCAGCTCGACGTGCGCCATGCGGCCGTCACGATCCCCTCGGACCCTGGGTCCGAACGGCTGGACGGCGGCGCACGGCGACGCATGATAGAGGACCTTCGCGCAATGGCGCTTCTGCTCGCCGCCCAGGCGCCCGAGGCCGCAAGGCGATACCTCCGCGACATTGATGTCGAACGGGACTCCTACAAGGCTAAGGCGGTTCGCCAGTTCGGCACGGTCCTGGCGCAGGTCGTGCCAACGGAGCTGGCCGATCTCGTGGCGAACAGCCTGATTGAACCGCGCCGCCGGCGGGAGTCCTCCTACGGCGTTTCGAGCGGCCGCGCGTTCAGCCATGCGGACAGCGACTATCTTCCGGCGTCGCCCGCCCAGCCTCCGTTCTTCGACCTGCTGGTGCACGCGAAGGAGGTCGGGCTCGGATTGGTGCGGCGCCTCGTCGCCGCCGCGATCGATGTGCATAGCGACGGGCGCGATCCGGGAGAGAACGGATACACCATCGTTTTCGACGACGGCCCGCGCTTCTTTCCCTGGAAGAACACCTACTTCTGGTCGCGGGATCAGGCCCGCGAGTATTCGGCGGCGTCAGGCCTGAAGGCGCTCGAGGCATGGGGCCACCGGCGGCTGGACGCGGGCGAGCCCCTCGAGGAGGTGCTTGCCGACGTGTTGGGTCCGCCCGGCACGCCGGCCGCGTTCCTTCTCGTCGCCGTGGACATTCTGCTCTCACACTTCCCGGCGACCCGATCGGCCATGGTCCCATTCCTGGCCAATCCGGAACTCCTTGCGACCGAGCGGGGCCGCTCCAGCTACGATCAGATGGACACCGGCCGTTTCGCCATGCGCGACGAGCCGCAGGGCGCTGTGTCGCTCGCCGACCTGCGTGGCAGGCCGTCGCGGAGCGTGATGCTGGAGAACGCGCTTCCCCGCTACATCTATGACGACGCTGCTTCCGCGAAGCTGCGCGAACGTCTTCAAGCTGTGATCGACGGCATGGAACCCTACGGGGACCGCGCCGACTTCGGCGATCCTGCCTTCATGGGCCGCCATGCACTCAACCTCGTCACACCCGGGAATTGGGTCGAGGTGGAGGGCGGGCGGATGTATCGGGCACCCGCCGAAGAGGAGGAGCATCTGCGACGGCTTGGGGAGCGGCACGCCTCATTCGCCCGCGCGAGCAACATGGACGCGCGCATCCATCTGGCAACGGGCGGCGGCGAGCACGCCACGCCGGAGACGGCGTGGGACGCTGTGGAGCATGCCTCAGGCGCACTTCCGGACGGCACCGATGCCGACGATCCTGGATCCACCTCCACGCGGTTGATAAGGACGGCCCTGCTGGTCGCGCGCGATGGTGATGATGCCCTTCTGAACGCGCAAGAGGAATGGGTCCGCGAGGTGGTGCGGCGGGCACTCGCCGAGCAAGTGGATCGCTATTCGGTCTCGAATGAGAACCTAGGCTACAATCGACCGGCGCTCGGCGCGCTCGCGCTGCTTCATCTCTGGCGTCGTCGCGGTCTGAAGTCCGACCGGGACGAGCTCGTCGCGATCGCAGCGCGCCGGGACCGCGCAGCGGTCCCAGCCTTCGCTGCCGCGGTCGCGATGCTCGCGCAGACGGATCCTCGTCTGCTGAAGGCGGGCATGCGCGCGGCTTTTGCCGGGATGGTATGGCGCTGGCACCGGTATGACGAGGACGAGGAGCTGCAGAAGGCGTTCGAGAAGGAGCGCGACGCGACGACGCGCGCGGCCGTCGCGGCCGAGCTCGCATGGCTTGACGGCGGCGCTGAACCCGCTTGGCCCCCCTTCCCTGACGAGAAGCCGATATTGCGGAGGACCCATCGCATCCGCGTCCCGAAGTATGACGAGGGCCAAGACGACAAGGCGATCGCGGACGAGAACGCCGGTGACGGCTCCGTCCTGCACGTCAACAGCAATGCCGCGGCAGCCTGGTTGCAGCTGCTGAACGACCCCCAGGCGAAGGATCTGGACTGGGGCGGGGAGGTCGTCTCAGCCTACGCCGGCTGGAGCGGAAGGATCAACGGCGCGGGGCTTTCGGCCGATGCCGAGGTGGATCGCTCGCCGAGCGAGTGGAACGACCAGTTCTACGCGCTCTTTGCGGCCGTTCTGCTGGATGCGGGTCCCGCCGAGTTCGGGCCACTTGTCGAGCAGGTCACCGGTCTTCCCGACAAGTCGTTCGGTGACGTGGCGGAGACGCTGATCCTCGCGGCGGACGTGCTCTACTTCAACGATGCGACCCGTTCGCCCGTCCGGCCCGTTGAGCTGCGCGAGCAGTTGGCCGCCCGCACGATGGCGCTGCGGCGGTGGCGAAACAACTACGCGCCGGGAGAGCTCTCGATCGACTACGAGACCGGAGGCGTTGTGGCGAGGATGCTCCTCAACACGCACAATCCGTTTACCGGCACGCGCAGCTACCTCGTCCCTGCGGTCGCCGACCGCCTAGATCCGCTCCTCGATCCGTTGCGCGCGCTTCAGATGGGCGGGCCGACGACGTTCGTGGCGATGTGCACGATGAACATGCTCCTCGTCGCGCCCCGATCCCGCCACCTCGACTTCGTGCTGACGGCCGTCGAGGCCTGGTTCGAGCGGTCTTCCAGTGACGCAAGCCTGTGGGTGACCGCAGGGGTCGGAAGGATGGTGGTCCAATGGTTCGAGGCGACCAAGCTGCAGGAGCCGGCGATTCTGGAGCCGGCGCATCCCTATAGATCCCGCATCGACGGTGTGATCGGGCAGCTGGTGTCGGCCGGCATCGCCGAAGCCCATGAGATCGAACGACAGATCGAGGCCGCTGCGGTTCCCTCGGCGCAGAACCCCCATTCCTGATGGGCTTCGCGACGCCGGGAGGAAGGTGGAGGCATGCCGCTGCCCGGCATCGCCCCGGGGGCAGGTGGCTGCTGGGTCGATCAGGGCTTATGATCCGGATTTCGTCACCAAGCGTCCTGATCGTCCGGTAGAACCTGGGCTTCGGCATAAGCGAAACATACGGTGCGGGGGCCGGGGACGCAGAAGAACACCAAAGCCCTCGCCAAACGACATATGCATGCCGAGGTAGCCATAAGCGGAGATGAGCTGGCGCTGCTGAATCAGCGCGACTAGTGTCTCGCTATGTGGGGAAGGGCATGCGTGCCAAAGCCGCGAAATCGCAGCGGGTCTGTGGTAGGCGCATCGTGAGACATTAAGTGACAGCACAGACGTTCCGAGGCGCGCATCTTCGCTGGTCCTTTAGCCGGCATCAAAGGCCTTTCGTCGTGCGGGTAGTAGAGCCGCAAACGTATGAGCCCAAAGCCCATACGGAGTTGTTCAACGCCGCGCTGACAGCAATGATCGAGCGACCACGGGAAACGCTGGACCCCTACGCCTCGGCGGCGTTCATGCCCGAGCCACGCCAATTTGACCTGATCACCTTTCCGGAAGCATTCATTGATGGGGAGACGCTGTGCCGGGCGCTCGAAAGCTTCCAGCTCTGCGGCCCGTCAGGCTGCGTACACACTGGCCTCAGAGCGCGCGCGGACGAAGGCAAGCGTCATCTATTCCGTCTCGAAGAGGTCAGGTCGCTGAAGACGGCTCTCGAAGCGGCGGTCCCTGCGGCCCGTGAGGACCTCACCGCCTTCACAACCTGGCTTGCCGAACAGGACCCTCGCGACGGCTTCAATTTGGGCTGCCTGTTCCTGAACGACGCTCAGGGTCGCACTCGTATTTGCCTTCATCCAAAGCTGGTTCGCTCAAAATTCGAAACAAGTCCGTTTCGGGAAGACAGCCTGTGTGAAGCAAACCTGCTTACACTCGTCACGCTGGAGCCGCGGCAGAAGCAGTTTGGCACGATCACGCTCCAGCCGCTCATTTGCTCGGATGCCCTTACCTTGGAAACCGACAGTGGGCGAGATGCGCCAATGCCAGCAGTTGGCCGCTTCGCTGACTGTCTGGGCGAAGCACCGCCCGATCATGTAGACGTGGTCTCCGTCGCGACTTGCACCCCGCAACCGGTCATCGCGCTGAGCGAGAAGACGGAAGCGCGGATCTGGCATGAGCGGTTCCGCACCTCCTTCATCGCGGCAGCACGCGAACCTTCCTGCTCAAGGCACCATTTCGCTGCGATCGTGCTCGCGAATTTTCAGGGCATCGGAACAAAGCCGGCCGGATTGTCGGGCGTGTTCCTGCCGGTCCCCGCCGACCCGGTCGATCTCGGTCCCGGCGTGACGGTCTCTTTATGGGGCCGGCCCAGCAAGGACGAACCTGACAACCGCTGGTCGCGGGCCGGTGAAGCAGGCCTGAAGGATTGGCAGGCGCGCGGTTTTCTAGCCAGCCTTAAGCCCGATGGGCAGAACGCGGCCCGAATCTTCGGATTCGCGATCCAACGCCTCCCGCGCGAAGCGTCGCCTTGGGAACGTCCGGCGCCGCTTGGCCAGTTGGAAATACGTGAAAGTGTCCGCCTCAGCGACGGTGTCCTCACCTTCCGGCGACAAGGAGCGTCCTATGGATAACCAGCAGATGCGCAGAGAGGCCTTCAAGCGCGATGCGCTCGCCTGGCTAGTCGTGCGGCACTTGCTGCCTGCAGGGCTGCTGCTCGAGCTCATGGGGGCTATCGTGGCCCGCTGGAGCAAAGATAATCTGACGCTCAATGACCTAGCGGAGTTCAGAATGTCGGCGGGCGAGCCGGTGCTCGCCAGCCTCGCTTTCCTCCCGCACCCCCAAGTTGAACCACTGCCGCGCGCGCTCAAGCAGTTCATCCAGCTGATTGTCTGGCAGGGCGACCAGACGCTATCACCGACGCTGGGCGAGTCTGGCGAGGATCCGCACGATTTAGCATCGCTCGAAGCCGCCCTGCTGCTCAGCCATCAGGATCTGACGAGAATCGAGCTATGGGGCGAACGCTTCTCACCCGGCGACGAGCTCGCGCCAATCATGCACTCGATGCAGGTGGTGGCAAGTCAAACGTCGGTTTCGGACATTGCCGCAGTCGAGGCGACGCTTGGGGCCTATCAAGACTCGCCGCTTGCGATCTTGGTGCTCAAGCATCTGGGCGACCTCGCAGGAGATGCCGATCGGTGGGAGGTCGCGGAAGCGCTTTATCAGCGCGCCGGCGATCTGATTCATGCGAACCAGCAAGATGGCTGGGAAATGCTGCTCACCTCGATGGAAACCGTTGTCGGGCAATCACAGGCCGCGGCGGTGTTAATGACGCAAGGCCCCGACGCGGCAGCGGCCATGCTCGATCAGCTGATCGCGGCGGCCGATAAGGGCAATCCCTTACCAATGCTGAACGCCGGATTCGACGCGCTGGCTGCGCACTTGGCCGCTGATAACATCGGCGCGCTTCGACTTGAGCGTGGCTCAGTGCTGCTGGCCCCGCAGCTGATCGGCGCACACCAACCTGGAAATGGGTTAGGGAATGCCTTGGAGGGCCGTCACCGTGATGCGCATCGTTGGTTTTGGGCGGTGCTGCGACGCCAGATTGCACTAGGCTCGGCGGCGGTCAGCCGCGATACCAAGGCGGCCTACGCCCGCTCGTTGCTCGACGAGATCACGACGGAATTAGGTAAACACCATAGCGAGGAGAATTTCGCGTTGGCAGTGCGGCTGCTGCTGGAAAGCGGGCGCGAACGCGCAGCTGACGCCGTGCCATGGGACGCGCGGCTAGTCGAGACGTACGTCACGGCACCGCTGATCGAGACTGCCAGGGCAATAGCGAGTCGCCATCAAGGAGCGAGCGGCGAACGTCAGCGCGTGCTGGTCTCGCTGACACGCGGTTGGGCAGAGCAACTGGCGCCCGATCGTAGCGACTTGGCCCTCAGCCTCATCGGCATTCTCGCCGAGATCGCCGGAAGGGACGGGCACGCGCGGGTGTTAGGTGGCGATTTGCGAACGAAGGCTACGAAGGCGCTGGGGTTGATCGGCAGGCGTCGCCCGGAATTCGCGCCAGTGGGTGCCGAGTGTGTGCTCCAGGCGGTGCTTCCGCATTTCAAGGATGCCGGATGGCTTACCGTCATGGAAGGATTAGACGCAGCCGAGCCCTTCATCGCGGAACTGTCGCCCGAGACGCTCACGGCACTGGTTGAGCAAGTTCTCGCGTTGATCGGCGAGGGGTCGGAGACGAACGACGGCTCACCCTTACTCCGCAGTGCTCTCAACCTACTCAGCCATAACCGCATACTCTCCATGGCGAGAAATCCCGAGGATCCCATCGGACGCCGCGTTGCGCGGACTATGGTGAAGCTGACACTCCAAACAGGCGCGGAGCATCGCCGGCTGATGTACCTGTTGCGCTTCCTCGGACCGGAGCTGATCGACGATCCTATAGACCGTTCGCGGCTCGACCAGGTCGTCACTACACTCGCTGAGGGGGCGCTCCAGGTCAGCTCGAGCGGGGCCGCAGAATGCGTATCAGCGCTGCTCGTCGCGCCCGCCGTCTCAGGCGCCCTCGGTATCGAGGCCGCGCTCGATGGGCTCACGGCCATTCTTGATAACGCAGCTCGCCAGCGTTTCGCCTTCGGCGCAGCTGACGCTTATGATCCGCTGCTACAGCTCGCCCGAAATCATGAAGAGATCGCAAGGACGGCCAATCTGAAGCCGACCCATCTTCTCGCGCGCATGCAGGCGCTGGAGGCACCGATCGTGGCACTTTGGGCGAGAGCGGCTGGGGAGCCGGCCATCTTCAACGGGTTCGCACTGCCGCCTCCTACCGAGCCCAACCGAGTCATCGTACACAATTGGACTTTCGCCTCGCTTGCCTTTGCCGAGGCAATTGGTCGCCGCCAAGCGATCGAAGCCGCGTTAGCCAAGGCCGAAGCAAATGGCTCGCTTCGTGACGCGATGCAGACAGCTCGAGCCGTGCGCACGAGCCTCGACGGCGCTCCGTTCGATCCACGGGCGATTGCCGAGCAGCCGCGCGAAGCCTTTTATGCAGCCTTGGGTGAGCGACTGGTGCTGCTCGACAGCCTTGGGCCGACTGAGCGCGCGGAAATACTTGGCGCGCTGATCGAACGGTGCCTATTGGTTGGACCGTCCGGACTTGATGCCGCAATCTTCACAGCGGCGCTTCAACATGACGTGAGCGTCGCGCGCTCCCCTTGGTCGGACGGCTATCGAGCACGCATGCGCGCCGACGTCGCGCTTCGCCACTCCATGATACCTCTGCTCGAGCACGTCATTGTGGATTCGCGGGCCGAGCAGTAGGTCAAGCATGCGCTCCCCGCTCGCGTTCGCAGCGGCCCCGGACTGCCAGTCCTACCGGTGAGGCACCCAAGGTCCGGAACTCTTACCTGTTGTACCCGATGGCACGGGAGGCTGGATCGGTAACAGATCGGGGACAAACCGATCGATCTCCGGCAAAATGCCGGTAACAGATGAGGCGGTTTGTTACCAAGGTTGAGTCAGGCGCAATACCGCTAAAGTGTGGAACCCACTTTAGCATGCGCTTCCCGCTCGCGTTCGCAGCGGCCCCGGGCTGCCAGTCCAACCGATGAGGCGCCCGAAGTCCGGAACTGTTACCTGTTGTGCCCGATGGCCCGGAAGGCTGGATCGGTAACAGATCGGGGACAAACCGACCGATTTCCAGCGAAATGCCGGTAACAGATACGGCGATTTGTTACCAAGGTTGAGTCAGGCGCAATACCGCTAAGCTGCCGCAAGGCGGCAACTTAGCATTGCGGAGGCGTCGTTCGACCCGAACGCCGATGACGCCTACGCGCCAGGGCCTCCAGCCAACGCTTCGACGTCGGCACCGGCAGGCGATTTGTTACGCAAAGCGGAGGCCCTCTTCACCCAAAGGGGTGGCCATGCAGGCAGTGCTTGCATGGAGAATGAAATGACGAAGAGCGATCTTGAGGATCGGTTTGACATCCCTGCCCAGCTCATCATCGACGTGATCCGTGCGCATCGCGGCATATGGCGCGACGGATGTTATGTGCCGACCCGGGGCGAGGTGGCTGAGGCCCCCGCAGCTACGTTGGGAGCCTGGTTGTTGGGCTGGTGGTGGGAAAGCCCCGCCGAACTAATCCCCACGGACGCTCAGGTAGAAGCAGTCTTGGCGATCCTCCGTGCGCGGCCCGATGCAGCCTCGCCCGAGATCCGAAGGATCATCGCGCAAGCGCCGCCGCCTTCGGACGGCGAGCACGTGTGACGGCGCCGGGGAGCGGCGCCTCAACAGAACGAGAGAAGCCAACTGGCTGAGCGGAAGGATGAAAGAGTCCGCCCGCGACCATCGAGCTCGGCCGTCGCGCGCTTTGAAACAGGAAGTAACAACATGAACTACCAGCCCGTTCTCCGGCCCGGCATTCCCCTCGACCCGGTGCCGGAGCCCCGCACCGTGATTCGTCGGCTGATGCTCGCTACGTCGCTCGTCGTCGACGGTCCTCTGGAGACCAAGCCCGAGCGGTTCGACCCGCGCCTGGCTAACTGCCTCTACATGCCGCAGGCCAGCCTGCTCATCGGCGGCACCGGATGCGGCCGGCCGCTGCTCCTGCGCGAAGCGGTCGAAATGAGCGCGGCCGCAGAGCTCGACGTGCTCATCGTCCGGACGGGCGACCACCCGGATCAGGTGAGCTTCGACTTCCAGGCCATGGGCGCCGACCGTCCCCTCTGCGCCTACCGCATGTGGATGCCGCGCCCGAGCGAAGCGGCTTGGTTGATCCCCAGCGCGAGCGAAGACCGCTTCCTGCGCCTGACGCCGCTCGGCCTCGAAGTCGTCGAGCGGGCACCGTTTGCCGACGCAGACGAGCGCCGCCTCGGCCTGATCCGGGGCCGCCAATTCCTGTCGATTGCCACGAAGGGGTGGTTCTGATGGCCGGCACGAAGAAGCCGCGGAAGCCCCGCCTGAAGGCGGTCACCCAGCCGACAATCGTTGCTTCTGAGGTGCGCGAGCTCAAGGCGTTCTACGACGGCGCCGGCCAAATGCCGGATTTCGGCTACGCTCGCTTCTATTGGCCGGTCGGCACCGGGCCCAGGGAGAGCATCCTGCTCCGCCTTATTAAGAAGCGCCGGCCGGCGGCCGCCGAGTCCGAGATCGACACCGCCGCGCGGGTTGAGGCTTTGGTCCCCTCGGACGCTCCCGAGGACTACACTGATCCCGATTTTCTGGCGCGTCGTTACGAGGAGACGCTCGCCGCGGACGAGACGACCGCTTACGCGCAGGTCACGCTTCGCTTCCCCAGCACGATCGCGAACCTTCATCATCCGTATGAGGTCGCTAGAACTTGGCTCCGCGAATTCTACGTCCTTGGGAAGGGAGCCCCGGTTCTTGCGATTCTGCATGCGCCCTGCCGCGTTGGCAGCGACAATCCCGTGCATCTCCACGCCGCGATTTTCCCTAAACGTCTCGGCAAGTTTGGGTTCGTTTCTCCGGCACGGGAGCTGGCATCCGATGCGGGCTGTCTCGAAGCTTATAAAGCATGGGAGGCGTTCAAGGCCGGTCGGCTCTAGACCGAAGCCGTCGACCAGGGGCGGGGGCAGCGTGGATCAACGCTGGCCCTGTTCGGATCACGCCTGTGAAAACGTACCTTCTGCTTAGCGCGAAATCCGGTCGTTCAGCGCAACACCTACACCGCCCGAAAGCGGCGTTCACATAGTCCACGTAAGTGGCGGCTTGTTGGCGAAAAGCTCACGAAAGTCATCGTTGACTGAAAGGCATGAAGCATACGGAAGCGCGGCCATTGTTTACAATGTCGCCCACTCTCTTGAGAGCTGCATAGGGTTGCTGATCGGCCACTATGAAATGGATGGTTTCGGAAAAGTCGAATGCATTTCGGGCGGAGCAATAACAGTAGGCTCCCTGCGGGGCGCCGATATTGAATGTGACCTTCCGCTTCTCGCTGTGACGATCTACCAAGAGGCATTGGCCTCGGGCGATGCGAGTGCCGTAGAGGCTGTCCTCGTTGCGCATATGCTTGAGCCGGCACCATCCCTGGGAATGGCGCACGGGAGGGTTCATACGCCGTCATTCGCAGCATTTGTAGGTGTCGATCGTGGCCGACGCCGCTCAGGTCGGGCGCGATCCGCAGGCAATTAGGCGCGCGTGCCGATAGTCCATGCGTGTTTTACCATCGCCCACCGACTATATCGACTCCATGAGGATTAATCGGTGAGCGGCGACACGCCAACAGGCGGCCAGCTCTGCGTCAGGGGAATCCTGCAGCAGATGCTGCGGGGCCTCGCGTACGGCACCGCACTCGTGCTCGATCATGGCCGCTTCGATGGCAACGCGCTCAGATCGGTAACGCTCACCCTCGAGCCCGCGAACGGTGGCGATCATCAGGCCGAAACCGCGAATGAGCGGGTCGTCGAACAGGTAAAGATTCGTACCAATGACGCCGCGTGGACTAGCGGCGAGATCGCAGGCGAGGTTCTTCCCGATTTGCTGCGGGCCGTGAAAGCTGACGCGCTGCCAACGCGCTATCGGTTCGCGACCGACGGGGCGCTCAATTGTGCGACACTGATCGAGCTGAGCCAGCGTCTGCAGGGGCGGCCCGTGCCGACCGACCCGCTTGCGGCGCTCGACGAGACCGATGCCGTTGCCTTCCATTACAGTGGCTGGAAGTCCGAGCGAGCCTTCTTCGCCGCGCTCGCGAAACGCGCCGGCTGCGAGGACCCGCACAAGTTCTGGCGCCTCCTCGCCAACCTCGAGGTCGAAGGCAATCTCAGCCAGGAGAACATGATCGAGCAGATCGACGCGTTCCTCTTCGATATCGTCGATTGCATCGAGGACATCCCCGGGAAGCGCGCGCATCTCATCCTGCTCATGATGGAACTGGCGGCAGGAGGCGCGAGGATCACGGTCGAGGACCTGCTCCAAAGGGCTGACCTGCCGGTCGAACGCGCGCTCCATTATGCCAAGGTGCCGACAGTCACCGGCAAGGCGCTCAACCATGATCTGGCGCTGCTGGGGTATCAGGCCGAGCATGACGTGCGCGAAGCGCCGCGATCGGCTGGTGCCGGTTTGGTGCTGATCGCCGGCGAGAGTGGCTACGGCAAGAGCTGGCGCATGGCTGCGATGCTGAGCAACCTCGATCGTGCCGGCCACCTCGCGATACTGGTTTCCGGCGCTACTTCGGTCGACGCGATCCGTCAGCGGGTGGTCGAACTCGTTTGGCACTCCTCCTTCGACTCCGACCAGAGCGTGCCGGGATTGGCGCGGCGCCTCGGCCACCGGTTCGTCGATGCGGACGGGGCTTGGCTGACGGTCGGCGTCGACGACGTCCAGGATCGCGAGCTCGTGAAGGCGATGCGTGCCGCCAATTGGGCTCAATACGGGATCCGGGTGGTTGCAACCGTCCCGCAGCTGCTCGCCGAGGAGGCCAAGCAGGGACCGCTGCCGCCCGCGATCATACCCGTCGAGCGGTTCAACCTGCCGCAGCTTCGCCGTTTCCTCGATTCGCACGACCGGCGACTTCGCGACCTGCCCGACGACGTCATCGAGCTGCTGCAGACACCAATCTTCGCGGACCTGTACCGCCGTGTCGGTGCGGCGGACTGGGCCCCCGTAGACGAATACGCGCTGATCGACCGCTTCTGGAAGCATACCACCTACCAGACCAAGGGGATGGCGGATTATCAGGACGATGCGCTGGCGCTGGAGCGACTGGCACGCACTCTGCTCGGGAGCCAAGGCAGTTACCCTTGGCCGGTCGAAGCAGCCTATGCCGCCGACCTGAAGCAGGATGCCCGGCAGCGGCTCGTGAAAAGCGGAATCCTTCGCCAAGGCGACAGTGGCATTGTGGTCATCCATGATCGCGTGCTCAACTGGGTCATCGCCCGTGCCGTCGCAGCGGATCTGCGTAACGGCGCGATCGACGCGATCCGGGCCGCCGAACGCCTTTCGAACCTCGAAGATGCGGGTCACGTCGCGGCGGGGTTGTCCTACCGTCTGGGATATGTGCTGCTCGACTTTCTCTGGCTGATCTGTCGGACGGCTGACCCCGATATCGTGGCGGGGTTCATTGTCGCGTGGCTGGCCCGGCCCGAGAACCGATCTAATCAGCGCCGCTTCATCCAGGAGCATCTGGCGGGACTCGGCGCGCCCATCCTGCCGGCATTGGCGCGGCTGGCGCGGCGCTCGGGTGAGAAAGACCGGATCAACGCCCTGCACGCGGCCAAGGCAATCGCCATGATCGGCAATGCCGAGAAGGGAGCGGCGGATGCCACGATCATCGGTCTGTTGGCCGATGACTCTTCCGAACAGGCAATCCGCTCGGGCCTCGTGGCCGCCGCCGACATGCCTCTTCCGGACGTGCTGCAACGGTTGTGGAGCCTTCATCTCGCGCGGCGGGAGGCTTTAGCGGCCGCAGCCGACAAAGCGGCGGTCGACAAGAAGGATAGTGATGAACGCTTCCAGCTGTCCGACCGCGCGCAAACAAGCTTCCGGGCCATCAAATCGGCGGTCATCGCCGCTCCCGCATGGATCGAGGCCCAGCTCGGCCAAACGACCGGCGAATTGCCGGCTATTCTCCTGCTCGAGCTTCTGCTCGAGGTCGAGCACGGCGCCGGTCGCAACATCTGGTCCGCGAGCAAGGCGGCGTTCCTCGCGCGGATCACTCCGGGGAAGAGCATCCTGCCAAAAGCCATCAAGCATTTCGGCGACGCGAGTGAGACCGAACGCCTTGAGCGCGCCAGCGAGAACGCCGAGTATTTTGAGCCCGTCCAGCGCTTCGACGCGCTGATCCGGATCGCGCCCGACCGGGCAGCCGCAGGTGTCGAAGTACTGACGCCGGACCAACTCGGCACCTTTTCGCGTTTCTCGGTTCGAAGGCTGGTCCGCAATGGGGGCGCCGGCGTTCGAGAAGCGCTGCTCGCTCGCCACCCGGCCGGGTGGCAAGGCATGGCCGAATTGGCCAATACCTATTGGTTCGATCGGCTCGCGATCGATACACGGACCTTCGTCGCGATGATCGAAGCGCTCGAGCAGCGTTTGATCGAGCTCGCGGGCAAGTCATGGGAGCCAGGCCGCGATCGGTCGCTGGTGCAATTCCTCGCCGAGACGACACGGCCCGATCTGCTTGCCATTCTCGAAACCTATAGGGGGAGCAACTTCGAGCGGCTTCTGCGCGATCGCGCGATGCGGGGTGACGGACGCAACAGCCTATGCGTCGACACGCATGCCGATCATATCGAGCGGCTGTTGCTCATGATCGGCGGGAAGGGGTTTGGCGACGCGGTGGTCAACGCGATCACGCGCAAGGGCACGATCGCGCGGCGCGACGGATATCAGGCGGCCATCCATCTCCCAGCCGGGACCGCTGCGCCCGCTCTCTCCACAGCCGCCGCAAGCGAGGAACGCCACAAGCAGGAAGGGTACGACCTAACGGTCGCGCTCGCCGCCCATGGTGCGGACGAGGCTCTTTACGCCCTCGTGATGGATACGCAGGCAGCCTATGAGGATGCCATCGACGTGAGGCGCAAGAACGGCCCGTGGTGCGAGGCCGTCGCCGCGCGCATGCGCGCAGATCTCGCCAGCCCGGATGGCTCCACCCGCAGCGGAGCCGCCTGTGCCCTGGCGATGGCGCCCCCCGAAGATGCCGGCGACCTGTTGGCCGACACGCTCGATCGCTGCCCGGACGACGATCCGTCGGCCCTGACGGTCGTTCGCATAAGCAGCTTCCTCGGTCTCTACGCGCCGACAATGCTGCCGAAACTGCGCCGGATGCTGGCTCTGCCGGCGCCGGGGATTCGAGAGGCCGTGCTCCCCTACTTGGCGGAACATGGCGACCAGGCAGCACATGAAGCCGCGCGCGACGCGCTAGCATCCGGCGCGGTCGGCGAGTTTGACCGCGCGACGTTGCGCGCAGGCTATGCCCTGAGCGAACACGAACCCGAAGGCGGGCCGGCCAGCAACCGGCTTCTGCCGTTCGTCGATCGCCACCACGGCATCTATCCGATCGGTGCCATCGCGCGCCGGTTGCACGACAACAAGCTGCTCTCGAACGACGCGATGATCGATCTCGCCTATTCGGCGAAGCGCGTGTCGAGCGACTGCACTTTCTGGCTGATCGACCGGATCAAGGCTTTCGATCCGGAGGAGGCTCTGGCGATCGCCGAGCGTCGCTTCGCCCAGGCGGCCTCGGCCAGCGGGGCCCGCCAGATCCTCGAACTGGCCGCCGATGGCGTCAACCACCTCATCCGGGCCTATCTCGACGATCAACGCCATGAGGTCCGGTGGCTGATCGCCAGGACCCTGCGCTGGCATGGTAATCGAGCGCTCGTCATCGAGCGCCTCAGGCAGCTCGCAGGGCGGAACTCGGTCGCGGCGCGGACCTCGGCGGCGGAGTTGCTAGGCTGGATCCCGGGCCCCGAGAGCGCAGCGCTGCTCGCCGCGCTGGCCGAAGATCCGGTGACTGAGGTGTCCGATGCTGCGCTCGAGGCGGAAACCCGGGCCGAGACGGAGCGATGGGGCCGAGTACTCATCGGCGAGCTCGCCGACGCAGACCATCTCGGGCGCTGGTCCCGCATCTACGCTCTGGTCGACCTGGTCGACCCGTATCTGCTTGAGCTGGACAACGACGGACTGGCGATCGGCGAGATCGTCGAAGGCTTCGATGAGATTTTCGCGATCTGGATCGAGAAGGCCCTGGTCAAGCGCAAGAACGCACTGACCAAGAGGGGGGAGCAGCTCGACCGCCGGTCGTGACGGCTGCGCGGCGCTGGAATTCCGCGTACCTCGGGCGTGACTTTCGCGCCTGCGTTTGGTATGTGACTGGCGGATCGAAGCCGTCGTGCAGGAACGCGCGACAAGAGCAGCCCGCGCTTTCAGCGCGCAGGCAGAACCGCCGAAATGGCGGCCGTTGACCGAACCCGTCTTGGCGGGTGAGGCTCGGTATGCGGCTTGCGAACCTCACCTTTCTCAATCCGCCGCAGAAAGGCTGAGTATGGCAAAGGTTCTTACGTTCAGGGCACCCACGCGTATTCGCCGGGTGCACATCAACAATCGGGAGCGGCACACGGTATTCATCCGCGTGACCAATCGCATGCTGGCGAAAGTGACGCGATGGCAATCGCAATATGCGATCCAGCGCGGCTGCGGGTTTGGCGGGCTGAAAGGCTGGACCGACCGGAGGGCGCATACGGGCGCTTGGTTCAAGGTTCGAATCCGGACGGGCTTGCTGGACCGGTTCCTCCTAGACCTTGAGTTGGTGATGACGGCGCGGACCCTGGAAATATGGGTCGATGACCGGCAGGTCCGAGTGGCCGCCTGATCGATGGTCCGGCGTCGGCCTGCCCGGCGCCGGACATCTCTACACGAGTTTCTCTCCCGCTAGTCATTGCACCCACATTCCGTAGACTGGCGCGGGCCTCTCGTAAGCGGTTTGGCGTGCAGCGCTCTTGGGCGGCTAGCTAGCGGCAGCTTTTCTAGTCCGAATACTCTAAACTGACATTCCGTTTACGGTCCTGAGCTGCTTGGCGGCTCTCAGTGCAACCTGCCGGTCGGGAATGTGTCCTAATCGTTCAGGTTCTGCCAACTCTTTGGCGCTCTTGGAAGCCGTCGCTCATGCAGGAGATGATCCGGTCTTGAGGTGGAGGGGTGATGTTCTACAAATTTGTGGGGGCCGCCGGGGATGCGGTGCTCGATGTGTTCGACAAGGCCGTCGTGCTAGGCTCGATCAAACTGAGCTCAGCGACGACATTCAACGACCCGTTCGAATTCAAATTCACTTCCGTCGCGCCTACCCGCGATATGTTCGACGCGTGGCACCGGACCTGGATGCCGGACTTGACGCCGGAGCAACTGGAGAGCGGCTGGGAGTCGCTGACCGGCGCTCAGTCCTCCTGGAATGCGGGGCTGGTGCCGCGGATGAACCTGCTTCAGGGTCTGTATGTCCTTTGCCTCGCCCGGCGGTGGGACAATCATCTGATGTGGTCGCACTATGCCGACATGCATCGCGGTTTCGCCATCCGCTACAAGCCGGAACTCTTGGCCGCGCTGGAGGCCTTGCCCGACTTCGGGATGCGAGGCGATGTGATTTATAGCGAAACCGTCGCCGAGCTGCGCTGGTGCTCAGCACCACCGCATGAGATCCCACTCCCGGTGATTTTCACCAAATCGCCCGACTGGAAGCATGAGGCCGAGCACCGCGTCGTGCTGTCGGGGCCGGCCGGCAAGGACGCGCTGTACCAGACTGTCGATCCGGACTTAATCGCAGGGGTGGTCCTAGGTGCACGAGTCTCGGAGCCGCTGATCCAGAAAGCGCTCGCGGTCCGTGCGGCCCGCCCCGAATTCACGGTCGATGTGGTCTCGTCCGCACGCGGGACTTACGCGCTGACCGCCGACCGTATCGACGACGATGTGCGCACTATGCGCGGCATTCTCTAGCGTCCGTCAGGACGAGTGCACGATCGCGCCCATACTATCGGATTCGAAGCTCAGCCGGGTCGCCATCGGCTCGTTCAGGCCGATTTCGGTTTGCCACCCTATAGAACTCGTTCGGCGTTGCTTGCGGCAGGGCCGTGGAAGGGGATCGCGGCGGGTGCGGCACATCGTGGACGCGTTTCCCATTGATCGCCTCGATCAAGTGACCATGATGCCGGGGGGACGGCCTGACAGCCGCGAGCGGAGTGATGCCACTTGAAGATGCGCCATGATTGAAACACTGCGCGTGGTGTTCGCCGCATCGTTCGCGCAATTTCTCGAGCGGGAGACGGAGAACATCCTGAATGGCACCGCCGAGCGCAATCTCTGCGCATGCTGGGCGCCTTTGCTGGAACATTCCGCTATCTCGGCTGGCATCCAGGGCTATCGCGCTGACGCCGACTACAACCGTATGCAGGACCGTCGCGTGAAGGTGATGCTCGCCAATGGCCTGGAGGAGGTCCGCATCACTTGCGACCTGATCCTGCACAGCCGCGGTAAAATTCCGGCACGCGACAATCTCATCGCCGTCGAGATGAAGCGCAAGTCGCGGCCGGAGCGCGAAAAAGCGGAAGACCGGTTGCGGCTGCGCACGCTGACGCGTTTATCCTATGACGGCATCTGGTCCGCCGACGGCGTAACGCTTCCCGAATATGTCTGCGGTTACACGCTCGGCTATTATGTCGAGCTCGACATCAATGGGCGCGCCTTCCTCATCGAGGAATATGTCGAGGGCGAGCTGGTCGACAGCCGCAGCCACGCATTCTAGCGCCTGTGGGCGGGCGTGGCGGCGCGCCCGTTCTTCGTGGCCAGTGTCACTACGCTGAGCGTACGAACGACATCGACCGCCTTCTCAGCGCCCTCGGGACACATTACCTATCGGCCAAGCTCGACCGAGGGGCGCGGAGCGGCCAAACGAATGAACGCGTTTGGACAGCGACGCGAAAGCTGACCATTATCGGTATAACGGCTGCCAATGTGTCGTTGGCGCCCGCCATAGTAGTTACCGCCGCGCCGGACAGCGCACCGCCATGGGAATAGCGGACGATGGACTGCTACCGGATCGACGAGAGCGGCTATACCGGCTTTGACCTCCTCAATCGCGAACAGCGCTTTCAGGGCGCCGCGGCGATCGCCATAGAGAACGACGACGCGAAGAGGCTCATTAAGGAACACTTCCCCCGGCTTCAGGCGACCGAACTCAAATATAGTGCCCTATCGCGCCGGGCAGGCAATCATCCTCGGCTGCTGGCGCTCCTTACCGACCTTTTGCGGGATTATAAGAGCGTCACCTATGTCTGCGAGAAGCGTTTCCTCCTGATCTTGATGTTCTGCGACTATGCCGTCGAACCATGGTATTATGAGCGGGGCTTCAACTTCTATGCGGACGGCCAGAACTACGCGATGGCCTCCCTGATAGCGAAAGTCGGCCCGACGCTTTTCGGGGAAGCGGAATTCGAGGCGATGCTGGCCGCCTTCCAGCGGGCGGTGAAGGAAAAGACTCCGAAGGCGCTCGCCGATCTCGTCGCTGGCGTCCGCCGCATACGGTGGCGTGAGTTACCCGAGGCCTTCGGTCCCCTGGCGCGCGATGCCGCGCCGGAATGCCTCACCGCCATCGCAACGCCCGGCGTGGACACGGATATCGCGATTGTGGTGCTCCAGTCGCTGATCTCCCGCATGGAAGCCATGAGCGAAGAACCCTATCGGGTTGAGCACGACAAATCCAAGAACCTCGAGAAATATCATGATCTGCTGCAGCGCCTCATCGCCCACGAAGATTCGATCGAGCTGCGCCAGACCGCGATCGCGAGCTTCAAATTCCCGCTCAAGCTCACTGCAGTGACGCAGGTCGATTCGAAGGCCAGCGCGGCAGTGCAGCTTGCCGATGTTATGGTCGGCGCGGCGCTCGATGCGGCCAACCGGTTCGCCGGGCTAAAGGCGGGGGGGCTCGACCCCGAAGCGGTGATCGCGCTCTACAAGGACGAGCAGTTCATACACTTGATCCCGGACGTCGATTTCGAAGCCCAACGTCAATTCCGACAGGGTACGCAGGCGGCCGAGGTCATCGATTATTTCGCGCAGCATTTTGCGGCCAAGCCCTGACACGCGAGCGCTCGTCTGCTTCTAAACCTTCGTTCCCAGAGAGCCGACCGTCCGCAACGGGCCAACAGCGGTCGCCCCGGTGGGCACAGCCACCGGGGCAGGAGCTCGTATCAGACGGGAGGGCGCAGCTGGACATCCGGGGCAAGCTGAGCGCGTTCTGGCCCGAAGCCGCTCATCTTGCGCGCTTGTGCCACCACATCCGCCCAGTTGGGGCCGCCATAATCGATCAGCTCAATGACCTCCCGGAGCGGGCGCATGTCGGCGCCGCGGCCGTAACGTCTTCCAACCTTGCCATCGGAATGGCCGCAGATGAGGTCGACCATTTCTTCTTTCGCGCGGCCGCGGAGATTGCGGCGGATGGAATGGCGGAATGAGTGGAAGACCTTCTCGTCGTCGGTGATGCCGAGATCCTCGAGATAGCGCGCGAACAAGCGCGAGACGCGGTAGGTTCTTTTGCCGAATTTGTTCGGCGTCAGATCGGGAAACAGCCACTCCTCCCCCTCGGATCGGCGCCGCTCCACATAGTCGAGAAAGCCGGCTTCGATAAGGACCGAGTGAATGGGAATGTCCCGGTCCGAGTTCGATGACTTGAGGCTCTTTTGCGCCTGATCCTGACCGGCGCGTACCTGAGCGCGGTCCCGCTCGACGGCGATGAACCAGATTCCTTGCTCTGATCGAACGTTGATGGGGCGGAGTGTACCGATCTCCTCAAGACGGCAGCCAGTGAACGGTGCGAGCAGGACCATCCAGAACAAGGTCGCCTCGCTGATGCCCGTTGCATCCTTGATGATGAGGTCGTGGAAGATGGCCTTCATGTCCGCTTCGTCGAACGGGAGCCGCTTGTCCTCGCTATCCTCGACCTCGACGAACTTGGCCATCTTGGCGGCGTTGATCTCGAGAGGCACGTTCGACATCTTGTCGATGACATGCTCGGTCACGGACCTGAGCGCCGAAAGCGCTTTGTTGACGGTGGCGGGCGCGAGGGTCGCAAGTCCCTCTTTCGCCGCGATCGCCGCCTGCTCGTCGAGGGGCAGCGCCTTGATGGACTTTTTGGTGCGCCCCGGCAGTTCGAGAAGCTTCTCGCGGAAGTCGCGCACCATCTGCGGGAGGATGTCCCCCAAGTCAATGTCGCCGAACATGGCGACAAAGCGTCGAACCGCGAGATCCCATTCCTGTACGAGCTGAGGGCTGCGGGCGCGGCCCTTGGTATAATCTCGCCAAGCCTCGAAGGCCTGGGTGATAGTAAGGCCAACCTGCACCTCCCGCTGGGCACGCCGGCTCGGCCCATAGGAACTGAGACCGCCGTTGATAACGATCAGAGGCGGGCTGGGAAGCTCAGGTGCCGTCTTAGAGTTCTGCTCCTGCATGAAATCGACGATGCTCTCCATCATCCGGCGCTGAACTGAGTGGGCGATCGCCTTGAACATGTTCTCGGCCCTAATGAGCTGATGGTGTTCGAGAACCTGTCCGGCCGGCCACGCGAAGGCCGTCGCCGGAAGCTGAGCTACAGTTTGCAGGCAGGTGGGCAGAGGGAGACGACGACTCCCCTGGAAGGTGCGAAGCATGATCGGATCGTCGTCCTGACGCCGGATTTCCGGCTCGAAAACATAATCCGGGAGCGGGCCTGATATCTGCCGGTCCGAGGCGACGCGTGTGTAAGATGTTACGTAGCGAGAGCTATACCAGAGCCACGATCCGCCGCGGTCCGTCTCTTGGAGCCACTGCTCTACATAGTGGCGAGCTTGGCCGGTCACCCCGCCGCGTACAAACTCCTTGGCGTGCGCCAGCAGCCGTTCATATGCTGCCGCGGGCTCGGCCATTTTGGAGCGGGCATCGGCCGGATCGCGGGTGCCCAGGCTGACCTTGTACTCGCGCTTCCCGAAGGCGGCCCGAAGCTCTGAAGGGATGACCTTCCGGAAGTAGTAGATGCCGGTGCGAGGGTCTTTGAAGGGTGCTGACATTCTGATCACTTTGTACGCATCCTTTGTACGCAAGGACGGGTAAAGCGATCGTGAAAATGGCAGTTTTGCGGGACTTCCGCCGTTTCCGCCGGTTTTGGTGACCCCTACGGGAATCGAACCCGTGTTTCAGCCGTGAAAGGGCCGCGTCCTAACCGCTAGACGAAGGGGCCGTCCGTGGGTCCGGGCGCCCTATTCGGTCGCGCGGCGGTGGTCAAGTCAGTCGCACCAGGCGGCGTCGTCCAGATGCAGTTCGGCGGCCGGACGGCTGCCCCAGTCGTCGAGCTTGGGCCGGCCGGCGACCCAGAGCTTGCGGTCCTTGGGCGCGGCAAGAAGCGCTTGGCCGAGCTCCGTTTCCGCCGAGCGGAACGCCACCGCTTTCAGGCTCGCGCCGTCATCGCCCGACAGGATGGCGCGGACATGGCCGTTGCCGACCACATCGCATTTGACCACGCGTACTAGGCCGGCAGCGACGCGTGGCGCCGCCCAGCCCATGCCGTAGGGCCCGGCGAGTTCCAGCGCCTCGACAAGGCTGGGCGCTACGCCACGCGGCGCAAGGGCGGCATCGAGCTGGAGTGCGCGCGAGGCGGTCGCCGCGTTCACGCCCTCGGCGAGCCGGTCGTGGAGAAAGGCTTTCAAAGCGTCGATCCGGTCGGCGGCGACGGTGAGGCCCGCCGCCATCGCATGCCCACCGCCGGCGATCAGCAGCCCCTCATCCTTTGCGGCGAGGATGGCGGCGCCGAGATCGACGCCCGGCACCGATCGGCCCGAACCCTTGCCAATGCCGGTCTCGTCCACGCCGATCACGATGGCGGGGCGGTTGAAGCGCTCCTTCAGACGGCCGGCGACGATGCCGATCACGCCGGGATGCCATCCTTCGCCTGCCGCGACATGGATCATCGCGTTCGCGCAGACTCGGCACGCCGCTTCCGCCGCTTCCTGCACTTCGGCCTCGATCGCCCGGCGTTCCTCGTTCAGCCGGTCGAGTTCCTCGGCGATCTGCCGCGCTTCGTCCGCGTCCTCGGTGGTCAGCAGCCGCACGCCGAGATCGGACTTGCCGACCCGCCCGCCGGCATTGATGCGCGGGCCCAGCGCAAAGCCCAGATCGTGGCAGAGCGGGGCGCGAGTGAGCCGCGCCGCCTCGGCCAGTGCGGCGAGGCCGATATTGCGCCGCGCCGCCATTACCTTGAGCCCCTGGGCCACAAAGGCGCGATTAAGGCCTCTCAGCTGAGCCACGTCCGCAACGGTGCCCAGCGCCACCAGATCGAGCAGCTCGATCAGCTTAGGCTCGGGCCGGGCAGCGAACCAGCCCCGCCGCCGCAACTCGCGCAGCAGGGCCGCGCCGAGCAGGAAGGCGACGCCAACCGCCGCCAGATGGCCGTGCGCCGCGCCTTCTTCCTCGTCGAGGCGGTTAGGGTTCACCAGCGCATAAGCGGCGGGCAACTGGGCAGCGCATTTGTGGTGATCGACAACGACCACGTCCGCCCCTGCAGCACGCGCCGTGTCGAGCGCCTCGAAAGCCTGGGCGCCGCAATCGACGGTGACGATCAGCCGCGTGCCGGAGTTCGCAATCCGCACCAGCGCTTCGCCCGATGGCCCATAGCCCTCCATCAGCCGGTCGGGGATGTAGTAAGCGGGCAAGAGGCCGAGCTGGCGCAGCAGTCGGATCAGCAGCGCGGCGGACGTCGCCCCGTCGACATCGTAATCACCGAAGACCGTGACGGGCTCCCGTGCCTGCACAGCGTCGGCCAGCCGTGAAGCGGCCTTGTCCATGTCGCGGAAGATCGACGGATCGGGCATGAAGCCGCGAATGGTGGGCGCGCGATGCGCATCGAGTGCATCGCGCGGGCAGCCGCGGGTCAGAAGAAGCCGGGTGACCAGATCGTCGGGCGAGAAGCTGGCGTCCAGATTGTCCGCTGGAGCGCCCCGCCAATGCCAGGGCTGGCCCAGGATCGAGCGCCTGACCCCCAGCGCCAGCCGCGGTTCCGCCGTCATATAGTTCATGGGTCCGCCCTCTCGACGGCAGCTTTGAATCACCCCTGTGGCAGCTTCAAGGGCGTTCCTTGCTTTGCCCACAGCAAATCGTCTGGCACTGGAGCGCGTGACGGGCGTTGAACTGGCCTCGTTCCCGTAGCTTTGCATGAAGGAGAGTCAGGATGGCGAGCACCGCCCAGAACCAAAGTTCGACCACCAACAGCTCAAACAGCACGATGGGGTCGCTGAAGAACGCGATCGGCAACAATCAGATGGCCAGCAAGGCGACCGAGTTCGCCAAGCAGCGGCCCTGGGCAACCGCTGCCCTGGCAGGCGTGGTCGGCATGGCTCTGCTCAACACGCTTCGCGGTCGGGGCATGGCGCGGGCGCGCTGAGCGTTCACTGATTATCGACAGGTAAGCTCCGAAGAACGCTCCGATTTTGGCTTGCCGGGAATCATCGCCCCGGCTAGCCTTTCGGGCACCAATCGGGGAGCGGGGGCTTACCAATGAAGATTTTGCACGCGCTGGCATTGGCCAGTGTTGCCTTGTCGAGCGCGCCGGCGCTCGGGCAGGAAAAGGCCGCGGTGAAGCCTGGTTTCACCATGCCGGTCGACCGGCCGGTCCGCATCCTCGTCTTCCGGCCCGACGTGAAGGTCGGTTCGCAATCGGCGGGCGGCGTCGTCACGCCCAACGCCGAGTGGACGGCCAACGCGCGCAAGCACCTCGCCGACGCTCTGGTGTTGGCCAAGCCCGGCGGCGCGAGTGAAGTCGTATTCATGCCCGAACTCGATGGCGAGAACGCGACTCTGCTCAATGAATATCGTTCGCTGTTCAAGGGCGTGGCCGCAACCGTGCTGCAGCACCGGCTGTTCAAGGGCGACCGGCTGCCGACCAAGATCACCGGCTTCGAATATACGCTGGGATCGGGTACCGCGAAGCTCGGTGAGATTGGCGGCGGCGATTACGGCCTCTTCGTCGTCACCAACGACGCGTTCGGCGACTCCGGCCGCAAGGCGCTGCAGGTGTTCGGGCTGCTGATGAGCGCCGCGACCGGCTTTGGCGGTATGGTCAGCTCCGGCATCCATGCCGGCTATGCCGGGCTGGTCGATCTGCGCACCGGCGACCTCGTCTGGCTCAATGCCGATCTGAAGATGGGCGGCGACGTGCGTGATGCGGAGGGCGCGACCAAGCGCGTCGTCCAGCTGCTCGAAGACTTTCCGCAGCCGGGCGCTTCGGCAGCGTCGGCCCGCACCGCGGCGAAGTAATGCGCCGTGCCGTGCTGGCTGCGGCCGCCGCGGTGACCCTGACCGGCACCGCGCCAGCCGCCGAAACTGTGCCGACCGGCTCTCCGGCTGCTGCTGGCTATCAGCCGCTCGGAGCTGACGAGCAGGGACTCTGGGACGCCTTCGAAGAAGCCGAACGTGAGCTCAAGGCATCGAAGCTGATCCTGCGCGACGAAGCGCTGCTTGGCTATTTGCGGCAGGTGCTCTGCCGGGTGGCGCCCGAAGGGCCGTGCAAGACGATCCGCATCTATGTCGTCCGCGATCCGCGCTTCAATGCCAGCATGACCGCCAACGGCATGATGCTGATCAACAGCGGGCTGCTGCTGCGCATTCGTAGCGAGGCGGAACTTGCCGCGATCCTTGGGCATGAAGTTGCGCATTTTGAGCGGCGCCACTCGCTCGCGCTCTTGAAAAAGGCGCGCTCGGCGACGGGCTTGGCGGCGTTTCTCGGCGCAGCCGGCGGCCTGCCGCTGCAGCTGGCGCTGATCGGCAGCGTCTTCAGCTTCTCACAGGATCAGGAGCGCGACGCCGACATGGACGGGTTGAAGGTGATGCGAGCCGCCGGCTACCGCACCCGCTCGGCCGGCGAGGTGTGGAGTCATCTCCGCGCAGAGATGGACGCCACGGCCGCGGCGCGCAACGTCCGCAGCCGCAAGGACAAGCGCGGCATGTTCGAAACGCATCCCGCGACGGCCGAGCGGCTCGCCTATTTGACCAGCAGCGCCGCGTCCGATCCGGAAGGTTCTGCCGGTGTCGCCGAATACGGCGCGGCCATCTCGCCGCTCTGGCCGACGCTGATCGACGATCAGGTGAAGCTCAATGACTTTGGCGGCAGCGAATATCTGCTCACGGGCTTGGCGAGCGGGGGCTGGACCGGGCCGCTTCTCTACGCGCGCGGCGAACTGCACCGGTATCGGGGACACGGCGACGACTTCACCAAGGCAGCCGCCTTCTATCGCGAAGCGATCGACAAGCCCGATGCGCCGTCCGCGGCTTGGCGAGGGCTCGGGCTGGCGCTTGCCCGCACGGGCGACGCGGCGGGCTCTCGCGCCGCCATCGACGAATATCTGAAACGCAATCCGCAGGCATCGGACAAGGCGATGCTCGCCATGATCAGTGGGGGATCACAATGAAGAAGCTCATCCTTGGCCTGGCGCTCGCCAGCCTCGCCGCCTCGGCCAGCGCGAAATGGACTTTGCTGCCGGAAACCATGCCGGTCGCGGTCGCCAAGAGCCAGATGAAGGTCGTGCCCGGAGCCGGATGGAATAGCTGGTCCTTCCGTCCAGGCAAAAAGGCAGAGCTGTGGAGCTATGACGGGCCGGTGTTGAACCAGATCGAGTTCATCGGCGGCATTGCCGCCGGCGAGCCGCTCGCCAAGGAGCGCAACAAGAAGGACAAGCCGCTCCCGAAGTTCAACCCGAAGATGCTGCCGACCGACATCGCGCAAGTCTATGAGCAGACCCAGCGGATCATCACCCGGTCGCCGGACTTCACGGTCGATTCCATGGAGCCGGTGACCTTTGCCGGGCATCAGGGCGTCAAGTTCACCTTCCACTTCACCAAGCCGGAAGAGGAACTCACCCGCAAGGGCGAGGCGCGGGGCGCGATCATCGGCGGCAAGCTGTATCTGATCAGCTACATGGCGCCCGCCTTGCACTATTTCGACGCGCACCTGCCCAAGGCGCAGGCGATCATGGACAGCGCCAAGGTGAACTGACTTCCGCCTTGCCGCTGGCGCCGCTATGGCGCGGGCTTGCAAGGTATGGACGTGATCACATGGCGAAGACGATTCAGTTGAAACTGACCGAGGATGAGGCTGAGATCCTGGTCGATGCGCTCGAAACCGATATAGAGGGCTATGTCGAGGCGGCCAAGGATGCACGCGCCAATGGCAAGCGCGCTGACGTCCAGACTTTTGAGGAAGCAGCGAGCCGCATCGCGGCGGTACGGGACCGAATCCGCGCGCTGATCGACTGAAAACCGCCTCGCTCCCCGCCTTGATCGACGCTAGAACGGGTGAGGAAGGGGATTGATGAAGCCACTCGGCGCCTTGCTCGGCAACGCAGCCCTTCGGCCGGTCCTGGTCATCTGGGGCTTCGGCTATCTGCTGGTCGATATCTTCGTCTATTTGATGGGGCGAATGCCGCTCGGCGTCAGTAGCGTCGCGTCAATTCCACTGTTCATTCTCGGCGTTACCTACACTCTGTTGCTGGAGTGGACGCGTCAGCGACTGCGGGACCGGCCGAGCTGGATTCGCTGGGGTGGCCTCGGTGCTGCGCTGATGCTTGCGACTGCGGTGCACTCGTTCTTCGACCTATACTATTTCAAGTGGCTCGCCATTGCCGTCGTGCCCGACTGGCAGCGCTGGGCGATGGATATCACGCCCGAGCGAATCTTCACCGTCGGCCTGCTCTATCTCTGGACCTTCTGTCTCGCGCTGACTCTCCTCTGGGCGGCAGGCGTCGGCGGTGCAGCCGAAAGGGCAGCCGCGCGCGCGACGCTCTTCAAGGCCGAGAAGCAACGCGCCGAGGCGGCGGCACTGCGCTTGCAGCTCAACCCCCATTTCCTGTTCAACACACTGAACAGCATTTCCAGTCTCGTGACTTTGGATCGCAAGGCCGAAGCCGAGACGATGATCGACCAGCTCGCCGGCTTCCTGCGGGCGTCGCTCGAGTCCGACCCGATGGCCGACGTGCCGCTGGCACGCGAGCTCGACACGATTGAGGCCTATCTCGGCATTGAAGCCGCGCGCTTTGGCGAGCGCCTGAGCATCGAGGTGGACGTCGCCGATGCGGCGATGGCCGCGATGGTGCCGAACTTCATCCTTCAGCCGCTGGTGGAGAATGCGATCAAGCACGGTGTCGCCGCGCAGCGCGGCGAGGCGACCCTGCGTGTCTCGGCTGTGGCGGAGGGCGAGGAGCTCGTGCTGAGCGTGGTGAACCGCGCCACGACCGGGGATTCGCCCGACCCGGCGGGCGCAGGCGGGCATGGACGAAAGGGCATCGGGCTGATGAACATTCGCCAGCGCTTGCGTATCAGCTATGGGGAGCGGGCAAGCCTCGACACGCGCGCGGTTGACGACGGCTTTGTCGCGACAATCCGTTTGCCGTTGCAGCTGAGCCGCATCGATCGAGCGGCCGCATAGCTGGAACTTCGCCGACCGCTCTTGTAGGCCCCCTCGCGATGGGGCGATCGGGGACGCATGAGCAGCGATAGCGAGACCGAAGCCTTCATTCGCGCGGCGTTCGGCTCGGTCTGGGCATTGGAGCTGCTGCTGATCCTGCGCGAGGCACCGGATCGGGACTGGACGAGAGCCGAGCTTATCGCATCATTGAGGGCCAGCGATCATGTCCTGTCGCGAAGCCTTGCCGATCTTCGCGCGATGGAACTGGTCCAGGAAGAGGGCGACAACGTGCGCTATGCTCCAGGCGCGCCACACGAGGTGCAGCTTGGGAGAGCCGTGGCATTGTACGAGTCTCGGCCGACATTCGTGCGCCGGCTCATCGTCGGCGGTCCGCAGGACTCCGTCGAGCGCTTCGCCGACGCATTCAAGTTCCGGCGGGATTGAGGGGGGAGGGGTATGACTGATCAGTGGTTTCCCGGCATCGTCTACACGCTCTGCTTCCTGACCAGCGCGGCTTGCACATGGCTGCTGCTGCGCGCCTATTTGGCGTCTAGAAGCGGCCTGCTGTTCTGGAGCGCAGGCTGCTTCCTCCTGCTGGCGCTGAACAACCTGATCGTCATCTTCGACCTGCTGATCGTGCGGTCTGCCGACCTGCTGCCCTGGCGCGTGGCGGCGTCGCTTGCCGCCGTCTGCCTGTTGCTGTTCGGTTTCATCTGGCGCGGGGAAGAGGCATGAGCGAGCAGCTGTACGCTTTCCTGGCTGGCGCGATCACCATGGGCTTTCTGGTCGCCGGCCTGTTCTTCGCCCGTTTCTGGCGGCGGACCGGCGACGGTCTTTTCCTAGCCTTCGCCGCCGCCTTCGCCCTGCTCGGTCTCACCCAGGCTCTGCTGGTGCTGACCAACATTCCGGTGGAGGAGCGCAGCCCGCTCTACCTCATCCGGCTGGTCGCCTTCCTGCTGATCATCGTCGCGATCGTCCGCAAGAACGCCAAAGCCTAGCCAGCGGTGCAGCGTGTGATAGCGGCGCGCAGCTGATCGATGGTGAAGGGCTTGGTCAGCACTTCGACATCCTTCGGCCGATTGCCGATCGAGTCCGGATCGGCATAGCCGGTGATCAGCAGACCGCGCAGGTTCGGCGCATGCGCGCGCGCCAGGCCCATCACTTCAGAGCCGGAAATAGCCGGCATCGCATAGTCGCTGATCAGCAGATCGAAGGCGCTGGCGCAGTTTTTCAGCCGCTTTACGACTGTCGTGCCGTCGCGGATCGAGACGACTTCATGCCCCAGCTCCTCGAGCATGGCCGCCGTCATCGCCCGCACGCCTTCATGATCGTCGACCAGGAGGATGCGCAAAGCTGCGCCGCGCTCCGCCTCGCCGGAGTTCTCGCCGATGCCGGGCAGCAGGTCGGACCCGAACGGGGCGCGGGGCAGCCACAAGGTGACGGAGGTGCCGCGCCCCACTGCGCTTTCGATCTCGACCGCTCCGCCCGATTGGCGCGCAAAGCCATAGACCATCGACAGGCCAAGGCCGGTGCCCTTGCCTGCGGGCTTGGTGGTGAAGAACGGCTCCATCACCTTTTCGAGCATCGCGGGCGCAATACCTTCGCCGGTGTCGCTGACCGACAAGGTCACATAGTCGCCTGGCGCGAGCGCGAGCGGCTCGCCGGCGCGGACTTGGCGGTTCTCAGCAGTGATGCTGATGGTCCCCCCATCGGGCATGGCGTCCCGCGCATTGATGACGAGGTTCATCAGCGCCAGCTCCAGCTGCGTCTCGTCGGCGAAGGCCGGCCAGCCTCGATCCATGCCGTTCCAATGGATCTCGACTAACCCGCCCAGCGTGTGGGCCAGCAGGTCGTCCAGCCTATGGGACAGGTCCTTGAGCGCGATCGGGGCCGGCTGCAGCTTTTGCCGCCGCGCAAAGGCGAGCAGGCGGCGGACCAGTTCCGCCCCCTGCTCGGCGGCGTGGCGGGTCATGCCGAGGATCTTCTTTTGATCCTCCGCCAATGTGATCCGCCGCTCGATCAGGCCGATGCCGCCCAACACGGCGGCGAGCAGATTGTTGAAGTCGTGGGCGATGCCGCCGGTCAGCTTGCCGATCGCGTCCATCTTGTGCGCCTGAAGCAGCTGCATTTCCAACGCCTTGCGCTCGGTCACGTCGAGCAGGGTGCCGGCGAACTTGCCTGGCCCGCCGTCCGGATCCGGAAGCAGGACCGCCTGGTCCAGGAAATGCTTGTAGCTGCCGTCGCCTGCCTGCCAGCGATATTCGATCGAGAAGCGGCCCGTGCGGCGGCGCTCCTCCAATGCCGCCAGGACGTAGTCGCGGTCCTCAGGGTGCAGGCGGTCCTGCCAGATCGTTGGATTCGCGGCGATATCGTCGAAGCTGAAACCCGTGATCGCCACCAGGTCGCCGCTGACGAAAGCAGGCCAGCGGGGGCTCCGATCGAACGGCTCCAGATAGAGCACGATCGGCAGCGAGTTGATGATCGCCGCCTGGCGCTGTTCGGCCGCCCGCAACTCCTGTTCTGCGCGAATAAGTTCGGCGGTGGTCTTCAGATTGGCTTCGAGCAGTTCCTCCTGCTCGCGTGCCTTCCGCTGGATTTCCCCACGCATGCGGTAAAGATCGACGAACACGGCGACTTTGGAGCGGAGCACCAGCGGCTCGACCGGCTTGAACACGTAATCGACCGCGCCCATCGAATAGCCGCGGATCAGGTGCTCGGCTTCCTTGTTGACCGCCGACAGGAAGACGATCGGTATGCGCTTGGACTGTTCGCGGCCGCGGATGATCTGCGCGACTTCATAGCCGTCCATACCCGGCATGTAGACGTCGAGCAGGATGACGGCGAACTCGTCCTTGAGGAGGTGCCGCAGCGCTTCCTCGCCGGACCGCGCCACAACGATATCGGCGACATCTTCCAGCACGGTCTCAATCGCCAGAAGATTGCGCTCGTCGTCGTCGACGACGAGCACGCGCGCCCGATCCGGCTCCGATAGAGCAGTGGAGCGCAATAACGCCGTATCGGGCACAACTTCCATCACGATCGTGTTCTGCGTTTCCACTCTCACGCCCCGGCCGGCAGCGACTCTGCGAGCAATGTGCCGGTCCGGCTGCGCGAGCGGTCGATCCACACGCGAAGCAGGGCCAGCAACAGGTCGAGGTCTACGGGCTTCGCGATATAGTCGGAGGCGCCAGCATCGAGGCACTTCTGCCGGTCGCCTTTCATCGCCTTGGCCGTGACCGCGACCAGCGGCACATCGGCAAGCGCCGGGCGCTTGCGGATCTGCTGCATCGTCTCATAGCCATCCATTTCCGGCATCATGATATCGATCAGCGCGATATCGATGCCCGGCACCTCCTCGAGAATTCGGATGCCGTCGCGACCCCGCTCCGCGTGCAGCACCTCGACGCCATAGCTTTCGAGCACGCTGGTGAGCGAGAAGATGTTGCGAATATCGTCGTCGACAATCAGGATTTTCGCACCGGCAAGCTCGGGCACTTGACGGCTCGGCGGGTTCGGCTCGGCCTGCCGGACCACGCGTGTCGCTCTCCGCAGCGCAGGCCCAACTGCGCCGGGCAGCGCCTCGAGGCTGTGCACGACCGGCACTTCCACCTTGTCCGACAGCTTGGCGACAGTTCCCCGCACCGCCGCGCTTTCCTCGCCGCGGCTGACGACCAGCAAGGGCGTGTGCGCGGCGGAAACCGCGGCCAGTTCCTTGGCCGCCGCCGCGCTTTCGCCGCCCGCCACGACGATCAGGTCGAGCCGCTGAGGCCCGAACTTCTCCTGCGCCCGCGCAAAGCTGGATGCGGTTTCGACCTCGACCAGCGGATCGGCGATCAGCGCGCCGATGGCTTTGCGGTCCGGGGCAGTGCCGCCCACGATCAGCACCCGGCGCTCGGCGCGCTGGATGTGCTGGTGGATGGACTCAAACACCCTCACCAGATCCGACTGGTCGGCCGGCTTCTCGGTGATGCTGAACGCCCCCAGCCGCGACACGGCTTGGATGTCCGAGGCACCCGAGATCACATGGATCGGCAGATGCCGCGTCTGCGGATCGTGACGGAGCAGGTCGAGCAGCACGAAGCCGTCGATATCGCTCAGACCCAGGTCCAGGGTGATCGCATCGGGCTGCAGCTTACGCGCCAGCGCGAGCGTGCCGGCCCCCGCGGTCGAGACCACGCCCTTCAATCCGGCCTCCCGCGCCAGATCGAGCAGGATGGAGGCGAAGGTCACATCGTCCTCAACGATCAGCACGAACGGGTCGTGGCCGAGGTTCTCACGGTCATCGACCACCTCGGCAGTGACGGCAATCGCGCTCGGGACGGTCGCGCCGCTATTCTCATAACGCGCCGGCGTGCCTTCGCCGGTGCTGGCGACGGCGCCGGCCTCGAGCGGGATGAACAAGGTGAAAGTGGAGCCTTCGCCCGGCTTGGACTGCACTTGCAGCTCGCCACCCAACAAGCGCGCGATTTCGCGGCTGATCGACAGGCCCAGGCCGGTTCCGCCATATTTGCGGCTGGTGGTGCCGTCGGCCTGCTGGAACGCCTCGAAGATCAGCTTCTGCTTGTCCTCGGGGATGCCGATGCCGGTGTCCGTCACCGCGATCGCGATCGCCCGATCGACGCCGCGCAGCACAGGATGGTTGGTGCTCCAGCCCTGCTTGACGGTCTTGACCGACAGAGTGACGCCGCCCTGCGCCGTGAACTTGAAGGCGTTGGACAGCAGGTTGAGCACCACTTGCTGCAGCCGCTTCTCGTCGGTGCGGATCGACAGCGGCAGCGAGGTGTCGAAATCGACGTCGAACCGCAGCCCCTTGTCCTGCGCCAGCTGGCGGAAGGTGCGGTCCATATGCTGCTTGAGCGTCGACATCGGCATGTCGCCGACTTCGATCGAAACGGTGCCGGACTCGATCTTGGACAGATCGAGAATGTCGTTGATCAGGCTGAGAAGATCGGAGCCAGCCGAGTGGATGGTGCGCGCGAACTCGGTCTGCTTCTCGTTCAGATTGCCCTGGGGATTGTCCGCCAACAGCTTCGACAGGATCAGCAGCGAATTGAGCGGCGTCCGCAGCTCGTGCGACATGTTCGCCAGGAACTCGGACTTGTATTTGGAGGTGAGGGCGAGCTGTTCCGCCTTCTCCTCGACGGCGCGCCGCGCCATCTCAATCTCAATATTCTTCGCTTCGACCTGCTTCTTCTCGTTTTCGAGCAGCTGCGCTTTTTCCTGCAGCTCCTCGTTGGTCGCGTGCAGCTCTTCCTGCTTGGTGGTGAGCTCGGTCTGGCGGGCCTGCAGCTCCTGGGTCAGCAGCTGCGACTGCTTGAGCAGTCCCTCGGTGCGCATGGTGGCCGCGATCGTGTTGAGCACGATGCCCACCGACTCCATCAGCTGGTCGAGGAAGCTCTGGTGAGTCTCATTGAACTCGCCGAACGATGCGAGCTCGATCACCGCCTTCACATCATCCTCGAACAGTGCCGGGAGCACCGCGACGGTCGCCGGCTTGGCATGACCAAGGCCCGAGCCGATGCGGATGAAGTCCGACGGCACGTCTTTCAGCACGATCGGCCGGCGGTCGGCGGCGGCCTGTCCGACCAGGCCTTCGCGCAGCTCGAACTCATCCTTGAGCGCGCCCTTGTTCTCGGCGCCATAGCTGGCGGCGAGCTTCAGCCGCGTTTCATTCTCCTCGCGCTCGGTGACGTAGAAGACGCCGTACTGCGCATTCACCAGCGGCGCGAGTTCGGACATGATCAGGTTGGACACCGTTGTCAGATCGCGCTCGCCCTGCAGCATGCGGCTGAACCGGGCGAGGTTGGTCTTGAGCCAATCCTGCTCCGCATTCTTGAGCGTCTGCTCTTTCAGATTGCGGATCATCTCGTTGATGGTGTCTTTGAGCGCCGCCATTTCGCCGGACGCCTCGACGGCGATGGAGCGGGTCAAGTCGCCCTTGGTCACGGCCGTCGCCACGTCGGCGATCGAGCGCACCTGGTTGGTCAGGTTCGCGGCCAGCTGGTTCACGTTGTCGGTCAAGTCGCGCCACAGGCCGGCGGCGCCCGGCACGCGGGCCTGGCCACCCAGGCGGCCTTCGATGCCGACCTCGCGGGCCATGTTGGTCACCTGGTCGCCGAAGGTCGACAGCGTCTCGATCATGAAGTTGATCGTCTCGGCAAGCGCGGCGATCTCGCCCTTGGCGTCGAGCGTCAGCTTCCGCTTCAGATTGCCCTGCGCCACGGCGGTCACGACGTCGGCGATGCCGCGCACCTGGTTGGTCAGATTGTTGGCCATCAGATTGACGTTGTCGGTCAAATCCTTCCAGGTGCCGCCAACGCCCGGCACGTTCGCCTGGCCGCCGAGCTTGCCTTCGGTGCCGACTTCGCGCGCCACGCGAGTGACTTCGGACGCGAACGAGTTGAGCTGGTCCACCATGACGTTGATGGTGTTTTTCAGCTCGAGGATTTCGCCCTTCACGTCGACGGTGATCTTCTTGGAAAGGTCGCCCCTCGCCACGGCGGTGGTCACGTCGGCGATGTTGCGGACCTGACCAGTCAGGTTATCGGCCATCAGGTTGACGTTGTCGGTCAGGTCCTTCCAGGTGCCGGCGACTCCGCGCACCTGCGCCTGACCGCCCAGCTTGCCTTCGGTGCCGACCTCACGCGCCACGCGCGTCACTTCGGAGGCGAAGCCGTTCAGCTGATCGACCATCGTGTTGATGGTGTTCTTCAGCTCGAGGATTTCGCCCTTAACGTCCACCGTGATCTTCTTGGACAAATCGCCCAAGGCCACTGCGGTCGTCACTTCGGCGATGTTGCGGACCTGGCCGGTCAGGTTCGACGCCATCGCGTTCACATTGTCGGTCAGGTCCTTCCAGGTGCCGCCGACGCCCGGCACCTGCGCCTGGCCGCCGAGCTTGCCTTCGGAACCCACTTCGCGCGCCACGCGCGTCACTTCGGACGCGAAGCCGTTCAGCTGGTCCACCATCACGTTGATGGTGTTCTTCAGCTCGAGGATCTCGCCCTTCACATCGACGGTGATCTTCTTGGACAAGTCGCCGCGGGCCACGGCGGTGGTCACTTCGGCGATGTTGCGAACCTGGCCGGTCAGGTTGCCCGCCATCAGGTTCACGTTGTCGGTCAAGTCCTTCCAGGTGCCGGCAACGCCTTCCACCTGCGCCTGGCCGCCGAGCTTGCCTTCCGAACCCACTTCGCGCGCGACGCGCGTCACTTCGGAGGCGAAGCCGTTCAGCTGGTCCACCATGACGTTGATGGTGTCCTTGAGCGCGAGAATTTCGCCGCGCACTTCGACCGTGATCTTCTTCGACAAGTCGCCGCGGGCGACGGCCGTGGTCACCTCCGCGATGTTGCGGACCTGACCGGTCAGGTTCGCGGCCATCAGGTTCACGTTGTCGGTCAAGTCCTTCCAGGTACCGGCGACACCCGGCACCTGCGCCTGGCCGCCGAGCTTGCCTTCGGTGCCGACTTCGCGCGCCACGCGCGTCACTTCGGAGGCGAAGCCGTTCAGCTGGTCCACCATGACGTTGATGGTGTTCTTAAGCTCGAGGATCTCGCCCTTCACGTCGACGGTGATCTTCTTGGACAAGTCGCCCGAGGCGACAGCGGTGGTCACTTCGGCGATGTTACGCACCTGGCCAGTCAGATTGTCGGCCATCAAGTTGACGTTGTCGGTCAGGTCCTTCCAGGTGCCGCCAACACCCGGCACCTGTGCCTGGCCGCCCAATTTTCCTTCGGTACCCACTTCGCGGGCCACGCGAGTCACTTCGGACGCGAAGGCGTTCAGCTGGTCCACCATCGTGTTGATGGTGTTCTTCAGCTCGAGGATCTCACCCTTCACGTCGACGGTGATCTTCTTGGACAAGTCGCCCGACGCCACGGCGGTCGTCACTTCGGCGATGTTGCGGACCTGGCCGGTCAGGTTGTCGGCCATCAGGTTCACGTTGTCGGTCAAGTCTTTCCAGGTGCCGCCAACGCCTTCCACCCGCGCCTGGCCGCCGAGTTTGCCTTCAGTGCCGACTTCGCGGGCCACGCGGGTCACTTCCGAAGCGAAGGAATTCAACTGGTCCACCATCGTGTTGATGGTGTTCTTGAGCTCGAGGATCTCGCCCTTCACATCGACGGTGATCTTCTTGGAGAGATCGCCCGACGCCACGGCGGTCGTCACCTCGGCGATGTTGCGGACCTGGCCCGTCAAGTTGGTCGCCATCGCGTTCACGTTGTCGGTCAGGTCCTTCCAGGTGCCGGCGACGCCGCGCACCTGCGCCTGACCGCCGAGCTTCCCTTCGGTGCCGACTTCGCGCGCCACGCGCGTCACTTCAGAGGCGAAGCTGGCGAGCTGCTCCACCATCGTGTTCACGACCTTGCCAATGCGCAGGAACTCGCCGCGCAAGGGGCGGCCGTCGATCTCGACTGCCATTGTCTGAGAAAGGTCGCCCTTGGCCACCGCGCCGATGACGCGGCTGACTTCGGCAGTCGGCTGCACCATGTCGTCAATTAGTTCGTTGACCGAGCGGATCGCGGAGTCCCAGTCGCCCGTCGCGTTCTTCAGCCGCCCGCGCTGGGTGATCTTGCCTTCCTTGCCGACCACCATCGACAGGCGCGAGAATTCCTGCGTCATCTCCTGATTGAGCGAGACGACCTCATTGAACAGCGTCGCGACTTCCGGATCGAAGTCCGGATCGTCTTCGGGCAGTCGGATGGAGAAATCTCCGCGCCTCAAGGCACGAAGCGCGCTGACAAGCTGGCGACGATCGGTGAACTCGCGCGAAGTCTGGATGTTCAAGGACGGCTCCTGGCTTCCCCCCGCCCCATGACAAAAGCTGTACTGGCCCCCCGGCCGGATGGCGGTGATAGCAAAGAAAATGGCGGTTGCATCGCAATTTTTTAGCCGCTCACTGTTCCGTTTTGGCTTCACAAACGGACACTTGGCCGCATATGTCGGCGACCGCACACAGGGATAGACGTTTAAGGACCAGAAGACGGCGGGTGTGACGGAAATGGACGGCGAAGGCGACGTGCTCGGCGAGATGGAGCGCGGGCATCAGCAGCTTCGGAACCACATTGCGGAAAGCGCCCGCATGATCGGGGAAGCCGAAGAAAGGCTGAGCAACTCGAAAGCAATCACCGGCGGTAGCGGCGACGACGGCGAGGTTCTGGCCTGAGGGGGCGTGGTGCCGAGTGCAGGGATCGAACCCGCGACCTTCGGTTTACAAAACCGCTGCTCTACCAGCTGAGCTAACCCGGCGCCGATTCCCCCATTGCGTCAGCGAACGCCGAACGTCCAGCCTTCGGTGGCGGCGAGTTCGGGCGTGAGCCGTTCCGGAGCCCAGTAACTCGGCTCGTGCGCCACTGCACGGAGCCAGGCTGCCGCCATTATGGCGTCGGTGGCATGGTCGTCGTAACGGTGGAGGGGCGTGTGCGGGCTGCTGCCCAATGCGGCGAGAACCGCGTCCAGGCTCGCGCCATCGCGGACCTTGGTCCGGCTTTTCGGCAGGCCGGCAGCGGTTGCGGCGATGCTGGTGTAGATTTCTATGACCAGCGGCCCGCTATCCGGGATCGGCTGATAGGGCCAGATCGGCAGCCGCCCGGCCAGGCGATAGAATAGCCGCATGCCGGTCAGGCTCGATTTGCCGACCTGCGCAGCTCCGACCAGGTTGAAGTTGCTATAGGGATTGCAGAGGCCCTGTTCGCGGCTGACGTCCTCCACGACGCGGAAGCGGCCCGCGCCGGGCGGGAACAGGTCGCCGCATCGTCCGCCATGACGTCGAAAATGTCGACTCGCTTCGGGGTGATCGACGAAGCTGTTGGCGCCGAAGTGCGGTTCGTCCCGCGCGATGTCCTCGACCAGCGCCCAGAGGCCGGCTGCGTCAGAGGGGCTCCGGTCCCAGCCAGGGAAGAAGGCGCCGCAGTCGGCAAAGGCAAGGGAAGGCGAGAGGTCCAGGCCGACCAGCCAATCTCCTTCGAGCGCCAACATCCATTCCAGCACCTCCAGCCGCGACCAGACATGTCCCGGCCGCACCAGCTCCGGCGCTCCGGTGCCCGACGAACAAGTCGCGGCCGCGATGCCCTTTTGGCGCGGCCCTGCCGCTCCCGACCAATCGATCGCCGCGAAGTGGGTGAACCTATTCAATCGCCTTCAACACATCCGCGCTGAACTTCTCGATGTCGAAGCCGCCGCCGGCCGGGTCTTCGCCGCGGCGGACGATGACGAGGCGCTTGGACGGGACGACCATGATGTACTGGCCGCGATTGCCCTGTGCGCCATAGCTGCCTTCCGGCAGGCCCTGTTTGGGGCCGAACAGCCAGAGGGTGGCGCCATAACCCTCCCCTTGCGCCGGCTGCGGACCAGAGGGCGTCGCCATGTACTTAACCCAGCCTTCGGCCAGCAGGCGCTTGCCAGCCCAGACGCCGTCGTTCAGCCACAGCAGGCCGAGCCGGGCGAGGTCGCGGGCGGTGGACCAGACCTGGGAGGACAGGATGAAGTTGTTCTGCCAGTCAGTCTCGGCGACCGTGTGGCGCATACCGATCTTCTCGAACAGCGCTGCACGGGGGAAGCTCAGATAGGCTTGGTCGTCGTTGAGCGTGGCACGGATCGCACGGACGGCTAGCAACGTGTCGTTGTTGGCGTAGCGGAAGCGCGAGCCGGGCGCCGCCTCCAAGGGCCAATGGGTTGCTTCCTGGGTGACGGTCGTAGCGCCGGTGTAGAGCGCGTCGGTACGGTTGCCCGCGGTGTCGCTATGCAGGCCGCTTGCCATCCGCAGCAGCTGATCGAGCGTGATCGCGGCGCGCGGGTCGCCGGGTGTGCGCCACTCTGGAATCGGCGCCAGCGCATCGGCGCGGAGCAGGTCTTTGTGCACGGCGATACCGGCGAGCGTGCCGGTGATGCTCTTGGCCACCGACCAGGTGCGGTTGGAGGTGAACGGTCCAAAGCCCTCGGCATAACGCTCGGCCACGACGCGCCCGTCGTGCACGATGACCACGCCGACCGTGCGCGCCTTGTCGCCATAGCTGCCGGAGAAAGCCGCCGAGACGTGAGCGGTCAGGGCTGAACTGGGCTTCGGGCGAATGCCGGCGTCGCCCATCGGCCATGGGCGAGGCTCGGCCCCGTGCGGAGGAGCGGGGGCGCTGCCCTCGGCGGGCGGAGCAGCGCCGATGGGTAGGGTGGAGCAGCCGAGACCTGGTCGCCAATAGGAGACTCGCGGCGGCAGTTCGGCATCGAAGCTCACACTGACCTGCCGCCCATTCACTTGGGCCGGGAGTGTCGCCATCAGCGGTTGATAGTCTGGATAGATGCCGGTCAGCTCCAGCGCCTCGATCTGCTCGCGCGTGCGGCCGGCGTTGAACATGCCGGAACAGAGGAATGCCGCCTTGTAGCCGGCGGCGAGGGCGCGCTGGTAGGTTGTGGGTTCGGCGGCTTCGGTGGGAGTGGCGAGTGCGATCGTACTTATCAGAGCAACCCACTTCCGTTCGCTTCGAGCGAAGTCGAAAAGCGGTTTCGGCGCGGGTGAATGCGCGTTTCTCGACTTCGCTCGAAACGAACGGACCCTCCTATTCACGTTTCGCACGCCGCAACTCCTCCCAATGAGCCAGCCGTTCCGAAACCCGCTTCTCGAAGCCGCGGTCGGTGGGCTGATAGAATGTCTGCGGCTCTAATCCGTCGGGCCAGTAATTGTCGCCCGAGAAACCCTCATCGGTGTCGTGATCATAGCTATAGCCTCTGCCGTAGCCGAGCTGCTTCATCAGTTTGGTGGGCGTGTTGAGGATGTTCATCGGCGGCTGCAGCGAGCCGGTCTCGCGGGCGCTCTTCCACGCCGCCTTCTGCGCCGCATAGACCGCGTTCGATTTCGGGGCGGTCGCGAGATAGAGGCAGGCCTGGGCAATGGCGAGTTCGCCTTCGGGCGAGCCGAGGAAATCATAAGTGTCCTTGGCGGCGATGCACTGGGTGAGAGCGTTCGGATCGGCGAGGCCGATATCCTCGACCGCGGCGCGCGTCAGGCGGCGGAGCAGGAAAAGCGGCTCCTCGCCCGCCGTCAGCATGCGCGCGAGATAGTATAGCGCCGCCTGCGGGTCGGAGCCGCGAATCGATTTATGCAGGGCGGAGATGAGGTTGTAGTGCCCGTCACGGTCCTTGTCATAGACAGCGACGCGGCGGTGTAGCAGCGCGGACAAAGCGGCCGGATCGAGCGGTGCGTCCAGCTGGACCGAGAACAGCGTCTCGGCCTTGTTGAGCAGGAAGCGGCCATCGCCGTCGGCGCTGGCGACCAGTGCCTCGCGCGCTTCGGCGGTGAGGGGAAGGGAGCGGCCCTCCAGTGCCTCAGCGCGGTCCAGCAGGGCACCGAGCGCGCGCGCGTCCAGCCGGTGCAGGATCAGTACGTGCGCGCGGCTGAGCAAAGCCGCGTTCAGTTCGAAGCTCGGGTTTTCGGTGGTCGCGCCGACCAATGTGACGGTGCCGTCTTCGACATAGGGCAGGAAGCCGTCCTGCTGGGCGCGGTTGAAGCGGTGAATCTCGTCAACGAACAAGAGGGTCCTGTGGCCGGCGGCGGCATGGTCGCGCGCGGCGGCGAAGACCTTGCGCAGGTCGGCGACGCCCGAGAAGACGGCGGAGATCGCCTCGAACCGCAGGCCAACGGCGTCGGCGAGCAGCCGGGCGATCGTCGTCTTACCCGTGCCGGGCGGCCCCCATAGGATCATCGAGGAGAGCCGGCCCGCCGCCACCATCCGCCCGATCGCGCCTTCGGGGCCGGTCAGATGGTCCTGGCCGATCACCTCCTCCAGCCGCTGAGGACGGAGCCGGTCAGCGAGGGGAGCGGACTCGGCGGGATCGGGGGCGAACAGGTCAGCCATTGCTTCCGCACAACATGCACAAAGGTAACAAAGGTAACGTGGCGTTGGGTGTGCAGAATGTGCAGGTTGTGCGGGATGTATGCCGCTTATCGGTTCGCGCCTGGTGCTTGGAGTACATGGGCGGACGCTGGCACATTTGGCGGCGTGTAGGACAGAAGAAAGAAGCTGGACCCCGGATCAAGTCCGGGGTGACGAGAGATGGGACAGATTGCTCAACGACAAGCCGTCACCCCGGCCTTGAGCCTAGGTTCAGCTCCTTCTTGTTAAAGAGGGGAGCAAGATATATCTTGAACGCATTCGAGTCGTTCAGGAGCAGGCGCGATGTTCTTCTATTATGGCGGTCGCAATCATGGCTGTGGGCCCAGAATGGGTTCCTGGAAGCGTGGACCGTTCGAATTTCACTGGGACATGGGCGAGGCGGCCGGACAGCGCGGCGGCGGGCGGCGGCGGCGCATGTTCGATGGCGACGAGTTGCGGCTGCTGCTCTTGAAGCTGATCGCCGACCAGCCCCGCCACGGCTATGACCTTATCCGCGACATCGAGGAGCGCACCGGTGGCGCCTATGCGCCGAGCGCGGGCGTGGTCTATCCGACGCTGACCATGCTCGACGAGATGGGGCAGATCGAAGCGGTGTCGGAGGGCTCGCGGCGCCAATATGCCGCGACGGATGCCGGCCGCGCGCACCTCGCAGAGCGCGAGCGGGAAGTCGCCGATCTGATCGCGCGGCTCGACGCGCTCGGCGAGGAGCGGGGCCGGGTCGATCGCGCGCCGGTCAAGCGGGCCATGGCCAATCTGTTCACCGCCATCTCGCACCGCGCGATGCGCGGCGACATCACCGACGAGACGCTGCACGGCTTCGCCGACATCATCGACGAAGCGGCGCGCAAGATCGAGCGACTTTAGGCTGCAGTTCCTCTCCTCACGGGGAGAGGAGCTTTGGCTTGCCACCATCAGCGGCCCGGACTACATCGACGGACAAGGCTCGGCCGCTCCGTGAGGGGCGGCCCTATTTATTTCCGGAGGTTTTCCCTTGGCCCAGGCCTATCCGCTCATGCCGCACGCGACCGCTTCCTGGCTGGTCGACAATACGTCGCTGTCCTTTCAGCAGATCGCCGATTTCTGCGGCCTCCATGTGTTGGAAGTGCAGGCGATCGCGGACGACACCGCCGCGACCAAGCTGACCGGCCGCGATCCGGTTCGCGCGCATGAACTGAGCATGGAGGAGATCGAGAAGGGCCAGAAGGACCCGAACTACCCGCTCGTGATTTCGAAAGGCCCGGAGCAGATCCGCCGCACCAAGGGGCCGCGCTACACGCCCGTCTCCAAGCGGCAGGACAAGCCGGACGGCATCGCTTGGATCATCCGCAATCATCCCGAAGTGTCGGACGGCGCGATTTCGAAGCTGATCGGCACCACGCGCACCACGATCGCGGCGATCCGCGACCGCAGCCATTGGAACATCTCGAACATCCAGCCGAAGGACCCCGTGACTTTGGGCCTGACCACGCAGCGCGAGTTGGATGCGGCGGTGGCCAAGGCTGCCAAGGCGGCCGGCCTGGAAGCACCGACCGACACCCGCTTCGAAGGCGACCGCGAGGCGCTGATCGAGGAACTGCGCGCCCAGCGCGAGCGGGCTGCGCGCGAGGCGGATGCCGCGGCCGAGGGCGAGCTGCAGGCTCCGGACCATCCGGCCTTCGCCGACCCGTTCAAGCGGGCATAGTCTCAACATCTGCTTTCATCCGCCGTTCGTCCCGAGTGGGGCCGAGTAGCGCTGAAAGCGCGTATCGAGGTCCCGTATCGAGGGATCCCTCGATACGCCGTCTCGATATGGAGCTACGCTCCAACTCGACGGCTACTCGGGACGAACGGATCGATGAAGGCTGACCTCGTACCTACCGACCATCACGCGGCGCCGACCAGCCACAAGGGCCTGAACTACCCGTTCGGCGATCGCGTGCCGGAGGCGGGCGAGACGATTGAAGTCGCGCCAGGCGTGCATTGGGTGCGGCTGCCGGTGCCGGGTCCGCTCAAGCACATCAATGTCTGGCTCGTTGAGGAAGACGGCGGTGTCGCCATCGTCGACACCGGGCTGCCGCTCGATGCCTGCAAGGACGCCTGGCGGACGGTGCTGGAGGGCCGCGAGGTCACGCGCGTCATCGTCACCCATATGCACCCGGATCATCTCGGCCTGGCCGGATGGCTGACGTCGAAGTTCGGCGTGCGCCTGTGGATGACGCGGGGCGAATATCTTACGGCGCGGTTGCTGGTCGCGGATGCGCGCGACGCGCCGCCTGCCGAAGTGGTGGCGATGTGGCGCGGCGCCGGCTGGTCGGACGAGCAGGTTGCGGCCTCGGCGGCGAAGGGCTGGGGTAATTTCGCGCGGGCAGTGCACCGGCTGCCCGATGGCTATGTGCGGGTGCAGGCGGGCGACCGCATCGGCCCATGGCGGGCGGTGATCGCCAACGGCCATAGCCCGGAGCATCTCTGCCTGGTCGACGATAGCCGCCGGGTGATGATCGCGGGCGACCAGGTGCTGCCGCGGATCAGTTCGAACGTATCGCTGACCATGCTGGAGCCGGAAGGCGATCCGCTGGGCGAATGGCTGGACAGCCTGGCCCGCTTGCGAGCAGATCTGCCGGGCGACCTGCTCGTGCTGCCGGCGCACGGATCGCCCTTTACCGGGCTGCATGCGCGGCTCGACGCGCTGATCGACGGGCATATCAAGCAGTTGGAGCGGCTGGAGGAGCGGCTCAGCGAGGCGCCGCGGCGGGCGGTTGATTGTTTCGGCGTGATGTTCGCCCGCGCGATCGATGACAAATTGCTCGGCATGGCGACTGGCGAGACGCTCGCTCACCTCCGCTGGCTGGAACGCCGCGGCCGAGCGCGGGTGGAGGACCGCAATGGCGCCTGGTGGTGGGAAGCTGTTTCGTAATGTAACAGATTTGCCGGTTGTTTCAGCTTGCAAGCATTTACAACCTTGTTAACCATTCTGCCGGGCTCGCCCACAAAAACATAAGCGTATCGATTCGTTCTTTTCCTCAGGGGGTTACATGAAGATCCAATATCTGCTGGCGGCTTCTGCCGCCGTTCTTGCTGCGTCCACCGTTCAGGCCGCGGATACCGAAGTCGTGATCCGCGAAGGCGTCTATACCCTCCCGGTGCAGGGACCGAATGGCAAGATCCTGGCCTATGACGATCTCGGTGAGCGCGGCAACGGTACCGGCTCGGCGTTCGTATCGAGGGCCGCTCCGCGCAACGGCAACGGCTCGCTCGAAATCCACGGCGACCGCTCGCGCTACGTGGTCGGCAACATCTATGGCGTGACCGATCCCTATTATGGCGTGCCGGCCGCGTCGCAGAACCTGTTCAACTTCAGCACCCTGACCAGCCTGACCTTCGACTGGCAGGTTGCCACGCCGAGCAATGGCGGCGGCGCCCACAATACGCCCGCCGTTCGGGTCCACATCATCGACAACGGCGTCCGTTCGGAAATGATCTGGGAAGGCGTGTATAATGGCGGTGTCTCGGGCGTTGCCCCGGCAGCCGGCTGGCAGAATGCGGGTGCCGACTCGCTCTTCTACCTGAACATCCGCAGTGGTCCGAACACCGGCGTCTACACGGAGAATGGCGCGCAGGTGAACCGCACGATCGGCAACTGGCAGTCGTTCTTCTCGTCCAACGCCTATGTGACCGGCCTGAGCTTCGGCGCGGGCAGCGGCTTCGGCGCCAACTTCGTCGGCTTCATCGACAATGTCAGCGTCCGCTCGCCGAACGGCAACAACTTCGTCCTGAACTTCGAAGCGGTGCCGGAGCCGGCGACCTGGGCGATGATGATCGGCGGCTTCGGCTTTGTCGGCGCGGCGGCGCGTCGTCGTTCGACCAAGGTCGTGTACGCCTGATCTGAACGCGAATGAAAGAAGGGGGCTCCGGAGCGATCCGGGGCCCTTTTTCGTGTCAGAAGACGGGATCGTCGCCGGGGGTGTGGATGCCGCACTCCGTCTTGTCCCAGCCGCGCCAGCGGCCGGCGCGCGGGTCTTCGCCGGGCTTCACCTTGCTGGTGCAGGGCGAGCAGCCGATCGACGGGTAGCCCTGGGCCTCCAGCGGATGGCGGGGAAGCCTGTGCTCGGCGAAATAGGCGTCGAGCCGGTCCTTGCCCCAGTCCGCGAGCGGGTTGAGCTTCAACCGGCCCTCGTCGATTTCAAACCGGGGCAGCGCGGTGCGCGTCTTGCCCTGAAATCCCTTGCGGCCAGAAATCCAGGCATCGAACGGCGCGAGGGCGCGGCGGAGCGGGCGCACCTTGCGCAGGTCGCAGCAGCCGTCCGGATCATAGGACCAGCGCAGCCCGGTCTGGTCGCGGGCAGCAAGGTCGTAGGGGTCGGGCCGGAACACGCGCAGATCGGTGTAGCCGAGCCGCTCGGAGAGTTCATCCCGATACGCTAGAGTTTCGCCGAAGATCTTCTGCGTGTTCAGGAAGATGAGCGGGATGTCCTGGTCGATCTCGGCGATCAGGTGGAGCAGCACCGCCGACTCCGCCCCGAAGGAGGAGACCACGGCAACCCGGCCCTTGAGTTCGGTGGTGAGCAGTTCCCGCAGCATCTCGGCCGTGCCGACGCCTGCGAAACGCGCGTTCAGCCGCTCCGCATCCGCCTCGGTGAAGGCTGGCGCGGTGTCGATCAAGTCGAGGCGGCGCGCCGCATTAGCCATGGCGAAGCTTCCACACCGGCACGGCCCGGTCGGCGGCGGTCTGGTAAAAATAGGGGAACCGGTTCAGCGCTTCCTCGACGAGTTGCGGGTCGAGCGGCTGGTGCGGTGCAAAGCTGTCGAAGCCGCAGCGGCGCATGAACAGGATCTGGTCGACGAGAACATCGCCCTCGGCGCGCAGCTCGCCCTGATAACCATTCTCGCGCAGGATGCGGGCGGCCGAATAGCCGCGGCCATCGCGGAAGCGCGGGAAAGCGATCTCGACCAGCTTCAGCCGGCCGAAATGCGGGATCAGCTTGCGCACATCCTCGCCCGCCTCGACGCGCACGGCATGTGCGTCTTCCTGGGTGAGGAAGGCGTCGAGCGTGACAGCGGGTTCCTCAAGCGCTTCGTCGTCGCGGAATCTAAGCATGCAACATACTCCGTTCGTTTCGACCGAAGTCGAGAAACATTGGGGTTGCGGATGCGCGCTTCTCGACTTCGCTCGAAGCGAACGGTTTCCATTTGAGGCTAGCCATAGATGGCCTCCTTGAACGGGTCGAACCCGACGCGGCGATAGGTATCGAGGAAGCGCTCCCCGGGCTCGCGGAGCGCGACATAGCGGTCGGTGACGCGCTCGATCGCGTCGACGACGCCGTCCTCGTTGAAGCCGGGTCCGGTAATCTTACCGAGGCTCGCATCCTCCGCGCCCGATCCGCCGAGCAGGAGCTGGTAATTCTCGGTGCCTTTTCGATCGACGCCGAGGATGCCGATATGGCCGGCATGGTGGTGGCCGCAGGCATTGATGCAGCCGCTGATCTTGAGCTTCAGCTCGCCGAGTTCGCGCTCGCGGTTGGCGAAACGCTGGGCGATCTTCTGCGCGACAGGGATCGAGCGGGCGTTGGCAAGGCTGCAATAATCAAGGCCCGGACAGGCGATGATGTCGCTGATCAGGTCGAGATTGGCATTGGCCAACCCAGCCGCATCCAGCGCCTGCCAAACGGCGTAGAGATCGGCCTTACGGACATGCGGCAGCACGATGTTCTGGGCATGAGTGACCCGCAGCTCGTTGAAGCTGTAGCGCTCGGCAAGGTCGGCCATCAGGTCAATTTGGTCGGCCGAGGCGTCGCCCGGAATGCCGCCGATCGGCTTCAGCGAGATGTTGACGATCGCATGACCCGGCGCCTTGTGCGGCTTGACATTCTGATCGAGCCAGACGGCGAAGTCCGGATCACTTCGATCTAAAATAGGGACTGTCCCTATTTTCTCGAATGGAGGCGGTGCGAAATAGGCGGCGATGCGATCGAACTCGACGCGGGGCACGTCGACGCCGACCTTCAGCAGCTCCTGCCATTCCTCCTCGACCTGGCGGGTGAACTCCTCCTGGCCGAGATCGTGAACGAGGATCTTGATGCGCTGCTTGTGGATGTTGTCGCGCCGCGCCCAGCGGTTCCAGACGCGGACCGCCGCCTCGATGTAGCTCATCAGATGGTCGGCCGGCAGGAACGGCCGGATCAGTGGGGCGACGAAAGGCGTCCGCCCCATGCCGCCGCCGATATAGACTTCAAAGCCAAGCTCGCCCGCTTCGTTCCGGACCAGCTTGAGGCCGATATCGTGCAGCCTGATGGCCGCGCGGTCCTCGTCCGAGGCTGTCACCGCAATCTTGAACTTGCGCGGGAAGTAGCTGAACTCCGGATGGAACGTCGTCGCCTGGCGGATCAACTCGGCCCAGGGGCGCGGATCGGCGACCTCGTCGGCGGTCGCGCCGGCATATTGGTCCGACGACACATTGCGGAAGCTTTCGCCCGACGTCTGGATCGCGTGCATCTCGACGGTAGCAAGATCGGCGAGGATGTCCGGCGCTTCTTCGAGCTTGATCCAATTATATTGGATGTTCTGCCGCGTCGTGAAATGGCCATAGCCGCGGTCGTACTTGCGCGCGATGTGGCCGAGCATGCGCATTTGCCGGCTGTCGAGCGTGCCATAGGGAATGGCGACGCGCAGCATATAGGCGTGGAGCTGGAGATAGAGCCCATTCTTCAGCCGCAGCGGCTTGAACTGGTCCTCGGTCAAGTCGCCGGCGATGCGGCGGCGAACCTGGTCGCGGAACTCGTCGACGCGGGCATCGACGATCGCCTGGTCATATTGGTCGTATCTATACATGGTCTTCTCTCAGCTTCGTCATTGCGAGCGAAGCGAAGCAATCCAGTGCAGACTGCGAGCTCTGCTGGATTGCTTCGTCGCTGCGCTCCTCGCGATGACGGACAAGCGTGCCGCTCATATCACCCAACTCCCCGCATTCGGGTCGGCGGGTTTGAGGGTCAGGTCAGGACGGACCGTGGGGCCAAGCGCACGGATGCGGTCCTTGATGTGCGCGGGGCGGGGGCCGTCCGGCGTCGCCACCGCCTCGATGATGTAGGGGTTGTTGACACGGCGGGCGCCTTCCTCGCGGGTCAGGATCGCTTCGCCACTCTCGCCCACGTCCACTGCGTCTTCCACGTGCAGCGACCAATAGCTGCCGGCCCACCAGGTCACGGCTCCGGTGGTGAGATCGTTTCCGGTCAGGATCTTCATGCCAGCTTCTCCGCATGAGCGGCGAAGCGTTGCAGCACGTCCTGAGCGTCGGACCGCTCCACCACTTCGCCGACGACGATGATGGCTGGGCTCTTGACCCGCTCTCGCTCGATGATTCCGCCGAGGTCGGCAAGCAGCGAGCGGAGCGCGCGCGAGCCGGGGCGGGTGCCGTCCTGCAGCACCGCGACCGGCATGTCGGGCGAAACGCCGTCGGCGATCAGCTTTTCGGCGATGTCGGCACCGGTCGCCACGCCCATATAGATGACCAGCGTGCGGCCCTTGCCGGCGAGGCCGGACCAGTCCTGGTCGGTCAGGCCTTTGCACTGGCCGGCGACGAAGCTGACCGCGCTCGATACTTCACGATGGGTGAGGGGCAGCATCGCCTCCGCGGCGCAGCCAAGCGCGGCGCTGACGCCGGGCACGACTTCGACCGGCACGCCGGCCTTGCGGCAGGCTTCGGCTTCCTCACCGCCTCGGCCGAAGATGAAGGGATCGCCGCCCTTCAGCCGCACGACCTTGTTTCCTGCCAACGCTTCCTCGACCAGCAGCAGGTTGATCGCATGCTGGGCAAGGGTGTGACGGCTGCGCTGCTTGGCGACAGAAATGCGCGGCGCTTTGCTCAACTCCAGGATGCGCGGATCGACCAGGCCGTCATGAACGATCAGGTCCGCATCGCGCAGCAGCCGCGCCGCTTTCAGGGTCAACAGCTCCGGATCGCCGGGCCCGGCGCCGACGAGATAGACATGTCCCATACTCATGGGAGTGCAGATGGGCCTGTGACGGCGCTGTCACAAAGCAGGGATGCTTGGGGCGGGTTTAGGATTGCTATGCCGAACTCAATCGCTCGTCCCGAGCGAAGTCGAGAGGCGCTGCTTTAAGGCTGTACATGCGCCCCTCGACTAAGCTCGGGACGAGCGAACTCAGCGCAAGCCAACTGTGATCGCCGCCTCTGCCTTCTCCGCCGTCGTGCTCACGACCGGATAGGCGACATAATCGGCCGCATAATAGGCGCTGGGCCGGTGGTTACCGGACAGGCCCACGCCGCCGAAGGGCGCGGCGGAGGAAGCGCCGTTGGTCGGCTTGTTCCAGTTGACGATGCCGGCTCGAGCTCCAGTCCAGAAACGCTCGAACAAAGCCTGATCGCCGCCGACCAGCGAAGCCGACAGGCCGTAACGGGTCGCGTTGGCTTCAGCGATCGCCGCGTCAAAATCGGGCACGCGGATCAGCTGCAGCACGGGGCCGAACAGTTCGGCGTCCGGGCGCTCGCGCACATCGGTGACGTCGATCAGGGCAGGCGACACGAAGGGCAGGTCCGGCTCCAATCGTTCGAGCGGGCGGATCACCTCCCCGCCGCGTTCCACGAGCGACAAAAAGGCTTCGGTGAGCGCATCGGCAGCATCATTGTCGATTACGGGGCCGAGGAACGGCTGCGGCTCGTCATGCGGCGCACCGACGATCAACCGATCGGTCAACTTGTTCAGCTTGTTGATGAGTGCAATGTGAGCGCCATCGCGCACGATAAGCCGCCGTGCCGCCGTGCAGCGCTGACCGGCACTCAGATAGGCGGACTGGGCAATGATCGCGGCGGCCGCCTCGAGATCGTCAGCGTCCCATACTATCAGCGGATTGTTGCCGCCCATCTCGAGCGCCAGGATCTTTTCAGGGGTCTCGGCGAACTGCCGGTTGAGCGCGAGGCCGGTGCGGGCGGAGCCGGTGAAGAGCAGTCCGTCTATGTCGGAATGTGCCGACAGGGCGCGGCCCTGTTCGGGTCCGCCGATGAGCAGCCGCGCCGCTCCTTCCGGCACGCCGGCTTCATGGTAGAGACGGATCAGCATTTCGCCGCTAGCGGGCGTCTTTTCTGACGGCTTGAACACCACCACGTTGCCCGCGAGCAGGGCCGGGACCATGTGACCGTTGGCGAGATGCGCCGGAAAATTATAGGGTCCTAGCACCGTCAGCACCCCGTGCGGCTTGTGGCGCAGCGCGGCGCCGGCGCCGAGTTCGCGCGTGCCGGTGCGTTCATCGAGCGCGCGGATCGAGATATCGACCTTGTTGACGACGGTGTCGACCTCCGTGCCCGCCTCCCAGAGTGGCTTGCCGGTTTCGCGGGCGATCAGGTCGGCGAAGTCGGCGCGGCGTTCCTTGGCGAGCTCGGCGAATCGGCGGAGGATCGCGATGCGCTCGTCGAGCGAACGGCGCGCCCAGTCGGGAAAGGCGGCGCGGGCGGCGGCGACTTCGATGTCCGCGTCGCCGATCGGAGCGCGCCAGAGTTCCCGGCCGGTAGCCGGTTCATGGGAGATGAGGTCGGTCATACTCCCGTCTTTGCGAGGAGCGGAACGACGAAGCAATCCAGGAGTCGCATAGTTCGAGGCTGGATTGCTTCGCTGCGCTCGCAATGACGACGATCAGGAAGCCAGCGCCTCACCCATTCCCCTGATTCGCTCCACTTTTGCGTAAAGCGCCGACCAGTCGTCGCGCTCTGCGATGGGCGCCCAGATCGCTTCGACTTCCTCGATGTGCATCGAGCAAGGTTCGCCCTGCCAGTAAGGATGGTCGAGCGTGCGGGCGGCGCGATATCCGGAGACGCGAGTGCGGAAATCGGCGAACGCTTCGTCACGATAGGGCGCATCGTCGCCGCGCAGACTGCCGCCGGCCCAGTCGAAGAAGAAATGGTCGATCGGCAACTGGCTTGCGATCAGCCCCTGCTCAATTGCGGCGACGAGGCGAAGATCCTCGTCGATGCCCTTGGGCTGGACGCCGAGGCGCCAGAGGAAGCGTTCCACCAGGGCTCTGCGGTAGAGTTCGGGGAAGCGGTCCAGTTCGGCGATCAGAGCGTCCACGTCTGCCAAGGTTCGGAGGGCGCCGGCGAGTTGGACCACATCCCATTGGATCGCCTCCGCCTGGCGGCCAAAGGCGTAGAGGCCGGCATGATCGAAATAGGCTGCGGTGAAGTTCGGGTCGAAGGTCGGCGCGAACCGCCAGGGGCCATAGTCGAAGCTCTCGGAGGTTACGTTAATGTTGTCGGAGTTGAGCACGCCATGCACGAAACCGGCCGCCATGTAGCTGGCGGCGAGGCGGGACGTGCCTTCGACAACGCGGCGGACCAGCTCCACCGGATCGCCGCTTGACGCGTTGAAATAGGCGCGGAGTGCATAGTCGGTCAGCCGCCTCAGCTCGTCTTCAAGGCGTAGATAGGCGAGACGCTGGAAGCTGCCGATGCGGATATGGCCGTGGCTCATCCGCACCATCACCGCCGAGCGGGTAGGGGAGGGCTCGTCGCCGCGGTGCAGTTCCTCGCCCGTTTCGATCAGCGAGAAGGTGCGCGACGTGTTCACGCCCAGCGCTTCGAGCATCTCGGTTGCGAGGATTTCGCGGACGCCGCCCTTCAGCGTCAGCCGGCCATCGCCGAAGCGGCTATAGGGCGTCTGGCCAGAGCCCTTGGTGCCGAGGTCGAGCCACCGGCCGGCTTGGTCCTGCAACTGGGCATAGAGGAAACCGCGGCCGTCGCCGATGTCCGGATTGTACACGCGGAACTGGTGCCCGTGATAGCGGAGCGCGAGCGGCTGGGGGAGGTTGCCGGGCAGCGGCTCGAACCGGCCAAAGTGGCGCAGCCAGTCATCGTCGGAGAGGGTGCTCAGCCCGATCTCGCTCGCCGCGCGATCGTTGCGAAAGCGGAGGATAGTCTTGGGGAAGTTTGCGGCTTCGACCGGCTCGGCGAGGAAGTCCGCGATTTCTAGGATGGGTGGCGTCACAGTATCTCCGTTCGTCCCGAGTGCCGTCGAGCTCGCCGAGACGGCGTATCGATGGGTCTCTCGATAAGAGCCCTCGCTACGCGGCTTTGCCGCTACTCGGTCTCTACTCGAGACGAACGGCTATGGAGAGAGTGAGTTGCCAGCGGAAGCCGATCTCGCAATATGGCCGCCGTTCGAGGGGAGCGTGCACTTGGCCCATTACACCGACGGCTATTGGTGGAATGACGGCCTGCGCCTCCATTATCGTGACTATGCGGGCGGCGCGGACGGGCGGCCGCCGGTCCTGTGCCTGCCTGGTCTGACCCGCAACGCGCGGGACTTCGAAGGGCTGGCGGAGCGGCTCGCACCCGACTGGCGGGTGATCGCAGTCGAGTTCCGAGGGCGCGGCGAAAGCGCCTACAGTAAGAATCCGACCTCGTACACGCCGCTCATCTATGTGCTCGATGTGCAGGCGCTGATCCGCGAGCTGGGGCTGACCGGCTTCGTCGCGATCGGCACGTCTTTGGGCGGACTCGTCACCATGTTGATGGCCGAAGGGGAGCGGGAGCGGATCCGGGGCGTGGTGCTGAACGACGTCGGCCCGGAGCTGAACCCGGCCGGCATCGAGCGCATTCGCGCCTATGTCGGGCGGAGCGCCAACTGGCCCACCTGGCTGCATGCGGCGCGGGCGCTCTCAGAAACTCAGCGCCCGGCTTATCCGGATTACGGGATCGAGGATTGGCTGCGCATGGCCAAAAAGCTGTACCGGCTGTCCTCGGGAGGTCGGATCGTGCTCGATTATGACACGCGGATCGCCGAGCCGATGAAGACGGCGGGGGATCAGCCGGTGGCGGATCTGTGGCCGGCGCTGGCGGCGTTGCGGGAGACGCCGGCACTGGTGCTGCGCGGGGAACTGTCCGACGTGCTGGCGCCGGCGACGTTCGCGCGCATGGGGCAGCAGCTGCAGCAGGCGGAGACGGTCACCATCCCGCGCGTCGGCCATGCGCCGACCCTTGACGAGCCGGAAGCGGCGGCGGCGATCGATCGGTTGTTGACGAGGGTCCTGGCCGCACGAAGCTGAAAAGAGCCCGCCGGGAGAAAGGGGGTGGGTCTCCCGGCGGGCGAAGCTCGCTTCGGCCCGGTATGCCGCACCTAACCTACTTGAATGACTGAAGTTCCTCCGTTCGTATCAAAATGAAACAGGGCGTTGGGGAGCAGCCCGCGGCTCCAGGCGTTTGTGGAGCAGCGCGGGCCGCCCAAGTTTCTTTGCGCGCCCGGAAAAACCGCTGCTATAGGCGCGCCGATGAACGCTGCGACCATGGGTTTCAAGGGCCTGAAGCCGATCCTCTATGCCGGACGCGAGGTCTGGCCGATCATCGAGGGCGGCAAGGGCGTCTCCGCCACCAATCACCAAAGCTCCGGCGCCTGGGCGGCGGCGGGCGGCATCGGTACCGTCTCGGCCGTCAACGCCGACAGCTATGATCCAACCGGCAAGATCGTGCCTCAGGTCTATCAGAGCCGCACCCGCCGCGAACGCCACGAGGAACTGATCGAGTTCGCTATCGCCGGTGCGGTCGAGCAGGTGAAGCGCGCCTACGATCTCGCCGGCGGTAAGGGCGCGATCAACATCAACGTGCTGTGGGAAATGGGCGGCGCCCAGCGCATCTTGCACGGCGTGCTGGAACGGACGCGCGGTCTGGTCGCGGGCGTCACCTGCGGCGCCGGCATGCCGTACAAGCTCTCCGAGATCACCGCCTCCTATGGCGTCAACTACCTGCCGATCATCAGCTCTGCGCGGGCATTCAGTGCGCTGTGGAAGCGGGCTTATTCCAAGGCGGCGGAATGGCTGGCGGCGGTGGTCTATGAAGACCCCTGGCTCGCGGGCGGCCATAACGGCCTATCCAATGCCGAGGACCCGCTGCAGCCGCAGGACCCCTATCCGCGCGTCAAGGCGCTGCGCGAGACGATGCGGACCGGCGGCATTTCGGACGATGTGCCGATCGTGATGGCCGGCGGCGTGTGGTATCTGCGCGACTGGAACCATTGGATCGACAATCCGGAGCTCGGTTCGATCGCATTCCAATTCGGCACGCGGCCGCTGCTCACCAAGGAAAGTCCGATCCCCGAAGGCTGGAAGCAGGCGCTGATGACGCTGGAACCGGGCGACGTGCTGCTCCACCGCTTCTCGCCGACCGGCTTCTATTCCTCGGCGGTGCTGAACCCGTTCCTGCGCGAACTGGTCGCGCGCTCGGAGCGGCAGATCGCTTTCGCCGGCGAGATGGCCGGTGATCATACTCACCAGCTCGACGTCGGCGTGAAGGGCAAGAACTTCTGGGTGACGCGCGGCGACCTGCTGCGCGCCCGCGAATGGTTTGGCCTGGGCTTCACCGAAGCGCTGAAGACGCCCGACAACACGCTGATCTTCGTAACGCCGGCGGAAAAGGCGATCATCCGCAAGGATCAGGCAGACTGCATGGGCTGCCTCAGTCAATGCGCTTTCTCTTCCTGGGCGGATAACGAGACCAACTCCACGGGCCGGCTCGCCGATCCGCGCAGTTTCTGCATTCAGAAGACGCTGCAGGACATTGCGCATGGCGGGCCAGTCGAGCAGAACCTGATGTTCGCCGGCCACAATGCCTACAACTTCAAGAAGGACCCGTTCTACTCGAACGGGTTCGTGCCGACGGTGAAGCAGCTGGTCGACCGAATCTTGACGGGCGATTGATGTTGCTCCCCTCCACGCCTTCGTGGAGGGGCTGGGGGTGGCCCCTTCTGGCTTCACACGAAGATAAGAGAACCACCCCTAACCCCTCCAGCAAGGGCTGGAGGGGAATTGCTCTTGTGCTTTGCCACCCCATCTAAGGCGCTTCATGTCTTTCACCGATCTCCCCCAGCCTCTTGCCGAGGCTCTCGTCGCGCGCGGTTATGATGCGCCCACGGCCGTTCAGGCGGCCGTCCTCGAAGAACAGGCGCATGGCCGCGACCTGATCGTCTCCGCCCAGACCGGCTCGGGCAAGACGGTCGCCTTCGGTCTCGCCATGGCCGAGCAACTGCTCGAGGGCGCGGCGTTGCCGCGCGCCGGCGGGCCGCTGGTGCTGGTCATCGCGCCGACGCGCGAACTGGCGCTGCAGGTCAGCCGCGAATTGGTCTGGCTGTACGGTAAGGCCGGCGGGCGGGTCGCCACCTGTGTCGGCGGCATGGACCCTTCGAAGGAGCGACGGGCGCTGAGTCACGGCGCGCATATCGTGGTCGGCACGCCGGGCCGGCTGCGCGACCATCTCGAACGTGGAGCACTCGATTTGTCCGCTCTGCGCGTGGCGGTGCTCGACGAGGCGGACGAGATGCTCGACATGGGCTTTCGCGAGGATTTGGAGCAGATTCTCGACGCGTCGCCGCAGGACCGGCGAACCCTGCTTTTTTCGGCGACCATGCCCAAGCCGATCGTGGCGCTCGCCAAGCGTTACCAGCGCGACGCGCTGCGCATCTCCACTGTGGGCGAGGATCGCGGCCATGGCGACATCAGCTATCAGGCGCTCGCCGTCGCGCCGCCGGACATCGAGCATGCCGTCGTGAACCTGCTGCGGCTGCACGAAGCGGATACGGCGATGCTGTTCTGTGCGACGCGCGAGAATGTGCGGCATCTGCACGCGACTTTGGTCGAGCGCGGCTTCGGCGCCGTCGCCCTGTCCGGCGAACATAGCCAGAATGAGCGAAACGCCGCACTGCAGGCGTTGCGCGACCGGCGGGCGCGGGTCTGCGTCGCGACCGATGTCGCCGCGCGGGGCATCGACCTCCCGTCGTTGAGCCTCGTCATCCATGTCGAGCTGCCGCGCGATGCCGAGACTCTGCAGCACCGTTCCGGCCGCACTGGGCGCGCGGGCAAGAAAGGCACCGCCGTGCTGGTCGTACCTTTCCAGCGCCGCCGTCGTGTCGAGATGATGCTGAAGGGCGCGCGCATCCAGGCGCAGTGGATCGATCCGCCGACTCCCGAACAGATCAGAGCGCAGGATCGCGAAAGGCTGCTCGAAGCTCTGCTCCAGCCCGCCGAAATCGACGAGGAGGATCGGGAGATCGCCGCTCGTCTGCTCGCCGAGAGGAGTCCGGAAGACCTCGCCGCGGCCCTTGTCCGAGCACATCGCGCGTCACTGCCCGAGCCGGAAGAGTTGGTCGGACAGGCGCCGCAGGAGCGGGGCCGCGAGCAGCGCGGCGGTTTTGAGGGCAGCGCCTGGTTCCGGATCGATGTCGGCCGCCGCCACAATGCCGATCCGCGCTGGATTCTGCCATTGCTGTGCCGCCGAGGCCACATCACCAAGGCCGAAGTGGGCGCGATCCGCATCCAGCCGAACGAGACCCACTTCGAGGTCGCCGGAAATGTCGCGCAGCGCTTCGCCGCGGCCTGGTCGCGCAGCGCCGACAAGGGCGATCCGGAAAGCAACATCGCGCTCCAGGCGCTGCAGGGCGGACCTGCGCGCGAGGGCCCGCGCCGGACTCACCAGCCGCGACCTTACCGAACGGGCGCACCAAAGCGGCCGGGCAGGGGGCGCTGACCGGATTTCCCGTGCTTGCGCCGGGGAGGTTCGTTACACCGTCAGGCGTGACTGCCGACACGGGTATCGAGATCGAGCAACTGCGCAGCTGCTTTGCGGGCCGGATGCTGACCGACCCGCAAGACATGCAGCCCTTCCTCAGCGACTGGCGCGGCCAATGGCACGGCAAGGCGCGCGCAGTGATACAGCCGGACAGCACGGCGGATGTCGCAGCGGTGGTCCGCTGGTGCGCGGCGCGGCGGGTTCCGGTTGTTCCCCAAGGCGGCAATACCGGTCTCACCGGCGGGTCCGTTCCCGATGCGAGCGGTGACGCGGTGCTGCTGTCGCTTGCGCGGCTCAGGTCGGTGCGTGCGGTCGATCCGGTCAACAACACGACCACGGTCGAAGCGGGCGTCAAACTGTTTGAGGTCCAGCAAGCGGCTGCCGCGGCGGACCGCCTGTTTCCTTTAAGCCTGGCGGCGGAGGGAAGCTGCACGATCGGCGGCAATCTCGCGACCAATGCAGGGGGCACCGCCGTGTTGCGCTATGGCAATGCCCGGGATCTGTGCCTGGGTCTGGAGGTGGTGACGGCCGCAGGCGAGATCTGGGATGGGCTGCGCGGTCTGCGCAAGGACAATAGCGGCTATGACCTGAAGCAGCTCTTCATCGGCTCGGAGGGCACTCTGGGCGTGATCACCGCGGCGGTGATGAAGCTGTTTCCGCAGCCCGCGGGCCGGGCTGTCGCCTTCGCCGCCCTGCAATCGCCAGAGGCGGGTCTGAAGCTGCTGAGTGACGCCCAGCGCGCGGCAGGGCCGAGCCTCACCGCCTTCGAACTGATCGCTGCAGAGGCGCTGGAGCTGGTGCTCCGGCACATCCCAGGCACCCGGCGTCCGTTCGGTGCCATGCACCCCTGGTATGCGCTGGTCGAGATATCGAGCGCGTCGGGGCAGGCGGATGCGGCCGAGCGGATGAACCAGTCGCTGCTCGAAGGTCTGGGGCGTGGCGGCGTTCCCGATGCGGTGATCGCGCATACCCTCGAACAGGGCCGGTCGCTCTGGACTCTGCGCGAGACGATCTCCGAGGCCCAGTCAATTCACGGCGGCAATATCAAGCACGACGTCTCTGTGCCGATCAGCCGTATCCCAACCTTCATCGAAGAAACGGTGGCGGCGCTCGCTCGGCACTTTCCGGGATGCACGCCCGTCATTTTCGGTCATGCAGGGGACGGCAATCTCCACTTCAACGTCGCTCCGCCGCCCGGCCGGTCGGCCAGCGAGCTCACCGAGGCTGTGAATCGGTTAGTGCATGATCTCGTCATCGCACATGGCGGGTCGATCTCCGCGGAACATGGGCTGGGCGTTCTGCGCCGGGACGCGGCGGAGGCGTATCGGAGCCCAATCGCGACGGACCTGTTGCGCACGATCAAGAGAGCGCTCGATCCGCTGAACATCATGAACCCGGGCAAGGTGCTGCGACTGCCGTCAGATCCGTAACCAGCTTTCAATTCACCCGTCGTTCAGCTAAACGATGACACCTGTAGTCGTAACAAGACGCAAAGGGTGTGGGAATGGCCGAAAGGATCAGCGAGGCCGAGCATGCGGTGATGGAGGTGCTCTGGGAAGAGCAGCCCTTGACCGCCGCGGAGGTCGCCGAGCGCGCCGGTCCGAAGCGGGGCTGGAGCGTGCACACCGTCAAGACGCTGCTGTCCCGCCTGTTGGCCAAGGGCGCGATCACGCATGAGTCCGAGGGCAGGCGGTTCCTCTATCGCCCGGCGATCGAGCGCGACTCCTATGTCGGTCGCGAATCGGAGAAATTGGTCGACCGGCTGTTCGGCGGTCGCGTGACTCCGCTGATCGCGCAGCTGGCCGAACGCCGCGCCTTGTCGCCTGAAGATATCGAAGAGCTGGAAGCCTTGCTCAGGGAGCTGAAGCCATGATCAGCTGGGCCGTCGAGACGCTTATCGCTTCAACCATCCTGATGTTGGTGGTGCTGGCCATACGCGTGCCGGTGGCCCGCCATTTTGGCCCCCATATTGCCTATGGCCTGTGGCTGCTGCCCGGCCTGCGCATGCTGCTGCCGCCGCTGCCTGAGGAAGTGACGCCGGCGCCGCTGCACATGCTGCCGTCGCCCCTCGACATCGAGTTCCTGCTAATGGCCGACCCCGCGCCGGCCGACCGGGTCAGCGCGCCGCTGGTCAGTTGGCCCATGCTGATGGCAGGTCTTTGGGTTGTGGGCGGCCTGGCGTTCCTTGCCTGGCACATCCTCAGCTATCGCCGCTTCGTTCGCACCGCGCTGGAAGACGCGACACAGTTGCCACGCTTCGATCGCGATGGCGTCGAGGTGTGCGCGAGCCCGGCCGCGCCGGGTCCCTTCGCGGCCGGCATCTTCCTGAAGACGATCGTGCTGCCGGAGGATTATCGCCGCCGCTATGGCCGCGACGAGCTGCGCCTCGCCATCGAGCATGAGGTCCAGCACCACCGCCGCTGCGACATGTCCGCCAACTTCCTGGCGCTCGTGATGCTGGCGCTGCACTGGTGGAATCCGATCGCCTATTTCGCGCACCGTGCCTTTCGCCAGGACCAGGAGCTTGCCTGCGACGCGATGGTTCTGGCGCGCGCCACGCCGGACGAACGCCATGCCTATGGGTCGGCGCTGCTGAAATCCGCCTGCGACCGCCTTCCGGTGGCCGCTTGCGCTCTTGGGGCCGGGGATGACCTCAAGAGGAGATTGAAGATGATGAAGACCTATCGCTCGAGCCGTGCGCGCTCTCGGGCCGGCAGCATCGTGGCGGCTGCCTTGGTCGGTGGCGGGCTGATGCTGACCGCGTCGAACGGGATCGCCGCCGAGACGTCCAAGCAGGTCGAGGAACAGGTGCGCGACGTGCTGGCGCCGGTGGTGCCCGCGATCGCGCCGGTTCCGCCCGTGGCGCCTCGGGCTGTCGCGGCTGTGCCCACCGCGCCGTCGCCGGTGAAGCTGGCAATGACCGGTCATCCGCACCCGTTGCCCCCGCCGCCTTCCATTGTCCCGGTGCCTCCGGTCCCGCCGATGCCACCGATGGTGGACGGTGAGGAAATCAGCCGCGAAGTGCGCGAGGCTGTCGAAGAGGCGCGGCGCGATGCGCTCGAGGCCCAGCGTGAAGCCGCCAGTGCGCGCCGCGAAGCTCTGCTAGAAGCGGCCGAAGCCCGGCGCGAAGCGATGCGCGAAGCAGAGGAAGGCCGCCGCGAGGCCGAACGGGGGCGCAGGGAAGCCGTGCGTGCCGCCGCGTACGCCCGCAGCTCCTCCGATAGTGTTCGCGCCCATGTTCTCGCCGCCCGCCAGATGTGCAGCCGGGGCACGCACAATGTATCCGTCGAACTCGTCCATGACGGCAAAAAGCAGGTGGTGCAGTGCCAGGCCTGGTCGCCGGCCCAGCGTGCCGAGATGCGGAAGTCGATGCTCGCCGGCCTGCAGAGCGCTCGCGCCAGCATCGCTTCGATGGATGCGCGGCACATGCCGATCTATGCGCGCGAGCAGGCGCTGGAATCGATCGATAGGCAGATCGAGCGGTTGCGCGAGAGCAACTAACCGCTTGCCAAGGGACGGGGGCGGCTTCATCGCTCCCGCTCATGGAAACGCCGCCTGTCGGACGCGCTGTCGAGCTGGAGCCGCTGGTCAGGCGGGTGCTGGCCGGCAACCCCAGCCCGTTCACCTATACCGGCACCCAGACCTATATCGTGGGACGCGGCGAGGTCGCGGTGATCGATCCCGGCCCTGACGACGCGGACCATGTTTCGGCGTTGATCGAAGCCGTAGCGGGGGATCGGGTGGCCGCGATCCTGTGCACTCACACGCACCGCGATCACAGCCCCGCCGCCGCCGCCCTGAAAAAGGCGACGGGCGCGCCGGTCATCGGCTGCGCGCCGCTGGTGCTGAGCGACAGCGGGCCGCGTGCCGACGCAGCATTTGACGAGACCTATGCGCCCGACCGGGTGCTGGCGGATGGCGAGCAGGTCAGCGCCCCCGGCTGGACGCTGGAGGCGGTGGCGACGCCAGGACATACCTCCAACCATCTCTGCTTCGCGCTGGGTGAGAGTGGCGCGCTGTTCACCGGCGATCATGTGATGGGCTGGTCGACGAGCGTCGTCTCGCCGCCCGATGGCGACATGGCCGCCTATATGGCAAGCCTCGACCGGCTGATGCAGCGCGAGGACCGTATCTATTATCCCGCGCATGGCGAGCCCGTGGAGAACCCGCAGCGGCTCGTGCGCGGTCTGGCCGGGCACCGCAAGCAGCGCGAGGGCCAGATCCTCCGGCTGCTCGGCGAGGGGGTCCGTGTCATTCCGGCCATGGTGGAGCGCATGTATGTCGGCCTCGATCCGCGGCTGCATGGCGCGGCTGGACGGTCGGTCCTCGCTCATCTGATCGAACTGCGGGATCGGGGGATGGCACTGCAGGAAGGCGACAGCTGGAGGCTGGCGTGACCAGCAGCCTGCGCAGCGGCCTGATCGGCGCGGCTGTTGCGCTGCTGATCCTGCTCGCCGGCTTCTTCGGGTTGCGCACTTATCTCAGCAGCCGGTTCGCGCTTGACCCGACCAGCATCGCCGCCGCGACGCTCACAGGCATGCAGGAGCAGAACCGGCTCTCCGCCTTCGTCGCCAGCTATGTCGCCGTGGTGACGTCGGAGCAGACGCGGCTCGGGTTGAAGGCGCGCAAGACTTTGATCATGCCCGGCACCGTTCGCTACGAGGTGGACCTCGCCAAGCTGCAGCCGAAGGACATTGGCTGGGATGCTGAGGCCAAGCTGCTGACCGTCACCTTGCCGCCGGTGGAGCTGGTCGGGCCCACTGTCGATATGAATGCGGTGCGCGAGTTCGACGGCGGCGGGCTGCTGATGCACTTTACCAATGCCGAGGACCGGCTCGACGCCGCCAATCGCCGCGCGGCACAGGCCGAACTGCTGCGGCAGGCGCGGGGACCGGTGCCGATGCGCATCGCCCGCGACGCCACCCGCCGGGCCGTCGAGCGCAACTTCGCGTTGCCGATGCGCGCGGCGGGGCTCGATGCCCGCGTTCAGGTCCGCTTCGCCGACGAACGGCGCTCCGATGAACAGATGGACCGCTCGACGCCATTGAGCGAAGTGCTGGACCGGCGCTGACTGGCGGTGGAACGGCCGCGCACCTATCTCCGTTCGGACCTCAGGAGTTGTCATGGACGCACGTAACGGATTTGGCGGGTCGCTCACCGGGCTCGATCTGCGGGCCGAAATCGACCGGCTGCGCAAGGAACGCAACGCGGTCATCCTCGCCCATTATTACCAAAAGCCCGAGCTGCAGGATTTGGCGGACTTTGTCGGCGACTCGCTTGAGCTCAGCCGCAAGGCGCAGGAGACGGACGCGGACGTGATCGCCTTTTGCGGCGTGCGTTTCATGGCCGAGACGGCGAAGATCTTGTCGCCGGACAAGATCGTCGTGCTGCCCGACATGGATGCCGGCTGCAGCCTGGAGGATAGCTGCCCGCCGGAGCGCTTCGCCGCCTTCCGCGCCGAGCATCCGGACCATATCGCGCTCACCTACATCAACTGCTCGGCGGCCGTGAAGGCGCTGTCGGACGTGATCGTCACCTCCTCGTCGGCCGAGAAGATCCTGATGCAGATCCCGAAGGAGCAGAAGATCATCTTCGGCCCCGACCGGAATCTGGGCGGCTATCTCGCGCGCAAGACCGGCCGCGACATGCTGCTCTGGCCCGGCGTGTGCATCGTGCATGAGGCGTTTTCCGAGACCGAGCTGCTGAAGCTGAAGGCGCAGCATCCCGACGCGCCGATCCTGGCCCACCCCGAATGCCCGCCGCACCTGCTCGACCATGCCGATTTCGTTGGCTCGACCAGCGCCATCCTGCAGGTCGCCAAGGAGTCGGATGCGCAGACCGTGATCGTCGCGACCGAACCGCACATCATCCATCAGATGCAGAAGGCGGTGCCGGATAAGACCTTCATCGGCGCACCGGGGGCGGACGGGAACTGCAACTGCAACATCTGCCCCTATATGGCGCTCAACACGATGGAGAAGCTCTACATCGCGCTGCGCGACCTGGAGCCGCGGATCGAGCTCGACGAGGAACTGCGCCTGAAGGCCAAGACCAGCCTCGACCGCATGCTCGCGATGGCGAGCGGCACCGTCGGCATGGGCGATCTCGGGCCGGTGCGCGTCACCGGTGAGTGAGTTCCGGCTCGACGGCTTCGATCTGGCGGCGTTCGTACAGGCCACGCTGGCGGAGGATCTGGGGCCGGGCAGGGACATCACCTCCGAGGCGGTCATCCCGGCGGACGCGCGGTTCGAGGGTGTGATGGACAGCCGCGATCCGATCGTCGTCGCGGGGCTCCCGATCGCGGCGGCGTTCTTCCGGGCGCTCGATCCCGATGTCGAGATCGAGATGCTGGTGGAGGACGGGCAGCTTGTCAAAGGCGGCACCGATCTGTTGCGGCTGCGCGGGAAAGCACGCGCGATGCTGACGGCGGAGCGGTCGGCGCTGAACACGGTGCAGCACTTGTCCGGCATCGCAACGCTGACCCGCGCCTATGTCGATGCGATCGAAGGAACCGGCGCGACCCTGCTCGACACGCGCAAAACGATGCCGGGTCTTCGCGTGCTGGAAAAATATGGGACGCGCATGGGCGGAGCCGCCAATCATCGCATGGGGCTTTGGGACGCGGCGATGATCAAGGACAATCATGTCGCGGTCGCCGGCGGCGTCGGCCAGGCAGTGCGGAGGGCGCGAGACGCCGGCATTGCCGAGATCATCGTCGAGGTGGACCGTATCGATCAGATCGAGCCGGCCGTTGCGGCGGGCGCGACCCGGCTGCTGCTCGACAATATGGGGCCGCCGGTGTTGCGCGAAGCGGTGGACCTGGTCGCGGGCCGGGTACCGACAGAAGCCTCGGGCGGCGTGCGGCTGGACACCATCCGCGCCATCGCCGAGACCGGCGTGAATTTCATCTCGGTCGGCCGGATCACCCAGTCCGCCCCGGCCGCCGATATCGGATTGGATTTTGCAAGCCTATGATCAAGCTGCTGTTGGTTGTCGCCCTGCTCGGGGCTCCGAGTTTTGCCGAGAAGACCAAGACGGCGCGCCCGGCGCTTGCTACACCGCCTGCTATGGAAGGCTGCGACGCATCGGACCTGAAGTTCCTGATCGGCAAGACGCTTGACGAGACGATGACCGCGCGCGCGCGGGATTCGTCCGGTGCGACTTCGGTGCGCATCATCCGGCCGGGGCAGATGGTGTCGATGGACTATGTCGTCGAGCGGCTGAACATCGAAGTGGACGCTGCAGGCAAGATCCTCAGCGCCCGCTGCGGCTAGGTTTTTCTGACTGACTCTACGCCAGCTGTTCCCCGGCGAAGGCCGGGGCCCACCAGCGACAGTGGCACGACCACCACGCATTCAAGGGTCTGAACTGGGCCCCGGCCTTCGCCGGGGAACGGCTCATGGCAGTCTATTTCGAGTCTGCCCGTCCAGCGTCACCGTCTCGGGGTGGTGGCGCTCGAGGTGCCGTTTGATGATGCGCAGGTTGCGCGTGTTCGAGCGGAAGAAGAAGTCGGGGATCGCGCCGACAAACGGGATCATGCCCAGCAGCGTGTCGATGCCGATATTCGCGCCCATCCGCGTCATCTGCCATTTGGACATGCCGAGGTTGCGCGCTTCCCAGAGCATCCATGCGCCGAGCCCGCCGGCAGCGATGCTGCCGACGCCGGGAATGAAGTCCAGGATCACGTCGAGCCCGACCTGACGATTGGTGCCGGGCAGGGTGAAGAGCCGTTCGAGCACCCCCTCGACAGCTTCGACGCGCCGCCGCACGCCTTCTGCATCGGGAGCAAGCGGCAGGCTCCGCGCGATCCGCTCGGCTTCACGAAAGCGACCGGCCATGCACATCTCCTTCCCGAATCAAGATGGGAAGCCGTGGTCGCTTTGCCTAGCGGCGTTCGCCCCGCAGCCGGGTCAGCGGGTGCAACGCGCGTGGATTCTCGCGGAACAGGTTCAGGCGCGGGCTGACCAGCGACCAGCGGAGCGGCCGGGCGAGCGGAACCCAGAAGCCGGCATCGGCGATGGCGCGGTCGGCGGTCGCCAACTGCGTCCCGCGCTCGATCAGCGACAGCGACTTGCGCGCTCCATCCAGCGCCACCACCGCCTCCTGGGCACAGGCCTGACGCGACGGGCAGGCGACCTGCGTCAGATACCAGAGCGCACTGCCGGCCGGTGCGACCTGGTCCAACAGGCGCAAGTCCGCCTCGGTCGGGCTGGTGCGGAGCGTCTCCACGCCGATCCTGCGCCAGTCGGCGGCGAGGCGGCCGAACAGCAGATTGCTGCCGGGCCCGTCGGGCAGGCTGAGCCGGACAGTGACAGGACCTTCCTTTCCCTGCCGCCAGGCGCGCACCCGTCGACGCGCTTCCTCGACCCGTCCGGCAATGTCGAACGCGGCCCAGCTCGGAAAGGCCGGGTTCGCCGCCGAGCGATAGCGCTGCGGCAACACCGTCAGCACGCCGGCCCAACCGGGCGCGTCCATGGTCGCGAGCATGGCGTCGCGGTCGATTGCCATGGCGAGCGCCTGCCGGTTCGCGGCATCTTCGAGAAAGCCTTCCGCGCGCTGGACGACCAGCCCGAACAGCCCTTCCGCCGGATCGAGGCGCACGGTCCCGTTTCGCGGCTGGGCGAAGCGGAGCAGGGGCCAGTCCTTGTAGGTGCCGCCGAGCACCAGGTCGCCGTCGCCGCGATTGAAGCGGAGAACGGCACGGGAGGCCCGCTCGCCGCGTAACTCCAGCTCTTGCCTCGTATCCGTCTCCGCTTCGGCCGCTTCGCCCTCCGCTTCCCGCGTCTTCAGATAGAGCACGTCACCTTCGCGCCGGTCTATGCGAAAGGGGCCGGTGCCCTGCATCTGGCGCGACAGCATGGCGGCTTCGGATTGGGCGAGCAGTTCGAACAAGGGCGGCCTTGGTGTGGTCAACCGAAACTCGATCACGTCCGGCGTGGTCGGGTTAATCTCCTGGATCGAGTCGAAGGCGGAGCGGAGCGGGTTGCGGCTTGCCGGCGCCAGCATGGCGCGCATCCGCCGGGCGATCTCCTGTGAAGTCACCTGGCGCCCGCCGGGCCACGACACGCGGCGCAAGCGGAAGATCGCGCTTAGGCCATCGCTGGTGACGATCCAGCGCTGCGCCAGCGCCGGGGCTATCTGCCCGCCCTCGTCATAGGCGACGAGCGGCTCGGCGACCGCGGTGAGCAGCGCCTGCTGCGTCACGTCAGGCGCCTTCCGATTCGGATCGACGAGCGTCGGCGGGCCCCCAATGGCGCTGACGCGGATCGGACCTTCGCTGTCCGTGCGGCTGCAGGCTGCGGTGGCGAGCAGCGGCACCAGGACAAGCAGCCAACGCGTCATTCCGCCCCCGTCTCTTGTTTTCACATCCGCTCTATGGCCCATATCGCGCGTCGCCAAGCAGACACTTAATCCGTCCTTTACCTCTGGTTTTTATGTGGTCGACCATGGCCTTGAGCGCGCTGGAAGGGGGCGAGGCTGCGCCCAGCGGACCGGATCGGCTGCTCGCCGATGCCGCGCAAGTCGCGCGTCAGGCCGATGCGCGGCTGACGGCGGCGTTGCACGACTTGTTTTTGCCCGATTTTGTCCGCCCCACTGACAGCCAGCGCGCCGCCATGGCGCAGATGCTGGACGGTTTGGTGCGCGAGCTGGAGCGGGAGCTGCGGGCGTCACTCGTCACTCGTCTTGGCCCCGAAGCGCCGCCGGTGCTGGAGGTGGAGCGCATTCCCATTCTTCGCCCGATCTTCGATCGCGCCGGCGTGTTGCGCGACCGGGATTTGGTAGGGTTGCTGCTGACCAGGGCGGAGGAGTGCCGGATCGGCCAGACCATCCGCCGCGTGGCCGACCTCAACCCGCGGGAAGCTGCGGCAGTGCGGTTCGATGCACCGGAAGAACTTCAGACGGCGCTGCTGACCGCCGAAGTCCGCCGCTTCGGCGATATGGGTGAGCCGCGCTTCGCTCTCGCCGACCTGCCGGCCGAGTTGCTGCACCGGCTGCTGTGGCGCGCCGCGGCCGCCTTGCGTGATTATCTGGAGCGATCCTCGTCGCTCAACCCGGCACTGCGCGACGAGGCGCTGGCGGCGGCGGTGGGCGAACGCATGGCCGCGCATGATGAAGGCCGCAGCCTGGCCGCCGTTGCAATGCGGCTGGCGCTCACGACGCCGGCCGACGATTTGCTGCTCGTCGAGCTGTTCCAGGGTGGGCGCTTCAGCCTGTTCGCGGCAATGCTCGCTGTGCGCGCTCGGCTGGAGTTCGGTCCCGCCTTCCTGCTCGCCGCAGACCCCACGCTCGGTGCGCTGGCGGTGCTACTGCGCGCGATCGAAGTGCCGACCCAGGCAGCGGCGCCAATCCTGCTGCAGATGGCGGCGGTAAATGGCCTTAGTGACCTGAAGCTCGAAGAGCGGGTCAACGACTTCCTCGACCTCGATGCCGACGCGGCGCGGGAGGCGATCCGGCCCTGGCAGCTCGACCGCGCCTTCCGCGACGCGATCGCCGATATCGGCCGCGAACGGCGGGCGCAGTGAGCGGTCTCGCGCGCGGCAGGATCGACCGGGAGGGGCGGCTGGTCGAAGCGGAAGCGCCGCTCGCGCGCCTGCAGGAAGCGGCAGGCTCGGCCTTGGGCGAGACGATCGCGGTGCCGCAGATCGCCACCTTGGCTCGTTTGGCGCAGCGGCTCGGCATCCTCGTGTCGCGATGCGTGATTGCGGCGGAAGGCGCCGACGATCTCGATCTCTGGGTCGAGGCGCGGCCTGACGAGGAGGGCGTTGCGCTGTCGGTCGGGGGCTGGGCGAGACGCCCGGGCCGCGGCGGCGACAATGGCAGCGAGCGCGTCCACGACTTCATGCGCGCGCGGGGCGACTGGCTGTGGGAGACCGACCCCGCTCTACGCCTGACCGTGCTCGGCAGTGACGATGCGGACGCCGGGGCGGGCCAACCGCTCAGCCGCTATTTCCAGTTCCAGGACACGGGCGAGGGCATGCCGATCCTCGAGGCGATCGCCGCCCGGGCGCGCTTTGAAGGTCAGGATGCGGTGGTGCGCTCGACAGGCGAGCGGGTCCGCCTGACGGGGCTGCCTCTGGTGGACGGCGGCGGCCGCTTCGCCGGCTATCGGGGCAGCGCCTTCCGATTGGACGGGTCGGCTCCGGCAGCGGACGCGGCTGCGACGGATGCGCTCGGCGCCCGGCTCGAGAAGGCTCTGCGCGAGCCGCTGTCGCGCATCGTCGAGCAGGCCGAGAATATCGGCGCCCAGGCCGAGGGTCCGATCCGCCGCGACTATGCCGATTACGCGCAGGATATCGCCAGTGCCGGGAGGCATCTGCTCGGCGTGGTCGGCGATCTGGTGGACCTGCAGGCGATCGAACGCGACGATTTCCGGCCGCGCCGCGACCAGATCGACCTGGCCGACCTGGCGCGGCGCGCGGCCGGGCTGCTGAAGGTCCGGGCCTCGGCGCGTGGCATTCGCATCGACGGCCCGGCGCTTGGAGAAACGCTGCCCGCGCTCGGCGATGCGGGACGGGTGGTGCAGGTGCTCGTCAACCTGATCGGCAATGCGATACGGCACTCGCCCGACGATTCCGCGATCTGGATCAGGGGCGAAGTGCAAGGCAGCCGCACATTGATCCTGATCGCCGACCAGGGGCAGGGCATCGCTCCCGCCGACCATAAGCGCATCTTCGACAAATTCACGCGCCTCGATCAGTCGGACGGCGGCAGCGGCCTTGGCCTCTATATCGCCCGCCGGCTCGCCCGGGCCATGGGCGGCGAGATCCTGCTCGACAGCGCGCCGGGCGAGGGCGCGCGCTTCACCCTGGTGCTGCCTTCGGGTGCCTAGTCCAGCTTGCGGATCGTCTCGATGATCCGCGCGACGGGCACGCCCAATTTGCTGATCGTCATCCTGTTGAGTGCGGTCCGGCCGGCGCCATCAAGGACGAGCGACTGGTGGACGGACATGCTGCCCTTCATCGGATAGCGTATGGTTAGCAGGTTGCCGCGGGTCTCGATCTCCACCGGCCCGGTCGCGTCGGTCAGCGTGCCCCGATAGCGGTTCGGCCCCACCTTCCGCATCCGCCATTGCCGACGCTCCAGGACGCGCTCGCCCCGGCGAACCTGCTGGTCGAGGACCAGAGTGCCATCGGTCTCGACACGGCCCTGACCCTGTACACGCAGCGGCTGCGCGTCCTTGAGCAGGATCTTGAGCTCGCCCTCGCCCGCAGTGCGGCCGGCGAAGAAGGCGATCGGGTCGAAGGCAGTGCCCTGCGCAACCGCCGGGCCGCCGCAGCCGCCCACGAGGACGGCTGCGAGCAGGCCAGTCTTAGCGCTGGCCGATCGGAACATAGTCGCGCTGGGTTGGGCCCGTGTAGAGCTGGCGCGGACGGCCGATTTTCTGGTCGGGATCGGTGATCATCTCGTTCCACTGGGCGATCCAGCCGACGGTGCGGGCAAGCGCGAAGAGGGCAGTGAACATAGAAGTCGGGAAGCCGATCGCCGACAGGATCACGCCCGAATAGAAGTCGACGTTCGGGAACAGCTTCTTCTCGATGAAATAATCGTCCTTGAGCGCAAGTTCCTCCAGCCGAAGCGCGGTTTCGAACAGCGGATCGTTCACCTTCAGCGCCTCGAACACTTCGCGGACGGTCTTCTGCATCACGGTCGCGCGCGGATCGTAATTCTTATAGACGCGGTGGCCGAAGCCCATCAGGCGGAACGGGTCGTTCTTGTCCTTCGCCCGCTCGATATAGTGCGGGATCTTGTCGGGTGTGCCGATCTCACGGAGCATGTTGAGCGCCGCTTCATTGGCACCGCCATGCGCCGGGCCCCAGAGGCAGGCGATGCCGGCCGCGATGCAGGCGAACGGGTTCGCGCCCGACGAGCCGGCGAGGCGCACGGTCGAAGTCGAGGCATTCTGCTCGTGATCGGCGTGGAGAATGAAGATGCGGTCCATCGCGCGCTCGACCGCCGGCACCACTTCATAGGGCTCGGCCGGCACGCCAAAGGTCATGCGCAGGAAATTGCCCGCGTAGGACAGCGAGTTGTCGGGGTAGAGGAAGGGCTGGCCGACCGAATATTTGTACGCCATCGCGGCGATCGTCGGCATCTTCGCGATGAGCCGGTGGCTTGCGATCATCCGCTGCTTGGGATCGGTAATGTCGGTGGAGTCGTGATAAAAGGCGCTGAGCGCGCCGACGACGCCGCACATGATCGCCATCGGATGGGCGTCGCGCCGGAAACCCCGGTAGAAGGTCGCCAGCTGCTCGTGCAGCATGGTGTGGCGGCTGATCGTGCGGGTGAAGGTCGACAGCTCGTCCTGCTTCGGCAGTTCGCCGTTCAGCAGCAGGTAGCAAACTTCCATGAAGCTCGACTGTTCGGCGAGCTGATGGATCGGGTAGCCGCGATGGAGGAGGACGCCTTCGTCGCCGTCGATATAGGTGATCTTTGATTCGCAGCTCGCCGTCGAGGTGAAGCCCGGATCATAGGTGAAGGCGCCGGTCTGCGCGTAGAGCTTGCGGATATCGACCACATTGGGGCCGACCGAACCGTTCAACACCGGGAACTGCGTGTCCGCCCCCCCGAGCGCCAGCTTTGCCATGTCACTCATCGTCACTGCTCCTCAATCGCGTGCGCGTCGTTTTCTTGTCTGCTGACATCGGCCAGGCGTGCCAGCGACTCTTCGCGCCCCAAAAGAACCAACACATCGAATATGCCCGGAGAGGTGGTCCGCCCGGTAAGGGCGGCGCGCAGCGGCTGCGCGACCTTTCCGAGGCCAATCCCGGCACTCTCCGCGACCTGCCGCACCGCTGCCTCAATCGCCCCGCTGGACCACGCGGATGTGGCGGCGAGCGCGTCGCGGGTTTGCCCCAACAGCGTTTGCGCGTCGGCATTTAGCAGGGCCGCGGCCTTGTCGTCGAGAGCCAGCGGGCGGGTCGCGAAGAGGAAGACCGCACCGTCGGCGATCTCGTCCAGCGTCTTCGCGCGCGGCTTCAGTTCCGGCATGGCGCGCGTCAGCAGGGCGAGGTCGGGCGCGCGCCTGATCAGCCGCTCGACTCGAGGTGCAACCAACTGCGCCAGGCGCGCATCGTCGGCCTCACGCAGATAATGGCCGTTCAGGTTTTCGAGCTTCTTCAGGTCGAAGCGAGACGGGGAGCGCCCCACGCCGCCGATGTCGAACCACTCGATCGCCTGCTCGCGCGAGATGATCTCGTCATCGCCATGTCCCCAGCCGAGCCGGAGCAGGTAGTTGTTCACCGCCTCGGGCAGCATGCCGAGTTCGTCGCGATAGGCATCGACGCCGAGCGCGCCGTGCCGCTTCGACAGCTTGGCGCCGTCTGATCCGTGGATCAGCGGAATATGCGCATAGGCGGGCTCGGGCCAGCCCATCGCCTTGATGATGCCGAGCTGGCGGAAGGCGTTGTTCAGATGATCGTCGCCGCGGATCACATGCGTTACGCCCATGTCGTGATCGTCGACGACGACGGCGAGCATATAGGTCGGCGTGCCGTCCGAACGGAGCAGGATCATGTCGTCAAGCTCGCAATTCTGCACGACGACGCGGCCCTGCACGAGATCGTCGATCACGGTCTCGCCTTCGCTTCGCGCCCGTAGCCGGACGGCAAAGGGCTTGCCTTCCTGCTCCGGCCCGCACTCCCGGTCCCGCCAACGCCCGTCATAGCGCAGCGGCTGCCTGGCGGCGCGCTGCTGCTCGCGCAGCTCCGCCAGCTCCTCGGGCGTCGCATAGCAGCGATAGGCATGGCCGTTCGCCAGCAGCGCCTCCGCAACTTCGACATGGCGCGCCGCGCGCTGCGACTGATAGACAACCTCATCGTCCCAGTTCAGGTCGAGCCAGGTCATGCCGTCCAGGATCGCGTCGATCGCCTCCCGAGTGGAGCGCGCCTTGTCGGTGTCCTCGATCCGCAGCCGGAATTTGCCGCCATGGTGACGCGCGAACAGCAGGTTGAACAGCGCCGTGCGCGCACCGCCGATATGGAGAAAGCCCGTCGGCGAAGGGGCGAAACGAGTGACGACGCTGCTTGCGCTCACGCGCTGATGCTCCCTACGCTATGGCTGACATGATCTCAGGTGCGAGCGCCCCTAGCATGGCCTTCGGCCCGCACGGAAGAGGGTCGCCGCTCGCCCTGATCGCAGGCGCTCTAGAGGCTTGGCTGGAGCGCGAACGCGAGCAGCTGCCGCTCTGGCTTCCGGTGATGCTGGGGCTCGGAATCGCGCTCTGGTTCGTGCTGCCCAATGCAAGCGGCTGGTTGGCGGTGATCGCGGGCGGTCTCGGCGTGGCACTTGCTGGAGTGGCTGTCGGGCTGTCGCGCCGCACGGGCGTGGCGATGCTCGTCGCAGGCCTCGCCATCGCCACAGGCTGCGCCCTGGTGTGGAGTAAGGCGGAGCGGGTGGCTGCGCCCGTGCTGACGCGGCCGGCGGTCGTCACCTTCGCGGCCGATGTCGAGCGGGTGCAGCAGCTCGCGGCAAAGGATAGCGTGCGCGCGCTGCTGCGGCCGCTCGGCGCGCCCGATCTGCCTAAGCGGCTGCGGGTGAACATCGCAAATGGCGATGCTCCGGCGGGACTGGCCAAGGGCGATCGCATCCGGCTCAGGGCACGGCTGATGCCGCCTCCGGGCGCGGCCTTGCCGGGTGGCTATGACTTCGCCCGCACCGCCTGGTTCCAGCAGCTCGGCGCCACCGGCAAGGCGCTCGGGCGCGTGGAGCGGATCACCGCTTCGCCCAGCGGCGGCTCGCTGCGGGAGCGGATCGGCGCACACATTCGCGCGGCGGCGCCCAGAGGATCCGACGGCATCGCGGTGGCGCTGGTCACCGGCGATCAGGGCAGCGTCAGCGAAGCCGACGCCGAAGCGATGCGGCGGTCCGGGTTGGCGCATCTGCTCTCCGTCAGCGGCTTGCACATCAGTGCGGCGGTGGGCGCCGCGATGCTGCTGACGCTGCGGCTCTTGGCGCTGAGCCCCATGCTGGCGCTGCGCTGGCCGCTGATGCTGATCGCCGGCGGGGTCGGTGCCGCGATCGGCATCGCTTACACCCTGCTGAGCGGCGCCGAAGTGCCGACCGTCCGCGCCTGCGTGGCGGCGCTGCTGGTGCTGGCCGGTATGGCGATCGGACGCGAGGCGCTGACGCTGCGGCTGGTCGCAGCCGGCGCGCTGATCGTGCTGCTGATCTGGCCGGAAGCATTGGTCGGCCCGAGCTTCCAGCTGAGCTTTGCCGCCGTCACCGCCATTGTCGCGCTGCACGAACATCCCCGCATGCGCGCCTTCATGGCGGCGCGAGACGAAGGCGCGCTGTTCCGCCTCGGCCGCAGCACCGTCGCGCTGCTACTGAGCGGGCTCGCGGTTGAGTTGGCGTTGGCTCCGATCGCGCTGTTCCACTTCCACAAAGAGGGGCTGTACGGCGCCATCGCCAACATCTTCGCCATCCCAATCACCACCTTCATCGTCATGCCGCTGGAGCTGCTTGCGCTGATTTTCGATCTAGCCGGGCTCGGCGCGCCTTTCTGGTGGTTGACCGGCAAGAGCATCGCGCTGTTGCTCTGGATCGCGCATCTGGCGGGCAACGCACCCGGCGCAGTCGCCATGCTTCCTACCTGGCCCGCCGCCGCCTTCGCGCTGATCGTCGCCGGCGGTCTGTGGATCTGCCTGTAGCGCAGCCGGGTCCGCTGGGGCGGAGCTTTGCCCTTCGCGGCGGGCGCGGTGTGGGCGGTCACGACTCCGGCGCCCGACCTGCTGGTCACCTCGGACGGCCGGCATCTGGCGCTCAGGACGGAGGAGGGGAGCTACGCCCTGCTCAGGCCCAAGGCCAAGGACTTCGTCCGCAACATGCTGGCCGAGGCCGCCGGCCGGGACGAGGAACTGACCGACCTGGACGCACTGCCCGGCGCTGCCTGCACCGCCGACGCCTGCCTCGCCACCCTCCGCCGGGGTGGCCGCAACTGGCGCGTGCTTGCGACCCGCAGCGCCTATCTGATCCCGATCGAAACGATGAACCGCGCCTGCGCCGAAGCCGACATCGTCGTCAGCGACCGCCGCCTGCCGCGGACCTGCAAGCCGAAATGGCTGAAGCTCGATCGATTCACGTTGAGTCGCACCGGCGGGGTCACCGTTCAGCTCGCCTATGCACCTAACGTGAAAGTGACAAAACACGCAGGCGACGAGCACCTTTGGCTACGAACTGAGTTCCGGAGACGAACGCCTGTTCGCGATCTCCAATAGTGCAATGTCTACTATCGCCCCTTGCGGACGTTAGCCCGCCGCCCGCTCACATGCCTCAATCGCCTGAAGTGCCAGACTGTCCATGAAGTCGTCGCCGGATGGCTCGGCAAAGGCGCGGAGGTCCGCCAAAAGTGAGGGATGTGCGACGATGAACGCCGCTTCGAATAGCGGAAGCGGCACGTGCTCGCCGGCAAGCTCCCTCTGCAGAAACGGCAAAGCCGCCGTCTTGTCACGCTGAGCCAAGCCAAGGATAGCCTCGGCACGAACATACTCGTTTTCGTCGTCAGCAGCGTGGAGCAGAGCCTTGCGCACATCGGCGCTGTCGATGTCCTGTTGAGCCAATAGGAGCGTTGCCCAGTCGCGGTTAGCGGGAAGCTCGTCTCTCGTCATGTCGATGAGGCGGAGCAGGTTTGCTTCGGCGTGTTCACCGCCGATGAGGGGCGCTTCATCATCGATAAGGGCCTTCAAGAAGTCGGACGGCGGCTCGTACCGCTCGTTCATGGCGGGACGGTAAAATGCTTGCGTCCGCAAACCAACCCGTTGCCGGCACGCTATCGTCGAGGCATCCACACGCGATGAACGATTATGCTGATGTGGATCGCGTCATCCAGAAGTGGGTGGAGGTCACCGCTTCAACTCTCTTCACGGAGTGGGAAGGGAAGCCATTGCGGTTCTTCCACGTCCCCGGAAAGCCTCAAAGTGAGTGCTTCCAAGTAGTGGTGTTCTCACCCTCCGGTGGGACCGTTTCCGTTCAAGCTGCCTCAGTCGACACCAATGACGACAGCGAGTTTTTGGAGGTGTGGGAGGGCGAAATCAGCGACTTAGACGCCCTGCTCGGGACGGCTGTAGCCGCTGTTCAGAGCTGGAAAGATCGAAACCACACGAACGACCGCTAACCACCCATCGCGGATGTCCGCTACGCTCTGCAGAGTGGGCGATGAAGTTTGAGATATCGCCGCACGTAACCACTAGAATGGTTCTGCTTGTCCTCTTTACGAATGTAGCCTTTTTGGTGGGCTATTTGCTTCTTTTGGGACTGATGACCCCCTGGTCGTCTACACCATTTCGAAGTTCACGACTTTAGCGTTAGCGTGCATCGTGGCCGCAATTGTGACTTGGCGGCGAGTCAGGCAATGATGCAGCCGCCCTAATAAGTAGAAGTCTGGTTTCCACCCATTGCGGACCCGGGCGCTTGCAGCGACAATGAGGCATGGCGAATGTCCGGCAGATTGCGGGCGGGGTGGTGCATGAGCTGCCGGAGGACCTTGCGGCGGCTTTGAGCGCCGAGCCTGCGGCGCTTGCGACTTGGGAGGACATCACGCCTCTCGCGCGAAACGAGTGGATCTGCTGGGTGATCTCGCCGAAGAAGGCCGAGACGCGGGCAAAGCGGGTTGCTTGGGGGATTGAGAGCCTGGGCGAAGGCAAGCGCCGCCCATGCTGCTGGCCCGGCTGTCCCCATCGGGCGAAGGGGACAAAATGACGGCTTCCCGGATCGTGGAATCAGGCTCTCTGCACATCCGGGAAGGCGATCTGGCTGGCGAGCCAATACGTGCGCTGCTGACGCTGCATCTTGCCGGCATGCACGCCAACTCGCCGGCAGGGCATGTGTTTGCCCTCGACCTGTCGGGATTGCAGGCGCCGGACGTGACCGTCTGGAGTGCCTGGCAGGGGGACGCGATCGCGGGCGTTGGCGCGCTGAAGCAGGTGGACGCGCTCAGGGGCGAGGTGAAGTCGATGCGGACGCACCCGGACCATCTTCGCAAGGGCGTGGCTGCGGCGCTGCTGGAGCACATCATCGGCGTCGCGCGCGGGCGCGGATATCGCTGGCTGAGCCTGGAGACGGGGAGCGGCCCCGGCTTCGAGCCGGCGTTGTCGCTCTACCGCCGTCGGGGCTTCGTCGATGGCGAAGCGTTCGGTGATTATGTGCGCTCCGACTTCAACCAGTTCCTGCACCTCGACCTGACGCGCTGATCTGATCGACGGACGCGTTCCGCCCTTCGACGAGCGCGGTCGCCTTACGTGTGCGCGGGCCTATGCTGGGCTGGGGAGATTTGGATGATCCGAACCGTCATGACTCTGGCCGCGCTGATGCTCGCTCCGGCGGCGCTGGCGCAGGAAACGCTGCAAACGCTCGGCCAGAAAGCGCGGGCCGCGCGGGAGGCGAAAGACTATCCCGCCTATCTGAGCGCTGTCGAGCAGATGCGGGCGATGCTGCCTTGGTCGCCGGCCATGCAGTACAATATGGCGCGGGCCTATGCCCTGAACGGGCGCAGCGCCGAGGCGCTGGTCCAGCTGACGGCACTGGCCGATGCGGGTTGGGGCTTTGATGCTGCCGGCGAAGCGGTGCTCGCGCCACTGAAGGAAGTTCCGGGCTTTGCCGTCGTGGCGGAGCGGCTGGCGGCCAACAGCCGTCCTCATGGCCAGGCGATGCCCGGCCGCAAGCTCGGCCTCCCCGGCAAGCAGCCGGAAGGAGTCGCGGCCACGGCCGACGGCGTGCTCTATGTCGGAGCGTTGAAGGAGGGCATTCACCGGGTCGACGCTAACGGCCTGACCCGGCTCTACGCACCGCCCGCGGGCTGGGGCATTGTCGGCCTGCGCATCGATGCACCGCGCCGCGAGCTGATTGCCTGCGTCAGCGACGAAGCGGCGGGGAAAGGCCGGCTGGTCCGCCTGGCGCTGCCCGACCTGGCCGAGCGCGCCGCGCTGGACCTGCCGGCAGCAGGCGCCTTCTGCAACGATAGCACGGTGCTGCCTGACGGGCGCGTGGCACTGACCGACTCGACAGGCGGGCGAGTCTGGATCGCGACGCGGAGCTCGGTGACGCAGGTAAAGCTCGATAGGCCGCTCATCTACCCGAACGGCATCGCGTATAGCGGCGGCCGCCTCTATGTCGCGGACCAGGCTGGGCTGCGCACGGTCGATCCGGCCACCGGAGCGTCGCAGGAGGTGAGCGCCGCCGGCACGAGCCTGGTCGGCATCGACGGTCTGATCGCGCATAATGGCAAGCTGCTCGCGGTGCAGAACGGCACTCAGCCGGTTCGTATCCTCCGCATCACGCCGTCGCCGGGCGGCAAGGCCCGAGTGGACGTGCTCGCGTCCGGGCACCCGTTCCTGGCCGGCGCCACCACTGCCGCCGTCCGAGGGGACCGGCTGCTGGTGCTGACCCAGACCGGCATCCCCAACGGCAGCCTGCCCGATGATCCGATGCTGGTCGAGGTGCCGCTGGGAGGAGGTTAAGCCCCCTCGGTCTCAACGCCGCTCGGCCTGATCCTGAGCACGTCGAAGGATCGAAGGCCTGCTTTTGCTCCTTCTGGCACCAAGAAAAGAACAGGGCTTCGACAAGCTCAGCCCGAACGGCCGGGCTGGCTCAGAATTATGCCTCAGTACCGCCGCAACAAGCCCGCTAGACACCCCTGCACGCGGACGCGGTTGGGCGTGTAGCGTTGCGGATCATAGGCGCGGTTGGCGGGATCGAGCCGCACCATCGCACCCTCGCGGCGAAAATATTTGAGCGTTGCCTCGGCATCGTCGACCAGAGCAACGACGATCTGTCCGTCGCGGGCGGTTTCGGCGCGGCGGATCAGGGCATAGTCGCCGTCGAGAATGCCCGCCTCGACCATGGAGTCGCCGGCGACCTCCAGCGCATAATGCTCGCCCGGCCCGAGCAGGGCGGCGGGCACGGACAGGCTGTTCTGCCCTTCCAGCGCTTCGATCGGCGCACCTGCGGCGATCCGGCCGTGGAGCGGAATTTCGAGCACATTCTCGTTCGCCGCCGCGGGCACCGGCACCTTAGGCTTGGCAATTGGCACCACCTTGCGCTCGACCAACTCCGGCATCTTCACCACTTCGAGCGCGCGTGCGCGGTTCGGCAGGCGGCGGATGAACTGGCGCTCCTCAAGGGCGGAGATCAGCCGGTGCACGCCCGACTTGGATTTGAGGTCGAGCGCGTCCTTCATCTCCTCGAACGAAGGGGAGACGCCGCTTTCGGCCAAGCGATCGTGGATGAAGCAGAGCAGTTCATGTTGCTTGCGCGTCAACATCGCAGGACCTCCGCAGAACGAATGCGGAACGTCTATGACGCGCAGGCGTAACGGTCAAGCGCTTAGTGGAACATCCGCGAACGGGAGCGGCTCAGGCGCCGAACAGTCCCACTTGCCGCCCGATCTGACGGTGCATGATGGTGGGCGGCACGTCGGCGATCTTGCGCCGGCCGTGGAAAAGCTCCGCGCCAAAACCGTTCGGCACGGTCCGCGCCTTGCGCACCGCAGTGAGATCGTCCTGAGCCTCGACTTCCTCGGGCGCCACATGCTGCCCGTCGGACCCGAGGTGATAGAGTCGATACCAAGCCATGATTGCCCCACAGTCCAATGCGGAAGCCCAAACGCTCGGACGCGGGCGGAGTTCCGGCGCTGATTGGCTGATGTGGATCAAAGAGGGTGAGGCGGCACCTACTGCAAACAGGCGTCCATTCCCTCACGCCGGACCACGCCCATGCGGCGGACAATGGTGTTGCCGTAGCGGCGGGTATAGCCGGTCGGGGCGGCGCCGGGGCGTTTCTTCGGCAGCGGCAGGACGGCGGCAATGCGGGCGGCCTCGACTGGGCTCATCCGTGACGCGTCATGCTTGAAATAGCGCTGGGCGCCGGCGTTCGCGCCATAGGTGCCGATGCCGGTCTCGGCGATGTTCAGATAGACTTCCATGATCCGCCTCTTGCCCCAGATCGTCTCGATCAGGACGGTGAACCAGGCCTCCAGCCCTTTGCGGAAATAGCCGCCGCCCTGCCAGAGAAAGGCGTTCTTCGCGGTCTGCTGGCTGATCGTCGAGCCGCCGCGCAGCACTTTCCCGCCGCTGGCGTTGCGGAAGGCCGCCGCGGCGATCGCATCGACGTCGAAGCCGCGATGCGAGCAGAACTTGGAGTCCTCCGCCGCGATTGCCGCGCGTGCCATGTCCGGGTCGATGCGGTCGAGGCTCATCCAATCCTTCTCGACGCTGCGCCCACCGAGCACATCGCCCATCATCGTGAAGGTGAAGGGCGGCGGCACGAAGCGGTAGATCAGCACCCAGGCGAGCGACAGCAGGACGAAGCCGAGCACCAGCCGGAACAGAAAACGGATCGGCCGGAAGCGCCGCTTCGGCTTGGGGCGAGAGGAGGGGCGGGGGCGGGCAACGCTTGCCATGGCACCTGCTATCGCAAGCCTGCGCCGTCGTCATCCTCTGCCCCGTCATTGCGAGGAGCGGAAGCGACGAAGCAATCCAGGACCTTCCGACGAACTGGATTGCTTCGCTACGCTCGCAATGACGAATATGGCCGGTGTGACTTACGCCAGCGCGAGCAGCCGCTTCTCTCCGGCGAGCCGCATCATCGCGCGCTGCAGTTTTTCGAACGCGCGCACCTCGATCTGGCGGACGCGTTCGCGGCTGACGCCATAGACCTGGGAGAGTTCCTCCAGCGTCTTTGGCTCCTCAGCGAGCCGCCGTTCGGTCAGGATGTGCTTCTCGCGATCGTTCAGGTCGTCCATCGCCTCGAGCAGCAGCTCGTGGCGGACCTGCTTCTCCTCTTCCTCGGCGATGCGCTCGTCCTGCAGCGGATCGGTGTCCGCCAGCATGTCCTGCCACTGACTTTCCGAATCCTCGCGCATGGTGACGTTCAGCGATGTGTCCCCACCCATCGCCATGCGGCGGTTCATCGAGATCACATCGTCTTCGCTGACGCCGAGATCGGTCGCGATCTTGGTCACGTCCTCGGGCTTGAGGTCGCCATCCTCGAAGGCGTCGATGCGGTTCTTCATACGGCGGAGATTAAAGAAGAGCTTCTTCTGCGCCGCCGTGGTGCCCATCTTGACGAGGCTCCACGACCGCAGGATGAATTCCTGGATCGAGGCCCTGATCCACCACATCGCATAGGTGGCTAGACGGAAGCCCCGGTCCGGCTCGAACTTCTTCACGCCCTGCATCAGGCCGATATTGCCTTCGGAAATCAGCTCCGAGACCGGCAGGCCATAGCCGCGATAGCCCATCGCGATCTTGGCGACGAGGCGCAGGTGCGAGGTGACCAGCTGGGCGGCCGCTTCCGGATCGCCATGCTCCTGATAGCGCTTGGCGAGCATATATTCCTGCTCGGGCGCCAGGATCGGAAACTTCTTGATCTCGGCGAGGTAGCGATTGAGGCTGGCCTCGCCGCCCAGCGCCGGAATGGTCGCCGGTACGTTTCTGCCATTGGCCATGATATTCTGTTCTCCCTGCCGACGCTCCCCGCCTTTTGTCCGGTGAGCAAAAGCTTAACAAACCTATACCGCCAGTGCGCTTAACAGTTCCTGCATGTCACTCGGCATTCGACTGTCAAACGACAAACTTCGACTATCGATCGGATGGACAAAGCCGAGCCGTGCCGCATGCAGGGCCTGCCGTTCGAAACCCAATGTTTTCAAAACCTCGCGCGTGCCCGGCCGGCTGCGCCCATAGACCGGGTCGCCAAGCAACGGGTGGCCGATCGACGCCATGTGCACGCGCACCTGGTGCGTGCGGCCCGTTTCGAGCCGGCATTCGACCAGCGCCGAGTCGCGAAGGCGCTGCTCCAGCCGCCAATGCGTCACCGCACGCTTGCCGCGACCTTCGCCGACGATCGCCACCTTCTTCCGGTTTGCGTCCGACCGGGCGAGGTTCGCATCGACCGTGCCTTCGCCGCTCTTCGGCAGCCCCGCGACGATTGCCTTGTAGCGCCGGTCGATCGTGTGGGCGGCGAACTGCTTCGCTAGACCTTCATGCGCCCGGTCCGTTTTCGCCGCGACGAGCAGCCCCGAGGTGTCCTTGTCGATCCGGTGCACGATGCCCGGCCGGGCGACGCCGCCGATGCCCGACAGATTGCCCGCGCAATGGTGGAGCAGGGCGTTGACCAGCGTCCCGTCCGGATTGCCCGCGGCCGGATGCACGACCATGCCGGCAGGCTTGTCGATGACGATCAAGTGATCGTCCTCATAGACGACCGTCAGCCCCAGATCCTGCGCTTCGTTGTGCGCGGGCCGGGGCGCCGGCACCTCGACCGCGAAACTCTCCCCGGCGCGAGCCTTGATGGCCGGATCGCGCGGTGTCTGGCCATCGCCGCGCCGGACCTGGCCGGCCGAGATCAAAGCCTTGATCCGTTCGCGTGACAATGTCGGCAGCGCCGACGCGAGTGCGCGGTCCAGACGCCAGCCTTCGGCGTCCGCCCCGATCACCGCTTCAACGATGGAAACCCCCCGGCACATTCGTTACGCGGAGGTGGTGACGAGCGTCGGAATTTCAAGCGCGGTGCTGGGCGAACTGCTGGCCCATGCCGCCGCCCCGGAGCATGAAGTCTGCGGACTGCTGTTCGGGACGGGCGAGCGGATCAGCGCCACCATGCGAACGCGAAACGTTGCCCAAGACCCGGTGCGGCAGTTCGAGATTGACCCGTCGGCCTTGTTCAAGGCGATGCGGCAGGAGAGGGCAGGCGGGCCTGCCCTCATCGGCTATTACCATTCCCACCCGAACGGGCAGGCGGAGCCCTCTGGCACCGATGCAGCCATGGCGCCGCGAGATGGCAGATTATGGCTTATCGTCGCCCAAGGCGAAGTTCGGGCCTGGCGCGCGACGCCGGTCGGCCTGGAAGAGGTGCGACTACTTGTTGCCGAGCGCTGATCGTCCGTCATTGCGAGCGCAGCGAAGCAATCCAGCGCAGCGCTGGACCTCTGGATTGCTTCGTCGCTGCGCTCCTCGCAATGACGGGTGAGGAGCGGTGACCGGCTACTTCTTCGCCGTGAGATGGCCGCTCAGATGCTTGTTCATCTCGAACATGCTGACCGACTTCTTCTTGCCGAGCACCTTGCCGAGCTTCTCGTCGGCATTGATCTGGCGGCGGTCCTTGGCGTCCTGCAGATCGTTCTTCTTGATATAGTCCCAGACCTTTTTGACGACCTCGCTGCGCGGCAGGTCGGCTTTGCCTACGATCTCGGCCAACTCGGGTGAAGGGGTGACCGGTGCTGTGATACCGCCGCGCGCGCCGCCCGCCGGCTTGCCGGTCGCCTTCACCTTCTTGACCGCCGCCTTGGTCTCGTCCTTGCCCCGCTTCTCCGCCGTACGTGCCATGGCCGTCACCCTTTCGCTGCTAGCCTATGTTACTGACCCTGCAATACGCCGGGCTCACCGGATCGTTGCGTCACCCCATCCTTAAACACTTGCCCGCCGCGATACGCTTCGTCACAGGACGGCGTCATGACGACCAGCGCCATCGATTTCGCCAGCCTGCTCTGCTCCCGCCTGTGCCACGACCTGCTCAGTCCGGTCGGCGCACTCAACAACGGGCTGGAGCTGCTGGCGGACGAGCATGATCCGGAGATGCGCGCGCGCTGCCTAGACCTGCTGAACGAAAGCGCCCGGGCTTCCGCCAACAAGCTCAAATTCTTCCGTCTGGCGTTCGGGGCGGCCGGCGGCTTCGGCGATCAGGTCGATGCACGCGAGGCGCGCACCGCAATCGAAGGCATGTTTGGCGAGAGCGGCCGCATCGAGATCGGCTGGATGGTCGAGCCGGCAACGCTCAGCAAGCCCGCGATCAAGGTGCTGCTGAACCTGGCGCTGATCGCCGGCGACGCGCTGGTGCGGGGCGGGCGGCTGGACATCGGTGCCGAGAATACGGCGACCGGCACCGAGATGGTGGTCCGAGCCGAAGGGCCGCGGCTGGTGCTCGATCCGGAACTGCGCCGGGCGCTCGAAGGCGGCACCTCGGCCGATGAAGTGACGCCCCGCGCCGCGGCGGCCTGGCTGGCGAGCGAACTGGTCAGGGAAGCGCGCGGATCGATCCAGGTTTCCGGCCCCGACGATCCGTTCGTGATGTTCGGGGCTGTCCTCAACGACGGGTAAACCGGCTCTTAACCGATGAGGCGCCATAGCCCTCGCCACTTAGGTCGAGGGCCCAATGGACGATCTGCTGGCTGAATTCCTGGCCGAAACGCGCGAAACGCTGGACGCATTGTCCGGCGAAATCATCGCGTGGGAAACCGATCCGGGCGACCGGGCGCGCTTGGACGCCATTTTCCGCTTCGTGCACACGGTGAAGGGCAGTTGCGGTTTTCTGGAGTTGCCGCGCTTCGAGCGACTGAGCCACGCCGCGGAAGATGCGCTCGCCGATGTCCGCGCCGGCACCCGTACTGCCGACGGAACGCTGGTCAGCGCCGTGCTCGCGATCATCGACCGCATCGGCGAGCTGACCGAGGCGCTGGAGAGCGGGTCAGAAATGCCAGCCGGCGACGATACCCTGCTGATCGCGGCGCTCTCGGCCGATAATAAGATGTGTCCAGTTACCGGCACCCCGTCTACCCAGGTCAATGCCGCGGTTCCTCGTGCTCCGACCCGCAGCATCCGCGTGCCGCTGGAACTGCTCGATCGCATTATGAGCGGCGTGTCGGACATGGTGCTCGCCCGCAACGAACTGTCGCGCCGGCTGCGCGAGATCGGCGTGGAAGGCGAGGTGGGCGGAGCGTTCGAACGCCTGTCCAACTGTGTCGCCGAAATGCGGGACTCGATCACCCGCACCCGCATGCAGCGGATCGAAAAGCTCTTCTCTGCCTTGCCGCGCATGGTGCGCGACACCTGCGCCGAACTCGGCAAGCAGGTCGATCTGGAGATCGAGGGTAGCGACGTCGAGCTCGACCGCGAGATGATCGAGCTGATCCGCGATCCGCTGACTCACATGGTCCGCAACTCGATCGATCACGGCATCGAGCCGCTCGATCAGCGCCGCAAGCGTGGCAAGCCGGATCACGGCCGGCTGTCGATCGGCGCGCGCCAATCGGGCAACCAGATCGTCATCGAGATCGCCGACGACGGCGCCGGCATCGACGAAGCGCGGGTCGTCGCCAAGGCCATTTCGCTCGGCGTCATCACGCCCGAGCTGGCGAATGCCCTGCCACCGTCGTCGCGCGCGTCGCTGATCTTCTCGCCGGGGCTCAGTACCGCCGACCAAGTGAGCGCCATTTCCGGCCGTGGCGTCGGCATGGACGTGGTCAAGTCCAATATCGAACGGATCGGCGGGTCCATCGAGCTGGAAAACCGTCCGGGTGCCGGGCTGCGGACGATCATCCGCGTGCCCCTGACACTCACCATCATCGCATCCCTAACCGTGTCGGCTGGCGGTCAGTCCTTCGCCTTGCCGCGCGCGGCGATCGAGGAGATCGTGCACGTGTCGAGCGCCGCGATCCGCATCAACACGCTTGGCGACACCCATTTCGCGACGATCCGCGGCCGCACCCTGCCGCTGGTCCATATGGAGCAGGTGCTCGGTCTCGGCTGTCCCCAAACCACCTCGGGCCGCACCATCGTCGTGGTGAGCGCGGGCTCCGGTCTGTCCTACGCCTTGTGCGTGGAGGCGGTGCACGACCATGAGGAACTGGTGATCAAGCCAGCCTCGCCCGCCGTGATGGCGACCGGCATCTATGGGGGCATGTCGCTGCCCGACAGCGGCGTGCCGATGCTGATGCTGGACGCGGCGGGCCTCGCCGATCGTGCAGGCGTACAGGCCGAGGAGGAGGATGTTCTCGCCGGGATCGAGGCCGAGACGGTCGAAGACAAGGGAGAGCTTGTCTCTACGCTTTTGTTTAAAGACCTGTCCGGGCGCCGGCGCGGCATTCGCCTCGGTGTGGTCGAGAGGCTCGAGGACGTCCCCGCCGAGCAGGTCGCCTTCTCGGCAGGCCGGCTGCGCGCCGCGATCGACGGTCGCCTCCTGCCGCTGCTCGGCGCGGACGAGACGCTGCTGGCCGGCGACGCGCCCGTCAAGCTGCTGCGCCTGAGCGATGGCGCCTCGGAACTGGCCTATGCCATCGACGATGTGATCGACATCGTCCAGCTGTCTCCGGAGATGCACGCGGCTGCCTCGGAAGGACCGATCGCCGGCGTGACACTGGTAGATGGCGAGCAGGTCGAACTAATCGACTTGTTCTGGCTCTTTTCTCAGGCCGAGTCCGCCACACGCCCGACGGAGGCCAAGCCATTGTGCCTAATCGCCGAGCCTGAGGATCGCTGGTCCCGCGAGATATTGCGGCCTCTGCTGGAAACGGCAGGCTATCGCGTCGGCTTCGGGGCTGTTGAGACTCAAGCCCAGCCCGACATCATCCTGGCTGGCGCGGATACGCCGGCGGGACAGGTGGCCGCGCCGGTCATCCGCCTGCGGGCGGAGCTGAGCGGCACCAGTGACGACAGCGTCTATCGCTATGATCGGGTCGGACTGCTTTCCGCCATCGAGCGGCAGCTGGCGAAACGGAGCGCCTGATGGAGAAATTGTATCTGATAGCGACGATTGCCGGCCAGCCGGTCGCGATTCGCGCGTCACTGGTCGAGTCGGTGGTCGATCTGGGTGAGGTTGCCCCGGTCCCGCTTGCGCCGCCACACGTGTCAGGCCTCGCGGCACTGCGCAGCAAGGTGTTGACGGTTATTTCCTGCGAACGCTCGCTCCAGCTCGCAGATGGTGGCGAGAAGGGCGGCCGTGCTGTCGTCGTCAGCGTCGAAGGGCATCATTACGGCCTGCTGGTCGGCTCGATCGACGATGCGCGCGTCATCGACGAGCCGCCCCAGCCGATCCGCGGCCGGCTGGAGGCGGGCTGGGCGAGGGTGGCTCTTGGCATGCTCGAGCTGGACGGCGAAGCGCTGCTGCTGATCGATCCGGAGCGGATCATCGCGGGACCAGATGAGGCGCTCGCCGCCTAAGGGCCTGCCGTCGTCGGCCCTTAACTCCGTCCTTACTCTCTGCCGCTAAGCAGGGTCGATCAGAACAAAGGTCGAGTGAACCAACATGAAAACCTGCCTCGTTGTCGACGACTCCAAGGTCATCCGAAAGGTCGCGCGCCACATTCTCGAGACGCTCGACTTCGAAGTCGCCGAAGCCGGTGATGGCCGCGATGCGCTGACCCATTGCGAAGCCTCGCCGCCCGACGTCGTGCTGCTCGACTGGAACATGCCGGTTATGAACGGCATGGAGTTCCTGAAGGCGCTTGGCCTGACCGAGCTGCCCAAGCGTCCCAAAGTCGTGTTCTGCACGACCGAAAACGGCATCGGCCACATCAAGGCGGCGATCGAAGCCGGCGCCGACGAATATGTGATGAAGCCGTTCGACCGCGACACCATCGCCAGCAAGCTCCAGATCGTCGGCCTCGCCTAAGCGCCCGACGATGCCGCACCGGGCCCATTCTGCTGTAGGCGCACGTGCGCCGGCGAAACGGCCTATCCGGCTGCTGATCGTCGACGATTCGGCCGTGGCGCGAGCCGTCTTCACGCGCATGGTTGGCGACCGGCCCGAATTCGAGATCGCGGCGACCGTTCCGAGCGCCAGCGCGGCTATGGTCTTCCTAGCCAGCCAACGCGTCGACATCATTCTGCTCGACATCGAAATGCCCGGGCAGGACGGACTGAGCGCGCTTCCGGACCTGATTCTAGCTAGTCGCGGCGCGCGCGTGCTGATCGTCTCTTCATCTGCCGAACAGGGCGCCGAGGCGACCATCCGCGCCTTGACCCTGGGTGCCGCCGATACGCTCGCCAAGCCGAGCGCAGGCACGTTCGGGGCCCGCTTCTCCGACGTGCTCGCGCAAAAATTGATTCGCATCGGCCACGCGCCGGACGAGTCCGCGTCGGCCGACCGTCAGCGCGAGCAGAGCCACAGCGTGACGCTGCGCGGCTTGAGCGACAATCGCGTCGCGTGTCTTGCCATTGGTGCATCGACCGGCGGGCTGCACGCCCTTTCCGACCTGCTCCGCGGCCTTCCAGCGAGCTTTGGAGCGCCGATCCTGATCACGCAGCACCTGCCTCCATCCTTCATGACCATCTTCGCGGGCCAGGTGCAGGAAATGTCAGGGCGGGCGACGAGCGTCGCACGTCCCGGCGTCCCTCTCGCCCGTGGCCGAGTGCTCGTCGCTCCGGGCGAAGGACATCTCTGCGTCGAGTTGGGCGGCGGTATGCCGCGCGTGCGCATCACCAACGAACGCGTGGAAAGCGGCTGTCTGCCCTCGGTCGACCCGATGCTGGCCAGCGTCGCCGAAGTGTTCGGCGCCTCAGGCGTGGGCGTGGTGCTGAGCGGCATGGGTCGCGACGGCCTACGGGGGGCCGAGCGTATGGCTTCAGTCGATGCCGACGTGTTCGTTCAGGATCGCGAATCTTCGGTCGTTTGGGGCATGCCTGGCGCCGTGGCGGCCGCGGGTCTTGCAAGCGCCATGCTGCCGCCATTCCAGATCGCGGACCTGCTTTCGCGCCGCGATCGAGTTGCCGCATGAGCGCGGACAAGGCGGCGCTTCGCACGCTGACGGCATTGCTGGAGCAACGCACGGGCCAGCAGATCGGACCGAACCGCGTTTGGCGCGTAGAAACGGTGCTCAAATCGCTGATGAAGGAGCGCGGCATAGCCGACCTCCGCGCGCTTGCCGAAGCGGTCGAGAGCCGTCGCGATCCCGGTCTAGCCGGCGATGTTGTCGAGGCGCTGCTCAACAACGAGACCTTCTTCTTCCGTGACGCGCAAATGTTCGATCAGCTGCGCACGACGGTGCTGGAACAGTTTCGCGAACGCCGCGCAACCTCGCGTCGTCTCTCCATCTGGTGCGCCGGCTGCTCGACGGGGCAGGAGGCTTATTCGCTGGCGATGATCTTCGCCGACAATCCGGTGCGGTGGAACGGCTGGACAATCGACATTACCGCCACCGACGTGTCGGACGCCGCGCTCGCCAAGGCCAAGTCCGGCTTCTATACCCAGTTCGAGATCCAGCGCGGCCTTCCGGTCACCTCGATGTTGCGCTGGTTCGACCAGGTGGGGCCCGACTGGCGGGTCAAGCGGGAGCTTTCGCGCTATCTCCGCTTTCGCCGGCACAATCTGCTGATGGCGCAGACCGGCCGCTTCGACCTGATCCTGTGCCGTAACGTGCTGCTCTATTTTTCGCCCGACCGGCGCCGGGAAGCGTTCGACCGCCTGGCCGACTCGCTCGCGCCAGACGGCTTGCTGATGCTGGGAGCAGGAGAGACGGTGATCGGGCAGACCGATGCCTTCATATCGGCGCCCGATGCCCGCGGACTCTACGCGCGCAGTCCCGCCAAGGCGCGCCGCGTCGCCTGACCATCCGGGTTGCAGCCGCGCTGCATGCGGCTAGAGCGACGCCGATGACCATCGCCCCACGCCTTGGCGCCCGCGACTTCGCCGTCGCCGCGGTGATGAACCTGCTCTGGGGTATGAACATCATCGCGGTTAAGATGGCGGTGATCGAGATTCCGCCTATGACGGCCGCCTTCCTCCGTCAGACAATCGTGCTCGCCGTTTGCCTGTCTTGGCTGCGGATCGTGCCCGGCCGCATGAAAGAGCTGCTCGCATTGGGCGTACTGACGGGCGGTGCCTTCTTCCTGGTCATCAACCTGTCAATGGCGGTGGCCGAGAATGTCAGCGCGCTCGCTATCGCGGGACAGCTAGGCGTGCCCTTCTCGATGCTGCTGGCGGTGATCGTGTTCCGCGAGCGCATCCACAAATACCGGATCGCGGGTGTTGCCCTGTCCATCGCTGGCGTCGCCATCCTGGTCTTCGATCCCGCCGTCGTGCACGAACTGCCGGGGATTGCCCTAACCGTCCTGGGGAGCGCGATCTGGGCGGTGTCCTCGCTCATTCAGCGCAACCTGAAGGGCGTTCCGGTGATGACGATGTACGCCTGGATCGGCCTGGTCGGCGCAGCGATGCTGGCACCGGTGGCGCTCGCCTTCGAACCGCATGGTATGCGCACCATTCCCGCCATCCCGCTTAGCAGCTTCGGCTGGGTCGCCTTTTCCGCAATCGGGTCGACCCTGATCGGTCATGGCTCGATGACCTGGCTGTTGCAGCGGCATCCGGTCGCGCTGGTGACGCCGCTGACCCTGCCGTCGCCGGTCCTGTCGGTGCTTTTCGCTTCCTGGTTCTTCGAGACGCCCTTGACGCCCCTGATGATTTTGGGCGGGATCGTCGCGCTGACCGGCGTGGCGATCATCACCATCCGATCGGCTAGGGTGAGGGAGCAGCGCGCTTGAACCAGATCATCGACACGCCCTCGCCGAACTTCGACGAGCGGGACGCGCCGATCTCGATGGTCGTGCTGCATTACACCGGAATGCAGGATGCCGCCTCGGCCATAACGCGACTGGCCGATCCCGAAGCCAAGGTTTCCGCCCATTATGTGGTGACGGAGGACGGGCAGGTGGTCCGTATGGTGCCTGAGGACAAGCGCGCCTGGCATGCCGGCCGCTCGCACTGGCGCGGCATCACCGACATCAACTCCGCCTCGATCGGAATCGAGATCGTAAACCCCGGCCATGAGTTCGGCTACCGCCCATTCCCCGACGAACAAATCGATGCGCTGATCCAGCTTATGCAGGGCATCAAGGAGCGCTACGGCATCACCCGCGGCAATGTCGTCGGCCATTCCGACATCGCGCCCGCGCGCAAGCAGGATCCGGGCGAACTCTTCCCGTGGGCCCGACTGGCCAAGCTGCGCTTGGCATTGCCCCGTCCGACCAAGAACCTGATGGACCCGGGCTGGAGCGACGCCGGCTTCCTGCTCGCGCTCGAACGCTTCGGCTATGAAGTGACGGACCCGCTCGCCGCAACCGTCGCCTTTCAGCGCCGCTTCCGCCCCGAACTGATCGACGGCACCATCGACGGCGAATGCCGCGCTATCCTGCTGGCGCTGCTGCTCCCGAAGCCGCAGGGGGATGAGTAGGGAAGCCTCGCACTGACGGCGCTTCTATGCCTTACTGGCCCCGCCCGGTTTTCTCCTGCAGCGCATCGATCTTCTTTGACGCCTCGGCCTTGCTAAGGCCGCCGTCGAAATCCTCATGCGCCTCTTCCGAAAGCGTCTTGAGATAAGAGGCTTGGGCGCCGGTCATCGGCTCGTCGCCGGTGACCCAATCGTCCGGGTCCTTGTCGGCGTTGCCAATGGGCTGTTCCTTGGGATCGTGCTGGTCGGTCATGCGCTGAGAACGCGCCATGTTCTGGTCTTGTTCCGCACATCCTCGCTCGTCCTGAGCGGAGTGCGGAGCGCGTCGTCGAAGGGCGTTGGCTCTGAGCCGCGCCCCTCGACTTCGCTCGGGACGAGCGAGATAGCAGCGCGCAGGTTCATGCGAAGGGCGAATATTCCAGCCCCAGCGCCTCGGCGACGGCCTGGTGCTTGATCTTGCCGCCCATGACGTTGAGGCCGTTGGCGAGGTGCTGGTCGGCGCGCATTGCCGCTTCCGCGCCCATGTTCGCCAGCTTGACCGCGAAGGGCAGGGTCGCGTTGTTCAATGCAAAGGCGGAGGTCCGCGCCACCGCACCCGGCATGTTCGCGACGCAATAATGGATGACCCCGTCGACTTCATAGACCGGGTCTTCGTGCGTGGTCGGGTGCGACGTCTCGAAACAGCCGCCCTGGTCGATGGCGATGTCCACCAGCACCGATCCGCGCTTCATCGTCTTCAGCATGTCGCGGGTGACGAGCTTGGGCGCCGCGGCACCCGGCACCAGCACCGCGCCGATCACCAGCGCCGCGCTCTGCACCGCCGAGGCGATCGCCGCCTTCGACGCATAGACCGTCTTGATCTGCGAGCCGAAGAACATGTCGAGTTCGGCGAGGCGCGTGTTGGAGATGTCATAGATGGTGACGTCGGCGCGCATGCCGACCGCCATCTGCGCCGCGTTCACGCCGGAGACCCCGCCCCCCAGGATCGCGACTTTGGCAGGCGACACGCCCGGCACGCCGCCCAGCAGCACGCCGCGGCCGCCCTGTTCCTTTTCCAGATAGTGGGCGCCGACCTGCACGGACATGCGGCCGGCCACCTCTGACATCGGCTTCAAGAGCGGCAAGGAACCGTCGCGGGCGGTCACCGTCTCATAGGCGATGCAGGTCGCGCCGGACTTGATCAGGCCATGCGCCTGGTCGGGGTCAGGCGCGAGGTGGAGATAGGTAAAGAGCAGGTGGCGCGGCTCGAGCAGCGCGATCTCCTGAGCCTGCGGCTCCTTGACCTTCACGATCATGTCGGACTGAGCAAAGACCTCCGCCGCCGTGCCGACGATGCGCGCGCCCGCTTCGACATAGTCGGAGTCGTCGAAGTCGATGCCGCTGCCCGCCTTGGTCTCCACGACCACCTCATGCCCGGCTGCGACCAGCTCGGCGACGGAGGGAGGGGTGAGGCCCACGCGATATTCATGGTTCTTGATTTCCTTGGGCACGCCAACGCGCATCTTCGCTCTCCTGGAGATTTGGCTAACGCCTCATAGCGCGAAGTGGCCAGGCAAATCCTTGCAAAGAGCAGTGGTGTAGCCATGGCATTGCGCATAGAAATGGGGCCATGGACCGGATCGACCGAACAATTCTGAAGACTCTGGCGCAGGACGCCCGCGCACCCGTCAACCGCATCGCAGAAGCTGCCGGCCTGTCACAATCGGCCTGCACCCGGCGCATCCAGAGCCTCGAAGCGTCCGGCCGCATCGCCGGCTATGGCGCGCGGCTGGGGCACAAGAAGCTCGGCTTCCACGTCACCGCACTGGTCGACATTACCTTGTCGACTCAGGTCGAAGAGGATCTGGCCCGGTTCGAACGCGCCGTGGCGGAGATCGACGGCGTGGTCGAATGTGCGCTGATCTCCGGCGCTCATGATTATCGCCTGAAGATCGTGGCGAAGGACCTGGACGATTATGAACGCCTGCACCGCGAGCATCTTGGCCGCTTGCCGGGCGTGACGACGATCAGTTCGAGCTTCGTGCTGCGCAGTGTGCCGACGCGCACCGAGGCAGATGCGCTGTTCGGAGCCTGACGATTGCGTGCCTTGCAGAGAGGTGCTAGGCGCGCGCGCCGCGGTTCGCTGGGGGCCTTGAACCGCTTTCGATTGTTATGCGCATGATGATGCTTCATCTTCGATTGCCGCGAGCATGACCGCTCCGGTTGCAGACCCGGCGACCATCTCCGGGGCGTTGGAGCCGCATGCCCAGGTCGATCCGCACGGCCATGGCAATCAGGGCCTGCTGAAGCTCGCGGTCGGCGCGATCGGCATCGTTTTCGGCGACATCGGCACTAGTCCGATCTACGCGTTTCGCGAAACCTTTGCCGGCCATCACCCGCTCGCGCCGGACCAGCTGCACATCTATGGCGTGCTGAGCCTGGTCTTCTGGTCGATGATGCTGATGGTGACGCTCAAATATGTCAGCGTCATCATGCGGGCCGACAATAAGGGTGAGGGCGGTAGCCTGGCGCTGCTCGCGCTGATCAATCGCTCGACACCGGGAAAGCGTTGGAGCGCGCCAATCATCCTGCTGGGGGTGTTCGCGACCGCGCTCTTCTATGGCGATTCGATGATCACCCCGGCGATGTCGGTGCTCTCCGCGGTCGAGGGGCTGACGGTGGTCGAGAACAGCTTTGCGCCGTTCGTCGTGCCGATCGCGGTTGGCATTCTCGTCTTCCTGTTCATGATCCAGTCGCGCGGCACGGCAGCGGTGGGGCGGCTGTTCGGCCCGATCATGCTGACCTATTTCGTCACGATCGCGGCGCTCGGGATTATGTATCTCGTCCAAGCCCCCGGCATCCTTGCCGCGCTGAACCCCTGGTATGCGCTTCAGTTCTTCATCGTCGACCAGTGGAAAGCGTTTCTGGCGCTCGGCTCGGTGGTGCTGGCCGTGACGGGCGCGGAGGCCCTCTACGCCGATATGGGCCATTTCGGCCGCAACCCGATCCGCGTCTCCTGGATGTTCTTCGTGTTGCCGGCGCTGATGCTCAATTATCTGGGGCAGGGGGCTATGGTGCTGTCGCTCTCCCCAGCCGAAGCCGCCGAGACGATCAAGAACCCGTTCTTCTACCTCGCGCCCGAAGCCTTCCGGCTGCCGCTGGTGATCCTTGCGACACTCGCCACGATCATCGCCAGCCAGGCGGTGATCTCGGGCGCTTTTTCGGTCACGCAGCAGGCGATACAGCTCGGCTTCATCCCGCGCCTGCGCATCACCCACACCAGCGCCAGCACGGCGGGCCAGATCTACATCCCCGTTATCAACTGGGCGTTGATGGTGATGGTGATCCTGCTGGTGCTGTTCTTCCAGTCTTCCTCGAACCTCGCGGCCGCCTATGGCATCGCGGTGACCGGCGCCATGACGATCGACGCTTGCCTGATCGCCGTCGTGCTCTTCTCCCTGTGGAACTGGAACCGCGCGATCGCGATTGGACTGCTGGCGCTCTTCTTCACCGTCGACCTGCTCTATCTCGCCTCAAACCTGACCAAGGTGCCCGACGGCGGCTGGTTCCCGCTGCTGGTCGGCGTCGTCGCCTTCACGCTGCTGACCACCTGGGCGAAGGGCCGCAAGCTGATGATCGAGCGGCTGCGCGAAGCGGCGATGCCGATCTCGATCTTCATCGAATCCGCCGCCACCTCGGCGACGAGGGTTCCCGGCACGGCCGTGTTCATGACCTCGACGCCCGATGGTGTGCCGCACGCGCTGCTCCACAACCTTAAGCACAACAAGGTGCTGCACGAACGCGTGATCCTACTGACGGTGAAGATCGCCGATGTGCCGTATGTCGAGCAGGAGACTCAGTGCCAGCTTGAGCCGCTCGGCCATGGCTTCCACAGACTGGTGATCAAATACGGCTTCATGCAGGAGCCCGATGTGCCCGAAGCGTTGCTGCGGCTGACCGGCTGCGGTCCAGAGTTCAAGATGATGGACACGAGCTTCTTCCTCGCGCGCCAGACTTTGCTGCCATCGGCGCGGCCGGGCATGGCGATCTGGCGCGAGAAGCTCTTCGCCTGGATGCTCCGCAACGCGGAGTCGGCCATGGAGTTCTTCAAGCTGCCGACCAACCGCGTCGTCGAACTGGGCAGCCAGGTTGAGATTTAGGCCAGGATCGTCCGCGCCCTCTCGACGAACGCCTTCTTCGCCTCTTCCGTCATCTCCGGCCGGGGCGGCACCTGCACGCCGCGCTTGACCGCTTCCCGTTCGCCGATCCTTTCGGCCCAGGCTTTCAGGTGCGGATGGTTGTCGAGAGTAAGTCCCGGCCATTCATAGGCTCGCACCCAGGGCCAGCAGGCGATGTCGGCAATGCTATATTGCTCGCCACCAAGCCAAGGCGCGTCCGCCAGCCGCCCGTCCATCACCCCGAAGAGCCGATAGCTCTCCCGTTCATAGCGCTCGATGGCGGCCGGGATATGCTCGGGAAAATAGCGCTTGAACACGTTCAGCTGGCCCATCATCGGCCCGAGCCCGCCCATCTGCCACATCACCCACTGGACGACGGTGCTGCGCGCCTTCGTCTCGACCGGCAGGAACTTGCCTGTCTTCTCTGCCAGCCAGATCAGGATTGCGCCCGATTCGAACACCGGAAAGCCGTCATCGACGATTGCCGGGATGCGGCCATTTGGGTTGATCGCCAGGAATTCGGGCGTCTTCTGTTCCTGCGCCGCCATGTCGATGAAGTGCGGCGTGTATTCGAGCCCGCATTCCTCCAGCATGATCGAGACCTTGTAGCCGTTGGGCGTCGCGGCTGTGTAGAAGTGGATCATCTGCGGCTCTCCGAAAGGCTCTCGTGACTGCACCGATCATCGTCACCGCCCTGCTCGGCGCAAGCGATTTCGCCTGGGCGGACGGGCTAAGGCGCAAGCATTTCCCGCCGGAGCGCAACCAGGTACCGGCGCACATCACGCTCTTTCACCACCTGCCGCCCAGCCTTGCCGAAGAAGTGCGCGAACAGCTGAAGGCCGAGTGCCGCGCCAAGGCGCCCGCCGCACGCCTCTCGGGTCTGCGCCATTTAGGCCGCGGCGTCGCCTATCAGGTCGAAAGCCCCGATCTCGAAGCGATTCGCGCGCGCCTCGCCGAGCATTTCACCGGCATGCTGACGCCGCAGGACCAGGCAGTCTGGCGCCCGCACATCACCGTCCAGAACAAGGTCGTGCCAAAGCAAGCCAAGGCGCTGCTCACAGAGCTGGAGGCCAGCTTCTCGACGCGGCCGCTCCAGATCGCCGGCCTTGCCAGCTGGTGGTATCGGGGAGGGCCGTGGGAACCCTTAAGCGAGCACCGGTTCCGCTAGACCAGCTCCTTCAACGGCCGGCTCGTGTCGGCCAGATCGGCGGGGGCCAGTTGGGCTCCGGCTTCGACCAGCTTGCGCCCTTGCACATAATCCTTGGTGGCATTGACGCAGTCGAGCGCGATCACCCGGCCGTCTTTCAGATAGACAACTGAAAAGCTGCGATCCTCCGTCTTGCCGCGCACCACCATATCGTCATGGCCGATCGAGAGGCCGACCGTCTGCAGCCGCAGATCGTACTGGTTGGACCAGAACCACGGCACCGCCTCATAGGCAACGTCCTCACGCATGATCGTCTTGGCCGCGACCGTCGCCTGGTCGTTGGCATTCTGCACCGACTCGAGCCGCACGCGCGCACCACCGGCAAAGCGGTTCCGATGCGCGGCGCAGTCGCCGATCGCGAAGATATCGGGCAGCGATGTGCGGCATTGCGCGTCGACATCGACGCCGTTGCTAGCCGTCGCGCCAGCCGCCAGCAGCGGCTCTACGGCAGGGATGATGCCGATGCCGACGATCGCCAGGTCTGCCGCCACCATCTCGGCGTCCGTCAGCCGAACCCCGGCGAGGCCCGTGCCTTCTGAGTTCAGCTCAAATGCCTGGACCTGTGCGTTCAGCCGGAGGTCGACGCCATGCGCCCGATGCTCGGCCTCATAGAAGCGCGACAATTGCTCGCCCGCCACCCGCGCGAGCACCTGCGGCAAAGCCTCGAACAGGGTCACCTGCTTGCCCAATTTGGTCAGCACGGCCGCCGCTTCCAGCCCGATATAGCCGCCGCCGACCACCGCAACGCGTTCGACCCGCTCCAGCTTCGCCATAATCCTGTCGACGTCCGCTCGCGTCCGGACGGCGTGCACATCGGCGCAATCGGCTCCGGGGCAGGGAAGGGCACGCGCATGGCCGCCCGCCGCCCAGATCATGGTGCCATAGCCGATCTGCTCGCCGTCTTCGGTGCGGACCCGATGCTCTTCCGCGTCCACCCTTGTGACGCGGCGGTCCTGAAGCAGCGTGACAGCACGCTCGTTCCAGAACTTCTTCGGCCGGATCATCAGCCGCTCGAATGGCTTGTCGCCGGCTAGATATTCCTTGGAGAGCGGCGGCCGCTCATAAGGCAGCTCCGGCTCCTCGCCGACGATCGCCACCGATCCCGCAAAGCCCAGCTGGCGGAGCATGATCGCCGCCTGCGCCCCGCCGTGCCCGGACCCAACGATCAGCACGTCGAACTCTTGCAAGCCTATTCTCCCCCGCTGCGTCCGCGCTCTCTCGCCGCTTCGGCATTCAGGTGCAAGGGACCTTGTTGACCCCCGCGCACCCCTTACCTATAGGCCCGCACCTGCCTTGGGGCGGAGTAGCTCAGTTGGTTAGAGCAGCGGAATCATAATCCGCGTGTCGGGGGTTCAAGTCCCTCCTCCGCTACCATCTCCCACAGCACTAACGGTTCAGCACGATCAGTTCAGTGCGACGGTTGGCGAAGCGGCCTTGAGCCGTGGAGTTTGAGGCGAGCGGGTCGCTTTCGCCGCCGCTGACGGCTTCGATCCGGTTCTCGTCGATGCCACGATCCTCCAGCGCCTCGGCGACCTGGCGTGCGCGTTGATAGGCGAGCGCCTGATTGGGCAGCTCGCCGCCACGCGAGTCGGTGTAGCCGACGACGCGGACGCGAGCGGTCGGATAGGCGGCGAGCACACGGGCGAGATCGTCAACGCCCTGCCGTTCCTCGCGCCGGATGTCGCTCCGCCCGGTCTCGAAATTCAGCGCGTCGAAGGAGAAGGTCCGCGGCGTCGCCTCGCGGGACGCCAGGAAGGCCTGCACGTCGTAGGCCAGCGTGCCCTGCGCCAGCTCGATCTGTTCTCCGTCCGGCAGGGTGACCGGAGCGACGACGAGCGCCGCCGCCGTCGGTGCCGTAACCGCCGGGTCCGTCGCCGTCGCGACCGGTGCCACCGCGCGGTCGTCGTCGCGGTCCTGTAACAGCAGCACGAGCACGAGCAGCCCAAGTAGGCCGGCGATCAGCCAGGGAATCAGGTGCCGACGGTCGATGCTCCCGCCGGCAGACCGGTGGGGCCGATTGGCGCCCTGCATGATCGCCTGGGCCCTCCGGTTCAGGTGCACGGAGTCGGCCGAGACATGATCCACGAGATCGGCCGCGACATAGTGATGCTTGCCGTCGGGCGTGCTGTTCGCGGCTAGCTTCAGCCCGAACACGTCGGACTCCTCGACCTGCCCGATCCGTTGCCCGTCCGGCGTGATCACGTTCATGCCGGGGCGAATCTCGTGCGCTTGGACCATCGGATGCTCCAACCCTGATTTATTTGACGGTGGCGAAAGTCTCCGACCTTCCATTTCGTTCCCGTGATACCTCCGCGCAGAGTTCGACCAGGTCGCGCAGGCTACGGCAGCAATCGCCTTCGCCCTCGCGGGCAGGGCGGAGCAGGCCCTTGACGATGCGCGCGCCGGGCCAGCGGTGGCGAGCCTGTGTCTCGAGCGCGCGCCAGCGGGGCGAGGAGGAGCGGAGTTCCGCGCCGATCAGGCAGATCAGGGCCGGCTCCTCTGCTGTCTCGGCCGCGGCATGCTGCCCATGCTTGACGAGCAGCTGGACGAGCATCGCCGCGAGCGCCGGATCGGCGGGGCCGGGGCCCGGCCGGCAGATTACGGTGGCGTTCGTAGCCGGCATCTCGGGCGGAGGTTCCGCGGGCAGTGCCTGTTCCGCCAGCGACGGGGGTGCGGGCTCAGCGGCAGCTTCCTCACTCGCCGGATCGACATCGTCATGTCCCTCGAGTGTTCCGACCAACTCGCACGTCGAATCGACGATGCCGTTCAGGCACTCGCCCGAAATGGCGCCGCGGCGGCGGTCGGTCAGCGCCAGCCTCAGGCCTGGCACCACGACTTCGTCATAATAGGAAGAGAGCGAGCGCTCCTTGAGCAGCTGCTCGGCCTGGTCCTGCACTTCGTCGGCGTCGCCCGCCAGCATGCGCTGGTAGAAGCTCTCGACGGGGGTCAGCGCCGGCCGGTCGCCGAACAGCACGTCGATGAACTCCATCTGCGGCACGTGCCGGCCGAGCACGACCAGGCACAAGGTGAGGGGCGTCGAAAGGAGCAGGCCGATCGGGCCCCACAGCCAGGTCCAGAAAATCGCGGCGACGATGACGGCGAGCGGCGACAGCCCGGTCGAATGGCCATAGACGAGCGGCTCGATGACATAGCCCATGACCGGCTCGGTGAAGAGGAACAGGCCGGCCACCATGATCGCCGTTGTCCACCCCGGTTCGCCGCCGATCGCCAGCAGCAGCGGCGGCAGTGCGGCCAGGAACGCTCCGACATAAGGCACGAAGCGCATCAGCGCTGCGAGCAGTCCCCAGAGCAGAGGCGAGGGGATGCCGATCCAGTAGAGCCCTGCCGCGATGACTGCCCCGAACAGGCCGTTCAGCAGCAACTGGGTAAGGAAGTAGCGCGAAAGCCGCCCTGCCGCGTCGTCGATCGCGCGCGTAGTGCGGTGCAGGTCGGACGAGCCGAACAGGCGGATTACCCGGTCGCGCAAATCCTCGCGCTGCAGCAGAATGAATATCGCGACGACAATGACGATGATGAACGTCTCGAGCGGACCGACAATGGGGCCGAGCAGCCGGCGCGCGGTCTGCAGACCCGTCTCGGGCGGCTCATGGACTTCCACGGGGATCGGCTTGGCGCGGCGTTGAAGGCGCGGGGCCGGCGGGCTCGCCGGCGCGGTCTCGAAACGCCGCGCGGCGCGGCTGAGCTGATTGGGCAGTTCGCCGAGAAAGTCGGCACGGCCGAGCGCTGTCACCTTCTTCTGGATGCGCTCGGCATAGCGTGGCAGGTCGGGGGCGAGCCCGGCCGCTTGCTGGCCGATCACGGCGCCGGTGACGCCCACCACCGCCAGCGCCGTCAGCATGGCGATGACGACGGACAAAGTGCGGCCGATCCACAGCTTGCGCAGCAGCCCGACCAACGGCGCGACGACGAACGCCAGCAGCACCGCCATGACGATCGGCACCAGCACGTCCTTGGCGAAATAGAGGGCCGCGACCGCGACAACGCCGGTCACCAGCGGCACCAGGCTCGAGGGCCGAGGCCCCTGGACTGGAGGCACCGTAGGCGGCTTGTCGAAAGGGGCAGGGCTGGCCATGTTCGTGACGCTGGCAGAACGGTGGGAGGGAGTTGCTGTTCCGTGCTCTAAGCTCCATTTTTCGCTCGGGACGAGCGGAGTCGATGCGGCCTAGTCGGCACCTGCCAACGCTGTCATAAGCTGCCGCCATGGGGGAGTTCGAACTACCGCCGCCACGCATGCCCAGGCAGCTGCCCGCCGCCGCCGACCTGTTCGGCGACTTGCTGGAGGTCGAGAGCCCGCGCACCCAGCAGAGGCCGCGTCTTAAAGCGCTCGAGTATCTGCCCGGCCTGGGCGTCACCGGCATGGCGGCGCTCGCCGCGGCCTGGCTCGGCGACCATTACGGCGCGCCGCTGATGCTGATGGGCCTGCTGATCGGCCTCGCCTTCAACTTCCTCAACGCCGACACGCGGCTGCACGCCGGGCTGGGTTTTGCATCCAAGACCCTGTTGCGCTGGGGCATCGTGCTGGTCGGGCTTCAGGTCACGGTGTGGCAGATCGCTGCGCTCGGCTGGACCAGCTTCGCGGTCATTGGCGCGATGATCCTGCTGGTGATGGGGTCGGGCACGCTCGTCTCGCGCAGCCTTGGCCTGGGCGCTGCCTTCGGCACGTTGGCGGGCGGTTCGGTCGCCATTTGCGGTGCTTCGGCCGCTTTGGCGCTATCCACCGCGCTGGGTGAGAAGCGAGTCAATCAGGCGCAGCTCACGCTGGTGCTAGTCGCGGTCTCGGCGGCGAGCGCGCTCGCTATGTCGACCTATCCGTTGCTGTCGCAGGCAGTCGGGCTGTCACCGGAGGCAGCAGGCTTCCTGCTCGGAGCCTCGATCCACGACGTCGCCCAAGCCTTGGGCGCCGGCTATTCGCTCGGCGAAGTGGAGGGTCAGACCGCGGCGATCGTCAAGCTCACCCGAGTGGCGCTGCTTGCGCCGACCCTCCTCATCGTCATGCTGATGATCCCGAAGGATGGCGAGGCCAAACCCGGCGCGCCGCCTGTGCCATGGTTCATCGTCGCCTTTCTGGTGCTGACGGCGGTCAATTCCATGATGGTGCTGCCCGCCGAGGTCGCGCGCTTGGCCAAGCTCGGCACCACTGCCCTGCTGCTGCTGGCCGTGGTCGCGACCGGTATCCGCTCGCCGATGCACCTGCTGCTGCAGCAGGGCTGGCGCGCTTCCATGCCCGTCGTGGCAGCGACGTTGGTAAGTTTCCTGCTCGCCCTTGGAGCCGCCATTCTCTTGTTCTAGGGGCGGGTTCATGCCCGGACGCTATTTCGAGGATTGGACGGTCGGCGACCGCATCTCGCACGAGATTCGGCGCACCGTGACCGAAACGGACAATCTGCTGCTTTCGACCCTGACGCATAATCCGCAGCCACTGCATCTGGACGCCGAATATGCGCGCGCGAGCGAGTTCGGCCAGGTGGTCGTGAACGGTACCTTCACGTTCGCGCTGATGGTCGGCGTGTCGGTGGGCGACACCACGCTCGGCACGCTCGTCGCCAATCTTGGCTATGACAAGGTGACGATGCCGTCGCCGGTCTTCATCGGTGACACGCTGCGCGCCGAGACGGAAGTGCTGGAGCTGCGCGAGAGCCTGTCGCGCCCGAACGCCGGCATCGTCACCTTCGAGCACCTCATGTTCAACCAGCGCAACCAGCTCGTCTGCCGCTGCCAGCGCACCGCGCTGGTGCAGCGCCGGAGCCCGAAGAAGTGAGGCTGAGATCGCTGCTGTTCGTACCCGGCGACCGGCCGGAGCGGATGGAGAAGGCGCTGGGCCTCGGCGCCGATGCGCTGATCCTCGACCTCGAGGACTCGGTCGCGCCGGCGAACAAGCCCGCCGCCCGCCGCGCCATCGCCGAGTTTCTGGAGCGAACGGAGCGGACCGGCCCCAAGCTGTTCGTCCGGCTGAACCCGCTCGACAGCGACTATTTCGTCGGCGACCTGACCGGCGTGCTCGGTTCGTTTCCGGACGCGCTGGTCCTGCCCAAGGCGGAGGGCTCAGCCTCGGTCCGGCGACTTGCCGACCGCTCGGGCGTGCCGATCCTGCCGATCGCCAGCGAGACACCTGCGGCCGTGTTCCGGCTCGGCGACTATCGCGACGTCGCCGACGAGCTGTGCGGCTTGACATGGGGTGCCGAGGACCTGCCCGCCGCGATAGGCGCCGCTGCCTCGCGTGACGAAAGCGGCGCCTATCTGCCGCCTTACCAGATAGTGCGCGCCCTGACCCTGTTCGGAGCGGCCGCCGCGGGCGTGAACCCGATCGAGACGGTGTACCCGAACATCAAGGACCTGGACGGCTTGAAGCGCGTCGCGGAAGCGGCGGCCCGCGACGGCTTCACCGGAATGATGGCGATCCACCCTGCGCAGGTGCCGGTGATCAATGCCGCCTTCACGCCCACCGAAGTTCAGGTCGTGCAAGCCCGGGCAATCGTCGCAGCGTTCGACAAGAACCCCGGTGCCGGCGCGCTGCAGATCGACGGCAAGATGATCGACGCACCCCATCTCAAACAAGCCCGGCGCATTCTCGAAAGAGCGGAACAAGCATGAGCGTTGCCACCCCTGAGTTCGATTTCCAGCTCGGCGAAAACGCCGAGATGATCCGCGAGACGACTCGCCGCTTCGCGGACGAGCGGATCGCGCCACTCGCCGCGAAGATCGACGCCGAGGACTGGTTCCCGACCGAATTGTGGCCCGAAATGGGGGCGCTCGGACTGCACGGAATCACCGTCGACGAGGCCGATGGCGGCCTCGGCCTCGGCTATCTCGAGCACGTCATCGCGGTCGAAGAAGTGAGCCGGGCATCCGCCTCGATCGGTCTCAGCTACGGCGCGCATTCGAACCTCTGCGTCAACCAGATCCGCCGCTGGGCGAATGATGAGCAGAAGGCCAAGTATCTGCCAAAGCTCATCTCCGGCGAGCATGTCGGTAGCCTTGCCATGTCAGAGGCGAGCGCCGGCTCCGACGTCGTCTCGATGAAGCTCAGGGCCGATGCGGTGCAGGGCGGCTATGTGCTGAACGGCACGAAATTCTGGATCACCAACGCGGCCTATGCCGACACGCTCGTCGTCTATGCGAAAACAGGCGAGGGCAGCCGCGGGATCACCGCCTTCCTGATCGAAAAGGACATGCCCGGCTTCTCGATTGGCCAAAAGATCGACAAGATGGGCATGCGCGGTTCGCCCACCGCCGAGCTGGTGTTCGACGACTGCGAAGTGCCCGAGGAAAACGTCATGGGCCCGCTGAACGGCGGCGTCGGCGTGCTGATGTCCGGTCTCGATTATGAGCGCGCGGTGCTCGCCGGTGTCCAGCTCGGCATCATGCAGGCGTGCCTCGACACCGTCATCCCCTATGTCCGCGAGCGCAAGCAGTTCGGCAAGGCGATCGGCACCTTCCAGCTGATGCAGGCCAAGGTCGCGGACATGTATGTCGCGCTGCAGTCGGCACGCGCCTACACCTATGCCGTCGCCAAGAGCTGCGACGCGGGCCAGACCACCCGCTTCGACGCCGCCGGCGCGATCCTGCTGGCGAGCGAAAACGCCGTTCGCGTCTCGCTGGAGGCCATTCAGGCGCTGGGCGGCGCCGGCTATACCAAGGACTGGCCGGTCGAACGCTATGCCCGCGACGCGAAGCTGCTCGACATCGGCGCCGGTACCAATGAAGTCCGCCGCATGCTGATCGGCCGCGAATTGATTGGGGGTGGGCAATGAAGGCCGCATTGTGCTCCGGCGCAGGCCGGAGTTCTGCGCCTCAGGGCTCCGGCCTTCGCCGGAGCACGCGCTGCCCATGACCGCTCCCGTCCTCACCACCGCCTATCAGCCGGAAGCCGAGCAGACTCGCGCCCGCGCTGCGCACAATCGCGCGCTTGCGGAGGAACTGCGTGCCCGCGTCGCGGCGTCCGCGCTTGGCGGCAACGAGAAGTCGCGCGCTCGTCATACCGAACGCGGCAAATTGCTCCCCCGGGACCGCGTCGAGCGGCTGCTCGATCCAGGCTCGCCATTCCTCGAGATCGGCCAACTTGCCGCCTGCGACATGTACGAAGGGGAAGTCCCCGGCGCCGGCATGATCGCCGGCATCGGCCGCGTTTCCGGACGGCAGGTGATGATCGTGTGCAACGACGCGACGGTCAAAGGCGGCACCTATTATCCGATGACCGTCAAGAAGCATCTCCGCGCGCAGGAGATTGCCGAGCAGAATCGTTTGCCATGCATTTATCTGGTCGATTCAGGCGGCGCCAACCTGCCGCACCAGGCCGAGGTCTTCCCGGACCGCGACCATTTCGGCCGCATCTTCTTCAACCAGGCGAATATGTCGGCCAAGGGCATCCCGCAGATCGCCTGCGTGATGGGCAGCTGCACCGCGGGCGGCGCCTATGTCCCCGCGATGTCCGACGAGACGGTGATCGTTCGCAACCAGGGCACGATCTTTCTCGCCGGCCCGCCGCTGGTGAAGGCGGCGACGGGCGAAGTGATCTCTGCCGAAGACCTGGGCGGCGGCGACCTGCACGGGCGTAAATCCGGCGTCGTCGATCATGTCGCCGACAATGACGAGCATGCGCTGACCATCGTCCGCGATATCGTCAGCCACCTCGGCGAGAAAATAGGGACAGTCCCTATTTTTCAGGCGCGCGATCCGCGCCCGCCCAGATACGACCCGCAGGACCTCTACGGCATCATCCCCGAGGATGTGCGCGCACCCTATGACGTGCACGAAGTGATCGCACGCATCGTCGACGGGTCGGAGTTTCACGAATTCAAGTCGCTCTACGGGTCCAGCCTCGTCTGCGGCTTCGCCCATATCTGGGGCATTCCGGTCGGCATCATCGCCAACAATGGCATCCTGTTTAGCGAGTCGGCACAGAAGGGCGCGCATTTCATCGAACTCGCCTGCCAGCGTCGCATTCCGCTGCTGTTCCTGCAGAACATTTCAGGCTTCATGGTCGGCGGCAAGTATGAGGCGGAAGGCATTGCGAAACATGGCGCAAAGCTGGTCACCGCCGTTGCCACCGCAACTGTGCCCAAGGTCACAGTCCTGATCGGCGGCAGCTTTGGCGCCGGCAATTACGGCATGTGCGGCAGGGCCTACTCGCCTCGCTTTCTGTTTACCTGGCCGAACAGCCGCATCAGCGTGATGGGCGGCGAACAGGCAGCCTCGGTGCTCGCCACCGTCCACCGCGACGCCGATCGGTGGAGCCCGGAAGAAGCGGAAGCCTTTAAGGCACCGATTCGCCAGAAGTACGAGGACGAAGGCAATCCTTATCACGCCACCGCCCGGCTATGGGACGATGGCGTGATCGATCCTGCGCAGACCCGCGACGTGCTTGGCCTCGCCTTTGCGGCTACCCTGAACGCGCCGATCCCCGAGCGGCCGCAATTCGGCGTGTTCCGGATGTAGCGGACGCTGGTCTCAAGCCGGAATGGCTGTCCTCTGCCGCACGCCCGCGCCGAGCAGGCCGAACCCCGCGATCATCAGCGCCCAGCTCGCTGGCTCCGGAACCTGTGCATAGTAGAGAACATACCGACCCGCGGCGTCGCTTTCCCAGCCGAACTGGAAAGTGCAGCAATCGTCGAACTCGTAGTAGCGCACGATGAAGTCGTTCGGCGTGAGCACGGTCTGGTCCGGATTGACCGTGATCGCAGCCTGCCACAGCGTCGGAGTCACCGGATCCCAAAGGGGCTGGGTCGGCACGTTGTTGCCGCCACAGGGGAATTCGTCGGGGCTGATATCGGGGTCGCGGCAGAAGAAAGCGGAATATGTCTGTTTTTCCGCATAGCCGTCCATGAAGGGTACGACCGTCGTCAGCTGCAGCGAAAACACATAGCGGCCAGGCCCGAGTGTCGCGCCGGCCGTGCCATCGAACCTTCCGGCATCATAGGAGCCCGTCTGGATTACCACCGCGGCAGCCGGCGCCACTGTCAACAGCGCCGCAGCGGCGCCGGTCCAAGCTTTCAGCATCACCCCTGTTCTCCTTGTACAAAGAGCCCCGTGCTTCCCGCCTGTTGAGGGTTTCGCCCAGACTCGCGCCTTTGCCAAGTCCGCATTAGAGCCTCCACATGCTCAGCTCTCTTCTGATCGCCAATCGGGGCGAGATTGCCTGCCGGATCATCCGCACCGCGCGCCATCTCGGCGTGCGGACAGTTGCCGTCTATTCGGATGCCGATGCCAATGCCCTGCACGTGCGCGAGGCGGACGAGTGGGTGCATATCGGGCCTTCGCCGGCGCGCGAAAGCTATCTGGTCGGCGAGCGCATTATCGCTGCCGCTAAGGCGTCGGGCGCCGAGGCGATCCACCCAGGCTATGGTTTCCTCTCCGAGAACGCGGACTTTGCTCAAGCCGTAATTGATGCCGGGCTGATCTGGGTCGGACCGAAGCCGCATTCGATCCGTGCGATGGGGCTGAAAGACGCAGCCAAGAAACTGATGGCCGAAGCGGGTGTGCCGGTCACGCCCGGCTATCTCGGCGAGGATCAGTCGCCTGACCGGCTCCAGGCCGAGGCGGACGCGATCGGCTATCCGGTGCTGATCAAGGCGGTCGCCGGCGGTGGCGGCAAGGGCATGCGGCGGGTCGAGAGCGCGGCCGAGTTCCAGGACGCGCTCACCTCGTGCAAGCGCGAGGCCGCCTCGTCCTTCGGCGATGATCGCGTGCTGATCGAGAAATACATCCTCTCGCCGCGACACATCGAAGTGCAGGTGTTTGGAGACAGTCACGGCAACATCGTCCACCTGTTCGAACGCGACTGCTCGCTCCAGCGTCGCCACCAGAAGGTGATCGAAGAAGCGCCGGCGCCGGGCATGGACGCGGCCACCCGCGAGGCGGTGTGCGGCGCCGCCGTTCGGGCGGCCAAGGCGGTCGACTATGAAGGCGCCGGCACGATCGAGTTCATCGCCGATGCGAGTGAGGGCCTGCGCGCCGACCGCGTCTGGTTCATGGAAATGAACACGCGGCTGCAGGTCGAACATCCGGTGACGGAGGAAATCACCGGCCAGGACCTGGTCGAATGGCAACTCCGCGTCGCCTCAGGCGAGCCGCTCCCCAGGCGGCAGGAAGAGTTGGAGATCAATGGCTGGGCCATGGAAGCGCGGCTCTATGCCGAAGACCCTGCCAAAGGCTTCCTGCCCAGTATCGGCCGGCTGGAAGCATTCGAACTTGGCGGCGGCGTGCGCATCGACACGGGCGTGGAAGAGGGGGCGGAGGTTTCGCCCTTCTACGATCCGATGATCGCCAAGATGATCGCCACCGGCTGGGACCGGAACGAGGCTCGCGAGCGGCTGGCCGAGGCGCTGGAAGAAACCGTGGTCTGGCCCGTCCGCACCAATGCCGGCTTTCTCGTCAAGGCGTTGCAGCATCCGGACTTTGCCGCCGGTTCGATCGACACCGGCCTGATCGCGCGCGAGGGTGACACGCTGATGCCCGACGCTGCGCCGTCGGACGAGGGTCTGGCCGATATCGCTGCAGATCTCGCGGCTCAGCCCTTGTCCGGCTTCCGCCTCAACGCGCCGTCCCGCCGCGAACTGGTGCTATCGGTCGACGGCGCACCCCGTCAGGTCCGGTTCGCAGCTGCCGAAGAGGAGGGTGACCTTCTAACCGCGTCGGCAGACTTGGAGCCCATCATCTTGAGCGAGGCGGGGCAGAGCTGGCTGGTCGAAGCTTATCGCGCCTATGGCAAGGCCGCTGGCGCCGTTGCCGACGGGGCGATCATCGCGCCCATGCCGGGCCGCATCATCGCGGTAGAAGTCGCCGCCGGCGCCTCAGTCAGCAAGGGACAGAAGCTGGTCACGCTCGAGGCGATGAAGATGGAGCATACGCTGACCGCGCCTTTCGACGGCACGGTTGCCGAACTGAACGCCGACGCCGGCGCCCAGGTCAGCGAAGGCACGTTGCTGGTTCGGGTGGAGACGGCGGCCGAGTAAATCCTCCCCGGGACGGGGAGGGGGACCAAGCCCAGCTTGGTGGAGGGGCCCCGTTGCGTCGTGCCGAATTCCGAGGCCCCCTCCACCACACGCTATCGCGTGTGGTCCCCCTCCCCGTTCCGGGGAGGAGCTTCCAAGGACTCCGCCATTGCGATCAGCCGCTTCGCTTCGTCGACGTGCAATTGCTCCACCATGGCGCCGCCGATCCGCGCCACGCCCTTGCCTTCGGCGCGGGCCTGATCCCAAGCGGCGACGATCTCGCGCGCCTTAGACACGTCCTCGGCGGAGGGGCCGAACACCCGATTGGCGATATCGATCGTGCTCGGGTGCACGAGGGTCTTGCCGTCGAAGCCGAGCTCCACGCCTTGGCGGCAGCTGGCTTCGAAGCCGGCCAGATCGTCGAGGCCGAGATGCACACCGTCCAGCGCCGCTAGCCCATGCGCCCGCGCCGCCAGCAGCATCAAGCACAGGCTGATGAGAAGCGGCGTGCGGTCCGCAACGTGCCGTGCGCGCAGGTCCTTGGTCAGGTCGTTCGTTCCCGCGACGAACCCGGCGAGCCGGTCGCTTGCGCCGGCGATCTCGGTGGCGCGGAGCACGCCCAACGGTGTTTCGATCATGCACCAGATCGGGTGTCGCGTGCGGGCGCTGGCGGCGCGGACAACCGACGGACTGTCGACCTTTGGCACCAGCACGCCATGGATCGGCAGCCGCTCGGCAAGCGCGAAATCCGGAGCGCAGTCGAACGCGCTGACCCGCAGGATCAGCTCTCGCGCGCCGTAATCTGCCTGCAGCGCCTCGGCGATGCACTGGCGCGCCTCTCCTTTCGCCTCCGGGGCAACCGCATCCTCCAGGTCCAGGATGATTCCATCGCATGGCAGCGTTCGCGCTTTCTCCAGAGCGCGCGGCTTGTCGCCGGGCACATAGAGCATCGACCGGCGGGGACGAATGTGATTAGGCATGCCCCGGCTGTAGCGGGGAGAACCTATGCCTGAAAAGCTGTCCATCGTCGGCATTGGCGGCACCACCTCGCCCGGTTCCTCGACCGAGCAGGCGCTGCAGATCGCCTTGCGCGCCGCCGAAGCCGAAGGTGCGAACGTGACCCTGTTCGACGGCTCGGGCTTGTGCGCGCTGCCGCATTATGCGCCGGGCGTACTCCACCGCTCCGACGAGGGGCGGCGGCTCGTCACTGCGGTCAGGGAAGCGCATGGTCTGATCTTCGCGAGCCCAGGATATCACGGCTCCATCTCCGGCCTGGTCAAGAACGCGATCGATTATGTCGAGGAAACGTCGAAGGACGACCGCGTCTATCTCGACGGTCTCCCGGTCGGGCTGATCGTCACCGCCTATGGCTGGCAGGCGACCGGATCGACGCTCGCCACAATGCGCTCAATCGTCCACGCGCTGCGCGGCTGGCCGACCCCGCTCGGCGCCGCGATCCGAAGCGTGTCCGGCATGTTCAAGGACGGGCAGTGCTCCGATCCCGGCGCAGCGATGCAGCTGGACCTGGTCGGCAAACAGGTCGTCGAGTTCGCACGGTTGCGCAAGGCAGCGCCGGCGATCCTCAGCACCGGGCCGGTCGAGGAGTGACGGACGCCGATCTGGCGGCGCTGCTCGCCCAAACCGCGGGCAAGCTGCTGACGACCTTGCGCGACAGCGGCACGGCATCCGGCAAGACGCTCGGCGATATCGCCGACGCGACCGCCAATGCCTATCTGGTACAGGCGCTGCAGGCGCTCAGGCCCGAAGACGGGCTGCTGTCCGAAGAGCGCGTCGACGATCTGTCACGGCTGGAGAAGAGCCGCGTCTGGATCATCGATCCCCTGGACGGGACGCGCGAATATTCGGAAGCGCGCGAAGACTGGGCCGTGCATGTAGCGCTCAGCATCGATGGTCATGCCGCAGTCGGCGCGGTGGCGCTGCCGGCGCAGGATCGGGTGCTCCGCTCGGACCAGCCCGCCCCGCGGGTCGAGCGGCCTGATCGCCCCCGCATCCTGGTCAGCCGCACGCGGCCGCCGCCCGAATGCGCAGTGCTGCAGGAGCGGCTTGGCGCGGAGCTGGTGCCGATGGGCTCGGCCGGTGCCAAGGCTATGGCGGTCATTCTGGGCCAGGGCGACATCTACTTCCACACCGGCGGCCAGCATCAATGGGACAATGCCGCGCCGGTCGCTGTGGCGCTCGGCATGGGCATGGTCGCGACGCGGGTCGACGGCTCGCCTTGCACCTATAATGCGCCGGAAACCTTGCTCCCCGACCTGCTGATCTGCGCGCCCGAATGGGAAGAGCGGGTGAGGGCGGCGCTCGGCTCGTAGCGCGCCCAGTAGCGCCCGGCATGGCGGCTGCCGCCGTGGATCATCGCGTGCAGCGCTTCGGCTGACTCGACCAGGCGCGGGCCCGGCCGATTATAGAGATGATGGCCATCGGCGACGAACACGCGGCCATCCCTTACCGCGCGGAGGTCGCGCCAGCCGGGCAGCGAGTCGAGCAGCGGCATTTCTTCCATCGTGCGCGGCACCTGAAAGCCGCAGGGCATTGCGACAATCACTTCGGGATCGGCCGCCCTCAGATGCTCCCATTCGATGAACGGTGAATGCTGGCCCCTCTTGCACAGCAATGGCTTGCCGCCAGCGATCTTTACCAGCTCCGGGATCCAGTTGCCCGCGATCATCAGCGGTTCGATCCATTCGATCGCGGCAACGGTCGGCTTCTCTGCCACGGCGGGCAGGGCAGCAAGGCGCTCCTGAAGCTGCGTAACGACCGGCACCGCATCGCAGCCCGTCGCTGCGGCGACCTTTGCGAAATCGCTCCACACATCGTCGAGCGTGTCCGGCGCGAGCGACAGGATCAGGGGCTGCGTGCCGGTCCAGTCCGCCAGCGCCTCTTCCAGGTCGCGCGGCGTGACGGCGCAGATCGCGCATTGCGTCTGGGTCAGAATGACGTCGGGCCGGAGCGCCCGCAGCCGCTCTGCGTCGACCGAATAGGCCGAGAGACCGCTTTCGATAATCGACTTGACGGTGCGGTCGATCTTTTCGGAGCGCATGCCCTTGGGGATCTTGGTCGCGGTAAGCGCGGGAAGGCGCTCCACTTCGGGCGGGAAGTCGCACTCGTGCGACCGCCCGACCAGTGCCTCACCGAGACCGAGCGCGACGGCGATCTCTGTCGCGCTGGGTAGCAGCGAGACGATCCGTAGTGCGGCCATCAGGCCGGCTGGAGCGTCGTCTGCCGTCCGAACAGCGCCGGAGCAGTGCGGGTCAGCAGGAAGCGCGCCGCCATCAGTCCGGCAAACCAGAACAGGTCGTTGCGCGCGACCATCAGCACGATCTCCGGCGCGAAGGTCTCAAGCCCGCCGGTCAGGTGGGTGAGCAGCCATAGCGAGAACTCGTAACCGGCAAAGGCGAGCAGCGGAGCCGCCACGATCGCAGCCTTGTGCCCGGCGACTGCGCGTGCGGCGACATAGCCGCACAGGCTGGCGGCCAGCAGCGCCAGACCCTTGGCGACGGTCAGCGGGTCGGTCGGGTAATCCATCAGCCCGAAGCCGACGATCTGGTTCGCCAGCCACACGGCGCCGACGGCCATAAGTCCGCGGCGCAGGTCCATGGTCAGCGCCGCAACCGCGGCGAAGGCACCGAACGGGAACATGCAGGCAGCGAGCAAGGTGCCGCCGACAGTGCCGGCGCTAAGCAAGGCCGGCCAGGCCAGGCGATTGGAGAGGGTGGTCATGGCTTTCAATCTCCTCACAACCGGACGCGTACGCCGGCGACTGCGCTGCGGCCGGGGTTAACAAAAGAGAATACGTCTTCATAGCGTTCGTCGAACAGGTTCTCGACGCGTCCGAACAGCTCGAAGCGCTCGTTAAGCTTCACGCGACCGTTCAGATTGACCAGCGCATAATCGGCGAGTCTGACAATCGTGGGCACGAAGCTGGGGTCCAGAAAGGCCTGGTCGAGCTGCCGGCCGTTGTAGCGAACAACCAGTGTCGCCGAGGCAGCGTCATTCGGCGCACTCCAGGTCGCGGCGACGCTCGCGATGTGCTTCGGGCGGCGCACTTCGGTGACGCCATTCTCCCGCGCGCGTAGCCAGGTGTAGGACGCATCGATCCGCCACGCCTCGCCGAGCCGCGCCGCCATGGCCGCCTCAATCCCCCGCTGCCGCGACTTGCTGGTGCGGTTGAGCGAAGTGGGCGTGAAGGTCGGCGGCGGGAAGTCGGTATAAATCTCGTCCCTCAGCACATTCTCGAACCAGGTCGCGCCGACAGTCAGGCGATCGCCGAACAGCCGCTGCTCCAGGCCCGCTTCCCAGCCTTCCGACTTTTCAGGCTTCAGGCCGGGATTGCCAATGAAGCGGCCGTCGATGAAGCCGTAGAGCTCGAACAGGTTCGGGTTTTTGACGCCCGATCCCGCCGCCGCGTGCAGACGCGTGCCCTGAAGCACGTCATAGCTGCCCTGGACGCGATATGTCGTGGTGTTGGCGAAGAGACTGTTCTCGTCTCGCCGCACCGAAGCGGAGAACCCACCGCGATCCCCGAAGAACAGCTCATATTGGCCGACAAGGCCGGTATTCTCGATCTGGCGCCGGCCGTCGAAGCCGAAGTTGCTCGGGTCGCGGTTGCGGAAACGCTCCCGCTCCACGTCGAGAGCGAAGGTGACGCGGTGGCGCACGTCGCCAGTGTCGAAGCGAAGCGCGGTCTCGTAGCTGCCCTTCAGCCGCTCGCCGGTGCTGCCACTGGTGCGATCGGCGAAACGGAAGGTGTCCCGCCGGGCATTGGTTAGCTGCCCCGTCACCGCATGCGTCCAGCGCCCGTCCAGCAAGTCCAGCTCGGCCCGGAGCAGCCCGTTCCAGTTGCAGTTGTGCGAGCGCACACCCGGCGAGTCGGTGACCAGCCCGAAAGTCCCGCTGCCGGGGACGAAGTCCTGGTTGTTGAACTCCCGCTCTACATCGGTGAAGCGGCCGACCGCTCGCAGCCGCAGGTTCGGCAGTGGCGACCAGTTGAGCTTCAACGAGGCGGACACGGTGTCGGAGGCGAGGTTACGACGGCCGCTGCGGGCGTCAGGCTCACCATCGGTGGTCAGCAGGGTGCCGGTCGCGGCATAGTCGAAATCGCCGACCACGCCGGCGGCGCGAACGAGTGCATTTGCAATGGCTTGCGTGCCGCCTTCCACACGCGCGCTGAAGCCCGGCGCCTCGCGACCGCTGGCCGTGATGTAATGAATGACCCCGCCGATCGCGTCGGACCCGTAGAGTGCGCTCTGCTGCCCGCGCAGCACCTCGATGCGCGCATTCTCGTCGGCGGCCAAGCTGCCGAAGTCGAACTCGCTGAGGAACGGGTCCGAGGCTTCGACGCCATCGATCAGGACCAGAGTCTGGTTTGCCTCGCTGCCGCGCAGCCGCAACTGGGTCAGGCCGGTCGTGCGGTTGACCGCCAGGCCGGGCACGTCGCGCAGAATGTCGGCGACGGTGCGCGTCTGCCGCTCGATCAGGCTCTCTGGCGAAAGCAGAGTGATCGACGCCCCCAAGTCTCGGATGGGCGTCGGATCGCCGGAGCGGGAAGCGGTGACGACGACGTCGGGTTCAGCCGGATCGCCGCCTTGCGCGACGGCAGGAGCGGCGCAGAGCGCCGTCAGGGTCAGGAGAGAAAAGCGCATGATTCCAAGTCCTTTCGCAACAACGTTCAATGCCGTTCTTGCGAAGGACAGCGCCCATGCGCTGCTTCGTCCGCCCGGTGCACCCCGCCCGGCCAGAGGAACGACGGTGGCGGGGAGGTCTCCTGGCTCCCGGGTCAATGCTGGTCGCGCCGTCTTCCCAGGTACGAAGCCCAGTGACATGGTGGCGCGAAAGCTCGCCGGTTACAGTTGCGGGGGCAGCCGCGGCATTTGACCGCGTTCCCTTGACCCGTCACCCCGTCAGCATAGCCCTTTGCTGCTGCAACGCAACATAGTTGCCCGGCTGTTCGCCCTGACTTACATGCCGTGCATGACTTCGACGAACGACATCCGGCGCACTTTCCTCGACTATTTCGAGCGCGCGGGGCACGCCCGCGTCCCCTCGGCACCGCTGGTGCCGCATAACGACCCGACGCTGATGTTCGTCAACGCCGGCATGGTGCCGTTCAAGAATGTGTTCACCGGCCTGGAATCGCGGCCCTATTCGACCGCGGTCTCTTCGCAGAAATGCGTGCGTGCGGGCGGCAAGCACAATGATCTCGACAATGTCGGCTACACGGCCCGGCATCATACCTTCTTCGAGATGCTGGGGAATTTTTCGTTTGGCGACTATTTCAAGGAACAGGCGATCACCCATGCCTGGACCTTGCTGACGCGCGAGTTCGGCCTTTCGCCCGACCGGCTAACCGCGACCGTTTATCACACCGACGACGAAGCCTTCGCGCTGTGGAAGAAGATCGCCGGCCTGCCCGAAGAGCGGATCATCCGCATCGCCACCAAGGACAATTTCTGGGCGATGGGCGACAACGGCCCGTGCGGACCCTGTTCCGAAATCTTCTACGATCACGGCGATCACATACCGGGCGGTCCTCCCGGCAGCCCGGACGAGGATGGCGACCGCTTCGTCGAGATCTGGAACCTCGTCTTCATGCAATATGAGCAGGAAGCGAACGAGATCGTCCGCGATCTGCCGCGCCCGTCGATCGATACCGGCATGGGGCTGGAGCGGATCGCCGCCGTGCTCCAGGGCGTGCACGACAATTACGACACGGACACGTTCAAGGCGCTGATCGCGGCGAGTTCCGAGCTGACCAGCAACAACTCAGCCGATGCGACCTCCAGCCACCGCATCATCGCCGACCATCTGCGCGCGTCGGGCTTCCTGATCGCCGACGGCGTGCTGCCGGCCAACGAGGGGCGCGGTTACGTTCTGCGCCGGATCATGCGCCGCGCCATGCGCCATGCGCATTTGCTCGGCGCCAGCGACCCGCTGATGCACCGCCTTGTGCCGTCGCTGGTCGCGGAAATGGGCGCGGCCTTCCCTGAACTGGTCCGCGCCCAGCCGCTGATCGAGGCGACGCTGAAGCAGGAGGAAACTCGCTTCCGCCAGACCCTCGCCAATGGCCTCAAGCTCCTGGACGAAGCGACCGGTTCGATGACCTCTGGCGATACGCTTCCCGGCGAAGTCGCGTTCAAGCTCTACGACACCTATGGCTTCCCCTATGATCTGACCGAGGACGCGCTGCGAACGCAGGGCCTGCAGGTCGATCGATCCGGCTTCGACAAGGCGATGGCCGAGCAGAAGGCAGCGGCTCGGGCGGCCTGGAAGGGGTCCGGCGGCAAGGCGTCGGAGGATGTCTGGTTCGACCTTGCCGAAGCGCATGGCTCGACCGAGTTCATCGGCTATTCGGGCACCGAAGGCGAGGGCGAGGTGGTCGCGATCGTCAAGGACGGTGCGCCGGTCCATCGCGCCTCGGCCGGTGAGACGGTTGTGCTGCTGACAAACCAGACGCCCTTCTATGCAGAAAGCGGCGGCCAGATGGGCGATGCCGGCACCGTCACGTCGGAAAAGGGGCTGAGAGGCCGGGTCGAGGACACGTCCAAGCCGCTCGGCCGCCTGCATGCGCATCATCTGGTGATCGAGAATGGCGAGGTCGCGATCGGCGATCCCGTGCACCTCTCCGTCAACGCCGAGCGCCGCGACCGGATTCGCGCCAATCACTCTGCCACGCACTTGCTGCACGCGGCACTGCGCAAGCGGCTGGGCGGTCATGTGACGCAAAAGGGCTCACTGGTCGCGGCAGACCGTTTCCGCTTCGACTTCTCGCATCCGCAGGCGCTGACCGCGCAGGAGATCGCCGATGTCGAGGCCGAGGTGAACGCCCATATCCGCCACAATGAGCAGGTCTCGACCCGGCTGATGACGCCGGAGGACGCGATTGCGGCCGGCGCCATGGCGCTGTTCGGCGAGAAATATGGCGACGAGGTGCGCGTGCTGACCATGGGCCGCGAGGCCTATTCGGTCGAGCTATGCGGCGGCACGCACGTCAACGCGACCGGCGACATCGCGCTGTTCAAGATCGTGTCGGAAAGCGCCGTTTCCTCCGGCGTCCGCCGGATCGAGGCGCTGACCGGCGAAGCGGCGCGCTTGTGGCTGAATGCCCGCGAGGAGCGGCTGCGCGAAGCGGCGTCCGCGCTGAAGGCGAGCCCTGACGAAGTGCCCGCCCGCGTCGCCACGCTGATCGAGGAGCGGCGCCGGCTGGAGCGCGAACTTGCCGAAGCCAGAAAGGCGCTGGCGCTGGGCGGGGGCGGTAAGGCGGAAGCGGCCGGGCCGGAGCAGGTCGGCGGACACGGCTTTATCGGCCAGGTGGTCGAGGGCCTCGATCCCAAAGGCCTGCGCGGTGCGGTGGACGATCTGAAGGGACGCGTCGGCTCGGGCGTGGCGGTGCTGGTCGCGGTCAATGACGGCCGTGCATCGGTGGCCGTGGGAGTCACCGACGATCTGACCGCGCGCCGCAATGCGGTCGAACTGGTGAAGCTGGCGGTCACGGCTCTTGGAGGACAAGGCGGTGGCGGAAGGCCCGACATGGCCCAGGGCGGCGGACCAGACGGCGCCAAGGCTCAGGACGCGGTCGCGGCGGTACGCGCTGCGCTAGGCGAGATGGCCGAAGCGGCCTGAACCCGCTCGTGGCCCCAACACCCGGTTTGGCCTGAGCTTGTCGAAGGCCTCCCATCTTCTCTACTGGTTCGCGGAAGAAGGAAGGGAGGGCTTCGACAGGCTCAGCCCAAACCGGTGGGGGTGTACAGCCTTGAGTTCCACTTACGACGCACTGATCATTGGCGGCGGGCATAACGGCCTGACCTGCGCCTGGTATTTGGCCCGCGCTGGCCTCAAGGTCCGCATCCTTGAACGCCGCTCGATCGTCGGCGGCGCCGCCGTCACCGAAGAGTTTCACCCAGGTTTTCGCAACTCGACCGCGAGCTACACGGTCAGCCTTCTCCAGGCGAAAGTGATCGCCGATATGCGGCTCCATGATTGGGGCCTGCGCGTCGTCCACCGCCCCATCTCCAACTTCCTACCGTTCGACGATACGCGCTATATGAAGCTGGGCGGCTCGCTCGAACGCACCCAAGCCGAAGTACGGAAATTCTCCGCCAAGGACGCGGAGACGCTTCCGGCCTATTATGACGCGCTGGAGCGGATCGCCGATGTGCTCCGCGACATGGCGCTCAAGACGCCGCCCAATGCCGGCGGCGGCGTGCAGGACTTAATCCGGGCGGCGACGCAGGGCTGGGGCCTGCGCAAGCTGGGGATCGAAGCGCAGCGCGACCTGCTCGACCTGTTCGCCAAGTCCGCGCGCACCTTCCTCGACGGCTGGTTCGAAAGCGACGAGATCAAGGCCGCCTTCGGATTCGATGCGGTGGTCGGCAATTACGCCAGCCCCGATACGCCGGGCTCGGCCTATGTCCTGCTCCACCATGTGTTCGGCGAAGTGAACGGCGTGAAAGGCGCCTGGGGCCATGCGATCGGCGGCATGGGCGCGATCACCCAGGCGATGCGCAAGGCGTGCGAAGCTGTGGGCGTGGAGATCACGACCGATGCGATGGTCGCCAAGGTGCTGGTCGACAATGGCAAGACTGTCGGCGTTGCGCTCGAGGGCGGTTCGGAGCTGTTCGCCAGGCGCGTGGTCGCGAATGTCGGACCGAAACTGCTTTACGGCAGGCTGGTCGACGAAGCCGATCTGCCCGCCGACTTCGCCCGGCGGATGCGGATGTTTAAGGCGGGTTCCGGCACTTTCCGCATGAACGTCGCGCTGTCCGAACTTCCCCGCTTCACCTGCCTGCAGGAGCCCGGCGAGCACCTCGCGAGCGGCATCGTGATCGCCCCCACGCTCGATTATATGGATCAGGCTTTCACCGACGCGCGCGCGCATGGCTGGTCGAAGCGGCCGATCGTCGAGATGCTGATCCCGTCCACGCTCGACGACACGCTGGCACCAAAAGGCGCGCATGTCGCCAGCCTCTTCTGCCAGCAATTCGCCCCGGTGCTGCCCGACGGCCGCAGCTGGAAGGACGAGCGCGAGGCGGCCGCCGACACCATCATCGATACGGTCGAGGCGTTCGCGCCCGGCTTCAAGGCGTCGGTGCTCGGCCGGCTGTCCCTCAGCCCCTTCGATCTGGAGGAGCGGTTCGGCCTAGCAGGCGGCGACATCATGCACGGCGCCATGTCGATCGACCAGCTTTGGGCCGCACGCCCGGTGCTCGGCCACGGCGCCTATGCCGGCCCGATCAAGAACCTTTGGATGTGCGGGGCCGGCACCCATCCCGGCGGCGGCGTCACCGGGGCTCCGGGGCATAATTGCGCGCGGGAGATTTTGAGGGCTCTGTAACCCTCGTCATTGCGAGCGCAGCGAAGCAATCCAGCTGTGGCATCTGCGACATTGGATTGCCGCGTCGCTGCGCTCCTCGCAATGACGAATCAGTGCCGTCCCACACGCCCGATCAGGGCCATGGCCGCGGCGGGCGCGCGCACCTTGGCGCCGGCGATGAAAAAGGCGAACACATCCCGGCCGCCCTCTGCCCAGCCGCGGGTTTGATCGGCGATCCGGTCAAGCTCGCCGGGCCCGTAGCCGGCCTCAACATCCTCGCGGCATTGCTGGTATCGCGCGTAGGTGAACGGCCCGGTTTGGTCCGCAAAGTTCGGGTAATCGTCTGCCTCGGCATAGACGATGGCGACGCCTGTTTCCCTCGCCAGCGCGAAGAACTCCGCATTGCGGAAGCTCTCATGGCGCGGCTCGAAGGCATGTCGCAGCTTTACGCCGCCCCAATCCTTCGGGAGCATGGCGAAGAAGGCGCGGATCTCATCCGGGTCGAACTGCTTCGGGCCCATCAGCTGCCACAGGATCGGCCCGAGCTTGTCGCCAAGCTCGACCAGCCCCTGATCGAAGAAGTTGCGCATGCCTTCTTCATTGTCAGCCAGGTTCTTGCGGTTGGTGCAGAAGCGGCTTGCCTTTACCGTGTACATGAAGCCGTCGGGCGCCGCCTTTCGCCAGCTTTCGAAGGTCTTGGGGTTCTGCCGGCGGTAGTAGGTGCCGTTGATCTCGATCGCCGTCAGAGCGCGCGTGGCGTGCTCGATCTCCTTGGCGTGGGGCAGCTTGGACGGGTAGAAAGTGCCGCGCCACGGTTCATAGGTCCAGCCGCCGACGCCCACCCTGATCATGGGAGGGGCTTAGCGGAGCGCCCGCCTCAGCGCCAGATTGTCGAGGATCATGCCGCCCGCGATGAACACGCTACCGGTGCAGGCGAGGAAGAGGAGTACGCCGCCAGGGCCGGGATACTGCTCGAGATAATGGATGCCCCGCTCGCATGCGCCCAATGCCAGCGCATAGATCACCAGAAACGCCTCGAAGCGCGTGGTGATCGTGAACAGCCTTTTGATCTTCTCGAACATGTCCGCATAAACGCGCAGCGCGGCCGAGCGGACAAGGTAAATAAAGGGTTAACGCTTCGTCAGAGGTCCTCTCGGCCAAGCTCTAGCGTCTCCAGCAGCGCCGCGCGCGCCTGGGCGATTCGCTTGTGCAGCTCTGGATCGGCGAGATGCGCCGACTCGATCGTCTCCGGCCAGGTCTCGGCGATCACCTCCCCGACCCTGTCGAGCTTCGCCTCGTCGATCATGAAGCGCTGGTCTACCTCGGCGGGATCGGCGACGACCCGCAGGCGGAGGCAGGCAGGGCCGCCACCATTGGCCATGGACTGACGCACATCGACGAAATGGGTGGCGCGGATCGGTCCGTTGCCGGCGACCAGCTCTTCCAGATAGTCGCGGACAGACGGCACCGCATGCGCTTCGCTCGGGACGATCAGCGCCTGCTCGCCCGAAGGCAAAGTCACCAGCTGCGCGTTGAACAGGTAGCTGGCGATGGCGTCTTCCAGGCTCACGCGCGACGCAGGCACCTCGACGATGCGCACCTCGGGCACCAGCCGCTCCAACTCGGAGTAAAAGCTCGCCCGGTCGGCAAAGGCCTGTTCGTGTGCGAACAGGGTCAGGCAGTCGGCAACGGCGACTACATCATTGTGGAAGGCGCCGGCGGCGATAGCTTCCTCGGCCTGTTCGACCAGCAGTGTGCGCGCCGGATCGAGGCCATGGTGCGCGGCGACGGCCTCGCCCGCCATCCGGTGCTGCCGCGCCGGAAAGCGCCCGCCGGAGCGGCCATAGACGAAGATCTCGACGCCCGGCTCGCCATGCGACGGTGCCAGCCGCATATGGTTGGCAGCGCCCTCGTCGCCGAACGGCGCCGGCACCGGTCCGTGCACCGCAAAGCTGGGCCCGCCAAAGGCCAGCCGCAGCTGCTTCAGCGTGTTCGGCCATTCATGGCTGCGGTGCGGCATGGTGACGAGGTTGGCGACGGTCAGGTGGCACTTGCCATCCTTCGTGTCCGGCGCCGGAGAAACCGTCGCGGCATTGGCCGTCCACATCGGCGAGGCGCTCATCGCCCAGGCGGGGAGGGGAGGGCTGCTCTCCATCGACGCGCCCAGGCTCTCCAGCCATGGCCAGTCCGGCCGCGGGTGGGGGAGGAGGATGCCCTGCGCCAGCCCCAGCCGCAGATTGTGCCGCATCTTGTCCAGCCCCTGCAGCGCCGCGGCGCGCGGGTAGCTGGTGTGATTGGCGTTCTTCGCGGACGCGAGATTGCCGAGGCTGAGCCCGCCATAATTATGGCTCGGTCCGACAATGCCGTCGAAGTTGATTTCCTGCAGCAACCCTGCACTCCGTTCGTTTCGAGCGAAGTCGAGAAACGCTAGCCCGGACCCGTGTCTCGACTTCGCTCGACACGAACGGGGAGGGCGGCGCTAGGACCGCCCCACATGCATCACGGTATTGCCTTCGCTCACCTGCAGCAGCCGCGCGCAGTCCTGATCGATCGCGATCTCGCCGCCGTCCAGCATCTCGACCTGCCCATAGGCCGCGCGCCACCCGGCTAGCCGCCCCGCGGTGCACAGCCGCCGCTCGCCTGCTACCTCGCCGATCCGCGCCACCCGGCTTTCCACCGAATCCCGGATCGAGAGGATGCGGTCGGTGTGCGCGACCATGGTCGGGCCGCCGTCGAAAATGTCGATATATTTGTCGTGGGTGAAGCCTTCATGCTCCAGCATCCGCATCGCCGCGCGGCCGCTCGGGTGCGGCACGCCGATCACCGCGCGGGCGCTTTCCGGCAGCATGGCGGTGTAGATTGGATGCTTGGGCATCAGGTCGGCGATGAACTGGTTGCCGTTCACCGCATTGAACTCGTCCGCTTCCTGAAAGCTCATGCCGAAGAATTTGCCGGCCAGCCCGTCCCAGAAATGCGACCCGCCCGCTTCGTCGATCACGCCGCGCAGCTCGGCGATGGTCCGGTCGGAAAAGCGCGGCCGGTGTGCCTTGATGAACAGATAACGGCTGCGGGCGAGCAGCATGCCCAGCCCCCCCGCCCGTTCGCGAGGGTGGAGGAACAGCCCGCCGACCTCGCTCGCCCCTTCCAGGTCGGTCGACAGCGTCAGCATGTCCGCGCGGAACGTGCGGTCGAGCTCCTTCGACACCTGGGTGAGCGTACCGATGCGATAAGAGTAGAAGGGCCAATGCTGGCCGACCATGGTGAAGATCTGGCAGGTGCCGCGGACCTGGCCGGTTGCGCCATTTTCCAGCACGAAGACGAACAGGTCGTCGACATGCGCGTCTTCGTCCCGGGCGAGCGCAGTGCCGGAGCGCTCCAGCTTCTTGGCGAGCGAAGCGCGGTCAGGCGGCAGATTGGTGAAGCCGCCGCCGGTCAGCTTGGCGAGTTCGTACAGCGCATCGAGATCGTCGAGGGTGGCCGGGCGCAGAAAGCAGCTCATGGCCGGCCGCGCTCCGCAATCCGAAGGATCGCGAGGGTGGACAACATCGCCCGCTCGGGCAGGGACTCCGGGATCAGAAACTCCTCCGCACTGTGAATGGCGCCGCCACGCGCGCCCATCGTGTCGACCACGGGCACGCCGCACGCCGCGATATTGTTGCCGTCGCAGACGCCGCCCGTCGCGCGCCAGCCGATCGCCTGCCCAAGATCGGCGCCGCACTCCTTGACCAGACCGAACAGCCGCTCGGCGGCCGCATCGAGCGGCTTGGGCGGACGTCCGAAGCCGCCATGAACATGGATCGACACTTCGCGCTGCGCCGCCACCAGCGCTACCGCGCTCTCCAGATGCGACCGCGCGCGCGCCTCGTCCTCGGGCGTGTGCGGGCGGAAGTTGACGCGCAGCACGGCATGATCGGGCACGACATTGTTCGGCCCGCCGCCATCGATCCGCGCCGGATTGACGGAGAGGCGGGGCCCGATCGCCTTTTCCAGCCGCAGCGCCAGGTCGGCGGCGGCGAGCAGCGCATTGCGGCCCTCTTCCGGATTGCGCCCGGCATGGGCCGAGCGCCCGGTGACGACGATCGAGAAATTGCCGGATCCCGCCCGCGCGCCCGCGAGCGTGCCGTCGGGAAGTGAAGGCTCATAGGTAAAGGCTGCCGCCTTGCCCTGTGCACAGCGGGCGATCAGCGCAGCGGAGGAGGGGGAGCCCAGCTCCTCGTCGCTGTCGATCAGCACCTGATAACCGATGCGCGCGGCGAGCGGGGTGGTCTCTACCGCCTTCAGCGCCGCCAGCATCAGCGCCAGCCCGCCTTTCATGTCGGCGGTTCCGGGCCCGTTGATGCGTCCGTCTAGCGTGCGCGTCGTCTGGAACGGGTGATCGGCCCCAAACACCGTGTCGTAGTGGCCGGTGAAGAGTAGTTGCACCGGCGCCTCCGGGCGCACAGTCAAGAGTAGATGGTCGCCATGCTCGACTTGAGCCACCGTGCCGTCCGCCGCGACGATCTCGACCGGCCCCGGCGCCACTAGAGCCACTTCGCCCGGCAGCGCGGCGAAAGCGTCGGCGAGCAACCCCGCCATCGTCTTCAAGCCCGCAAAATTTCGCGACCCGCTATTGACCGCGCTCCACTCAAGCACCTGCTCCAGCATCGGCGCCCCGCCCGCGACCTCGCAAGCCTCTTGTTCGATAGGGATAAGCGGCATGCCGGCCGTGTAACGATCCCCGGAGTCGATGCCAACACCAGCAAAGGTTCTCGTCAGGCCAGAAAGGCGTAACGCTCGCGCATATAGGCATGCCATTCGGCCAGGTCGGGATGCCCCTCGATCGGGAAGCTCCGAAACAGATCCTCGACGGACACCGGCTTGTACCGGTCAGGCTGCCGCAGCAGCCTTCCCCAGCCGCCGCAGGCGCTCTCGCTGCCGATTGCCTCAGCCAGGCCCTCGACTGTCACCCGCTTGAGCTTGCTGTTCCCCTCTGGCGAGACATGACAAAGCGTTACGCGATCAAAGAATGAGCGCGGGTCTGTCGTGTCGCTCTCGATGGCGTGGGCGAGCATCTGCTGCCGCATCAGTTGGTAGAAGGGCTCGGCAAAGAACAAATCGATCCCGCGGTCGCCGCCATCAGTGTCGATGACCTTCTCGAACCAAGGTGAGTAGCGGCTGCGTCGCACATCGTTGGAGGTATTCAATCCATCCTTAGCGCCTGATCGGGCCTTGTTCTCCAGCGGCGCTCCGTAGCTTTCAGTGTATTTCCATTCGATCAGCAACAGCTCCCGCCGTCCTTCGCGCACCAACCCCATCGCCGCGTCCACACTGGTGCATTGAGCGCCGCGGGTGCGCTTGCCGCCCTCGTTCAGATAATCGGGACCGGAAATATACTCGAACGCGACAAAGCCGTCTTCACCTGGCAACCAAACCGGCGTGACGTGTCCGCCGACTATCGGCTTCAGCAGGTCGGCAAGCGCCGCGGGACGTGTCGGAATGGCGCGAGAAAGTTGAAACAGAAGGCTTGCGAACTCAGCAAATGATCCAGGTGCCGGTGTGGCGTTAATCCTTGATCGTCCACATAGGCTTCGATGCCGGAACGCTCCGCGTCGAAGATGCCGGAGTAGCGGCCGGAGAGAAATCGGCCACCCCTACGACCGAGCCGCTGATCGTCGCTCAGGCTCGCCGTCTTGTCTCTCCAACTCTGTTGCCGAGCCAGCTGATCGGTGAAGAAGTTTGGCACTGTCCAAAAGCTCCCGCAAAATGATCTATTCAGATCCGACCTGCGCATTGACTTGCGCCATCGCAAAGCGTGCAAGGTCCTGAAGCTTGTCCAGCTCAGAGCCAAAGGCCGCAGGAACGCGAATTTGCTCGTGCGTCAGCCAGCTTTCCGAATCCTCATCATTGCGCCAGTTGAATCCCGGCATTTCCGTCAGCAGCGGCTCGTCGTCGCGCTCCAGCCCAAATGCTATCGTGGTCGCTTCCGGGGTCAGCTCTACTGCGGTATATAGGAACAGGTCGCCACGATGATGCCAGACATTGAGCCCGCTCTCGTTCCAGATAGCCTCGGGCGTGACTGCATTCAGACCACTGGCGAGCATGGCCGACAATGGACCTGCTTGCCATTCTTCTAGCAGCGGACTCCAAATCGACGACCAAAGGTCTAGACATGCTTGGGCGAACTCCCACCTTGTCAACTCGGCCTGTGCGCGGGCGGCCACATAGTCCGGCAGCTCCGCCAACGTCAGATCGGCTGGCAGACGGGCCGGCCTGATCGCTAGAAGCGCGTCGACCGCAACTCTTACCCCTGTCTCTTCAAGGTAAGTGCGGACTGACTCAGGCAGGCGAGCATCAGGCATGAGCGGTCTCCCAAAGGGTGCGACGGAAGCGGCCGAATTCCTGGTCGCCGGTGAGTGGAGACGGACGTTGTTCCCAACGGCGCAGAAGCGTAGACCAATCAACGAAGCGCCACTTCCACTTACGTAGCCGAGACAGACGCGACCGCACGTCCTTGCCCGAGGATCGTCCCAGAATAAGCAGGGCTCCGGTGGGCTGCGGCCCATCGAAGCGGAGCCCGATGTCCGCGCCATATTGCGCATAGTCGTTCAGCCGGTTCGTCTTCAGCTTGTGACCGAACTTGGCCTCGATCACCGCGCCCCAGATTCCTCCGTTTGCCTTTCCGGTTATCAGCAGGTCGATCCGGCCCGTGCCCGCAGGCACTTCTGCCTGCGCTCGAAGGTCTTCCAGGCAAGACCAGATTCCCCAGCCGGGGAGGAGCGCCTGGAGGAAAGATTGAATGCGCTCCGGATCTTGTTCCAGGAAATGAGCCAATCCCTTCGTCGCCTGCACTTCGGTCATGCAAAGCCACTCGTAAGGCGAGTGATCGAATGAATGGTTGCTGTGTCCGAGACCGTAAAAGCGTATGACGGCGTCCACGCCCACCGGACGGTAGCGCTCGCCAAGAGACAAGGATTGGCGAAGAGATCGTTGGATCCGCTCCCCCCAACGCGCGAGCAAATCGGGACGAAAAACGAACTCTCTTCTCGGAATGGCGCGGATCAGGTCGACTGTCGTTAGCGAGGCTGACCGTCTTCTCGGCCTCACCCCACATTCACCCCATAATTCCTCGCCAGCGGCCCCAGGCCGCCCTTGAAGCCCTGGCCGACGGCGCGGAATTTCCAGTCGCCGTTGTGGCGATAGACTTCGCCGAAGATCATCGCAGTCTCGACCGAGGCGTCTTCGTTCAGGTCGTAGCGGGTAATTTCGCGCCCGCTCAGCTGATCGACCACGCGGACGAAGGCGTTCGAGACCATGCCGAAATTCTGGCGATTCGCCTCGCCTTCGTGGATCGTCACGGTGACGGCAATCTTCTGCACGTCAGCGGGGACCTTCGAAAGGTCGACCTCGATGCTTTCGTCGTCGCCGTCGCCGTCGCCGGTGCGATTGTCGCCGGTGTGGCGAACGGAGCCATCGCTCGACTGCAGGTTGTTGTAGAAGATGAAGTCATGGTCGCCGCGCACCCGGTCGCCGGCGCCCAGCAGGAAGGCGCTGGCGTCCAGGTCGAAATCGCCGCCGTCGGTCGCGCGCGCGTCCCAGCCCAGGCCGATCATGATCTTGGTGAGGCCCGGCGCTTCCTTCGACAGGCTGACATTGCCGCCCTTGGCAAGGCTGATGGACATGAGATTACCCCCTTATGCTGGTGATCAGAGTGCTTCGCCGGACGGCGACACGGCGCCGGCGAGGACCGGTGTTTCCTCTTCCTCCTTGCTCCAGACGGAAGAGAGGAAGGCGATGCCGATGAAGCCGGCGCCAATCAGCCCGGTGACCGTCTCCGGAATGTGATAGCGGGCCGAGAGCAGCATGATCGCGGCGAGGGCGACGATTGCGTAAAAGGCGCCGTGTTCGAGGAAGCGGTATTCGGCGAGCGTGCCTTTCTCGACCAGCATCACCGTCATCGACCGCACGAACATCGCGCCGATGCCGAGGCCCAGCGCTATGATGAACAGGTTGTTGGACAGCGCAAAGGCGCCGATCACCCCGTCGAAGGAGAAGCTGGCGTCGAGCAGCTCGAGATAGAGGAAGCCACCGACACCGGCGCGGGCGACCTTGGCCGCTTCGTCGTCGCCGCCGCCGATCAGGTCGCCGACGCTGTCGACCGCCACATAGGCGACCAGGCCCCAGACGCCGGCGAGCAGGAAGGTGGAAACCTCTTCAGGCGGGAGCAGGCGGGATATGCCGACCAGCGCGACCAGAACGATGGCGAGCGGCAGGCTGGCGACGCCGGCCAGACGGCCGAGAGGCTTTTCGACGAAGCCGATCCAGTGCGTCTCTTTGTCTTCGCCCAGGAAGAAGGTCAGGCCGACCATCGCCAGGAAGGCGCCGCCGAAACCGGAAATGCCGATATGCGCGCCTTCGATGATCCGCTGATATTCGGCGGGTTCGGCGACCGCGAGCCGCAGCGCCGACCAGGGATCGAGGCTGGCAGCCACCGCGACGATCGCGAGCGGGAACACGATCCGCATCCCGAACACCGCGATCAATATGCCCCAGGTCAGGAAGCGCCGGCGCCAGACCGGGTCCATGTCCTTCAGGACCGTCGCGTTGACGACCGCATTATCGAACGACAGCGAGGTCTCGAGCACGCCCAGCACGGCGAAGATCCAGACGATGCCTAACGTGCCGAGCAGCGACCCGGTCATGGTCCAGCCGAGCCAGGCGGCCGCCGCCATGCACAAGGCGGTGAACAGGAACGATCCCTTGAAATGGCCGAGCATGGCTTCTCCCCCTAATCCTTGGTTCCCGCACGCCAGCGCAGGCCCCAGCCGAAGCGCTGGTCCAGCTTTTCCTGGTCGCGGACATATTCGACGAGGCGCGTGGCCTTGAGCCGCCCGCCGTCATTTTCGAGCATGACGATGCCGCAGAGCCGCTGGTCGTTGCGGCCTTCGCTCAGCCGCACCTCGATCGGCGGCTGGTCAGGCATGGTGACGAGCACCACGCCATCGGTCTTCTGCCAGTTGGGCGCGCCGTCATAGATGTTGGCGAAGACGCAGACGCGCTTCAGCTCATGCCAATGCGCGCCGTTGATCCGCAAAGTCTCGCCGTCGCTGACATCGCCGGTGCGGTCGTCGCCGGACAGTTCGATGTACGGCGGATAATCGAAATCGCCGAACACATTGCCGAGCGCCTGGACCACACCTTTGCGGCCATCGGCGAGCTCGAACAGGCAGCCGAGGTCAAGATCGACGGCGCTGCCCGCGAACCACCCCCGGGCGCGGGACCAGTTCAGATTGATCGTGATCTCGCCGAACGAGCTGCCCTTCTTCTCCAGGCTGACCGTCGGGCTGTGCTTTTCGAGCGTGACCTTGCTGAGGCTAACGCGAGTAGGGGAGGGCGGAGCAGGCGCCGGGGCGGGCTCTGCGCTCTCCGCTACGTCGATGCCGAAGGAGCGGGCGAGGGGCGCAAGGCCGCCGTTGAAGCCCTGGCCGACGGCGCGGAACTTCCACTGGCCCTGGCGGCGGTAGAGTTCGCCGAACACCATCGCCGCTTCGCGCGCGCCGGACAGAGCGGGGGAAAAGCGCAAAGGGCTGTCTCCCGCGACGGCGATATGGGCGTCCTGCAGCATCGCCATGGTCTGGTTGCGGGCGACGGCTTCGTTGATCGTGGCGCAGAAGACGATCTTCTCGATAGAGTCCGGCACGCGACCGAGCTGGACGTCGAAGCGGCCGGGCCCGTCGGCGGAAAAGCGCACCGCGCCGTCGCCGCCTTCCGGCTGGTTGTAGAAGATCATGTCCTGGTCGCCGCGGACCTTGCCCGATGCGGTCAGCAGTTAGGCGGACGCGTCGGCCTCAAGGCCGGCAGGCGCGCGCCAGCCGAAGCTGACGATCGCTTGACTGCCGGAGACCGGCGCATTCGCCCCCTGCTGCAGGTCCATCAGAGCGCCGCCTGGATCTGCGGCATCATGTCGTGGAAGGTGCGACCGTTGGTGCGGTTGCCGATGGCGGTGAACTCCCAGCCGCCATTCGCGCGCTTCAGCCGCGCCATGACCTGGCCGGTGTGCGAGCCGGCGCCGGTCAGGTCGTAACGGACCAGCTCCTTGCCCCCGGAGCTGTCGACCACCCGGCAATAGGCATTGTCGATGCGGTCGAAGGTGTCGCCGCGAAAGCTGTTGACCGTGAAGATCAGCGCCTGGACGGAGGCGGGCAGGCGTGTCAGGTCGACATTGATCGTCTCGTCGTCGCCGTCTCCGGCACCGGTCAGATTGTCTCCACTATGGACAATGCTGCCATCGTCGCTCGCAAGCTGGCGGAACCAGACCTGGTCGACCAGCTCTCCCGATCCGTTGAACAACAGGCAAGAGGCGTCCAGGTCGATATCGCCGCCGCCGCCGCCGAACAGGCCGCCGAGCAGGCCCTTGGGCTTGCGCACGTCCCAACCCAGCCCCATCGCAACCTGCGTCAATGCCCCGCCGCCGCTCTTTTCCAGGCGAACAGTTTGACCCTTTTGCAGACTGACCATGTGCCCCTCCCGATGGCCACGGGGCGGCGCATCGGACCCCCGCCCGCTCCGTGACTCGGCGCTAAGCATGCCGAGGGGAGGGCGCCGCGATAGGCTGAACATGGTCCATTTCGGATGCATTCGTGCGCCGCCGAAACTCGGCGGAAGCCCTTGATCCAGCTTATGCTTGTCGTTCTGCGGGAATGGGGGAGGGGCAGCGATCATGAGCGGAACGGACGCCGTCGCGCGCCTGAAGCAGTTGCTCGACTATGTAGCGGCGACAGAGCGGGACAAGCTCGCCATTCCGACCGACGTCGCGGGCGAGAAAGGCTTTCGCATCGCCGGATCCGAGCTGATGATGCTGCCGGGCGTCCAGCTCAATGGCGGCGGTGAGGGCGATCCGCTCTGGGTGCGGGTGGAGCGGCTCACCAAGGTAAAGCCGCCGCGCCTGGCCGATGCCGAACTCGGCCTCTGGGCGGATGTGGCGGATGACCCCGACCGCAAGCCTGCGCTGAAGAGCGAAGTACCGATCGCGGTGCTGCGGGCTGCCGGACTGATCGAAGGCTCGCCCGTGGCTGGCGAACCGGCGTCCATGCCTCTGAACGCCTATCCGGGGCTGGAGAGGCTGAGGCGTCACCTAGACGCGTTCGTGCGTGAAGTGTGGACGCCCTGGGCCGACGAGGAGCGGGCGCGGCGACGGTCCATTAAGCTTTACAACGACCTGTTCGCGCTCCGGCTGGCGCTCGACGGCAGCAGCGACACGCCGGCTGAATTGGTCTGCGGCATCGGCATGGCCGAGTGGAAGCGCCCGCTGGGCCGGCTCTCCTACCCGCTGCTGACCGTGCAGCTGGAAGTCTCGATCGAGGAGGCGAGCCATGCGATCGAGCTGCGCCCACGCAGCGAATCGCCGCCGGGCGTCGAAAGCGACACGCTCGACAAGCTGGACATCGCCGGTGTCGACGAATGGCGCCGCTTCACCATTCCCTATCTGGAGGGGCTTGAAAGCGGCCTTTCCCCCTTCGCGGCCGACGGCTTCGATCCCGTGTTGCGCAAGGCAGTGCAGCTGCTCGACCCAAGCGGCGTCTATCTGCCCGATCTGCGCGAGGGGCAGCAGCCGGACCCGGACTCGCTCCACGTCGGACCTTCCTGGCTGATCTCTCGCGTGCGCGCCGGGCGACACAGGTGATGGCAGACCTGCAGCGCTTAACGGATGCGGTTGCCGAGGTGAACGACTCGGAAACGCTTCCCGGCGCGGTTCTGGCCGTCGTCAGCGATCCCAGCGATGCCATTCCTGATGAGACGCCAAAAGCGTTTCGCGGCGTGTCCACCGTGCCAGGTGTCACCACTTCGGATGGAACCGGTGCCGACCTCTATTTTCCCAAGCCGTTCAATGCCGAGCAGGTCGAGGTCATCCAGCGGCTGGAAGCCCGTGCGGGCGTGGTGGTGCAGGGTCCGCCGGGCACGGGCAAGACCCACACCATCGCCAATGTCGTCAGCCACTATTTGGCCCTGGGCAAACGCGTGCTGGTCACCTCGCAGAAGGCGCCGGCGCTGCGCGTCCTTCGCGACAAGCTACCGCTGGGCGTCCGGCCGCTTGCGGTCAGCCTGCTCGACAGCGACCGGGAAGGGCTGCAGCAGTTCCAGGAGTCGGTGAACGAGATCGCCGCCCGGCTGCAGCGGATCAAGCCGCGGGAGGCGCAGCGCCAAATCGCCGAACTTCAGTCGCGCATCGACCGCATCCATGCCGAACTCGCCGCGCTCGACCGCAAGGTCGATCAGCTCGGCCGCGAGGGACTGAGCTCGGTCGAGCTGGACGGGCGGCGTGTCGCTCCGGTGGAGGCGGCACGGACGCTGGCCGCAGCCGGCGATCTCCCGTCATGGTTCGACGATGCGCTGGACGTGATCCGCTCGCACGACCCGAGCTTCTCCGACGAGGACATCGCTGAGCTTCGGGAGGCGCGAAAGGAGGTCGGCGAGCGGATCGCATATGTGGGCGCGACGCTGCCGCCGCCGGAGGCGCTGCCCTCGCCAGACGCCATCGAGCAACTCCATGAGGATCTGAGCGAAGCAGAGCAGCTCGAGCGCGCCATCTCGCCGCCCGAGCGTCTAGCTGATGGCACCACGGCGGAGGCGCTGGCGCTCGGTGCATCGCGGCTCGATGCTGCCGCGGATGCGCGAAGCCGGGCCGAAGAGCACGGTTTCGACTGGCTGGATAAAGCTTTGGCATTGCTACGGCGGAGCCGGCGGGATGTGGCGCTCGAAGCGATCGAAGGCCTTGCGCCGCGGATCGAAGCGTTATGCGAGGAGGCCCGGCACTTCCTCACCCTGCCGGTGACGCTGCCGGAAGGGTCGGACGAGCGCGAGTTTCGCGATCCAATCGCCAATCTCGCCGTGCGCGGTGAGCTTGGCATCTTCACTTCACTTTTCGCGCGTCAGGTGAAGCAGCGCCTCGGGGCGGTCCGCATTGCCGGCCGAGTGCCGAACAGCGCCGCGGATTGGACCGAAGTGAAGCGTTATCTGGAAGCCGGCGATGCCGCGCGCGAGCTGGTCTCGGTCTGGAACCATGCGGCATCCGCCTCGATCCTCTCGCCTGTCAGTGACAATGGGCTGCGCAGTGCCGAGCAGATGAAGGCGCAGCTGGAGGCACTGGCGCTTGCCCGTGCGGCGGTCGAGTGTGAGCGGGAGGCGGAGCGCGCCATGTCGGCACTGCTGCCGCACTGGAGCAAGCCGGTCGCGTCTGGCCTCGAAGATGTCCGCGCCATCATCGATCGGCATCTTCGCCGCACGCGACTGGCGGAAGGACGCCGCCGGTTGGCGGCCGTACAGGGAGATCTGGCTGCTCTGCCGGGCATGCTCGGCGATCGTTTCCGCACCCTTGCCCACGACTGCATCGGTCGGGTGGGTGAGACGGCCGCCGATGTGAGCCGCGAGTGGCGGCTAACGGTCGAGGAATTGGGCGAGCTGCGCCGGATGGCGCCGGCCTTCATGACGATCGCATCGATCACGCGCGAGATCGAGGAAAGCGGCGCCCCGCGCTGGGCCCGGAAACTGCGCGAGACACCGGTCACCGGCGTCGAGGACGCTCTCACGCCCGGCGATTGGCGCGAGCGCTGGCGGCTGCGGCGACTTGCCACGTGGCTGGACCGGATCGACGCGCATGACCGCATCCGCGCTCTTGCCGCCAAGCGCTCCGAACTCGAGATGCAGCTCGCCCGCGCCTATGAAGAGGTGATCGAGGTGCGTACCTGGTGCGCGCTCGCCGAAAAGGCGACGGACCAGGTGCGGGCCGCGCTCACCTCCTATGCTCAGGCGATGCGGAGGATAGGGCGGGGCACCGGCATCAGGGCAGCGCGCTATCGCCAGGATGCCCGAGCCGCCGCCGATCGCGCCAAGAACGCTTTGCCGTGCTGGATCATGCCGCACTACCGCGTCTCGGAGTCGCTGCCGGCCGAACTCGGGCTGTTCGACCTTGTGATCGTCGACGAGGCGTCGCAATCGACCATCGCCGCCCTACCGGCGCTGCTGCGGGCAAAGCAGGTGCTGATCGTCGGCGACGACAAGCAGGTCAGCCCGGATGCGGGCTTCCGCAGCGAAGACAAATTGATCGAGCTGTCGCGCCGCTATCTCGGTGGCCAGGTCGAGGATTTCCGTGCGGCGCTGCGCGAGGACAAGTCGCTGTACGATCTCGGCTCGGTCGTGTTCGCGGGCGGCGCGATCATGCTGAAGGAGCATTTCCGCTGCGTTGCGCCGATCATCGAATTCTCGAAGGCGCAGTTCTACGATCACAAGCTGCAACCGCTGCGCCTCCCTTCGGCGTCGGAGCGGCTCGATCCGCCGCTGGTCGACATCTTCGTCGAGGACGGTGCCCGCAGCGGTGACGTCAACCGGGCGGAAGTGGCCTGCATTCTGGACGAGATCGGCCGCATCGCCGTCGACCCGCTGATGGGGAAGCGAACGATCGGCGTCACTACCTTGCTGGGCCAGAAGCAGGCCATGCTGATCACCGAAGCGATCGAGCAGGAGTTGGGGCCGGAGGTCATGCTGCGCCACGACATTCGGGTGGGCGATCCCTCCGCCTTCCAAGGCGGCGAGCGCGACATCATGTTCCTTTCGATGGTCGTGGGCGCCAAGCCGGGCGCTTTGTCCGGACTGGCCTTCGAACAGCGGTTCAACGTCGCCGCCTCACGCGCGCGGGACCGCATGGTGCTGGTGCGGTCGGTCGAGCCCGAAGAACTCAGCCAGGCGGACAAGCTCCGGCGCGCCCTTATCCAGCATTTCCGCGCGCCGTTCGCCGCCGACACCAAGCTGAACGAGGACAGGCGCAAGCGCTGCGAGTCACCGTTCGAAGAGGAGATGTTCGATTTGCTGGTCGCACGCGGCTACCGGGTCGATACGCAGGTGCCGGTCGGCCATAAGCGGATCGACCTGGTCGTCGAAGGCGGCGAGGACCGGCGGCTGGCGATCGAATGCGATGGCGACGCCTATCATGGGCCGGATCGCTGGCCCGACGACATGGCGCGGCAGCGGATGCTCGAACGCGCTGGCTGGACCGTGTGGCGCTGCTTCGCCTCACGTTTCGTGCGGGACCGGGACGTCGTGATGCAGGAGCTGATCGAGACCCTGGACGCGCTCGGCATCGTGCCGATGGCCACCGACCAGGCGCCGCCGAGCCGGTTCACCGAACAGCGGACCTGGCGCGCGGTCTATGAAGATGAAGCGGGCGAACCGGTGCCCTATGCCTGGCTGGTGCCTGCAGACCCGTTCGAAACACTGTTGCCGGTGGCTGCGGAGTAGGTCCAAGTTTCCAGTCGTTCCCCGGCGGAGGCCTGGGTCCAGCTCCGCCGAACTCTGGGCCCCGGTCTTCGCCGGGGAACGCGCTGCCGCTCTGTTTTCTCTCAGCGCAGCAACGTCTCCGAGACTCAGCAGAAGCCGCCGGTCTGCGCAACCTTGGACCACCCGTTCGACTGCGCAAGCACTACCAACTCATCGCCTTGTTTGAGCCTGGTCAGCACCGCACCGGTTCGAGGCTCCGCACGGCAGTTGACGGCTGAGCCGGAGACGGTGCGGGTGGGGAAAGCTGGACTGGTGACGGGAACTGGGTTCGCGATTGCCGGCCCCGCTGATTCGCTATCGAGACTGGCGATGCAGCTGCCGATCAGCAGTAACGCGGCGATGATCACGATCCAGCCGAGAACCGCCGAACCCGTCGCCGGGACCCCGGGTTCGCTGCCGCTGGCAGAACCGGAGAAGCGCCGGACCGGCGTCGTATAGCTAAGGCCCGTGCCAGGGATGCCGAATGTCGAGCGAACGCCGCGGCGGCTGATGTTCATCGTCGCGCCACGTCCGCCGATGCTCGTGCTGATTCCGCGTGTGCTGAAGTTGAGCCTGACGCCGGGTAGCAGCTTGACCGAACGGCGAAAGCGAAAGCCCATCTGTGATCCCCCAGCAGCCCAGACTGGCCCGTCGCCGGCCGCGGCGCCAGAGCCATTCACTCCAAAATGGACTTTGCGAGGTCCCGCATCCGGCGCAGACCCGTTCCGATGCATTTGGAGCGGGTGAGGGTCTGGGCGTGTGCGATCAAGCGCGACATCGGCGCCTTGTGGCTGGCAGCGCGAGACCCGCGCCTACCCTGGTTTGCCAAAGCGGTGGCGGCAATGGTCGCTGCCTATGCCTTGTCGCCGATCGACCTCATCCCTGATTTCATTCCCATTCTCGGCTATGTCGACGATCTGCTGATCCTTCCGCTTGGGATCATGGTGGCCGTCAGGCTCATCCCCGCGGCCGTGTTGGCGGAGCTGCGTGAGCAGGCGCTGGAGCGGCCTGGACCGTCGAAGCTTGGGCTCGCATTTATTATCGCAACGTGGCTGGCAGCAGCCGGGCTGGCCGCCTGGCTGCTCTACCCAAGCTGAAGGCCCGGGATCCTACCGTCGTTCGGCGTCGATGGCGGCCTTAATCCGCTGGACGAACTCGGCGCGGGCGACGGACAGGTCGCGGCCGGTGGCGCGGGGCCATGCGCTCGAGAGGGCGATGACAAGCCGGCGGCTCGGATCGACATGGATCATCTGGCCGAAAATGCCCTGGGCCTGGAACGAGCCTTCGGGCTCGATCCACCATTGATAGCCATAGCCACGGCCGCTTCCGATTGGCGACCACGCCTTGGTCGCGTCCGCAAACCAGCCTTCAGGCACCACGCCCTTGCCGCCGCCGAGCGCGAACAGGCCGATACGGGCATAGTCCCGAAGAGAGGCCGAGAGGCAGCAGCCGCCGATATTTTGGCCTGACTGATCGATCATCCAGAACAGCGGCCGCTCCATGCCGAACGGGCGCCAGATCTTCCCTTCGGCATAGTCGGTCAGGCTCTTGCCCGTGACCTTGGTGACGAGCACGCCGATCAGGTTGGTCTCGCCGGTCTTGTAAACCCATTTGCTGCCGGGCGCCGCCTCGCGCGTCAGGGTGCGGAGATAGGCGACGGTGGGATCAACGCCGGACGGCACGGGTTTGGCATACATCCGCGCGACGTCGGAGTTCGGGTCGGTATAGTCCTCGTTCCATTTGACGCCGGAGGTCATGGTCAGCACCTGGCGGACCGTGACGCCCTCATAGGCGCTGCCGGCCAGTGCGGGGATGTAGCGGGTGACCGGATCGTCGACCGACTTGATGAAGCCGTCGCGAACGGCTGCGCCGACCAGGGTGGAGGTGAGCGACTTCGCCACGGAGAAGCTGGTGTACCGGCCCTTCCGCGAATAACCTCGGGCATAACGCTCCAGCCTGATGCGGCCGTCCTGCACTATGATAAGCCCCGCTGTGTTGTTCGCCGCCATGAAGGTCTCGACGCCTTCGAGCCGAAGCGGCTTGCCGGCGCGGAGCGGGATGGGCCGGCGCGGCGCCTGAGCGATCGTGCCGGGGAAGAGCTTCTCCATCGCCGGAAAGTTGCGGTCGCGCTGGGCTTGATCCCAGAACAATATCTCGCCACCAGCCTGGCGGATGCGGTCCGAATTGTCGGCGGTGAGCTTGACCGGCCCTTGCCTCTGCGCCGGCGCGGGGCCGCAGGCGAGCAATGTGGCCGCGGCAAGCAGCACCAACTTCCTCATCTCACTCCCCCTTGATCAGCGTGACTTGCGCGACGCGGATGCCGCCGCCGCGAAAGCCGCCTTCACAGTACATCAGATAATAGCGCCATAGATTGACGAAGCTTTGGTCGAAGCCAGCCGGCAGCCGTCCCTCGGCGGCGGCCAAGTCAAAGCGCTCGCGCCAACGCTTGAGCGTCTCGGCATAATGGAGGCCGAAGTCGCGCTGGTCGGTCCAGCTGAGGCCGGCGGCTTCGGCGATGCGGCGGAAGCGGCTTTCCGACAGCAGCATGCCGCCCGGAAAGACATAGGTCTGGATGAAGTCGGCGCTCGCGGCATAATCCTCGAACAGCGCATCCTCGATCGCGATATACTGGATGGCAGCGCGTCCGCCGGGCCTTAGCGCGGCCGCGATCGTCTGCAGATAGGCCAGCCACCAGCGCTGGCCGACGGCTTCCACCATCTCGACGCTGGCAATCGCGTCATACTGCTCGCGCACCTCGCGATAGTCGCGCAGCTGGATGCGTACGCGACCGGCAGCGACGTTGCAGCGGTTGAGATCGAGCGCATGGTCCCGCTGCTCTTCTGACAGGGTCAGCGCGGTGACGTTGGCGCCATATTCGTCGGCGGCGATATCGGCGAGCGTGCCCCAGCCGCAGCCAATCTCCAGCAGGTGCTGGTCCGGCTTCAGCTCGAGACGGTCGAGCAGTGCGCGGACCTTGTTGAGCTGAGCATAGGCGAGCTCCTCGTCGGCACTGATCGGCTCCTGGAAAAGCGCGGACGAGTAGGTCATCGTCTCGTCCAGCCACTCGGCATAGAAGTCGTTGCCGAGATCGTAGTGGTAGGCGATGTTCTTGCGGGCGCGGCTCGGTGAATTGTCGCGCAGCCAGTGGCGCAGCTTCTTCGTCCAGCGGCTGAGGCCCCGTGCACGCGCCGCATCACCAAGCGTTACGGCATTGCGCATGAACAGGTCGAACAGAGGCACCGGATCGGGGCTCGACCATTCGCCCGCGGCCCAGCTCTGATACCAGCCGACCGACCCGTCGCGTGAGAGGCGGATCAGCGCCCGCCAGCTCTTCAGCTCGACTTCGCAGACGGGTCCCGCGCCCCGGCCGCCGAGAATTCGGTAGCTGCCATCGGGCAGCCACGCCTCGATCGCGCCCTGATGAAGCCCGGCGTCGATGCGGTCGAGCGCGCGGTGAAAGGGCGCGGCGACCATCCTCATCCAGAAGCCGTTCGAAGGCTGTCCGGAGCGGAATTGCCGGCCGCGATCGGGCGGGTGAGCCGTCATGCGGTGGAGACTAGCGGAGCGACCGCGCCGCCGCCAGCGCCCGCTCCCGCGCCTCGCGGTGACCGATCAGCTTTTCGGGATAGCCGGCGACCGGCTCCGGCGGGTCGTGGATGTGGGCGTCGGGAAGATGCGCCAGTTCCGGCACCCAGCGGCGGATATAGTCTGCGGCGCCGAATTTCTCCGACTGGACGAGCGGGGCCATAATGCGAACGAACTGGCTCGAGTCGACGCCGGTGCCGGCGACCCATTGCCAGTTGACGCTGTTGTTACCGTAGTCGGCGTCCACGAGCGTGTCCCAGAACCAGCGCGCGCCTTCGCGCCAATCGATCAGCAGGTGTTTGACGAGGAAGGACGCGGCGATCATCCGAACGCGGTTGTGCATCCAGCCGATGGACCAGAGCTGGCGCATGCCGGCATCGACGATCGGATAGCCGGTGCGGCCTTGCTGCCAGGCGCGCAGATCGGCTTGGGCGGCCTTACCGGTTCTCCACGGGAACCGATCGAAGGTGTCGCGGCCGTGTTGGGCCGAATAGTCAGGTGATCGGGCGATCACACCGGTGGTGAAGTCGCGCCAACCGAGTTCGCTGCGAAAGGTGTCGAGTCCTGCGCCTGCTTGATCCAGACGGTGCCACACCTGAGCGGGGGGGATCTCGCCAAAGTGCAGGTACGGTGAGAGTTGCGAACTGCCGGGCTCCGACGGCAGGTTGCGTGCCTCGTGATAGCGCCCGACCTTGTCGGCGAAGCTGTCGAGTGCGTCCTGCGCCCCCGTCTCGCCGGGTGCCCAGAACTCGTCGAACTTCGATGCCCAGTTGGGCCGCACGGGAAGCAGCCCCCAATCGTCGAGCGCATCGCTCTTCGGCCAGTGCTCGGGCGCTGGAATGCGCTCCGGAGCGGGGAGTGGCTCGGCCGGCGGCATCATCGCCGAGAGAGCGCGCCAAAAGGGCGTGTAGATCTTGAAGAAACCGCCGCTACCGGTCCGCACTGCATCGGGCGGAGCAAGCTGGTTACCGTCGTGCAGCACCAGCTCAAGCGTCGCCGCCAACTCCCGTTCCGCCTCAAGCCACCAGGGTTCATAGTGGCGGAGAGCGTGGACCGAGGCGGCGTGGGCCTCCGCTGCCACCTGCGCGACGACCTCCGCTGCACGCCCCCGCCGCAGGATTAGCCTGGACCCTTTCGCCCGCAGTGCCCGATCGAGCGCAGCAAGGCTATGGTGCAACCACCAACGCTGCGCACCACCGATCCGCCACTGATCGGGCGTCTCGTCATCTAGCACGTAGAGCGGGATGACAGGCCCTTGCTCAGCCGCCGCAATCAGCGCCGCCTGGTCTGCCAGCCGCAGATCCTGCCGCAGCCAGAGGATGGTCGCGGTGTCCCTCAGATTTCTCTCCAGAAAAGGTTGTTCTCACAAAGAGCACGAAGGGCACGAAGGTTCATCGGTGCTCGGCAAAATAATCGTTCGCCACGCGCCGGCAGCCTTCCTTGAAGGTCTCCGCTCCACAGTTCATCAGCAGCCCGAGCGGAAGCCTCATCAGCCTCAGATAGGTTAGCACTTGTTTTGTGTGGACCGGGGCAATCCGTTCGGTTGATTTCAGCTCGATCAAAAGTGTGTTCTCGACCAGCAGGTCGGCTCGGAAACCGGCATCCACCTGAACACCGTCATAGTAGATTGGGATCGTTCGCTGTCTCTCTATAGCCAGACCTCGCATGCGAGGTCATGAGCCAGGCATGCTTCGTATGCGGCCTCCAGCAGGCCCGGACCGAGCGTCTGATGAAGCTTCAGCCCACAATCGACGGCGACGCGCGCTAAACCCTCAACGTCGCGCATGATCGCTTCGTGCCCTTTGTGCTCTTTGTGAGAACAACCTTTTCTTCAGATCTCGTGGGGCTGTTTTTCGACCATCCAGGTTTGCCCCTTCGCTACGAGCTTCTGCAGGTCGGGCTTCTTGCCCTCGGCGGCGGCGCGTTCCTGTTCGACGACGGCGCGTTCGAAGGTGGGGCGGGGGTGGTTGTAGATGACGCCCAGGGCGACCGGGAAGCCGGCCGACTGTTCCATGTCGATCAGCATCTGGGCGATGCCCTTGTTGGTCTGGTCGTGCACGATCACGCCCGCGCCTTGCCAGTCGCCGTCCGCCACTTCGACGACTTCGAGTCGGAGTTCGTCGCGGTTGAGGCTCAAGCCCCGCGTACCGTTCGCGAACAGCATCGGGGCGCCATGCTCCAGCCACAGCTGCGCGTTCGCGGCATTCGCCTTCTCGGTGAAGGGCGCGAATACGTCATCGTTGTAGACGATGCAGTTCTGGAAAATCTCGACGAAGCTCGCTCCCTTGTGCGCGTGTGCGGCCTTGAGCACCGCCGGCAGGTTCTTGTGCACGTCGATGCCCCGTCCGATGAACCGCGCGCCCGAGCCGAGCGCAAAGCTGCAGGGGCTCGCCGGCCGGTCGACCGAGCCGAACGGCGTGGAGGGCGAGCGGGTGCCGACGCGGCTGGTCGGCGAATATTGGCCCTTGGTGAGGCCGTAGATCTCGTTGTTGAACAGCAGGATCTGACAATCGAGATTGCGGCGGAGCAGGTGCATCGTGTGGTTGCCGCCGATCGAAAGCGCGTCGCCGTCGCCGGTGATGATCCACACGTCGAGTTCCGGATTGGCCAGCTTGATGCCGGTCGCGAACGCCGGCGCCCGGCCGTGGATCGTGTGGAAGCCGTAGGTTTCCATGTAATAGGGGAAGCGGCTGGAGCAGCCGATGCCCGACACGAACACCGTCTTGGCCGGATCGGCGCCGATTTCCGGCATTGTCCGCTGCACGGCCTTCAGGATCGCATAGTCTCCGCAGCCCGGGCACCAGCGGACTTCCTGGTCCGTCTCCCAGTCTTTGATGGTCGTCTTGATGGGAGTCATGTCGTTCATCGGATCACCCGAACTTCATAAAGGTAACAAAGGTCACGAGACGTGACGTGTGCGACACGTGAAGATCGTGAACCTTCACGCCAGCGCCCGTTCGATAGCGTCTTCAATCTCCGAGATGCGGAACGGCTGGCCGGAGACCTTGTTCAGTGGCTTGGCGTCGACAAGGAACTGGTCGCGCAACACGGTTTTCAGCTGGCCGGTGTTCATCTCGGGCACGAGGATACGCTCATAGCCCTTGAGTAGGACACCCAAATTCCTCGGCATCGGCCAGATGTGGCGCATGTGGATGTGATGAACGTCGCGGCCGCGCATGCGCTGGCGGCGGACGGCCTGGTGGATGGGGCCAAAGGTCGAGCCCCAGCCGACGATCGCGAGCTTGCCGCCTTCCTCGCCCAATGTGACTTCCTGGTCCGGAATGTCGTCGGCAATGCCCAGCACCTTCTCGGAACGCAAGTCGGTCATCAGCTGGTGGTTGGCGGGCGAGTAATCGATGTTGCCGGTGAGATTGGCCTTCTCGATGCCGCCGATCCGGTGGAGCAGACCGGGCGTGCCGGGTTTGACCCAGGGGCGGGCGAGCTTCTCGTCACGCGCATAGGGCTGGAAGCCACCTTCGGGCGCTTGTTCCAGGAACTGGACGGGAAAGGGCGTGTAGCCGCTCATGTCGGGCACGCGCCAGGGCTCGGCGGCGTTCGCGATATAGCCGTCGGTCAGCAGCATGACCGGCGTCATGTAGCGCGTTGCGATACGCACAGCCTCGATCGCACAGTCGAAGGCGTCGGCGGGCGAGCGGGCGGCGATCACCGGCATCGGCGCATCGCCATTGCGGCCATAGACGGCCTGGTAGAGGTCGGATTGCTCGGTCTTGGTGGGCAGGCCCGTAGAGGGGCCGCCGCGCTGCGAATTGACGATTACCAGCGGCAGCTCGGTGATGATCGCCAGGCCCATCGCCTCGCCCTTCAGCGCAATGCCGGGACCGGACGACGACGTGACGCCGAGTTTGCCCGCATAAGACGCGCCGATGGCCGAGCAGATCGCCGCGATCTCGTCCTCCGCCTGGAAGGTGGTGACGTCATATTCCTTCAGCCGCGACAGATGGTGGAGGATCGCGGAGGCCGGCGTGATAGGATAACCGCCGAAGAACATCGGCAGCCCGGCAAGCTGCGCGCCCGCGACGAGGCCGAGCGAGATGGATTCAGCGCCGGTAACGGTGCGGTACAGCCCGGGCTCCGCAGGCGCGGCGGCGATATGGTGCTGCTTGAGCGGGCCCGCGAGTTCGGCGGTCTCGCCATAGGCATGGCCGGCATTGAGCGCGGCGATGTTCGCTTCGGCGAGCGTCGGCGCCTTGGCGAACTTTTCCTTGAGCCATTGGATCAGCGGCTCGCGATCGCGGTCGAACATCCAGAGCGCCAGACCCAGCGTCCACATGTTCTTGCAACGCAAGGCTTCCTTGTTGCCGAGCCCGAACGGCTTCACGGCGTCGAGGGTCAGCTGCGAGATGTTGAACTTGAGCAATTGCCAACGGCCGAGGCTGTCGTCCTCAAGCGGGTTGGTCTCATAGCCGGCCTTGGCGAGGTTGCGGGCGCCGAACTCGCCTTCGTCGGCGATGATCAGCCCGCCGTCCTTCAGCTGGTTGACGTTCACCTTCAGCGCGGCAGGGTTCATCGCCACCAGCACGTCGGGCGCGTCGCCGGCGGTCTCGATGTCGGTCGAGCCGAAGTTGATCTGGAACGCGGAGACGCCGAAGGTCGTGCCCTGCGGCGCTCGGATCTCGGCGGGGAAGTCGGGGAAGGTCGCGAGATCGTTGCCGGCGAGTGCGGTCGAGAGCGTGAACTGGCCGCCCGTCAGCTGCATGCCGTCGCCGGAGTCGCCCGCGAAGCGCACGACCACGCTTTCGGCAGGCGGGTGTGCGCTCGCCTCCTCGTGAGTAAGCTGATGGGCGGCTGTGGCCATTGTGTCTGTCCTACGCTGTCAGAGCGGGCGAGGTAGGTCGCCGGGGCTATCGGGCCAATGTAGAAAATCTGCGGCCAAGCGCAATCAAGCTTCGAACATCGCCTCATAAAGAGTGGTGATCGTGCTGGCATGACGCCTTGCGATCACCGCCTTGTCCAGTCCATAGCCGCCGCCTGGCGTGCTCGCGAGGGGGATGCCGTGGCGGCGGGCGAGGGTGGCTACGAAGCGGTCGCGCTCTGTTAGCCCCTCGTCAGTGAGCGCGAGGCGGCCGAGCCTGTCGTCGGCATGCGGGTCGACGCCGCCCTGGTAGAGGATCAGGTCCGGGCGAACCCGCTCCATCATGGGTGGCAGGGTCGTGGCGAGGGCCTCCAGATAGGCCTGGTCGCCTGTACCGTCAGGGAGCGGCACATCCAAGGACGAGCGCGCCTTCCGTGCGGGGAAGTTCTTTTCGGCATGGATCGAGTAAGTAGCGGCAGCCTCCCGGCCCGCGAGGAGAGAAGCGGTGCCGTCGCCCTGATGCACGTCGACATCGACGATGAGGACACGCCGTACGTCCCCGTCCGCGAGCAGCCGATGCGCGGCGAGGGCGAGATCGTTGAACACGCAATAGCCGGCGCCCGTGTCGTGTAGCGCATGGTGGCTGCCGCCGGCCGTGTTCGCGGCATAGCCATGTTCCAGCGCCAGCCTCGCCGCCAGCCAGGTGCCGCCGGGCGTCAGCTGGGCACGGCGAGAGACGAGCTCCGTCACCGGAAAGCCGATGCGGCGCTCCTTCTCGGGCGGCACGGCAGAAGCGAGCACCTCGGCGACATAGGCGGGATCATGCACGGCATCGAGCCAGTTACGCGGCATCGGCTCCGGCTGGTGACGCTGCTGAGGTGCGGGGAGCCCGTCCAGCTCTTGGATCAGAAGATGATATTTGCTCGCCGGAAATCCACCTGACGGCGGCGGCGCAGTGAGATAGCCTGGGTGATGAACGATATGGAGCATCAAAGGTGAGCCTAGCCTTTCGGCGGAGCAGCGACGAGGAGCGGGAGAGCTCGACGATCAAGCTGCAGATCATGGCGGGTGGGAGCTTCCGCAAGGCGCGCTCGCTGGCCTTGATCCTCGCTGTCATGGCCGCTCAGCCTGGTGAAACAAGCCCGCTGTCGAAGGAACAGCTGATCCGCAGCGCCCAGTCGGGCGACCGGGAGGCCGCGTTCGTGCTCGGAAGAGCCTATAAGCTTGGAGACGGCGTGCCGCTCGACACCAGCGAAGCGGCGCGCTGGCTGACAAAGGCGGCGCAGCTCGGTCATGAGCGCGCAGGCGCCGAACTCGGACTGGTGCTGTATCAGGACGGTAAGGGGCAGGAGGCGCTGCCCTGGCTGCGGCCGGCGGCGGAGCGCGGCGACGCCCGCGCGCAATATGCGCTGGGGACGATCTATTTTGCGGGCAAGATCGTGCCGGGTGATCCCGCTCAGGCGAGACTCTGGATGACGCGGGCCGCCAAGTCCGGTCTGCCGGCGGCGATCGAGGCTCTGGCGGTCATGAAGAGCGCTTCGGCTGCGGAGCCGGAAGTTCGGCGTCCTTACGAGATCGTCACCGTCGCGCCGGTCAAGCCGGGAGTTCCGAAGCCAGCAATCCAAGTCGATTCGGTGAGGTCGTCTTGGCAGGTGCAGCTCGGAGCCTTTTCAGTGCCCGCCAATGCTCAGCGGATGTGGCGGACCATCAAGGGGGAAACACAGGCGCAGTTGCACGCTTCCTTCCCGAAAGACGGAGCATTGACCCGGCTCCGCATCGAACCATTCCCTTCCCGTACGGCCGCAAGGCGCTTTTGCGCGGAGCAGCGCCGGCGCAATCGCGACTGCCTGGAAGTCCGCAGGAGAGGCTGATTATCGGCCGCGGCGCTTGCCGCGTCGTGCGAGCATGGGCAGCAGGAACAGATAGACGCCGGTGCCGGCCATCAGCAGCAACACCAGGCCCGATCCAAACGAGAAGAGATATTTGGCCCAGCCGCCGAGGAAGCTGAAATCGTGAATCGTCTCCAGCCAGTCGGAGGTGCGGTAGCCGACCTGCAGCGCGCGGCCGGTCGCAAGGTCCACCTGAACTTCGGTGCGGTCGTGGAGGATGACCTTGGCAATGCCATCGCCAGGACGGATGTCGATCCGCTCCACTTCCTGCCAATCGACGCCGCCATAGCGCGGCACCGTCCGAACCGCGGCAACCAGATCGGCGACCGGCCGCGACAGGTCTCCCGGACGCGTCCCGTCGCGCGTCGGCGGCTGCAGCGCCGCGACATCCTTCTTGAGCGCCAGCGTCGCACCGGTGAGCGCGATCAGGAAGATGGTCAGGAAGAGGGGCAGCGACGCCCAATAATGAATCTTGCGGAACAGGCGGGCGGCGGACACGCGCGACGCCTAACAGAGCCGGGCAAAGGGCGGAAGTGACGGGACCGCATAGGCCGTTGGCCAGGAATATCCTCTGACGCCCAAACGTCAGGTGGGGACCATATGGATCGGACCAGGGTCCGGCCAGGGACAGCCCCCGAGGATTCGTAATCGGCCCAGGGATAATGCTGAGGCTCGCACCAAGCAGTACCCGTCGCCTTCAATCTAGGCGCTGGCGGCCCGGCTCTCAAGATGTTCGGCAAGTGTTTCGACCCGGCTGGCGAGCTGCTCGACGGCGCCGGCCAGCGCCGCGTCGGCGTCTTCGGACAGTGGCGCATGGGAAGCGTTGCGCATGTCCTGTAACTCGTCCGCCAGCAGCAGTCCGGCGATCAGCAGCTGCCGCGCCTCGTTGACCCCGCCGACCGCGGCGCGCGCCTGGTTCGCCTTTTCGTCGAACAGGCGGGCGAGATGGCGGAGCTGCTCTTCCTCACCGTCCCGGCAGGCTACGTCATAGCGGCGCCCGCCGACTTCGATCGTCACTTCGGCCATCTTCCCCCCGCGATCAGCTTCGGCTTCAGGCTGTGCCCGTCAGCCGGTCGATGGCTCGGATCGCTTCCTGCGCCCGCTCCCTCAGTCGCGCGTGCCGCTGCGCCAGCCGGGCGAACTCAGGGTCCGGCTTGGCGGCGACGCGCTCGGACGCGCGCTCGACCCGGACGAGCGCAGCGTCGAGCCGCTTGATTGCCTTGGCGAGCCGATCATTTGCCACGGAATCTTAACTAGCACGGATAAGCTCCGGCGCAAACTTGGCGGCTAGCCCAGCGGTTGACGCACCGCAGCGAAGGACGCAAAGCACCCGCGCCTGGACGCGACTCAAGCGTTCGTTCCTTCACGTCCCCGGGACCGCACATGACCGTTTCGCACGATCAGCTCGCCAATGCGATCCGCGCCTTGGCCATGGATGCAGTCGAAGCGGCGAACTCGGGTCACCCCGGCATGCCGATGGGCATGGCCGACGTGGCGACCGTGTTATTCACGGAATATCTGAAGTTCGATTCCGCAGAGCCCGGCTGGGCCGATCGCGACCGCTTCGTGCTGTCGGCGGGTCATGGATCGATGCTGATCTACGCGCTGCTGCACCTGACCGGCTATGCGCGGCCGACCATCGAGGACATCCGCAATTTCCGCCAGCTGGGTTCGCCTTGCGCCGGACACCCCGAGAATTTCGAGCTGCCTGGTGTGGAGTGCACGACAGGGCCGCTGGGACAGGGCTTTGCCATGGCGGTCGGCATGGCCATTGCCGAGCGTCATCTGAACGCGACCTTCGGCGACGATCTGGTCGATCACCGCACCTGGGTGATCGCCGGCGACGGGTGTCTGCAGGAAGGCATCAACCACGAAGCTGTCGGCCTTGCCGGGCATCTGGGGCTTGGCCGGCTGATCGTCTTCTGGGACGATAACCGCATTACCATCGACGGCGGCACCGAGCTGTCGACCAGCGAGGACATTGGCGCGCGCTATCAGGCGTCGGGCTGGCATTTCGTCGCCTGCGACGGCCATAATCCGGCGGACATTCGTCGCGCGATCGACGAAGCGCTGGCCGATCCGCGGCCGTCGCTGATCGGCTGCCGCACGATCATCGGCAAGGGCGCTCCGAACAAGCAGGGTACTTCCAAGACGCACGGTTCGCCGCTGGGTGCCGAGGAGGTCGCGGCCGCGCGCCAGACGCTCGGCTGGACCGACGAGCCATTCGTGGTGCCCGAGCCGATCCGCGACGCCTGGTTGCAGGCGGGCAAGCGCGGGGAAGCGGTCCGGAGCGAATGGACCGCGCGCCTAAGCGGGCATTCCCAGCGCGACGAGTTCGAGCGGCGGATGCGCGGCGGCCTTCCGGGCGGCGACGAAAAGCGCAATGCCTATCTCGAGAGCCTGCTCGCCAACCCGCAGAAGGTCGCGACGCGGAAGGCGTCCGAGATGGCATTGGAAGCGATGACCGTCGTCATCCCCGAGTTGGTCGGCGGATCGGCGGACCTGACTGGCTCGAACAACACCAAGACGGCGGCAACCAAGCCGCTGACGCGCGACGACTATTCGGGCCGCTATCTCTATTACGGCATTCGCGAGTTCGGGATGGCGGCGGCCATGAACGGGATGGCGTTGCACGGCGGCGTCATACCCTATGGCGGCACATTCCTCGTGTTCGCCGACTATATGCGGAATGCCATCCGCCTCTCCGCCCTGCAGCGGGTGCGGGTGATCTACGTGCTGACGCACGATTCGATCGGGCTCGGCGAGGATGGGCCGACCCACCAGCCGGTCGAGCATCTGACCAGCCTCAGACTGATCCCCAACCTCCATGTCTATCGCCCTTGCGATGCGGTCGAGACGGCGGAATGCTGGTCGCTCGCGGTCCGGCGCAAGGATGGGCCGACGGTGCTCGCACTGAGCCGGCAGAACCTGCCCCAGCTTCGTACCAGCGGAAGAATGGAGGCAGCGAAGGGCGGCTATCGCCTGCAGCAGGCGGAAAAGCCGCGGCGCGTGGTGCTGATCGCAAGTGGTTCGGAAGTCGAGGTCGCGGTCAGCGTTCGGGAGCGCCTGGAAGCCGAAGGAGTCGGCGCGGATGTGGTGTCGATGCCGAGCTGGGAACTCTTCATGGCCCAGCCGGCGGAATATCGCGCGGAGCTGCTGCCAGCCGTCGCGCTCAAGGTCTCTATCGAGGCCGGAACGACTCTGGGCTGGGAACGGTTTACCGGGCCGGACGGCCTGAACTTCGGCATCGACGGCTTCGGCGCGTCGGCGCCCGCGGCCGACCTCTACAAGCATTTCGGGCTCGCCCCCGACTCGATCGCGCCCAAAGTCTTGGAGCGATTGAAACAAGGATGAGGCTTTTTCCCGTCCGGGCTGAGCCCGTCGAAGCCCTGTTCTTCTTTGCCGGGCGAAGAACAAGAACAGGCCTTCGACAAGCTCAGGCCGAGCGGAGTTGGTTTGGAGGAACGTGAATGACCGTCAGAGTTGCCATCAACGGATTCGGCCGCATCGGCCGCCTCGTCGCACGAGCGATGCTGGAGCGCGGCGGGAGTGAGCTGGAGCTGGTCACGATCAACGACCTAGCCGATGCCAAATCGAACGCCTGGCTGTTCAAGCGCGACTCCGTGCATGGCAAGTATCCGGGCGAAGTGGCGGCCGACGGCAATGACCTGGTGATTGACGGCAAGCGCATCCGCGTCACAGCAGAGAAGGATCCGGCCAACCTGCCGCACAAGGACAATGGCGTCGATCTGGTGCTGGAATGCACCGGCTTCTTTACCGATCGTGCGGCGTGCGAGAAGCACATCGCGGCCGGCGCGAAGAAGGTGCTGATCTCGGCGCCGGGCAAGGGAGTCGACCTGACCGTCGTCTATGGCGTCAACCATGACAAGCTCGAGGCCGGGCACACGATCGTGTCCAACGCTTCCTGCACCACCAACTGCCTGGCGCCGGTCGCCAAGGTGCTGAACGATTCGATCGGCATCGAACGGGGCCTGATGACGACGGTCCACGCCTACACCAACGACCAGAAGATCCTCGACCAGATCCACTCCGACCTGCGCCGCGCCCGCGCCGCGGCGATGTCGATGATCCCGACCACCACCGGCGCCGCCCGCGCCGTCGGCGAGGTGCTGCCGGAGCTTAAGGGCAAGCTCGACGGCTCCGCCATTCGGGTGCCGGTGCCGGACGTGTCCCTGGTTGACCTGACCTTCACGCCCAAGCGCGACACGACGAAGGAAGAAGTCAATCAGCTGCTGAAGGCGGCTGCGGAAGGCGCGCTCAAGGGCGTGCTCGATTACACCGACGAGCCGCTCGTTTCGATCGACCTGATGCACACGCCAGCATCGTCGACTGTCGATAGCCTGGAAACCGCCGTGATCGACGGCAAGCTCGTCCGCGTCGTCAGCTGGTACGACAATGAGTGGGGCTTCTCCAACCGCATGGTCGACACGGCGACCGCGATGGCGCGCTTGGGGTAAAGATGCTGCCTACCTCGTCATTCCCGCGAAAGCGGGAACCCAATGGCTTATGACCGGAACGGAAGAGAAAGAGCTGGGTCCCCGCTTTCGCGGGGATGACGAAGCGAGTGCGGTTGGCACGCTCAAAGGTATCGCGCGCAAGGCGTATCCAGGCGCGCCCATGGAGGTGATCGAGCGGGCCTTTCTCTCGACCGCCATGGGCGTAACCGGCGACGCGCGGGGGATCGTCAAGAACGGCAAGAACAAGCGCCAGGTCTCGCTCATGGAGCTTGGCGACTGGCGAGCGGCGACGGCGGAGATCGGTGCAGATGTGCCCTGGCAGGAAAGGCGCGCAAATTTGCTGGTTGACGGCCTCGACCTGCCGCAGCGCGCCGGCGCCTTCATTCGCATCGGCGACACCGCACGCATCGAGACCACGATGGAATGCGATCCCTGCATCCGCATGGAACAGGTCGCGTCCGGTCTGATGGAAGCGCTGAAGCCCGACTGGCGCGGCGGCGTGCTGGGCCGTGTGCTGAGCGACGGGGAAATCCGGGTGGGGGACCCGATCATCATCGAAGGTGAGCAATGACCTACAAGACGCTCGACGACATGGGCGACATCCGGGGCAAGCGCGTGCTGGTCCGTGAGGATTTGAACGTGCCGCTCAACGAAGCCAAGGTGACGGACGATACAAGGCTGCGCGCCGCGGTGCCAACCGTGGCGGAGCTGTCCGACAAGGGCGCGATCGTGCTGGTGCTCGCCCATATTGGACGGCCCAAGGCGCCCGTGCCGGAATTCTCGACCGCGCTGGTGACCAAGCCGTTCGAGGCGGTGCTTGGGCGGCCGGTGCAATATGTCGACTGGGAAGATGCGGCCGCCGCCGTGGCGGACCTGCAGCCGGGCGACGTGGCACTTCTGGAGAATACCCGCTTCTTCGGCGGAGAGGAGAAGAACGATCCGGCGGTGATCGACCGGTTCGCGGCGCTGGGCGACCTCTACGTCAATGACGCCTTTTCGGCTGCGCACCGGGCGCATGCCTCGACAGAGGGGCTGGCGCACAAGTTGCCCGCCTTTGCCGGGCGGCAGATGGAGGCGGAGCTTGCCGCGCTCGAGAAGGCGCTGGGCAATCCCGAACATCCGGTCGCGGCGGTGGTCGGCGGAGCGAAGGTTTCGACCAAGCTCGACGTGCTGACGCATCTGGTCACCAAGGTCGATCATTTGATCATCGGCGGCGGCATGGCGAACACCTTCCTGGCGGCGCGGGGAGTGAATGTCGGCAAGTCGCTGTGCGAACATGACCTGACCGGCACCGCCGAGCAGATCCTCGAGGCGGCGGAGCGCGCCAACTGCACGGTGCATCTGCCGTACGACGTGGTGGTCGCGACCGAGTTCAGGCCGAACCCGCCGACGCGCACCGTCAACGTCCATAAAGTTGGCGCCGACGAGATGATCCTCGACGTGGGCCCCGCCGCAACCGAGGCGCTGGCGGACGTGCTGAAGACCTGCCGCACGCTCGTCTGGAACGGCCCGCTCGGCGCTTTCGAGACGCCGCCGTTCGACGCGGCGACGGTCAGCCTGGCCAGGACGGCGGCGGCGCTGACCCGGGAGGGATCGCTGGTGTCGGTCGCCGGCGGCGGCGACACGGTCGCGGCGCTGAACCAGGCCGGCGTGGCGGACGACTTTACCTTCGTGTCGACCGCGGGCGGCGCGTTCCTGGAATGGATGGAAGGCAAGGAACTGCCAGGAGTTGCGGCGTTGACCCCGTGATGTCGCATGCTTATGTTGAACATGTTTAACAGAGGCGAAGATGCTGGGGATCAGGCTTAGCGAAGATGCGGAGCGGCGATTGGCTCGTCATGCGCGTGAGGCCGGTCGGCCTAAGAGCGTCGTCGCGCGAGACTGGATTTTGGACCGTCTCGAACGTGAAGAGGTTGACGAGCAGATACGTCGCGCCGCAGCGCTCCATGCAGCGCATGCCACCGACGCAGATCGTCGAGTGGCGGAGGCGGCGAGCGATGCCTTTTCGCGGCTCCTTGACGCTGAGGACGGTGGGTATGATTGGGGTCCCGAAGGTCCACCGCCAGTACGATGAAGCGAGGTGACCTGATCCTTGTGCGGGAACCGAACACGCCGGCGGGCAAGCCGCGCCCCTATGTCGTCGTCCAGCGCGATAGTGCCCTCGACGCGCCGATCAGGGTGACCGGGTGCCCGCTTACGTCGCATTTGCGCGGTGCGGAGGGGCAGCGGCCCTTTGTCGCACCGACTGCCGCCAACGGCCTGCGCCTGCCGAGCGAGGTGCAAGTGGACCTTATCTACACCCACCCGGTCGAGCGCATCGATGGCGTGATTGGAAGCCTCGATGTCGCCACCATGCAGGCAATCGACATCGCCTTGCGCCGATGGCTGGCGCTCTAACAATCAACTCAGGGACGAACGACATGAACACTGCCGAGATGACTGCGAAAATCGCCGCGGGCAATGGCTTTATCGCCGCGTTGGACCAGAGCGGCGGGTCCACGCCCAAGGCGCTTAAGGGCTATGGCATCGAGGAAGGCGCCTGGTCGAGCGACGAGGAGATGTTCGCGCTGATCCACGACATGCGCTCGCGGATCATCAAGGCCGGGTGCTTCAACGGCGACAAGGTGATCGGCGCGATCCTGTTCGAGCGGACCATGGACGGCCAGGTGGACGGCAAGCCGGTGCCGCAGGCGCTGATCGAGAAAGGCGTGGTGCCCTTCATCAAGATCGACAAGGGGCTGGAGGCGGAAGCGAACGGCGTTCAGCTGATGAAGCCGATGCCGGAGCTGGACCAGTTGCTCACCCGCGCCAAGGGCCTGGGCGTGTTCGGCACCAAGGAACGGTCGGTGATCAACCTCGCCAACCGCGAGGGCATTGCCGCGATCGTCCGCCAGCAGTTCGAAGTCGGCCAGCAGGTGCTCGCCCACGGCCTGGTGCCGATCATCGAGCCGGAAGTGAACATCAAGAGCCCGGAGCGCGCCAAGGCGGACGAGATGCTGCGCGACGAGCTGCTGAAGGCGCTCGATGCGATGCCCGGTAGCGACAAGGTGATGCTGAAGCTGTCGATCCCGGCTCAGCCCGGACTGTTCGATGCGCTGGTCGATCATCCGCGCGTGCTTCGGGTGGTCGCACTATCGGGTGGCTTTGCCCGCCCTGAAGCCTGTGCCGAACTCGCCAAGAACCGCGGCATGATCGCAAGCTTCAGCCGCGCGCTGCTCGAGGACCTGCGCTACCAGATGAGCGACGAGGAGTTCGGCGCGTCGCTGGGCAGCGCCATCGACGAAATCCATCAGGCCTCAACCAACAAAAGCCTGGTCGACGCGTGAAGCTGGGCCGGGGGCTGCTCGGGCTGGCGGCCGTCCTGCTGCTGGCGACCGCGCTGTTCCACGGCAGCGGCGGCAGCATGGTGTCAAGCTGGCTCACCGGCCAGCGCGGCGAGATGCTGCAGGCGCTCTGGTATTTGCCGTCGCTCGACTGGCTGGTCGTTGCGCTGGTCTGGGCATTCGTTGCCGCTCGTCCCTCGGGACCGGCCGCGACGCTCGCCTTGATCCTGGCTCTGCTTCCGGCTGGCGCCGCCCTGCTCGTCAGCGGCGCGGTCGGCTGGGGCTTTCCCGGCGTCTGGATGCTGGCCGGGGCCGCAGTGCTCGGAGCGGCCGGCTCGGCCAAGCTCCGGAACGCACAAAGGTAACAAAGGTCACGGGACGTCAGGCGTGCAGGTTGTGCAGGATGTGCGGCTGAACTCGAAAGATTGGGTGATCTTCACGACTCAAAGGGCTGTTCGGCCCCGTTAGGCTAACGCGCAGCGACGCGAGTAGGACAGCGAAACTTCAGACTCGCTCCGTTTCGGATCGATTGTCGCTTGCCCGTGCGCAGTGCCGCGTCAGTCTGTCCTTCGCAGCAGGGGGAGCGGCGGTGGAGCAAACGATCATCAGGTTCAGGCCCAGCACATCGCGCTGGCTGGTCGGAAGCTTCGCGGGCTGGACGAGCCTGATCCTGTGTGCGGTTGGCGTCGGTGTCGTGCTGATCGCGATGCGCTGGTGGCGCAATGTCGGCTCGCGCTACGAGCTGACCGATCAGCGCCTGCGGCTGCGGCTCGGCATCATCTTCCAGAAGGAGGATGAGATCGAGCTGTTCCGCATCCGCGAGCTCGGCATGGATTGTTCGCTGCTGAACCGGATGGCCGGGATCGGTACCATTTCAATCCGGTCCACGGACGCCACGACGCACCGCGCGCCCTATTATCTGCCCGACATCCCGGCCGCCTCGGAGATACGGGAGACGATGCGGACGCTCGTCAATCGCTCGCGCGGGCGGAACCGGGTGCGTGAGGTAGAGACGGGAGGTGCGTTCTAGCTATTCTGCTCGTCATCCCCGCGAAAGCGGGGACCCAGAATGGAGTAGTGAAGAAAGAAGAAGCTGGTTCCCCCCTTTCGCGGGGATGACGAAGAGAGGTGCTCAAGCACCCCAAGCGTCGCGATAGACCCTGAGGAAGTTGCCGCCGAATAATTTCTCCAGCCGGGACGTCGACCAGCCGCGGCGGGCGAGGGCGTCGGCGAGGCGCTGGAAGCGGTCGAGGCTGTTATAGTCGGCGACAAGCGGGAAGACGTCCGGCCCCTCGCCCGGTGCCGCGATGCCGGCGTCCGCGCGGGTCTTATGCCATTCGCGGTTCTGCCGGCGCGCTTCGTCGTCGATCACGCGGGCGAGCACGCCATTGTCGGTGCCAATGCCGATGTGATCCTCGCCGGCAACCTTGGCGACATGCTCGATGTGCCGGATCAGGTCTTCGCCCTTCGGTTGGCTGTCGAGGGTCAGGAACGGCATGAAATAGACGCCGATCACGCCGCCCTTGTGGGCGACCGCCTTGATCGTCTCGTCGGCGGTGTTGCGGGGATGGTCGGTGAGCGCTCGGGCGGCGGTGTGGCTGATGACGAGCGGGCGCTTGGCGTGCGCCGCCGCCTCGGCCATCGTGCGGGCGCCGCCATGGCTCAGGTCCAGCAGCAGCTTCTCGGCCTCGATGCGCTCGATCGTCGCACGGCCGAGTTTCGACAATCCGGCATTGGCCGGCTCGAGCGACCCGTCTCCGCACAGATTGCGATTATTGTAGGTCAGCTGGACGGTCATCACGCCGTCCTTCTTCAGCTGCGCCAGCCGATCGAGCACCGGGCCCACCATGCAAGTGTCCTGCGTGCCGATGAGCACGCCGAATTTGCCTTCGCGCTTGGCCCTCACGATATCAGCTGCCGTGCGGACGAGGATCAGCCGGTCGGTGTTGGCGGCGAGCTCGTCCTGTTTCTCCTTGATGGCCTTTTGGTAGTCGCCCCAGGGATCGGCGACATTGCCGACCGGGAAGACGGTATCGCGCAGCATGGTTACGCCGGTGGCCTGCATCTCCTTCCATGCGCGGTCGCTCAGCCGTGCGACGCCGTTCGGACCATAGGGATCGCGCACGCCGCCCAGAGCATCGATGACGATGGCGCGGCCATACCATCCGCGGCCGCCCTGCGCGAAGGCGGGGCGGGCAACCGCCGCTGCCGCGGCCCCAAGGATCATCGACCGGCGACTGACGCGCATATGCATTCTCCCCATGATTTGTGCCGGTGTGCGCTGCCGCCCTGATGCCGACAAGTGCCGAAAGTCAGGCTCGGATCTGCTTAGAGTTCTTCGATCAACCGCCGCAGAGCCTTGGCGTCGGAGATGGCGTGCGCGTGGATGTCGTTGTTGAAATAGGCCCAGACCGTGCGGCCTTTCGCCTCCTCGGCGCGCATCCATTCGGCCCAGCCGGCCAGCGCTTCTTCGGAGTAGCGGCCCCAATATTTGCCTGAGGCGCCGTGGAAGCGGACATAGGCAGTGGTGCCGGCCGCTCCGCGTTGCGTGGCCAGTCCGGGCATGTCGTGGGCGCAGAAGCCGATGCCGCGGCTGTCGAGCAGGGCCAGCACCTCCGGCTCCAGCCAGCTCGGCTCGCGAAACTCGAAGACATGGGTGAGGTCGGCGGGCAGCAGGTCCAGGAAGCGTTCCAGGCGGTCGCGATCGAAGCGCCAGCGGGGCGGCAGTTGGTAGAGGATCGGGCCGAGCCTCTCACCCAGATTGCGCGCACGGCCCAGGAACTCGGCCATGCTCTCGTCGCAGTCCTTCAGCTTGCGCATGTGGGTGATGAAGCGCGGCGCTTTGATCGCGTAGCAAAAGCCTGGGGTCGCCTGGTCTCGCCATTTGGCTAAGGTGCTCGCTTCGGGCAGGCGGTAGAAGCTGGCGTTCACCTCGACCGTGTCGAAATGCGCCGCATAGTGATCGAACCAGCGCTTGACGGGAAGGCGATCGGGATAGAACACCCCGCGCCAATGCCGGTAGTTCCAGCCGGAGCAGCCGATACGGATCATCGATGGTCAACGAGTCATTCGCCGAACTGTTCGCGCGCGACGAAGAGCGCGGACCTTGCCAGCTTTACCTGATCTCGCCGCTGGAAGTGGGCGGTGCCTTTCCCGAGCGTCTGAAGCGGGCGCTGGACGCGGCGCCGGTCGCCGCGTTCCAGTTCCGGGTAAAGGGCGTGGACCAGCATCAGGCCGCGGCGATGGCCGAGCCGCTGCTCACGATCTGCAAGGAGCGGGACGTCGCCTTCATCGTCAACGACTCGATCAGCTTGGCGAAGCGGATCGGGGCGGACGGTGTCCATCTCGGTCAGGATGACGGCGATCCGCGTGACGCCCGGCGCGTGCTCGGGCCCGGGGCCCAGATCGGCGTCACGGCGCATGACAGCAAGCATCTGGCGATGGAGGCCGGGGAGGCGGGCGCCGACTATGTGGCGTTCGGCAGTTTCTATCCGACGACCACCAAGGAAGTGCGCCATCATCCGGAGCCGGCAATCCTTGGCTGGTGGTCGACGATCTTCGAGATACCGTGCGTCGCGATCGGCGGCATCACGCCTGTCAATGCGCGGCCGCTGATCGAGGCCGGCGCGGATTTTCTGGCGGTGTGCGGTGGGGTGTGGAACGCGCCCGAAGGCGAGGCAGCGGCGGTGAAGAGGTTCGCCGAACTGTTCGGCTAGGCGGCGCTCGGCCGGTTTCCGCGGTCGTTGGCGACGTGGAAGCGGGCGGCGAACTGCTCCACGCTGGGGCAGCCGACGGGGCGGTAGATGCGCAGCTCAAGCCCGTCGGAGCGGGCGATGCCGAACCGGCCCGCCGCCGGAGCAGTCGGATTGGTCCTATCGTCGTTGGCGAAGCTACGCACGTGATCAACTCCTATGGCGGGGCCGATACGCTGGTCCTGCCGAGTCGTATTGCACAGAAGCGACGAATCCGCTGTGACGGGCGACAAAGCTGCACGTCTGGAAAGAATGGCCGCACCTCGCGTTTGACCTGGATCAAATAAGGAGGTGCGCACGCGTGCAGAAGATCCTGATGCTGTTGGGAGTGGGTTCGGTTTCGGCCATGGCGGCGGCGTTGTCGGCGCAGCCGGCAAGGCAGGCGCCCCCGGCAGAGACCAACCAGGCCGTGACGTCCGATCCTGGTATCGACCGCACGATCATGCACGTTCAGGTGATCCTCGACCGGCTGGGTTTCTCCCCCGGCGTGATCGACGGCAAGGAAGGCGAGTCGCTGAAGCTTGCCCTGCGCGGGTTCCAGCAAGCGCGCGGGCTGCAGGTAACCGGCAAGATCGACCAGCCGACGCTGCGAACTCTCCATCAATATCGTGCCATTCGCCCGACGACCTTGGTCCGCATCTCCCAGATCGACCTCGCAGGGCCGTTCACCAATCCCATCCCGAAGGATCCGGAGCAGCAGGCGAAGCTGCCTTGTCTCTGCTACCGGACGGCGCTCGAGAAGATCGCCGAGCGCTTTCACACCACGCCCGCGACGCTGCTGGCGCTGAATAGCCCCGACACGCCGTTGCGCGCCGGCCAGCCGATCGTGGTGCCGAGCGCGCTACCCTATACGCGCGACTATAAGGTCAAGGACGAGAAGGCGCGCGAGCTGCTGTCCGCGCTCAACGTCAATGCCGAGCAGCCGCAGGGCGACCGCGTGGTGGTCGACAAGTCGGACGGCGTGCTGCGCGTCTTCAACGGCGAGCGGCTAATCGCGCAGTTCCCGGCGACGATGGGATCGGAACGCGATCCGCTGCCGCTCGGCGAGTGGAAGATCACCGCGCACAGCTATATGCCCCCCTGGCATTATCAGCCGGCAATCCTGAAGAAAGCGGACAAGAGCGATCCCGAGCTGATGATCAAGCCGGGACCGAATAATCCGGTCGGCGTCGCCTGGCTCGACCTGTCCAAGGAACATTATGGCATCCACGGCACGGCCGACCCGAACACCATCGGCCGGGCGGAATCGAACGGCTGTATCCGCTTGACCAACTGGGACGTGGCGCGTCTATCGCTGATGGTGAAGCCCGGCACACGGGCGACCTTTCAGGAGTAGCCCTTGACGCGCCTCGGCTGGATCCTGCTGCTGCTGTTTGTGCTGGCAGGGGTGGCGCTCGGGCTGATGCTGAACCCCGGCGGCGAGGCAGATGAGCCGGCGCCTTCGGTCGCTGCCGCGCCGGCGGACGGCCTCGTCATCCCCGTTGCAGGCATCAAGCCGCAGCAGCTGACCGACAGCTGGGGTGACAGCAGAGGCGGGGGGTCACGCCGGCATAATGCCATCGACATCATGGCGCCCAAGGGCACACCCGTGGTCGCCGCGGCGCCGGGCCTGGTCGAGAAGCTGTTCGACAGCGTCAATGGCGGGCGCACCGTCTATGTCCGCAGCAATGACGGCACCACCGTCTATTACTATGCGCATCTCGACAGCTATCGCTACGGGCTGCGGGAAGGGCAGCGGGTCGGCGCCGGCGACGTGATCGGCACGGTGGGCTCCACCGGCAGCGCGAGCGAGGATGGGCCGCACCTTCATTTCGAGGTGAAGCGGATGGATCGCGGCGAACGCTGGCATCAGGGGCGGGAGGTAAATCCCTATCCGCTGCTTGCCGGCAAAGCCGCCGCTCGCTAGAGGCCGCGCCACTTTCCAGTCTTTCTCAAGGTCGGTCACATGAAGATCAGCGGCGTGGACATCCGTCCCGGCAACATCATCGAATTCGAGGGCGGGCTGTGGCGCGCGGTCAAGATCCAGCATACGCAGCCGGGCAAGGGCGGCGCCTATATGCAGGTCGAGATGAAGAACCTGATCGACGGCCGCAAGACCAACAACCGCTTCCGCTCGGACGAGCGGGTCGAGCGGGTCCGGCTCGACACCAAGGACTTTCAGTTCCTTTATCGCGACGGCGACATGCTCGTCTTCATGGACAAGGACAATTACGACCAGATCTCGCTGCCGGCCGACATGCTGGGCGACGAGGAGGCGTTCCTGCAGGACGGCATGGACGTGGTGCTGGAGCTGCACGAGGAAAAGCCGATCTCCGTGCAGCTGCCCGATCAGATCGAAGCGACCATCGTCGAGGCCGACGCAGTGGTGAAGGGGCAGACGGCCTCCTCCAGCTACAAGCCCGCCGTGCTCGACAATGGCGTGCGCGTGATGGTGCCGCCGCACATCGCCAGCGGAACCCGGATCGTGGTCGATGTTTACAACAAGGAATATGTCCGCCGCGCGGACTAAGCTGTGAGAGCGTAACCTAGACCCGCTCGTGTCGAGCGAAGTAGAGATACGCTTGTCATTGCACCAATGTCTCTCGACTTCGCTCGAGACGAACGGAGTTTGGCATTGCCCAGTCATTCAGGCCTTTTGACCGTCATGGAGCGCGCCGCGCGCAAGGCGGCGCCGCGGCTGCGGCGCGACTTCAACGAAGTGCAGCATTTGCAGGTCTCACGCAAAGGCCCGGCCGATTTCGTCAGCCAGGCGGATCAGCGCGCCGAGCGCACGCTCTATGAGGAACTGAAAAAGGCGCGGCCCGACTGGGGTTTCCTGATGGAAGAAGCGGGCGAGATCGAAGGCGATCCGTCCAAGCCGCGTTGGATCGTCGATCCCTTGGACGGCACCTCCAACTTCCTGCACGGCATTCCGCACTTCGCCATCTCGATCGCGGTGCAGGAGCCGTCCGGCGAAGTGACCAGCGGCATCGTCTATCAGCCGCTGACCGACGAGAGCTTCTGGGCGGAAAAGGGCAGGGGCGCCTGGCTGCAGGATCAGCGCCTGCGCGTGTCCTCGCGCCGCGACTTGGCCGACGCGCTCATCGCGACCGGCATCCCGTACAAGGGCCATGGCGACTTGGCGCAGTGGAGCCGCATCTTCGGCGCGGTGGCGCCTGAAGTTGCCGGCATCCGGCGGCTGGGATCGGCGGCGCTAGATCTCGCCTGGGTGGCGGCCGGGCGATATGACGGCTTCTGGGAGAGCGGCCTTCAGCCTTGGGACGTGGCGGCCGGCGTGCTGCTGGTCCGCGAGGCGGGCGGCTTCGTCACCGACTTTCGCGGCGGCGAGCGGATCATGGAGCGCAACGAATTCCTCGCCGCGAACGACGGCCTCCACTCCCGCCTACACAAGCTGGTCGCGGGCGCACTGCGCTGATCATTTTTCACGCGTCATTCCTGCGAAAGCGGGAACCCAGATTTCTTGTGGCCCTTCGGGCGGCTGGGCCCCTGCTTTCGCGGGATGACGAAATCAGACAAACGGCCCCGCCGCCTCCCTTAGCGGTTGGTGCGGTTGTCTATGTTGACATGGTCGTGGCGCTTGCGCGGGATCAGTCCCGCCAGGCCGAGCAGGCCGAGCAGGCCCCAGGGGAAGTCGTTATCGTCTTCCGGCGGCGGCGTTCCATAGGACGTGTCGACCGCGGCATTCGACTGGGCCGAGGCCATTCCGGGCACGAACAGGGCGGTGGCGATTGCGAAGGCTAACAGTGGCTTTCTCATCTCGGCGATCCTCGATCAGCGGTTGACGTGATGGGTGTCGTTGCGCCGGCGCAGGCCGAGCAGACCGGCAAGCCCGAGCAGGCCCAGCAGACCGATCGGGAAATCGTCGCCTTGCCCCTCGGAATAGCGTTCCTGCGTTTCGGTTGCGGTGCTGGTGTCGTTGCCGGTCTGCTGCGCCATTGCAGCGGCCGGCAGCGCCAATGCTGCAAGCAGCACGGGAGCAAATATCTTCATGGCATCCTCCTGTTCACGACCGCCCGCAGGCGGCGTGCGGGTCGGAACGGGTGGTGCGAGTCCGGGGTTCCATTCCGTGGCGGGTCGAAACTGTTGCGTCGCACCAAGCAGCGGCCTAGATGCCCGCCCAAGTTCCTGTCGGAGTTCCCTTGATGGCGTCCGTCGCCGCCGGCTATCTGCCGATCCTATTATTCCTGGGCGTGGCGCTGCTGCTGTCCAGCGCATTCGTGTTCCTGCCGATCGTGGCCGCGCGCTTTACCGGCTCGCACAAGCCGTATCCGGAAAAGCTCAGCGAATATGAGTGCGGCTTTCCGGCCTTTGAGGACAGCCGCAGCCAGTTCGACGTGCGCTTCTATCTGGTCGCCATTCTGTTCATAATCTTCGACCTGGAAGCGGCCTTCCTCTTTCCCTGGGCGGTTTCTCTGATGGGCACCGGCTGGGCGGCCTGGTGGGCGATGATGATCTTCCTGGGCGAGCTGGTGCTCGGCTATATCTATGCGTGGAAGAAGGGAGCGCTCGAATGGGAGTGATGCTCTCGCCGGCCGAAAACAAGTTCCCGTCTGAGGGGACGCTGCCGGACCAGAACTATTTCAACGACCTCAACTCCGAGCTGTCGGACAAGGGCTTTCTCGTTACCTCGACCGAGGACCTGTTCCAATGGGCGCGGACTGGGTCGCTGTGGTGGATGACCTTTGGCCTTGCCTGCTGCGCGGTCGAGATGATCCACGTCAACATGCCGCGTTACGATCTGGAGCGGTTCGGCGTTGCCCCACGCGCCTCCCCGCGCCAGTCCGACGTGATGATCGTCGCGGGCACGCTCTGCAACAAAATGGCTCCCGCGCTGCGCCGGGTCTATGACCAGATGTCGGAGCCCAAATACGTGATTTCGATGGGATCCTGCGCGAACGGCGGCGGCTATTACCATTATAGCTACTCGGTGGTGCGCGGCTGCGACCGCATCGTGCCGGTGGACATTTATGTGCCAGGCTGCCCGCCGACGGCCGAGGCCTTGCTCTACGGCATCATGCAGCTGCAGCGAAAGATACGCCGCGAGGGGACGATCGAGCGGTGAGGGCGCAGACTGAAATCCTCCCCGGGACGGGGAGGGGGACCATGCGGAGCATGGTGGAGAGGTCCCTCCACCTGTGCCGGTCCCTGCCCCCCCTCCACCACGCGCTGGCGCGCGCGGTCCCCCTCCCCGTGCCAGGGAGGATCGGATGCTGAGCCCGGCCCCACGCATCGCGTCGAATGAGGGCGTGATCGACGCTGTCCGGTCTGCACTGGGCGGGGCGGTGCTCGATGCCGTCGAGCACGTGTACGAGGTCACGCTGATCGTCGATCGCGACAGCCTGGTTGAGACGATGAGGACGCTGCGCGACCAGTTCGCCTATCAGCAGCTGATGGAGATTGCCGGCGTCGACTATCCGTCGCGGCCCGAGCGGTTCGAAGTCGTCTATCACCTGCTTTCGGTGACCAGGAACCACCGAATCCGCGTCAAGGTTTCGACGGACGAGGACACGCCGGTGCCGAGCGTGACGGGCCTGTGGCCAGTCGCCGGCTGGCTCGAGCGGGAGGCGTACGACATGTATGGCATCCTGTTCGACGGCAATCCGGACCTGCGCCGCATCCTCACCGACTATGGCTTTCGCGGGCATCCGCTGCGCAAGGACTTCCCGATGACGGGCTATGTCGAGATGCGCTATTCCGAAGAGCATAAGCGCGTCATCTACGAGCCGGTGAAGCTGGCGCAGGACTTCCGGGCGTTCGACTTCACCTCGCCTTGGGAAGGCGCCGAATATGTGCTGCCGGGCGACGAAAAGGCCGTGCCGGAAGCCAAGGGTGCGCCGACGCCCCTGACCGCGGATCAGATATCGAAGGCAGGAACCGTCACCAGCACTGCCGCGAAGCCGCCGGTCGAGGAAGTAAAGGTCACCGAGTCGGTCAAGGAGACGGGCGCCGGCCAGCCGCACCCCGGCAACCAGCCGCAGGAAAAGCCGGTGCAGAAGGACGGCGCTCCCGCCGAGCCGCCTGCCGACAAGGCGCAGCCGGAGACCGCCGAGCCGGTCCCGCCGCGCACCACCGACCTGCCGGAGGGCAAGAATGGCTGAGATTACGCGTTCCCCGGCGCAGGCCGGGGTCCAGCTCACGCGCCGTGAGCCAGGAGTAAACTGGGCCCCGGCCTTCGCCGGGGAACAGAGTGTTGTGTACGAGGTGCGTCATGGCTGAGGCACTCGACACCCTTCGGCGCGAGATCGAACCCGGCGACCAGAATGCCGGCGACGTCGAGATTCAGAATTACACGATCAACTTCGGCCCGCAGCATCCGGCTGCGCACGGCGTGCTGCGCCTGGTGCTGGAGCTGGACGGCGAGATCATCGAGCGGGTCGACCCGCATGTCGGCCTGCTTCATCGCGGCACCGAGAAGTTCATCGAGAACAAGACCTACCTACAGTCGGTACCCTATTTCGACCGGCTCGATTACGCGTCGCCGATGAGCCAGGAATATTCCTACGTCCTGGCGATCGAGAAATTGCTCGACCTCGAAGTCCCGCTGCGGGCGCAATATCTCCGCGTGTTCTGGGCCGAGCTGACGCGCATCAAGAACCATTTGCTGAACCTCGGCTCGCACATCATGGACGTCGGCGCGATGACGCCGAACCTGTGGCTGTTCGAGCTGCGCGAAGACCTGATGAACTTCTATGAGCGGGTGTCGGGCGCGCGCATGCATGCGGCCTATTTCCGCCCGGGCGGGGTGCATCAGGATGCGCCGCTGAAGCTGCTCGCGGACATTGGCGACTGGCTCGACAAGCGCCTGCCGCGCCTGTTCGGCGACGCGATCAGCCTGGTCGCCGACAACCGCATCTTCAAGCAGCGCAACGTCGACATCGCGACCGTCAGCAAGGAAGACGCGCTCGCCTGGGGCTTTTCCGGGCCCATGATCCGCGGCGCGGGCATTCCGTGGGATCTGCGCAAGTCGCAACCCTATGACGTGTACGACCGGATGGACTTCGAGGTGCCGGTCGGCACCCGTGGCGATTGCTACGACCGGTTCATGGTGCGCGTTCAGGAAGTCTATCAATCCGCGCGGATCATGAAGCAGTGCCTGAACGAGATGCCGGACGGGCCGATCGCCAGCCTCGACCGCAAGGTGGTGCCGCCGAAGCGCGGCGAGATGAAGCGCTCGATGGAAGCGCTGATCCACCACTTTAAGCTCTACACCGAAGGCTTTCACGTGCCGGCCGGCGAAGTCTATGTCGCGACCGAAAGCCCCAAGGGCGAGTTCGGCGTGTATCTGGTCTCCGACGGCTCGAACAAACCCTGGCGCTGCAAGATCCGCCCGACCGCCTTCAGCCACCTCCAGGCGATGGATTTCATGTGCAAGGGCCATATGCTGGCGGACGTGACCGCGGTGCTGGGCGCGATCGATATCGTTTTTGGTGAATGTGATCGTTGATGGCTGACGCAGTTCAAATCCCGGACGAGGCCGAGGTCCGCGCGCGTTGGGGCGCGTTCGGCTGGACCGCCGCCAATGAGGAGAAGGCGCGCGAGATCATCGGTCGCTATCCGGCGGGGCGGCAGCAATCGGCGATTATGCCTTTGCTGTTCCTGGCGCAGAATCAGGTCGGCGTTGAGACGAACACGGCCGGCTGGCTGCCGATCCCGGTGATCGAGTTCGTCGCCAGGTTCCTCGATATGCCGTTCATCCGGGCATACGAAGTCGCGACCTTCTACACCATGTACAATCTGGGGCCGGTGGGTCGCTTCCATGTGCAGGTTTGCGGGACGACGCCGTGCATGCTGCGCGGCTCCGACGACGTGTTCCGGGCGTGCCATGAGCGCGGGCTGAAGAAGGGCTCGACCACCGCGGACGGGCTGTTCACGCTGAGCGAGGTCGAGTGCCTCGGCGCATGCGCCAATGCGCCGATGGTGCAGATCAACGACGACAATTACGAAGACTTGACGTTCGATAGCACGCTGGCCGTGCTCGACGCGCTGGCGAGGGGCGAGCAACCGAAGACCTTGTCGCAGATCGGCCGCCAGACCAGCGCGCCTGAGGGTGGGCCGACCACGCTGCAGGCGATGGTCTCGGAAAATCACGATTACAGGTCGGAGTGGGCGGCGTGACGCGCAGCTTCTCCGTCATTGCGAGCGCAGCGAAGCAATCCAGTGCGGCGCCCCGCTCTCCGGATTGCCGCGTCGCTGCGCTCCTCGCGATGACGAGTATATTTGAGGTTTCGGCACGTGCTCGCTGACAAGGACCGCATCTTCACCAACCTCTACGGCTATCAGGATTGGCGCATCGACGCGGCCATCGCCCGTGGCGATTGGGACGATACCAAGAGCCTGATGCTGAAGGGTCAGGACGGCATCATCGATGAGGTGAAGGCATCGGGGCTGCGCGGGCGGGGCGGGGCCGGCTTCCCCACGGGAATGAAGTGGAGCTTCATGCCCAAAGAGCCGAAGCCCGGCAAACCGAGCTTCCTCGTCATCAACGCCGACGAGTCCGAGCCGGGCAGCTGCAAGGATCGCGAGATCATCCGCCACGATCCGCACAAGCTGATCGAAGGCGCGCTGATCGCCGGCTTCGCGATGCGGGCCCGGGCGGCCTATATCTACATCCGCGGCGAATATATCCGCGAGGCGGAGACGCTGTTCGCGGCCGTGGCCGAAGCCTATGACCGCGGCTTTCTCGGCAAGAACGCGGCGGGCTCCGGCTACGACTTCGACGTGTTCGTCCACCGCGGCGCCGGCGCCTATATCTGCGGCGAAGAAACCGCGATGATCGAGAGCCTGGAGGGCCATAAGGGCCAGCCGCGGTTGAAGCCGCCCTTTCCGGCGGGCGCGGGTCTCTATGGTTGCCCGACGACGGTCAACAATGTCGAATCCATCGCGGTGGTGCCGACGATCCTGCGGCGCGGCGCGGCCTGGTTCGCCAGCTTTGGGCGGCCGAAGAACGAAGGCACCAAGCTTTTCCAGATCAGCGGCCATGTGAACAGGCCGACCGTCGTCGAAGAGGCGATGAGCATCCCGTTCCGAGAGCTGATCGAGAAGCATTGCGGCGGCATTCGCGGCGGCTGGGACAATCTGCTGGCGGTGATCCCCGGCGGCTCGTCCGTGCCCCTGGTGCCAGCGCACGAGATTATCGACTGCCCGATGGACTTCGATGCTTTGAAGGACCTGAAATCCGGCCTTGGCACCGCCGCGATCATCGTCATGGACAAGTCGACCGACATCGTCCGCGCGATCAGCCGCCTCAGCTATTTCTACAAGCATGAGAGCTGTGGCCAGTGCACGCCGTGCCGCGAAGGCACCGGCTGGATGTGGCGCGTGATGGAGCGCTTACGCGAAGGCAATGCCGAGATCGAAGAGATCGACATGCTGGAGGAAGTCACCAAGCAGGTCGAAGGCCACACCATCTGCGCGCTCGGCGACGCCGCCGCCTGGCCGATCCAGGGTCTAATCCGCCACTTCCGCCCCGAGATCGAGCGCCGCATTATCGAGAAGCGCGGCGCGTCCCTACTGGCCCAGGCCGCGGAATAGACTCCTCTTTCCAAAGCCCTGCCTCGGGCGCATGATGTGTGCGCAACGAACGGGCGTTTCGACGCTCGAAATGGAGGAGGGTTCAGATGGGGAAGCTGCTCATTCTCGGCATTCTGGCAGTTTCAGCGTCGGCGCCGCCGGCTCAGGCGAACATTCCCAGCCCGGCCAAGGCTGCTGCCGAACTGGGCAAGTGCATCGTCAAGGCGGACCGGGGTGCGGCCGTTTCGCTCCTCAAGACCCTGCCGCTCTCGGGCAACCAGGTCGACTGGTCGGCGGCTTCGCTCGGTGGAGCCGGCAAGTGCCGGAACGCCGCTACGGAGACAGTCTCGATTTCGGCTTTGCGCGGCGGCATCGCGCAGGAGCTATACAAGCGGGACTTTGCCGATTTTGGCATGCAGCCCCAGCGGGCCGTCTATGACCTCGCAAGCTTCAAGCTACCGGTCGAAAAGGATCTCATGGGCGCGGAGGATCCTGCCAAGACGCTGTTCCTCACCGCCGATTGCGTGGCGCGCAGCAATCCGCAGGGCGCCGAGAAGCTGATCAAGAGCGAGCCCGCGTCCGAAGTCGAAGGCCGGATTTTCGACTCTCTGGCGCCGTGGCTCTCCGCCTGCCAAGGCGCGGCGCGCATGGCCTATGGCCGTGGCGAGCTAAGGAGCGCGATCGCGCAGGCCGCTTATCACGTGTCGGCGCGCTATTGGGCGGGCCAGATGACCAACAAGGGTCCGGAACTGGGACCCGAAGGGTTGCGGTAAACAGCCGTTCCGGGCGCAGGCCGGGGCCTAGTCGCCACCGCCAACGCTCCCCGGCCCTTACCGGGGAGCAAGCATGTGGTTCGACCCTTGCCCCGCCCGGAACCCCCGTCTAGAGGCTCGGCCCGGAGCCTGATTTCTAATGCCTAAACTCACCGTCGACGGGATCGAGGTCGAAGTCCCTCAGGGCGCGACCATACTCCAGGCCTGCGAAGCCGCGGGCAAGGAAATCCCGCGCTTCTGCTATCACGAGCGCCTCGCCATTGCCGGCAATTGCCGCATGTGTCTGGTCGAGGTGAAACCGGGGCCGCCCAAGCCCCAGGCCAGCTGCGCGCTGCCCGCCGCCGACAATCAGGAAGTCCGCACCGACAGCCTGATGGTCAAAAAGGCGCGGGAAGGGGTGATGGAGTTCCTCCTGATCAACCACCCGCTCGACTGCCCGATCTGCGATCAGGGCGGCGAGTGCGACCTGCAGGACCAGGCCATGGCCTATGGCCGCGGCTTTTCGCGCTTCGACGAGAATAAGCGCGCGGTCACCGACAAATATATGGGCCCGATCATCAAGACCTCGATGAACCGGTGCATCCAGTGCACGCGCTGCGTGCGCTTTGCCGAGCAGGTCGCGGGCGTCGAGGAGATCGGCGCGATCGGCCGCGGCGAGAATATGCAGATCACGACGTACCTCGAAAAGACGCTGACCAGCGAGCTGTCCGGGAATGTCGCCGATCTCTGCCCGGTCGGCGCGCTGCTGCAAAAGCCACAAAGCTTTGAGGCGCGGCCGTGGGAGCTGAAGAAGACGCCCTCCATCGACGTGCATGACGCGGTCGGATCGAACGTCCGGCTCGACAGCCGCGGGCGGCAGGTGATGCGCGTGCTGCCGCGCATCAACGAGGATGTGAACGAGGAGTGGCTGTCGGACAAATCGCGCCACGCTATCGATGGCATGGTCCGGCGCCGGTTGGACAAAGTGTTCGTGCGTCGGAACGGCAAGCTCGCACATGCGAGCTGGCAGGACGCGTTCGGCGAGATCGCGAAGCACGCGGATGGCGGCATGGCGGCGATTGCCGGCGACCTCGTCGACTGCGAGACCATGTATGCGGCGAAGGCGCTGCTGCGGTCCTTCGGTTCGTCGTTGCTCGAAGGGCGGCAGACGGGCTTGGCTTACGACACCAGCAGCCTTGCGGCGGTTAACTTCAACACGACTATCGCCGGCATCGAGGAAGCCGACGCGATCCTGCTGATCGGCACCAACCCGCGGCTCGAAGCGCCGCTGGTCAATACGCGCATCCGCAAAGCGATGCGTCGCGGTGCCCGGGTGTTTGGGATCGGCCCGGAGGTGGACCTCACCTATAAGGTGAACTGGCTCGGCAATGACGCGGCGCTCGTCGGCAAGCTGCCGGCGGAGGTAACCAACGCGTTCGCGGCGGCGTCGCGCCCGGCCGTGATTGTCGGAGGGGCTGGGCTGAAGGCGGCGCAAGGCGCGAGCCTGGCGCTGGCCAAGTCGCTGAACCTCGTTCGTCACGATTGGAACGGGTTCAACGCGCTGCATTTCTCCGCAGCACGGATGGGCGGGCTGATGCTCGGCTATGCGCAGCCCGGTGGCATCCGCGCGGTCTTCTCGGCGGCGCCGAAGCTCACTTTCCTGCTGGGCGCTGACGAAGTCGATTTCGGGCAGCTCGCCGGCAGCTTCAAAGTCTATATCGGTCATCACGGCGACAAGGGCGCTCACCACGCGGACGTGATCCTGCCCGCCGCATCCTATGTCGAAAAGAGCGGCACCTATGTGAACCTGGAAGGCCGGGTTCAGGTCGCACAGAAGGCTGTCTTCCCCCCCGGCGAAGCACGCGAGGATTGGAAAATCTTCCGGGCGCTGTCCGATGTGCTCGGCAAGCCGCTGCCGTTCGACACGCTCGAAGGCCTCCGCGCAGCAATGGTCGCCGAAGTACCCGCGCTCGGCCTTGACGGCGCGATCGCTCCGTTCGAATGGAGCCCGCCGTCGCTGTCCACCGAGGGCTCGGGCCCGATGTCCTACCCGATCGCCGACTTCTACATGACCAACGCGATCTGCCGTGCAAGCCCCACGATGCAACGCTGCTCGGCCGAGATCACGCACGGCCAGGACTTTGCGGAGGCGGCGGAGTGATGGGCACTTCTCAGATCCTCCCCGGGACGGGGAGGGGGACCATGCGCAGCATGGTGGAGGGGGGCCTCCACCTGCACCGGTCCCAGTCCCCCCTCCACCACCGCTTTGCGGCGGTCCCCTTCCCGTCCCGGGGAGGATCTGATGATGACTGACTTCTTCGCCTCCTATCTGGGCTATGAAGGCGGCTGGTTCGTAGCGACGCTGATCGGGATCTTGCTGATCGCGCTGCCGCTGATGCTGGCGGTGGCGATGATCATCTATGTCGATCGCAAGGTCTGGGCGGCGATGGCGCTACGGCGTGGGCCGAACGTAGTCGGGCCCTTCGGTCTGCTGCAGAGCTTTGCCGACGGGCTGAAGGTGTTCCTGCAGGAAACCATCATCCCGACAGCGGCGAACAAGGGCCTGTTCCTGCTGGCGCCGATTATCACCTTCACGGTGGCGCTGATGGCCTGGGCGGTGATCCCGTTCGGCCCGGAGATGGTGCTCGCCAACATAAATGTCGGGCTGCTCTACATTCTCGCCATCTCGTCCCTGGGCGTTTACGGAGTGATCATCTCGGGCTGGTCCTCCAACTCGAAATACCCGTTTTACAGTGCGTTGCGCGCCGCTGCTCAGATGGTGAGTTACGAGGTCTCCATTGGCTTCGTCCTGATCTCAGTCGTGCTCTGGGCCGGCACCTTTAACCTGCAGGGCATCATCGACGCGCAGCGTGGCCATATCTTCGGCATCTTCAACGGCTTCGTGCTGAACCCGCTGCTCTTTCCAATGTGGGTTGTGTTCCTGATCTCCTCCATGGCGGAGACGGCGCGGACGCCGTTCGACGTGACCGAAGCGGAGTCGGAACTGGTCGCCGGCTATCAGACAGAATATTCGTCGATGGCTTTCGCGCTCTTCTGGCTCGGCGAATACGCCAATGTGCTGCTGATGTGCGCGCTGAATGCCATCCTGTTCTGGGGCGGCTGGTTGCCGCCGCTCAACATCGACCTGATCCCCTGGTTCGACATTCCCGGCATCATCTGGCTATTCGCCAAGATCTTCTTCTTCTTCTTCATATTCAGCTGGGTCCGCGCGACCGTCCCGCGCTACCGCTACGACCAGATCATGCGGCTGGGCTGGAAGATCTTCCTGCCGCTGTCGATCATGTGGGTGTTCCTCGTGTCGGGCTTCCTGATGCTGACCCGCTACCAAGGTGTTTCATGAGCCTCGCCCAACACATCAAGGCGTTCACGCTATGGGAGTTTCTGAAGGCGCATGCGCTGACGCTGCGTTACTTCTTCAAGCCCAAGGCGACGATCAACTACCCCTATGAGCGCAACCCCTTAAGCCCGCGCTTCCGCGGCGAGCATGCGTTGCGCCGTTACCCGAACGGCGAAGAGCGCTGCATCGCCTGCAAGCTGTGCGAGGCGATCTGCCCGGCGATGTGCATCACGATCGAGTCGGAACCACGCGAGGACGGCAGCCGCCGCACCACGCGCTACGACATCGACATGACCAAGTGCATCTATTGCGGGCTGTGCCAGGAAGCCTGCCCGGTGGACGCCATCGTCGAGGGGCCGAACCTCGAATTCTCGACCGAGACGCGCGAGGAGCTGATCTACACCAAGGAGAAGCTGCTCGAGAATGGCGACCGCTGGGAGCGTTCGATCGCGGCGAACCTTGCCGCCGATGCGCCCTATCGTTAAGCGGCCCGCCAACCCATGATCCAGGCCGTCGCCTTCTACCTTTTTTCCGGTGTGATGATCCTGTCGGCGCTGCTGACGATCACCGCACGCAACCCGGTGCACAGCGTGCTGTGGCTGATCCTGGCGTTCTTCAACGCGGCCGGGCTCATGCTTCTGCTGGGCGCGGAGTTCATCGCGATGCTGCTGGTGATCGTCTATGTCGGCGCCGTTGCGGTGCTGTTCCTGTTCGTCGTGATGATGCTCGACATCGACTTCGCCGAGCTGCGGGCGGGCTTCACCCGCTACCTAGGCTTCGGCAGCGTGGTTGCGATCGCGCTGCTGGCGGAGATCATCATCGCCGTGACGATCCGCGGATCGGGCGCCATCGCGCTGGCCGGCCGGTCGGCGACGCCTGCCGGCATGTCGAACATCCAGGCGCTCGGGCAACTGCTTTACACGCGATACCTCTACATCTTCGAAGCCGCCGGCCTGGTGCTGCTGGTGGCGATGATCGGCGCGATCGTGCTCACCCACCGCGATCGCAAGGACTATAGGGCGCAAAACCCCGGCAAGCAGGTGCTGCGGCGCCCCGAGGACGCGACGCGCAACGTCAATCAGCCCGTCGGCGTGGGGGTGGAGCTGTGATGGCCCCCCTTCGCCCGTTCGCTTCGAGCGAAGTCGAGAAGCCGTCGTCGCTAACCAGGGTGTCTCGACTTCGCTCGACACGAACGGAGTTGTTCAAGTGATCGGCCTCAACCACTTCCTGACCGTCTCGGCGATCCTTTTCGTGCTGGGCGTTCTCGGCATCTTCCTCAACCGGAAGAACGTCATCGTCATCCTGATGGCGATCGAGCTGATCCTGCTTGCCGTGAACATCAACCTGGTCGCGTTCAGCGCCTATCTGGGCGACCTGGTCGGCCAGGTGTTCGCCATGTTCGTGCTGACCGTCGCCGCCGGTGAAGCGGCGATCGGGCTCGCCATCCTCGTTATCTACTTCCGCAACCGCGGCACCATCGCGGTCGACGACGCGAACCGGATGCACGGATGATCCAGGCAATCGTCTTCCTGCCGCTGCTGGCGGCGATCGTCTCTGGACTGGGTAATCGCGCCATCGGCAACACCGCCGCCAAGGCGATCACCACAGGCGCGCTGTTCATCTCATGCGCGCTCAGCTGGCCGATCTTCATCGGGTTCCTGACGCACACAGAGCACGCGCATGTCGCGCCGGTGCTGCAGTGGATCAGCTCGGGACCCTTCCAAGTCGATTGGGCGCTACGCGTCGATACGCTGACGGCGGTGATGCTGGTCGTAATCACGACCGTCTCCGCGCTCGTCCACCTCTATAGCTGGGGCTATATGGCGGAGGACGACAGCCAGCCGCGCTTCTTCGCCTATCTGTCGCTTTTCACCTTCGCGATGCTGATGCTGGTGACTGCCGATAACCTGGTCCAGATGTTTTTCGGCTGGGAAGGGGTGGGCCTCGCATCCTATCTGCTGATCGGCTTCTGGTACCATAAGCCGAGCGCCAATGCCGCCGCCATCAAGGCGTTCGTGGTTAACCGTGTCGGTGATTTCGGCTTCATGCTCGGCATTTTCGGCACCTTCTGGGTGTTCGGCACCGTCTCCATTCCGGAGATCCTCGAGCGCGCGCCGACCATGGCCGGCGCGACCGTCGGATTTCTAGGCGGTAGCGTCGACGTGATGACCTTGCTCTGCCTGCTGCTGTTCATCGGCGCGATGGGCAAGTCGGCGCAGCTTGGCCTCCACACTTGGCTGCCCGATGCGATGGAAGGTCCGACGCCGGTCTCCGCGCTGATCCACGCCGCGACGATGGTGACGGCGGGCGTGTTCATGGTCTGCCGCATGTCGCCGATGTTCGAGGCGAGCGACACGGCGCTGACGGTGGTCACGATCGTGGGCGCGGCGACGGCGCTGTTCGCGGCGACGGTCGGCACGACGCAGACCGACATCAAGCGCGTGATCGCCTATTCGACCTGCTCGCAGCTCGGCTACATGTTTTTTGCAGCCGGCGTCGGCGCCTATGGCGCGGCGATGTTCCACCTCTTCACCCACGCCTTCTTCAAGGCGCTGCTGTTCCTGGGCGCAGGCTCGGTGATCCACGCTATGCACCATGAGCAGGACATGCGCTTTTATGGCGGCTTGCGTAAGGAAATCCCGATCACCTTCTGGGCAATGACGCTCGGCACGCTAGCGATCACCGGTGTGGGCGTGGCGGGCGTGTTCGGCTTTGCCGGCTTCTATTCGAAGGACGCAATCCTCGAGGCGGCGTTTGCCAATGGGTCCGACATTGGGGGCGTGGCCTTCGCCGTCGGCGTGTTCGCGGCGCTGCTGACCAGCTTCTATTCCTGGCGGCTCGTCTTCCTGACCTTTTTCGGCACGCCGCGCTGGGCTGCGTCCGAGCATATCCAGCACGCGGTTCATGACGCGCACGATCACCATGGTCACGACAACCCGCCGGCGCAGGAAGATGCGGGGCATACGCCTTCGACCCACCACGCCGCGCATGACGAAGTGCCGCATGGCACCGGCGGTTATCATCCGCATGAGAGCCCCTGGTCGATGCTGGCGCCTCTGGTGCTGCTGTCGGTCGGCGCGGTGCTCGCTGGCTGGGCCTTCCACCATTATTTCCTCGACGCGGAGCATGGCGCGGCGTTCTGGGCCGGCAGCCTGGCGTTCGACGCGCACCTGATGCACGAAATGCACGAGGTGCCGTTGTGGGTGAAGCTCTCGGCCACGGTCGCGATGCTGGTCGGCCTGCTCGTCGCCTGGTGGGCCTATATCAAGGACACGTCGGTGCCGCAGCGTTTCACCGATACGTTTGGCGGCCTCTACAAGTTCTTCCTGCACAAATGGTATTGGGACGAGCTTTATCATCTCGTCTTCGTCCGCCCGGCCTTTGCCGTTGGCCGCTTCTTCTGGAAGCGCGGTGACGAAGGCACGATCGACCGCTTCGGCCCCAATGGCGCCGCCGCCCTTGTCGCCGGCACCAGCCGGGTGAGCGGCCGCCTTCAGTCAGGTTATGTCTATACCTATGCGTTCGTCATGCTGATCGGCCTGGCCGGCCTCGCCACCTGGGCGATCGCGGCATGAACCACAGCCACTTCGTCATTCCCGCGAAAGCGGGAACCCAGTTTTCTATTCCGGCTGCATCCTGCAGGTGGGTCCCCGCTTGCGCGGGGATGACGAGAGAAGAAAAGTGAATCAGCTCGGATTCCCCATTCTCTCGCTAATGCTCGCGGTGCCGACCGCGGCGGCGATTGCGTGCCTGTATCTAAGCGCCGAGAATGCCCGCCGGATTGCGCTCTTCGCCACATTGGTTGATCTGGCGCTCGGCATCCTGCTCTGGGTGACGTTCCGGCAGGGCGAGGGAGCGCCGCAATGGCAGTTCGTCGAGAATGTGCCCGTGTTCGGCCGCTTCGCCTGGGCACTCGGCATCGACGGGATCGCGCTGATGCTGATCATGCTCAGCGTCTTCCTGATGCCGATCTGCATCCTCGCGAGCTGGACCTCGATCGAGAAGCGTGTGCCCGAATATATGGCTGCCTTCCTGATGGTCGAGTTGCTGATGATCGGCACCTTCGCCGCGCAGGACCTGTTCCTGTTCTACATCTTCTTCGAAGCCGGTCTGATCCCGATGTATCTGATCATCGGCATCTGGGGCGGCGCGAACCGCATCTACGCGTCGTACAAGTTCTTTCTCTACACTCTGCTCGGCTCGGTCCTGATGCTGATCGCCATGCTGTGGATGTCGAACTTCGCCGGCACCACCGACATTCCGACGCTGATGGCGACCGACTTCCCCGTCGAGGCGCAGACCTGGCTGTGGCTGGCTTTCTTCGCCAGCTTTGCGGTTAAGGTGCCGATGTGGCCGGTCCACACCTGGCTGCCCGACGCGCACGTGCAGGCACCGACCGCCGGCTCGGTCATCCTGGCCGGCGTGCTACTGAAGCTTGGCGGCTATGGCTTCATCCGCTTCTCGATCCCGATGTTCCCGGAAGCTTCGTCTGAGCTGATCTGGCTGGTGCTGATCCTCTCCGGCATTGCCGTCGTCTACACTTCGCTGGTCGCGCTGGTGCAGGCGGACATGAAGAAGCTGATCGCCTATTCGTCCGTCGCGCACATGGCGATCGTGACCATCGGGCTGTTCGCGTTCAATCGGCAGGGTCTCGAGGGTGCGATGATCGTTATGCTCTCGCACGGCCTGGTCTCGGGCGCGCTCTTCCTCTGCGTCGGCGTGATCTACGACCGGCTGCACACGCGCGAGATCGCGGCCTATGGCGGCCTCTCCAACAACATGCCGCGCTATGCGCTGCTGTTCCTGCTCTTCACCATGGCGTCGATCGGCCTGCCGGGGACGAGCGGTTTCGTCGGCGAGTTCCTGTCGCTGATGGGTGCCTGGCAGGTCTCGACCTGGGCGACCGCGCTCTGCACGACAGGCATCATCCTGGGCGCCGCCTATGCGCTCTACCTTTATTGGCGGATCGCCTTCGGGGTCGCGCGTACGCCAGAGGCGGAGGCGCTGCCGGACTTGAACGGACGCGAGATCGTCAGCCTAGGCGCCATTGCCGCCGTGGTGCTGTGGATGGGCGTCTATCCGGAGAGCTTCCTCGCCCCGATGCGTCAGGACATCGGCGCGCTGGTGCAGCGGATCGACCGTGCCAAGCCCAGCTTCGATCCGGCCTTTGCTGCAGGGACAGCGGCGCACGCCGCCCCGGCCAAGGCGGAGGCGAACCACTGATGTGCGGCTCATTTCGTCATTCCCGCGAAAGCGGGAACCCACCTTCTCTTTGCGACTCCTGGGTCCCCGCTTCCGCGGGGATGACGAGGTAATATGGACTACGGACACAATCTCCTCGTCGCCCTTCCGGAGGTGATCCTCTCATTGGGCGCCATCACGCTGATGATGTGCGCGGCTTATGGCGGCGACAAAGCGTCGCGCTGGATCGGCTGGGCGGCGGTGATCTTCTTCATCGTCGCGGTCTTTGCATCGTTGAACCCGCAAGGCGACGCGTTCGGCGGGCTGTACCGGGCGGACAATTTCTCCGCATTCGCCAAGGTGCTGATCTATTCGGGCGCCGCAGTGGCGGTGGTGCTCGCGCCCGACTATTTCGAGCGCAACGGCGACCGGCTGCGCGCCGAATACCCGGTGCTGATCATGCTCTCGGCCGTGGGCGCAGGCATGATGGTGTCCGCATCCGACCTGCTGACCCTCTATGTCGGCCTGGAGCTGCAGAGCCTGTCGTCCTACGTCCTTGCGAGCTTCATGCGCCGCGACAATCGCTCGGCCGAGGCGGGGCTGAAATATTTCGTTCTCGGCGCGCTCGCCTCCGGCATCCTGCTCTACGGCATCACCTTGCTCTACGGCTTCACGGGCACGACGCAGTTCGACGCCATCGCGCTCGCGTTCGGCGGCGAGGTCTCGACCGGCCTGCTCTTCGGTCTCGTCTTCGTGCTGGCCGGTGTCGCATTCAAGATCGCCGCGGTGCCGTTCCACATGTGGACGCCGGACGTGTACGAAGGCGCGCCAACCCCGGTGACCACGCTCTTCGCTTCGGTCCAGAAAGTGGCTGCGGTGGCGCTGATGGTGCGCGTAACGGTCGAAGCGATGGGGCCGGCTTACGAGGCGTGGCGCCAGATCGTGATTTTCTCGGCGCTGGCCTCAATCGTGCTCGGCGCAGTAGCGGCGATCGGCCAGACCAACATCAAGCGCCTGCTCGCTTATTCGTCGATCAACAATGTCGGCTTTGCCCTGATCGGCCTCGCGGCGGTGCAGCCAGGCCAGCCCGACGGCGTGGCCGCGGTGATGACCTATATGGCGATCTACATCGTCATGACCCTGGGCTCGTTCCTCGTCGTGCTGCAGATGCGCGATGCGGACGGGCGCAATGTCGAGACGATCGCCAGCCTGTCGGGCCTGTCGCGCACCAGTCCTGGCCTGGCGCTGGCGCTCGCCATCTTCATGTTCTCGCTTGCCGGCATTCCGCCCTTGCTCGGTTTCTGGTCGAAGTTCGTGGTGTTCGACGCAGCGGTCCGTGCCGGGCTGTGGCCGCTCGCCGCCATCGGCATCGCGACGTCGGTGATCGGCGCCTATTATTATCTGAAAATCGTCAAGACGATGTACTTCGACGAGCCTGCGCCGGCCTATCGTCCGGTCGATAACAAGGTCGAAGGTGGCTTGATCGCTATCTCGGCCCTCGCGATGTCGCCGCTCGGCTATTTCCTGATCCCGGCGCTGGGCATTGTCAGCGTCAACGCCGCCCGGGCCCTGTTCTGATCGAGATCCGCACGGTCGCAGAGACCGCGTCGACCAATGCCGATATGCTGGTCCTCGCCTCGCGCGGAGCGGCCGACGGGCTCTGGCTGCGCGCGGTCGAACAGACAGCAGGAAGGGGGCGACTGGGCCGTGCCTGGGTGTCGCCGCCCGGCAACCTCTATGCCAGCACCATCGTCCGGCTGCGCCAGACCGATCCTAACCCGGCGACGCTGGCGCTGGTTGCCGCCGTTGCCCTCGATGAGACCTTGCGAGCCTATGGCGCGGAGCCCTGGATCAAATGGCCGAACGACCTGTTCATTGGCGACGCCAAGCTGACCGGCATTCTCCTGGAACGCGGAGGCGATGCGGTGGTGGTCGGCATCGGTGTCAACCTGGCGCACCATCCCGAAGGGCTGGACCGCCCGGTCACCAGCCTGCCTGCTGAAGGCCTTGCCGCGCCAGATCCCGACCTGTTCCTTCACGATCTGGCGGAGGCGTTCGCACGCTGGCTGTCCAGGTGGCGGCTGTCGCTGGACGAAGTACGCCGCCGCTGGCTGGAACGGGCGCATCCGGTCGGGACGGCGCTGTCGGTGCGCTTGCCCGACCAGCCGCCGCTCGAAGGGCTGTTCGACGGGCTGGACGAAAATGGCGGGCTCCGCTTGCGCTTGGCGTCCGGCGAGGCCCGAGTGATCCACGCCGGCGACGTCTTCACAATCTAGTCTTCGTCATTGCTAGGAGCGCAGCGACGAGGCAATCCAGATGGGCGAGTGCGGGGCTGGATTGCTTCGCTTTGCTCGCGATGACGGAGAATGAATGATGCTGCTCGCGGTCGATGCGGGAAACACCAATGTCGTCTTCGCGTTAGTCGAAGGCGGCGGCATTCGGGCGCGCTGGCGGATCGCGACCGATCCCAGGCGCACGGGCGATGAATATGCCGTCTGGATAACGCAGCTGCTGACCCTGGAGGGGCTGGAGCGCTCGGCAATAGACCGGGTGATCATCTCGACCGTCGTGCCTCGCGCTCTGCACAACCTGGAAGTGCTTTCGACCAAATATTTCGGCGTCACGCCGCTGATCGCGGGGCGGGCGCCGGTCGAGTGGGGCATGGACCTCGACGTCGACGAGCCGCAGAATCTCGGCGCCGACCGGGCGGTCAACGCGATCGCGGCGCACGCGCTGCACGAAGGCGACCTGATCGTCGTCGATTTCGGCACCGCGACGACCATCGACTGGATCGATTATCGGGGCGCCTATAAGGGCGGGATCATCGCGCCGGGCATCAACCTCTCGCTCGATGCGCTGGTCAACGCCGCCGCCAAGCTGCCCCGCATCGCGATCGAAGCGCCGGCGACCAACTCGGTCGTCGGCCGCAACACCGTCGATCAGATGAACATCGGCATCTATTGGGGCTATGTCGCGCTGATCGAAGGGCTGATCGCGCGCATGAAGACGGAGATTGGCCGTTCGGCCAAGGTAATCGCCACCGGCGGCCTCGCCGTGCTGTTCGAGCGTCATACGACCGTCTTCGATGCGGTCGAGCATGATCTGACGTTGCGTGGGCTGGCGATGCTGGCGGAGCGTGTAAAAGCCTAGCTGCTCACCTATATGATCGTCATGCCGAGCTCGGTTCGGCATAAGGCCTCCACCGCTCCGCAGGAGGACAGTTTATCCTGAAACAAGTTCAGGATGACGGTGTTTGCCGCTTTCAAGGATTGTAATGACTCCCGGTAAAGAACTTCTCTTCCTCGCGCTCGGCGGTTCGGGCGAGATCGGCATGAACGTCAACCTTTATGGGTGTGACGGCAAATGGGTGATGGTGGATTGCGGCATCACCTTCGCAGACCCCGCCTATCCCGGCATCGACCTGATCCTGCCGGACATGAGCTTCATCGAGGAGCGGCTGGACGATCTGCTCGGCATCGTGCTGACTCATGGTCATGAGGACCATATCGGTGCGCTGCCCTACCTCGCCGCCGATCTCGGTGTGCCGCTTTACGCCACGCCGTTCACCGCTGGCCTGATCCGCGGCAAATTGGAGGAGGAGGGCGTCAGCGAGCAGGTGAAGCTGCACGTAATCGACCGCGAGCACGGCCAGTTTCATCTGGGGCCGTTCGGCTTCGAATATGTGCCGCTCGCCCACTCGATCCCCGAGGGCAATGCGCTGCTGATCCAGACGCCTTACGGCAATGTCTTCCACACCGGCGACTGGAAGCTGGACGAGGAGCCGCTGCTCGGCACGCCGTCCACAGCCGCCGAGCTTGAGGAGATCGGCGACAAGGGCGTGCTGGCGCTCGTCTGCGACTCGACCAACGTGTTCAACGACGAAGCTTCGGGCTCTGAAGCCGCGGTGCGCGAGGGGTTGGACGCGGTGATCGGCGAAGCGACGGGACGGGTGCTCGTCACCACCTTCGCGTCGAACGCGGCCCGACTGCAGACCCTTGGTCAGGTTGCGGCGGACACTGGACGACGCATCTGCGTCGCGGGCCGCTCGCTCGACCGCATCCTGCGGGTCGCGAAGAGCGTCGGCTATCTCCGCGACTTTCCGGAGCCGGTCGACTTCGAGACGGCGATGAAGCTGCCGCCGCGCGAAGTGCTGATCGTGGCCACGGGCGGGCAGGGTGAAGCGCGCGCCGCGCTGGGCCGGATTGCGTTCGACCAGCACCCGATCAAACTCTCGGAAGGGGACCTCGTCGTCTTCTCGTCCAAGCAGATCCCGGGCAATGAAATGGCCATCGGCCGCATCCAGAACGCGCTTGCCGCCAAGAACATCAGGATGATCACCGACCGCCAGGCGCACGTGCACGTCTCCGGCCATCCGGGCCGGCCCGAACTCGCGCTGATGTACAAGTGGATCCGGCCCGAGATCATCCTGCCTGTCCATGGGGAGCGCCGGCACATGGCCGAGCAGGCGCGCTTCGCCGAGGAACAAGGCGTGCCGCGCTCGGTCGTGCAGGAAAACGGCACGGTGCTGCGGCTGAGCCCCGATGGCCCGAAGGTGATCGGGCAGGAGCGCGCCGGACGGCTGGTGCTCGACGGCGATGTGATCCTGCCGGCGGACGGTGCGACGATCAACGAACGCCGACGGATCGCCGCCTATGGCCAGATGTCGGTTGCGGTGGCGCTCGATGGCGGCGGTCGGCTGAAGGGCGAGCCCGAAGTGCGGCTGCAAGGCATCCCGGTCGAAGAGGACAAGGAAGACTTCCTTGCCGATGCGCGCGACGCAGCCGCGGACGCGGCTCGCGCCGGCGGCAAGGACGACGAGAAGCTTCGCGAGGCCATCCGCCTGGCGGTACGCCGCACGGCGGTCGAATGGACCGGCAAGAAGCCGATCGTCGACGTGCTGTTGCTGCGGGTTTAGAGCGTGATCACCTTGGCTTGCTGACCTTTGCGGCGTCGGCCCGGACTCGATCCGGGCCTTGGCTTCTTCAGCGATAACGGCGACCCCCTCCGACACGAAAAGCCTAGCCCCGGATCAAGCCCGGGGCGACGAATAAAGGGCGCTTCTACCTAAACAGATCATGCTCTAGGACCTAGCCGCTATGCGCTGGACCTCTATCCTCGCCATCTATCTGCTGTTCTGGGCGCTGTCGGTGTTCCTGGTGCTCCCCTTTGGCGTCCGCACGCATGAGGAAGCGGGCGCCGAGCGCATTCCTGGCCAGGCCGACAGCGCGCCGCACCAGTTCAGCATCGGACGCCTGGCGCTCCGCACCACGATCGTGTCGGCGATCCTGTTCACGCTCTACTATGCAAACTATGTCAACGGCTGGATCGGCCCCGCCGATCTCGACTTCTTCACGCCCGAGAGTTGATCACGTCCGCAGCCGCTCGATCGCCTGGGCGAGGGCTACATAGAGCTTACCCATATCGGACGAGAGCAGGGTCACCGCCACCTGGCTGCCGTCGCGCGTGGCAAGGACGTTGCGCAGCATCGCCTCGAAGTCGTGGATGTAGCGATTGACTTGCTCCCGAAACTCCGGGTCGCTGTCATAATGGGTGAGGATGGCGCGGCTCTCGCTCGTCTCCAGCAGCCGCACGGCACGGCGCGTGAACACACCCTTGTCGCCCTTCAGATAGGCGGCCCAGGCGGTGTCCGTCACCTCGTTGGACAGGATCTTGGCAACGTCGATGGCGGTCGAGTTGAGCGCTTCCATCAGCAGTGAGGCGCGCCGCGAGAAGCTCTCGCGATTGGCGGTATCGGCCTGCTCGCGCGCCTGCTCCACCCGCGCCTCGAGCGCGGCGGCACCTTGCGAAACCTGCGCCATCTGGTCCTGAAGCATCGCGGCGGCCGCATTTGCCGCAGCGACCGCGCGCTCGGCCGCGTCGGCAACGGCCAGCACCTGCTTCTCGACCCGAGCGGCGACTACTTCCTCCAGCGCCTGGTCGGCGGCATGGCCGATCGACGCCGCCGCCTGCGGGACGATCCGCTCGAACGTCTCACGCGCGCGCTCGGCGGCTTGCGACGCGGCGTCGCGGACACGGAGCATCACGTCAATCAGCTGCGGCCCCGAGCCGTCCGCAACCGCCGCCATCTGACCATGAGCGGAGTCGAGCGCTTCGGACAGCTCGGCGACGCTGCGCCGGCCGGATTGAAGCTGCCGGTCGGCTGCCTGACCGAAAATCTCGATCGCCTCGCGCTGCTGCTGGAGAAGTTTTTCGGTCTGGGCGAGCCGGTCGAGCGCGGCGGTGGCGCCGCTTTCGATCTCGCTCATCGCCGGCCGCATCGCCTGGATGCGTTCCTGGCTGGCCGCCGCATAGCCGTCGAGCCGGCCAAGGGCGGCGGGCAAAGTCTCATCGATCTCCCGCGCACTCGCATCGAGTGCCGTCAGTAGTGCCTCGCTGCGGCCGATGAAGCCGTCGGCCGCGTCCCCGGCGCTCGCCAGCGCGCCCGAAAGCCGTTCGGCATGATCGCCCAGCGCCTGCACCGCGCCGGCGAGCCTTTCTGTGCGGGTGCCGCCATCCTGATCGAGCCGCGCCAGCCGCTCCTCGACATCCGCTAGCCCGGTCGAAAGCTTTTCGACCAAGGCGCCGCCCGTGGTGTCGTGCTTCGAGATCGAACGGCCGATCGCATCGATTTCGGTGCCGATCGCCTCGAGACGCGAGGAAAGGGCAGACATCACCTCGGTCCCCGTCGTATCGAGCGCAGCCCGTGACTGGTCGACCAGCGCCAGCATCGCCGAACCCTGCGCCTCGACGCTCCGCCGCGCTTCCTCGAGCGCTTCGGCCGCGCGGGCCAGCGACGCCTGCACGGACGCGTTCATCTGCTCGGCCGTCACGTCGAGCTGCGCGCGCGCCGCCTCGGTCGTGCCCTCGATCCGCGCGAGATGGGCGGCCAGCCGCTGCGCCGCGCCGCTCGCGACTTCGTCCGCCTCACGGCCGCGCGCGAGCAGTGCGGACAACTGCGCCTCAAGCGCGCCGGCCTGGGTCAGCGCCGCGCTACCGGCGGCGTCGAGCGCGATGGCGATGCTGCCCGTCTGTTCCTGCGCCTTGGGCAAGGCGGCCAGCAAAAGGTCGAGTTCCTTGCTCGCCCTGTCCGCCGACTGGACCAGCGTGTCGGCGTGGCGGTCGAGCGCCTCGCCGTCGCTGCGGAAGCCTGACGCGATGGTGGCGAGCCGGGCGGCTGCTTCCTCGCCGATCTGGGTCAGCTGGACCGCCTGGTCGGACAGCGCCTCGCGGTTCGCATCGATTCGCGCGGTCAGCTCGGCGACCTTGTTCTCCAGCCGCGCGGATTCGGCGCGCATCCCTTGAGCGGTGGACAGGAAGCGCGTCGCCTCGCGCCGGCTGGTGCGCAGCGCGAGCAGCCCGATTACGCCCAACAGGGCAAGCGGCGCACTCGCGGTTCCCACAAAGACGGCGATATCGGCCAGCGTCTGTTCGCGCGTGACCAAAGTCCACACCGCAAAGCCGATCCACGCCAGCGAAGCCAGCGCCAGCAGGATCGGGATCACTCGGTCGGCGCCGCTCCGCACGCTCGGTTCGTCATAGTCCGGCTCTGGGACGGCAGGCGTCACGTCTTCCTCGATCAGATCGTCTTGCGGTTCGGGTCTGAGCCCGACGATGTTGCTGCCCCCGGTCATGCGGCGGAGCATAACAGCTTTTGCCCCCGTGAGAACAAGCTGGAGGTTACCGGCCCTTAAGGAATTCGGGGATAAGCTGCGGCCATGTCCTTCGAACAAGCCCTCAACACCACGCTCGCCGCCGCTCTTGGCGATGATCAGGACCTTGTCTTCGAACTGCGCGGCGCCTTTGTCGAAAGCGCCGAGCGGCACTGCCGGGCCATGGCGGACGCCGGCGATGAAGGTGCGTGGCGCGATGCCGCGCTGCGGCTGAAGGGCCTGGCCGCGAGCTTCGGCGCCAGCGGCTTGATGGAACAGGCGAGCCAGGCGGCCGCCGGACGGCGCGATCCTCAGCTTCTAGCCGAGATCCGCGGCGCGGTCGCCATTCTCTCGCTCTGATCCCGCTTTTGCCCGCGCGATTTAGCGCTTAAGCCCGGCCCGATGCGGGGCCAATCATGCTGACCGGACTGATCGTCGCCGGCGAAGAGGCGTCGGACGGCTCCTGTTTGCGCGCCGAGCTGCCGATCGCCGGGCAAACGGTGCTGGAGCACCAGGGCAGGCTGCTCGTCGAAGCGGGCGCGGCTCGGATCATGATCGTCGCCGAGCGGCTGACCCCGCTGCTCACCCAGGCAAGCGCGCGGTTGCGGCGCGACGGGATCTCGGTCGAGCTCGTGCGTCAGGTCGATGACGTGGCGCAGCGCGTCCGGCCCGAGGAAAAGCTGCTGCTGCTTGCCGACGGCGTGGTCACCGACCTGAGTGCGGCCGAACGGCTTCTCGCCGGCGCCGCCCCCTCCATCCTGGTGCTTCCCGATGCGGCGGAGACCCGCGGATGGGAGCTGATCGACGCCAGCGCCCGCTGGGCCGGACTGTTGCTCGCGGATGGCGAGCTCGTCCGTCGCACAGCCCGCATGCTCGGCGAATGGGAGCTGCAGTCGACCTTGCTGAGGAACGCGATCCAGTCCGGCGCCGAGCGGGTGCCTGTCCAGGGCATCGCCATTCTCGCGCGGGTGGAAGATGGGGGCGCAGCGCAGTTGGTGGAACAGGCGATCAGCCGCGGCGCGACGCGGCGCCCGACCGGGCTTGTCGACCGCTATGTCTTCGATCCTCTCGCGCGGCTGCTCGCCCCCAAGGCAATGGGCGCCATGGTCGATCCCGGTCTGCTCCGCACCGGCTCGGCGGCCTTGCTGATGTTGGCCGCCCTGCTGCTGGTTGGCGGCTGGCGCTGGCCGGCACTCATCCTGGCACTGCTTTCAGGGCCGCTCGACACGCTCGGCCGGCACCTTGGTGCGCTTAGCCTCAGATTGCGCCGGGATCGGGAGCGGTCCCGCCAGCTCCGTCTTGCGGCGGCCGGAGCCGCCCAGCTGGCGCTGGGCTGGAACCTGCGCGAGTTCGGCTGGGGCAGCGTGGCCATGGCGGCCGCCACGCTGGGCTTTATGACCGCGCTGCTGGAGCATCAGCGTTGGATCGGCAAGCCGACGCCGCGCCCGCTATGGCTCGCGGAAACCGACCTCCTGATCTGGCTGTTGCTTCCCTTCGGCCTTGCCGGCTGGTGGACGGCGGGATTGGCGGTGCAGACGCTGGCCGCTTTTGGGTCATTGATCGCCGTGCAGAGGCTGACCCGCCGTCAGTCCTGAAGCGGGCGCGCTTCGCCAACCGGCTCTTCGCCCGCGAACAGGCGGTCGAGCCGGCACTGGAGGTTGGCCCGGAAATGTTCCTGCGGGATCGACTTGGGGCGCGTCAGGCAGATTTCATTGGCGATCGCGTCCTTGATCCGCTCGACCGCCGTATCTTGGAGCACGCCGGCACGCCTTAACTCGACCGACAACTGGATCAGCCCGACCGTCGTCGCCTGCGCGCGCATGCCGACCAGATCAATCAGGTCGTGCAGCCGCTTATCCTCGGCATAGCCCATGGCTCGCTCCCCTTAGCGAACAGGATGATAAGACTGCCGCAGCCTTGGTTGCAATCGGAACTCACGCTGCCCCGTCCTCGTTCCTCATCCGGAACAAAGGAGGCGCATGTGCGGATCGGTTTCTTCAAACGCTATGGCTATGCCTGGCTCACTATTGCGTTCTTCCTGGTATCCTTGATCTTGCACCTTCACTTCGGATGGGTCGCCTTCCAAGAGGACGCGGCGGAACATCGCCAGGCGCCGGTTTATTCATCCTTTCTGACCGAATGGGCTCGTGATCTATTTGAGAACTGGCAGTCCGAGTTCCTGCAGTTGCTGTGGCAGGTCGTTGGCCTTGCCTACTTTCTTTATATCGGCTCCCCCTCATCCAAGGAGAATGACGACCGGCTGGAAGCGAAAATCGACGCGCTCATCCGGATCAATGGTGGCGAGCAGGGCAGCCGGCTGATCGAGGAACTGGACGAGCTCTATGCCCGCACCCACGGCCATTCCGACCCCTTCGCCCACTCCCAGCAGCAGGCGCGCCGCGCCGGCGAGGGTGTCGCCCATGTAGCCATACGGACGCAGGGCTGAAGCCCTTGTCAGGCGACCGCTTGCGCTCACATAGCCGACCCATGCCGATCTCCTCCCGCTTGCTGCCCACGCTGGCCGCTTCCGCACTCCTTCTCGGCTCATGCGGAGGCGCACCCGAAGGGCAGGTGGGCATTTCCGAAGCGGACCGTGCGTACGGCGAGGAACAGCATCCCCGCCTGCTTGCGGAGTTCGGCGGAGCCTATGGCGGGCCCGAGTCCCGCTATGTTGCCGCACTGGGCGAGAAGATGGCGCAAGCAGCCGGCTTGGGCGGGCAGTGCGTCTTCACGCTGGTCAACACCGACGTGGTTAATGCCTTTGCGGTACCGGGCTGCTATATCTACGTGACGCGTGGCCTCTTCGCGATCGTCACTAGCGAAGCCGAACTCGCTTCCGTGCTGGGCCACGAAATCGGTCATATCGTCGGTGCCCATTCGCGGCGGCAGGAGCGGCGTTCCATCTGGCGGACCCTGGGCGTGATCGCGGTCAGCCTGACCGGCTCCGAGCAGCTGACCCGTCTCGCAAGCCAGGCCGCACAATATTTCACCCTCCGCTATTCGCGCGGGCAGGAATATGAGTCGGACGCGCTCGGCATCCGTTATCTGGAGGCCGCCGGCTACGACCCGCACGCCGCGTCCGACATGCTCGCCGCCCTGGGACGTCAGGACCGCTATCTTACCAGTACCAGCGGCCGCGACGAGGCCAGCGCCATCCCTGAATGGGCGCGCAGCCACCCGCTGACCGAAAACCGCATTGCCCGCGCCCGAGATCTGGCGAGGGAAGTCATATCAGACACGAATGCGCTGCCCGAGAACGAGGCGGCTTATCTGAGCGAAGTCGACGGCCTGCTCTATGGCGACGATCCGGAGCAGGGCTTCGTGTTCGGACGCAGCTTCGCCCATCCGGTGATGCGCATCGCCTTCACCGCACCGCCGGGATTCACGCTGACCAACAGCCCGCAAGCGATCATGCTGACCGGACCGAGCGGCTTACGCGGCGAGTTTGGCGGCGCGGCGATGCCGGAAGGACGGCTGGATCTCTACGCGCAGGCGCTGATCCGGCAGATCGTCGGCCAGGGCGAGGCCCAGGCAAGCGTGTCGCAGGCGGTGGTCAACGGACTGCCGGCGATCTTCGTGCAGCTGCAGCTGGCCGCCCAGCAGGGCGTCGTCCCGATCAGCATCGCCACCTATGACGGCGGCAACGGCCAAGCCTATCACTTCGCGGTGCTGTCACCCCCGGCCGAACCCAGCCTGGCACTGATCGCCGATCTGTTCCGATCCTTCCGCCGCCTGTCGCCGGAAGAGGCGGCGCGGCTGCGTCCCCGCATCATCCGCACCGTAGCAGCCGCGCCCGGCGATACGATCGAAACTCTCGCTGCACGGATGGCCGATGCGCATCCTCGTGAGCTGTTCCTGCTGCTGAATGGAAAAACTGCTGGCGACCGGCTGCAGCCCGGCGAGCCGCTCAAGATCGTGACGCTCGCCGGCAGGTGAGGGGCGGGGCACCCGCGCGGGGTGCCCCGATTGGTCGTCAATAAGCTGCGGCGGTCGACCGCGCCCGCGTGGAGCTGTGACCGCCATAGCGGTAGAGAATGTCTTCCGCGGCTTCGCGGCTGATGCCCGCGTCGCGCGGATCGACCGAGACAAAAATGCCGCCTTGCTTGATGCGGTCGCCATAATAGGCCGCATCTTCCTTGCTGACGCCATGCTTATGGAGCGCTTCGTTGAGGCCGCCGGCTGCCGCGCCGACCGCAGCGCCGATGCCCATCGCTTCCGGCACCGCCGACGCCGCGATCGCGCCGACCGCTGCGAGCGGACCGACGCCCGGAATGGCGAGCGCCGCGACCCCGAGTCCGGCACCCAGCGCGCCGCCGCCGATCAGGCCGCGAATGATGCTGCCATGCTTGTCATGCTCGGTGGTATGGCCGTCGCTCGTCTCGGTGGTCTTGCCGTCGCGCTGCGCGATCACGGATAGGGCACTCTCGCGCACACCGGCGCGGCGCAGTTCGTTCAGGGCGCGCTCGGCTTCGTCATAATCATCGAACACGGCGGAAACGACGGAGTTGTTCATCGATGCTCTCCTGGAAAGGGGCCTTACATGGCCGGAGAGCAGAACGGATGGAGCTGTGGGCCGTTCCTTGCAAAGCAGTGGTGGCGGAGAGAGTGTCCGTCTTACTAACCGATCTATGAGGCTGATTTCCTTTGATTGTTTTCAGGTAATCTAGCCCACCCCCACACTGTTCCCCACAGCGAAGCTTCGTCACCCTTTCCGATGGCCAAAAACGGCACCGGTCGCGAATGTCCGCTTTCGACCCTTAGCGGACATCCGCAGACTCCGCTCAGAAGCAGTATCTGCTCGCCAGAAGAGAAGCCGAAGAGGCTTCCAGGACGGAGCGGCATTGAACCGCAACCGTAGCGGTCGAAAGCTCAGGCGGCGGCAGCGCGGGGGC
>NZ_DASZBC010000007.1:0-344241 GCF_035944535.1 Sphingomonas sp.
ATGATCCGCTGCGCCAAACTCGCCCGCGACCGCGGCATGGCCGGCGCCATCCTCCCCGCTTCTGCCTGGTTCTGCAAACACCCGCCCGTCCAGATGACCGACGATGAAGCTTTCTCCGCCGTGGAAGCGTTCATCGGCTGAGTCAGCGCAGGAAGCGGGACCGCACGAAATAGACCATCACCGCCGTGCCGAGCACGAAGCAGACCCCGACGACCCCCCAGAATGCCCAGGGCTCCTCCGCAAAGGGAATGCCTGCGACATTCATGCCGAGCAGGCCGGTCAGGAAAGTCAGAGGCAGGAAGATCAGCGCCACGACGGAAAGCCACAGCGACCTTGTGTCGATCAGCTCGGCCCGCAAGTCGGTGATCTGCTCCGCCATAAGCGCGGCGCGCTCGCGCACTGCCTCCAGCTCTTCCGTCATGCGCGCGAAGCGATCGGCGGATTCGCTCAGGTGCAGGCGGTCGTCCTCTTCGAGCCACTCGGCGCCAAGCCGCGACAGCCTGTCCAGCGCAACACGTTGCGGAGCGACGAAGCGCCGATACGAAATCGCCTTCGCGCGGACCAATGCGACTCGGCGCCGGAGCGTGAAGGCGCGGCGCGCGTCCAGGACGAGCTCGCAATCGTCAAGACGGTCGCCCAGTTCGGCAACGTCGGGGTCGAGCTGATCGGTGATCTCGTCAGCGAGCATGGCGACGAAATCGCCGGGGTCCCTGACCTTGTGCGCCTTGATCGCCGCGCACATCGGCGGCATGGCCCTAAGCGTGTAGCGGCTCAGCGACACGATGCAGCCGCGCCCGATCCACAGGCGGATCGAGACGAGGGGATCGGATTCGGGCTCTTCCTGCAGCGACATGCCGCGCAGGTTGACGAGCGCGCCGCCTTCCATCGGCTCGCAGCGGGGCCGAGTCTCGAGCGCGGTCAGCGCACTGGTCACCACGTCCGAAAGGCCGAGTCGCTCCGTCAGGAAGCTCTTGGTGGCGGGGTCGGTCAAGCTGAGGTGAATCCAGATCAGCTGCGCCGAGCCATTCGCCGCCGCGGCCTCCTGGGGCGTGACCGAATGCACTTCGGCACCGTCATCGATATAGGCGAACTGCTTCACGCGTTCCCCATAGACAGGTCGAGCGCCAGACCGGAACCAGGGTTGTCGGGCGTCCGGTCGCACGCAATTCGCTGCGCATCCGCCCGGGCGCGGTCGAGTATCGCGGAAGGCACATCGGGACGGTGATACACCAGGTCTGCCTGACCGAGCAGCCGTGCTTGTCTGAGCGTCAGATCGTCCGCATCGGGCGAGGCAAGCTGGATCATGACGAGCCGATTGGGCGAAGGCGCCGTCGCATCGACGAGCCAACTCGCGACATCGGTTCTGCCCGAGAACGGGTCGAGTTGACCCCCTTCGTCCAGAGCCGCGTCGATAGCGTGGCGACGGTCGTCAGGGTTGGGCCAGCGCTTGCGCAAGTCGGCTCGCGCCCGCTGCATGGCCGACGCCAAGTCGCCCAAACTCGCGGGAAGAAGCCGTTCCAGCCGCTGCCGCAGGGCTTTCGCCAGCCCGGCAGAGGCGCCGCCGGTGCCGATGGCGATCAGCACCGGATCGCGGTCGACCATCGCAGGCAAGGTGAAATCGCACAGATCCGGCCGGTCGACGGCGTTGACGAGAATGCCTCGCATCTTCAGCCGCCCGACGATTTCGTCCGGCTCGTCCACCGCCACGATGGCGAGCCGGGCGTCCGATGCCTCGCTCACGACGTTCGCGCCCGCTCGCTGCAGCAGTCGCCGCTTGGCCTCGGCAGCAGCGCCTTCGCCGGCCAGAATGACGGGACGGCCTTGGAGGCGCAGGAAGACGGCCAGGCTGTGCACGGCCCGTCCTTAGCGGGTTCAATCCAGAATGTGCATCAGCATCGGCTTGCCGCGGATGCTGGGGGAACCTTCCAGGCGTTCCAGCGCCTGCGTGATGTTCCGTTCGGGGCTTTCGTGCGTGACGATCGCGACCAGCACCGAGCCGTCTTCCTGCGCACCGCGCTGAATCAGGCTTTCGATCGAGACGTTCGAATCGCGCATTGCGGCCGCGATCTCGGCCAGCACGCCTACCTTGTCCTCGACGGTGAAGCGCAGATAGGCGCGCCCGCGCCGCTCGCCTGCATCCGCTGCGTCGCGCACGTCCAGCGAGGCCACGGGCATGGCGAAAGCGGGGCCGAACTCGCCGCGTGCGATATCGATCAGGTCCGCGACGACTGCGCTTGCGGTCGGACCGTCACCTGCACCTCGCCCCTGGAAGAATAGGCGGCCGACGAAATTGCCTTCGGCGACGACGGCGTTCAGTGAGCCCGCGACATGCGCGAGCGGGTGATCGACCGGCACCAGATGCGGGTGGACGCGCTGGAACAGCCCGTCGCCCAGCGTCTCGGCATGGCCGAGCAGACGGACCTTGTAGCCGAGCGCCTGCGCCTCGGCGATGTCGGCGGCGAGCACGTGGCGAATGCCGGTGACCTGCACCGCATCGAAGTCGAGGCGCGTGCCGAAAGCGAGGCTCGCCAGAATCGAGAGTTTGTGTGCCGCGTCGATGCCGTCGATGTCGAAGCTGGGATCCGCCTCGGCATAGCCCAGCGCCTGCGCCTCTGCGAGCACGTCGGAGAAGTCGCGGCCTTCCGCTTCCATCGTCGTCAGTATGTAATTGCAGGTGCCGTTGAGGATTCCATAGACGTGCGCCAGCTCATTGGCCGCCGCGCCTTCGCGCAGACCCTTGATGACCGGAATGCCGCCCGCGACGGCCGCCTCATATTTGAGCGCGGTACCCTTTGCTTCCGCCGCCTCGGCGAGCTCCAGCCCGTGATGAGCGATCATCGCCTTGTTGGCGGTGACGAAGGCGCGGTCCGCGGCGATGCTCTTGCGGGCGAGCGCGAGGGCGGGGCCATCGGAGCCGCCGATCAGCTCGACGACGACGTCGATGCCGGGGTGATCGGCCAACGCGCCGGTGTCGTCGACCCAGTCGAAGCGGGAGAGGTCGACACCGCGATCCTTTGTCCGATCCCGGGCGGAAATAGCCACGACCTCGATCGGCCGCCCGGCGCGGCGCGCGATCAGCTCGCGATTCGTGTCGAGCAGCCGGATGACGCCGCCACCGACGGTGCCGAGCCCGGCCAGTGCGATCTTCAGAGGTTTCATAGGTTCGTCATTCCCGCGAAAGCGGGAACCCAGCTACCTTCGTTGCTGCAGGTGCGAAAGAAGAAAGAACTGGGTTCCCGTCCTTCGACAGGCTCAGGAGAGCCTTTCGCGGGAATGACGAAGGGGGGTAAGCGCGGCGAATGTTCGCACAATTCCCCGGCCGCTTCTTCATCGCCCGTCACGGCGAGACCGTGTTCAACGCCGCTGGCCGCATGCAGGGGGACGCGATGGACACGCCGCTTACCCGCGCCGGCTTCGCCCAGGTCGATGCGATGGGCGAGGGGCTGGTGCGCTTTCTGGGCGATGGCGCCCGGCCGGCGCATCTTTGGGCCTCGCCTTATGGGCGGGCCCTGCAGACTCTCGCCATTGTCTGCGAGCATATCGGCGCGGATTGGCATCGCGCCCGGCGCGACCAGCGCCTGTCAGAGATCAACGTGGGAATATGGGGCGGCCGCACCTATCGCGAGATCATCGAGGAACAGGGCGAGATCGTGGATCGCAGCTGCGGGCTCTTCTCGGCGCGGCCGCCGCAGGGCGAATGGTATGACGAAATCGCCGCGCGCCTGACCTCATGGCTGGAGGAGCATGGGCACGAAGATGGTGACAAGCTCATCATCATGCACGGCATGTCGAGCCGCGTACTGCGCGGTCTGATGACCGGCATAGACGTCGAGCCGCGCTGGTCCGCGCCGATTGCTCCCAGTTTGCCGCAGGGATCAATGGTGATGATCGAAGGCGGGGTGGAGACCGTCGTGCATCTGGGTGCCGGCCACGCCCCTGCGTGAGGCTCGCAAAAGGGCCGCATTCTCCTTACATGGGCGCGCGATGACTCCTGCCATGCAGATTCCCGGCCATATCGATCCCGTTCCCGTGCCTCGCGCCGCGCCTGCGCGCGCTGATGGCCGTGTCGATCTGGTCGGCCTGTCCAAGCCGCAGATCCGGGAGGCGCTGCTCGCCGCCGGAATGGACGAGCGCCAGGCGAAGCTGCGCGCCAAGCAGCTGTGGCACTGGATCTACAATCGCGGCGTCACCGACTTCGCGCTGATGACGGACATCGCCAAGGCGCAGCAGCCCTGGCTCGCCGAGCGCTTCGTAATCGGCCGGCCCGCGGTGATCGAGGCGCAGGTCTCGACCGACGGCACCCGCAAATGGCTGCTCCGTTCGGACGACGGCCAGGACTATGAAATGGTCTTCATCCCCGATGCGGACCGGGGCACTTTGTGCGTCTCCTCGCAGGTCGGCTGCACGCTCAACTGCCGCTTCTGCCATACCGGTACGATGCGGCTGGTGCGCAACCTGAGCGCGGGGGAGATCGTGGGCCAGGTGATGCTCGCCCGCGACGGGCTGGGCGAATGGCCGAGCCAGCCGGAAGGGCGCCTGCTCACCAACATCGTCATGATGGGCATGGGCGAGCCGCTTTATAACTTCGACAATGTCCGCGACGCGCTGCGGATCGTCATGGATGGCGATGGCTTGGCCCTGTCGAAGCGCCGCATTACTTTGTCCACGTCCGGCGTGGTGCCGAAGATGGCGCAGGCAGGCGAGGAGATCGGCGTCAACCTGGCCGTGTCGCTGCATGCGGTCACCAAGGACGTCCGCGACGAGATCGTACCGCTCAATCGCAAATATGGCATCGAGGAGCTGCTGCAGGCATGCGCCGACTATCCCGGCGCCAACAATGCCCGCCGCATCACGTTCGAATATGTGATGCTCAAGGACAAGAACGATAGCGACGAGGACGCGCGCGAGCTCGTCCGCCTGATCCGCAAGTACAAGCTGCCGGCGAAGGTGAACCTGATCCCGTTTAACCCCTGGCCCGGCGCCCCGTACGAGTGCTCGGACCCAGAGCGCATACGCGCCTTCTCCAACATCATCTTTGAGGCCGGGATCTCCGCGCCTGTCCGCACCCCGCGGGGCCGCGACATCGATGCTGCCTGCGGCCAACTCAAGACCGCGGCGGAGAAGAAGTCTCGCGCCGAGCTGGACCGCCAGGCGGAAGAGAAGCTCGCGGCTTTGGGGTAATGCTGTTATCGTCATCCAGAACTTGTTTCGGAACAAGTGTCGATGCGACGGATGCTCGTGAGCACGTCCAGCTGAAGGAGCTGCGGATGCCTTATTGCGAAACAGGTTCGGGATGACGAGTGCAGACCTTCTTGCAACTCATTCGCAGTAGCAAAGATAATCCACAGCGCACGGTTGAACCCTTAACCGTTCCGGCCTAAGCGCCCTCGCAAACCTCAGGGAGGGACCGCATGGCTCGGCACAAGATTGCTCTTATTGGTGCAGGCAATATCGGGGGCACGCTCGCGCATCTGGCGCTCACCCGCGACCTGGGCGACGTGGTGCTGTTCGATGTCGTCGAGGGCGTACCGCAGGGCAAGGCGCTGGACTTGAACCAGTGCGGCCCGGTCGAGGGCAAGGACGGCAACCTCAAGGGCACCAACGACTATGCCGACATTGCCGGCGCGGACGTGTGCATCGTCACCGCCGGCGTCGCGCGCAAGCCGGGCATGAGCCGCGACGATCTGCTCGGAATCAATCTGAAGGTCATGAAGGCGGTTGGCGAAGGCATCAAGGCGCATGCCCCGAACGCCTTCGTCATCTGCATCACCAACCCGCTCGATGCGATGGTCTGGGCGCTGCGTGAGTTCTCGGGCCTTCCGCACAACAAGGTCGTCGGCATGGCGGGCGTGCTGGACTCGGCGCGCTTCCGCCACTTTCTTGCCGAAGAATTCGGCGTGTCGAAGAAGGACGTGACCGCGTTCGTGCTCGGCGGTCATGGCGACACGATGGTGCCGGTGATCGAATATTCGACCGTCGCCGGCATCCCGATCCCGGCGCTGATCAAGATGGGCTGGTCGACGCAGGAGCGGATCAACGCCATCGTTCAGCGCACCCGGTCCGGTGGCGGCGAGATCGTCGCGCTCTTGAAGACGGGTTCGGCCTACTACGCGCCCGCCACCAGCGGCATCGAGATGGCCGAGGCCTATCTCAAGGACCAGAAGCGTCTGCTGCCCTGCGCGGCGTTCCTGCAGGGCCAATATGGCCAGAATGACCTTTATGTCGGCGTGCCGGTGGTGATCGGCGCAGGCGGCGTTGAGAAGATCGTCGAGATCGAGCTGTCGGACAGCGCCAAGCAGAACTTCCAGGTATCGGTGGACGCGGTGAAGGAACTGATGACTGCCTGCGCCGGCATCGACAACAGCCTGAAAGCCTAAGCGTCGCCCCCTTGGGTGGCCTTCATCGGGGTCGGACACAAAGTATGAGCATTCTCGTCAACGCGAACACCAAGGTGATCACGCAAGGGTTCACCGGCGCGCAGGGCACGTTCCATTCGGAACAGGCGATTGCGTACGGCACCAAGGTCGTCGGCGGCGTCACGCCGGGCAAGGGCGGCACGACGCATATCGGCCTCCCCGTCTTCGACACGGTCGAGGAAGCGGTGAAGACGACGCGCGCGGATGCGTCGGTTATCTACGTCCCGCCGCCCTTTGCCGCGGACTCGATCCTTGAGGCGATCGACGCGGGGGTGCCGCTGATCGTGTGCATCACCGAAGGCATTCCGGTGCTCGACATGGTTAAGGTGAAGCGCGCCTTGTCCGGCTCCAAGTCGCGGCTGATCGGGCCCAACTGCCCGGGCGTGCTGACGCCGAACGAGTGCAAGATCGGCATCATGCCGGGCAACATCTTCAAGAAAGGTTCGGTCGGCGTGGTCTCGCGCTCCGGCACGCTTACCTATGAAGCGGTGTTCCAAACATCGAACGCGGGCCTGGGCCAGACCACCGCGGTCGGCATCGGCGGCGATCCGGTCAACGGCACCAACTTCATCGACGTGCTGGAGCTGTTCCTAACCGACGACGACACCAAGTCGATCATCATGATTGGCGAAATCGGCGGCGACGCGGAGGAGCAGGCGGCGCAGTTCCTTATCGACGAGGCGAAACGCGGGCGAAAGAAGCCGACGGTCGGCTTTATCGCCGGTCGCACCGCACCTCCGGGCCGCCGCATGGGCCATGCCGGCGCGATCGTCTCGGGCGGCAAGGGCGGCGCCGAAGACAAGATCGCGGCGATGGAAGCTGCGGGCATCCGCGTGTCGCCCTCGCCGGCGGAACTCGGCGAGACGCTGCAGGCGCTGTTGAAGGGGTAACCGCAACCGGGAACGCACCCCACATCCGTTCGTGTCGAGCGAAGTCGAGACACGGGCCTGGGGGCGCTCCCAACGTCTCTCGACTTCGCTCGAGACGAACGGTGAGGGTTATGGGATACGAGAATAGTACGTTCGACATCGAAGGCGTGTCGCCCTCGTTCGTCGAGGCGCTTTACCGCAGCTATGTCGCGAACCCCGGCTCGGTCGAGCCGAGCTGGCGCGGCTTCTTCGAGGGGCTGGAGGCGAGCACCGAAGGCCCGAGCTGGAAGCGCGGCAACTGGCCGCCGGCCGACACCGATGCACTGACCGCGGCGCTCGATCCGACCCAGAGCGCCGTCGCGCCCAAGGCCGAGACCAGGGAGTCCCCGGCCGCGCCCGCTGACCCCGATGCCATCGCCAAGGCCGCCGCCGACTCGATCCGTGCGATGCTCTTGATCCGCACCTACCGGGTGCGCGGACATCTCGCCGCCAATCTCGACCCGCTGGGCTTGCACCAGCGCGAGCTGCCGGCGGATCTGACTCCCGAATATCACGGTTTCTCCGGCGCCGATCTCGACCGGCCCATCTATCTTGGCGGCGTGCTTGGCCTGCAACAGGCGACGGTCAAAGAGATCGTCGCCATTCTGCAGCGCAATTACTGCGGCCCGGTCGGCCTCGAGTACATGCACATCGCCGACACCGAGGAACGCCGCTTCCTTCAGGACCGGATGGAAGGTCAGGACAAGGCGATCGAGTTCACGCCCGAAGGCAAGAAGGCGATCCTGTCGGCCGTCATTCGCGGCGAGCAGTTCGAGAAGTTCTTGGGCCGCAAATATGTCGGCACCAAGCGCTTCGGCCTCGACGGTGGTGAGGCAATGATCCCCGCGCTGGAGGCCGTGATCAAATATGGCGGCCAGCATGGTGTGCGCGAGATCGTCTATGGCATGGCGCATCGCGGTCGCTTGAACGTGCTGGCCAATGTGATGGCCAAGCCCTTCCGCGTCATCTTCCATGAATTTTCGGGCGGCTCGGCCAATCCGGAGGACGTCGGCGGCTCTGGCGACGTGAAATACCATCTCGGCACCTCCACCGACCGCGAGTTTGACGGAATCAGCGTCCATATGTCGCTGGTGCCGAACCCGTCGCACCTCGAAGCGGTCGACCCTGTGGTGCTGGGCAAGGTGCGCGCGACGCAGGTCATGCGCGACAATCTGGACAAGCACGACCAGGTGCTGCCGGTGCTGATCCACGGCGACGCGGCCTTTGCGGGCCAGGGCATTGTCTGGGAGTGCCTCGGCTTCTCTGGCGTGCGCGGCTACAATACCGGCGGCTGCGTCCACTTCATCATCAACAACCAGATCGGCTTTACGACAAGCCCGCAGTTTGCGCGGTCCTCGCCCTATCCGAGCGACGTAGCGAAGGGCGTACAGGCGCCGATCTTCCACGTGAACGGCGACGATCCCGAAGCGGTCACCTTCGCCTGCAAGATCGCCATCGAGTTCCGCCAACGCTTCGGCCGCGACATCGTGATCGACATGTGGTGCTACCGGCGCTTCGGCCACAATGAAGGCGACGAGCCGAGCTTCACCCAGCCGCTCATGTACGCGAAGATCAAGGACCACCCGCCGGTCAGCGCCGTCTATGCCGGCAAGCTGACCAGCCAGGGCGTCATCGCGGAAGGCTTCGCCGCTGAGTGCGCCGCCAGCTTCACTGCCCAGCTGGAAGAAGAGTTCGAAAGCGCCAAGTCCTATCTGCCGAACAAGGCGGACTGGTTTGCCGGACGCTGGTCGGGCCTTAACAAGCCCGCGGACGCCGAAAGCGCGCGGCGCAATGTCGAGACCGGCATCGACCGCAAATTGTTCGACAGCCTTGGGCGTACGCTCACCACCGTTCCCGATGGCGTCAACGTCCACAAAACGCTCGCCCGCATCCTCGACGCCAAGCGCGACATGTTCAAATCAGGCCAGGGCTTCGATTGGGCCACCGGCGAGGCGCTCGCCTTCGGCAGCCTGGTAACCGAAGGCTATGGCGTGCGCCTGTCGGGCCAGGACTCAGGCCGCGGCACGTTCAGCCACCGCCATGCAGTCTGGGTCGATCAGCAGACCGAGAGCAAATATGTGCCGCTGACCACCTTGCCGCACGGCCGCTTCGAGGTGCTGGACTCGCCGCTTTCCGAATATGGCGTGCTCGGCTTCGAATATGGCTATGCGCTGGCCGACCCGAAGACTCTGGTGCTCTGGGAAGCGCAGTTCGGCGACTTCGCCAATGGCGCGCAGATTATGATCGACCAGTTCATCTCGTCGGGCGAGGCCAAGTGGCTGCGCGCCAACGGGCTCGTGATGCTGCTGCCGCACGGCTATGAAGGGCAGGGGCCGGAGCATAGCTCGGCGCGGCTGGAGCGTTATCTGCAGCTTTGCGCCCAGGACAATATGCAGGTCGCCAACTGCACGACGCCAGCCAACTACTTCCACATTCTGCGCCGCCAAATGCTGCGGCCGTTCCGCAAGCCGCTCGTGATCTTCACGCCCAAGTCGCTGCTGCGGCACAAATTGGCGGTATCCGCGGCGGAGGATTTCCTTGGTGCTAGCCATTTCCGCCGCATCCTCTCCGATCCTTCGGCACCGGCCGATGACCAGGTGAAACGCCTGGTCCTGTGCACTGGCAAAGTCGCTTATGACCTCATGGAGGCGCGCGACGCAGCTGGCGACAAGCACACCACAATCGTCCGCATCGAGCAGCTTTATCCCTTCCCCAACGAGCCGCTGACGGTGCGGCTAAAGCGGATGACCAGTCTCGAGGATGTGGTCTGGGCGCAGGAGGAGCCAAAGAACAACGGCGCCTGGACCTTCGTCGAGCCTTGGATCGAACAGAGCCTGGCGGATGCGGGCGTCGGGCCAGCCCGCGCGCGCTATGCGGGCCGGGCCGCGTCGGCGTCGCCCGCAACCGGCCTCGCCAAGCGCCACACCTCCGAACAGGGCGCGCTGATCGCCGATGCGCTCGGCCACAGCGTCCGCGGCGAGATCCGCCGCACCCGCGCCGGCGCCAACACCGCGACCTCGGGCCCGAAGCAAGCCCCGACGAGCTGAGGAAAGAAGAATGGCTACCGAAATCAAAGTGCCGGTGCTCGGCGAGTCGATCACCGAAGCGACGATCGGCGAATGGCTGAAGAAGCCGGGTGAGGCGGTTGCCGCCGATGAGCCGGTCGCGAGCCTGGAGACCGACAAGGTGTCGGTCGAGGTGCCATCGCCCGTCGCCGGCACGATGGGCGCTTATGCGGCGCAGGTCGGCGACACGGTGCAGGTCGGCGCTGTGATCGGCACGATCGAGGCGGGGGGTGCTGCGGTTGCGGCTCCCGCCCCGGCGCCGGCTCCCGCTCCCGCTGCGGCCGCCCCCGCCTCGGACGAGCCTGCTGGAGACCTGACCCTGTCACCCTCCGTCCGGCGGCTGGTGCTGGAGCATGGCCTCGACCCGACTCAGATCAAGGGTACCGGCAAGGACGGCCGGCTGACCAAGGAAGACGTGCAGGCGGCGATCGATTCGGCCAAGTCCAAGCCCGCCGCGCCCGCTCCCGCCCCTGCGCCCGCCGCGGCTCCGAGTTCCGGCGGCCGACGTGAGGAGCGCGTCCGCATGACGCGCCTCCGCCAGACCATCGCGTCGCGCCTGAAGGAAGCGCAGAACACGGCGGCGATGCTGACGACGTTCAACGACGTCGACATGTCGGCCGTTATGGAGGCGCGCAGCAAGTATAAGGATCTGTTCGAGAAGAAGCACCAGGTCCGCTTGGGCTTTATGGGCTTCTTCGTGAAGGCGGCCGTGCAGGCGCTGCGCGATGTGCCCGCGGTCAACGCCAGCATCGAAGGCGATGAGATCGTCTATCGTGACTATGTCGACGTGTCGGTAGCGGTCTCGGCGCCGAACGGCCTGGTCGTGCCGGTGGTCCGCGACGCGCAGGATATGTCGGTGGCGACGATCGAGAAGACCATCGCCGATTTCGGCAAGCGCGCCAAGGACGGCAGCTTGAAGATGGACGAGATGAAAGGCGGCACCTTCACCATCTCGAACGGCGGTGTGTTCGGCTCGCTGCTCTCGACCCCGATCATCAACCCGCCGCAGAGCGCCGTGCTCGGCCTCCATCGCATCGAGGAGCGGCCGGTGGTCCGCAACGGCCAGATCGTGATCCGCCCGATGATGTATCTGGCGCTTAGCTACGATCACCGCCTGATCGACGGCCGCGAGGCGGTGACGTTCCTCGTCGCGCTGAAGAACGCGATCGAGGATCCGACAAGGCTTCTCATCGACCTCTAGCATCACCAAATCCCGCTCGGGCTGAGCCTGTCGAAGCCCTGCTTTTCTCGTGAATGGCGGCTAAAGAAGAACAGCCCTTCGACAGGCTCAGGGCGGACGGAGCTTTGGAATGTCCGAGCAGCAATACGACTACGACGTCCTCGTGATTGGCGCCGGGCCTGGTGGCTATGTCGCTGCGATCCGGGCGGCACAGCTGGGGCTCAAGACCGCGTGTGCCGAAAGCCGCGAGACGCTGGGCGGCACCTGCCTCAATGTCGGCTGCATCCCGTCCAAGGCGCTGCTGCATGCGTCCGAGCTGTTCGCGGAGGCCGCGGGCGGGGCGCTGGCCAGGCTCGGCGTCCGGATGGACAATGTCTCGCTCGATCTCGACGCCATGCACGCGCAGCGGCGGGATGCGGTCAAGGGCCTGACCGGCGGCATCGAGTTCCTGTTCAGAAAAAACAAGGTCGAGTGGCTGAAGGGTCATGCGGCTTTCACGAGCAGGGACTCGGTAAAGGTCGGCGAGCGCGAAGTCCGCGCCAAGAACATCGTCATCGCGACCGGCTCTTCGGTAACGCCGCTGCCCGGCGTTACCATTGATCAGAAGGTGGTGGTCGACTCAACCGGCGCGCTGGAGCTGGAGAAAGTGCCGGAGCATCTGGTCGTGATCGGCGGCGGCGTGATCGGGCTGGAGCTGGGCAGCGTATGGCGCCGCCTTGGGGCCAAGGTCACCTGCGTCGAATATCTGGACCAGATCCTGCCCGGCTTCGACGGCGAGGTCCGCAAGGAAGCCAACAAGATTTTCAAGAAGCAGGGTTTCGAGTTCCGCCTGTCGACCAAAGTCACCGGGGTCGAGGTAAAGGGCGGCAAGGCGACGCTCACCGTCGAGCCCGCTGAGGGCGGCGAGGCGCAGACGATCGAAGCGGATGCGGTGCTGGTCTCGATCGGACGCCGCCCGAACACCGAAGGGCTGAACCTCGAAGCCGCCGGCCTGCAGACCAACAATCGCGGCCAGGTCGAAATCGATCACGACTTCCGCACTTCCGTCCCAGGCATCTGGGCGATCGGCGACGTCGCGCCCGGGCCGATGCTCGCCCACAAAGCTGAAGACGAAGGCATTGCCGTCGCCGAGAATATCGCCGGCCAGACGGGCATCGTGAATCATGACGTCATTCCGTCCGTCGTTTACACCTTCCCGGAGATCGCCGGCGTCGGCCTCACCGAGGAGCTGGCCAAGGAGCGCGGCGAGGTGAAGGTCGGCAAGTTTCCGATGCTCGCCAACAGCCGCGCCAAGACCAATCATGAGCCGGACGGCTTTGTAAAGGTCATCGCCGACGCCAAGACCGACCGCGTGCTCGGCGTCTGGTGCATCGCCTCGGTCGCCGGCACGATGATCGCCCAGGCCGCGCAGGCGATGGAGTTCGGCGCCACGTCCGAAGACATCGCCTATACCTGCCACGCCCACCCGACCCATTCGGAAGCGCTGAAGGAAGCGGCGATGGCCGTGACGGGCAAGCCGATTCACGTCTAGCCTTTGCCGTCATCCCGAACTTGTTTCGGGATAGGGGTCCAGGAAGGCGGGATCCGATCGGCTCGGCTGCGAGCTCAGGCCTTGTCCCGGAACAAGTTCGGGATGACGTTGAAAGGGGGATCAGGTGAAGCCGACACACCGTATCTCCCGCCGCCTCCACATCTGGCTCGGCTGGATTGTCGCCCTGCCGCTCCTCCTCTGGACGATCTCCGGCCTCTGGATGGTCGCGCGGCCGATCGAGGAGGTGCGCGGGGAGCATCTCCGCTCGACGCCGGTGCCGCTCGCCTATGCCGGTGTCGCGCAATGGCCCGACACCGGCGGGCGGACGCTCAAGTCGCTGGTCGTCGAGAGCCGGCCCGGCGGGCCCGTTTGGGTGGCGAGCTTCACAACCGGCGAAGCGCGCCGCGCCGATCTCGTCACCGGCCGTCTCTTGCCGCCAGTGTCGCGCGACGAGGCCGTGCTGCTCGCACGGGCAGCCTATCTCGCAACGGCGAAAGTTGCGGAGGTCGGCCGCACGCCCGCCGCTCGGCCCCCGCTGGAGCTGCGCCGGCCCCGTCCGGCATGGGCCGTTCGCTTCGACGATGGCACGCGCCTCTATGTCGACGCCGACACGGGCGCAATTCTGGCGCTGCGGACAAGGCAGTGGCGCCTATTCGACTTTATGTGGGGCCTACACATCCTAGACCCTATTGAGCGCGAGGACACCAGCCACCCGCTGCTGATTTCCGCGGCGGCGCTGGGGCTGCTCGGCGTGATCACCGGCACTGCGCTCCTCTTCACGCGCCGCCGCAAGCGGAACCCGAAGGCCGCCCATCCGTAATCCCCGTCGTTACGGATGGGAGATGAAAATGCGCGCCTGGCTGATGCTGCCTTTGGCGTTGACCGCCTGTGGCCCCCGCGAAGCCGAGCTGCCGGCCGACCCTGTCGACCGCGCGGCGACTTGCGGCGTCGTCGCGGCCGCCCAGGCGAGGAAGGCGTCGAACAATGTCGAGGCAAAGCTGACGCTGGAGCAGCAGGGCCGCATCCTCCATTATGCGCTGCTTGCCGGTGCCGAAGGCGGCAGTTTCGACAAGACCCGCGCTGCCGGCGTGGTTAACGCGATGCCCGGCCTCGGCGACAAGGTCACGCAGGGCAAATGGGACCGGCTGATCCCGCAATGCGAAGCGGCTTATCCCGCGACCAAGGCGGGTGACGTCACCTTGCCATCCGACCGGCTGGAGGCAGAGGCGGGCTGCCAGGATCTGGCCGAGTTCTTCACCACGGCAATGCGCCAGTCAGAGGCGGATTATATCGACCGCATCCGCCTTTATGACCAAATGCGCCGGGACCTCGACCCGAAGCTCGGCGCCACCATCCGCGCCCGCGGCATGTCGCAGAAACAGGGTGAGATTGCGCGCGACAAGGCGCTGGCCAAGGTGGTGCAGCTGGGCTCGCCCGTCGCCGTGCTCGACGCCTGCGCCAAGCGCTTCGGGGCAGAGCCGGGCGGCTGAGTCATGGACGCCATCGCGCCCATGGAAGCGAAGCTGGTCGAGGCGCTGCCCGAGGATGAAGGGTGGCAGTTCGAGCCGAAATGGGACGGGTTTCGCTGCATTGCCTTGCGGGATGGGGGCAAGGTTGAGCTGATCTCAAAGTCTGGCAAGTCGCTGGCCCGCTACTTTCCTGAGGTCGCGGCGATGCTCCAGTCGCTGACGCCAAAGCGCTTCATCCTCGACGGTGAGCTGATTATTCCCGTGGGTGACTGCCTGTCGTTTGAAGCGCTGCAGCTGCGCCTGCACCCCGCTGAAAGCCGCATCCGCAAGCTGGCGAACGACACGCCCGCACAATTTATGCTGTTCGACCTGCTGGCGCTTGGTGACGAGATGCTCGCCGCCGAGCCGCTCTCGGTCCGTCGGCAGACCTTGGAGCGTTTCCATGCGGCGCATGGTGATGCGGCGCTGCTGCTGTCGCCGACCACTGTCGAGCGGGCCCAGGCGGACGCGTGGCTCGCGCGAACCGGCGGCGCGCTGGACGGCGTGATCGTCAAGCGGCTGGATGAGCCTTACCGGCCCGGCGAACGCGCCATGCTGAAGGTGAAGCAGCTCCGCACCGCGGACTGCGTGGTCGGGGGCTTCCGATATGCCTCGGGCAAGAAGGAGGCGGGCTCGCTGCTGCTCGGGCTGTTCGGCGAGGACGGCAAGCTGCACCATGTCGGCTTCTGCCCGCCGCCCGGCGACAAGGCCGAGCTGACCGCGCGGCTGGAGGCATTGGTCGAACCGCCGGGCTTCACCGGCGACGCGCCCGGCGGGCCGAGCCGCTGGTCGACGGAACGCTCGGGCGATTGGCAGCCGCTGCGCTGGGAGCTGATCGCGGAAGTAAAGTACGACCAGGTCACCGGCCGCCGCTTCCGCCACGCCACCCGCTTCCTGCGCTGGCGGCCGGACAAGGCGCCGGAACAATGCCGGATCGAGCAGCAGGTGGGGGAGCTGCGGCCGGCGGAGCTGGCGGGGCTGCTCTAGCTGTTCCCCGGCGAAGGCCGGGGTCCAGCTCACTTCCAGATGACTCCTGGGCCCCGGCCTTCGCCGGGGTGACGGCTATTGGAGGGCCTTGCGGAGCAGTTCGTTGACCACCTGCGGGTTGGCCTTGCCCGCCATCGCCTTCATCGTCTGGCCGACGAAGAAGCCGAACAGCGCTTCCTTGCCCGCTTTATACTGCGCGACCTTGTCGGCATTGGCGGCGAGGACCTTGGCGATTTCCGCTTCGATCGCGCCGGTGTCGCTGGTCTGTTTGAGCCCCCGCGCCTCGACGATGGCACCGGGGTCTTCGCCGGTCTCGAGCATGATCTCGAACACCTGCTTGGCGAGGCTGCCGGACAGCGTGCCGTCGGCGACCAGGCCGAGCAGCGCCGCACCCTGGCTGGGCGTGACGGGGCTGTCGTCGATCGACCGGCCCAGCCGGTTGAGCGCGCCGAACAGGTCGGAGATCAGCCAGTTGGCAGCAGCCTTGGCGGGTACCTTGTCGCCGCCGGCTTCCAGCAAGGTCTCGAACCAGCGCGTGGTCTCGACCTCGGCCGTCAGCACCGCGGCGTTGTAGGCGGAGAGCCCCAGTTCCTGTTCGTAGCGGCGGCGCTTGGCATCGGGCAGTTCCGGCAGGCTCGCCTTGCACTCGGCGAGGAACGCCTCGTCCAGCTCCAGCGGCAGCAGGTCCGGGTCGGGGAAGTAGCGGTAATCGTGCGCATCCTCCTTGGAGCGCATCGACCGCGTCTCGCCCTTGTCCGGATCGAACAGCCGAGTCTCCTGAACAATGCGGCCGCCGCTTTCGAGCACATCGACCTGGCGGCTCGCCTCATATTCGATCGCCTGCATGACGAAGCGGACCGAGTTGACGTTCTTGGTCTCGGTGCGGGTGCCAAACGGCTCGCCGGGCCGGCGCACGCTGACGTTCACGTCGGCGCGCATCGAGCCTTCTTCCATATTGCCATCGCAGCTGCCGACATAGCGCAGGATCGAGCGCAGCTTGCGGACATAGGCACCGGCTTCGGCGGGGGAGCGCATGTCCGGCTTGGACACGATCTCCATCAGCGCGACGCCCGAGCGGTTCAGGTCGACATAGGAGCGGGTTGGGTGCTGATCGTGCATCAGCTTGCCTGCGTCCTGTTCGACATGGATGCGCTCGATGCCGACCGTCTTCGGCTCGCCGCCCTCCGGCTCGATGGCGATCGTGCCTTCGCCGACCAGCGGATGGTAGAGCTGGGAGATCTGATAGCCCTGCGGCAGGTCGGCGTAGAAATAGTTCTTCCGGTCGAAGCGCGACCAGCGGTTGATCACGGCGTCGAGCGCAATGCCCGTGCGCACTGCCTGGCGGATGCACTCGCGGTTCGGCACCGGCAGCATGCCCGGCATGGCGGCGTCGACCAGCGACACCTGCGCATTGGGTTCGGCGCCGAACGCCGTCGCGGCACCGGAAAAGAGCTTGGCCTTGGACGCGGTGATCTGGGCATGGACTTCAAGGCCGATCACGACTTCCCAATCGCCGGTGGCGCCCTGGACGCGGTAACTGGATGATGCTGCGGTTGCCATGGACGCGCTCTGCGACAGCGGAACTGCTAAGGCAAGCCGCCGGTCTGCCGCAGCGCTTCGTGCATCGCGATGCCGGCCGCGACCGACACGTTCAGCGAACGCAAGCCGGGCACGATGGGGATGCGCACACGCAACGCCGCCTCGTCATGCACATGGGCAGGAGCGCCGCCGCTTTCGCTGCCCATGACGATGATGTCGTCGGCTTCGAACCGTGCCGCCGTGATCGGCACGCTCGCATGCGCGGTCATCAGCACGATGCGGCCGGGCCGGGCGGCGCGAAACGACTCCCAGCCTGGGTAGCGGGTGATCTCGACCCGTTCATAATAGTCCATTGCCGACCGGCGGACGCGCTTGTCGTCCCACGGAAAGCCGAGCGGTTCGATCAGGTCCAGCGGCACGCCAAGGCAGGCGCAGCTGCGCAGGATGGCGCCGACATTGCCGGGGATGTCGGGCTGGAACAGGGCGAGGCGCATGGCGCGGCTTCCTGAACCGAAACAGAATATTTGCAACCGCCGCAATCGGCGCTATCAGCGCGCCAGCCGTGCCGGACCCGTCCGGATGCGGCCGCGCGAGTATGTGCGCAGGGTCCATCCGGTCCCGCCCGGCTCGCGGCCTCAAAGGGTTTTCGCAAAGGCAGATGATGGCCACAGTCGAGCATCAGCACCGCGAAGAAGCGCTGGCCGAAGAACAAGGCCATCGCCGTCGTGACTTCATCAATATCGCTGCCGTCAGTTTCGCGGGCGTCGGCGCGGCGACCGTGGTCCTGCCGCTGATCAACCAGATGAACCCGGCCGCCGACACGCTGGCGCTGGCAACCACCGAGGTCGATCTGAGCCAGGTGCAACCGGGCCAGTCGATCAAGACGATCTTCCGCAAGCAGCCTTTGTTCGTGCGTCACCTGACGCCCCAGGAAGTGGCTGCCGCCAATGCCGTACCGGCGGGTGAGCTCCGCGACCCTCAGTCGCTGACCGAGCGGACCAAGGAAGGCAAGCCGCAATGGCTGGTCACCATGGGCGTGTGCACCCATCTCGGCTGCGTGCCGCTGGGCGCCGCCGAAGGCGAGAGCAAGGGTGAGTTTGGCGGCTATTTCTGCCCCTGCCACGGCTCGCATTACGACACCGCCGGCCGCATTCGCAAAGGTCCGGCGCCGACCAATCTCGTGGTTCCGGACTATGTGTTCCGGTCCGACACCGTCATTGAAGTGGGAGCGGCCGCATGAGCTTTCCCTGGGCCAATCATTACCAGCCGAAGCACCCGTTCATGAAGTATCTGGACGAGCGGCTGCCCTTGCCGCGGCTCGTCTATAACGCGATCGGCGGCGGCTATCCCGTCCCGCGCAACTTGAACTACTTCTGGAACTTCGGCGTGCTGTCGGGCCTGGCGCTCGTGCTGCAGATCGTCACCGGCATCGTGCTGGCGATGCACTATTCGACCGATGGCGCGACCGCCTTCCAGTCGATCGAGCGCATCATGCGCGACGTGAACAGCGGCTGGATGCTGCGCTACATGCACGCGAACGGCGCCAGCTTCTTCTTCATCGTCGTCTATCTGCACATCTTCCGGAACCTCTATTACGGTTCTTACAAGGCGCCACGCGAGATGGTGTGGCTTCTGGGCCTCGTTATCTTCCTGCTGATGATGGCGACCGCCTTCATGGGTTATGTGCTTCCATGGGGGCAGATGAGCTTCTGGGGCGCCAAGGTGATCACCGGCCTGTTCGGCGCGATCCCGTTCGTGGGCGAGCCGATCCAGGTGTGGCTGCTCGGCGGCTATGCACCGGACAACCCGTCGCTCAATCGCTTCTTCTCGCTCCATTATCTGCTGCCCTTCGTGATCGCCGGCGTGGTGATTCTGAAGATCTGGGCGCTGCACATTCCGGGCTCGTCCAACCCGACCGGCGTCGAGGTGAAGCAGGCGTCCGACACGGTGCCGTTCCACCCTTATTACACCGCCAAGGACGGGTTCGGCGTCGGCGTGTTCCTGCTCCTGTTCTGCTTCATGGTGTTCTTCGCGCCGAACTATCTCGGCCATCCGGACAATTATATCGAAGCGAACCCGCTCTCGACGCCTGCGCTGATCGTGCCCGAATGGTATTTCTGGCCCTTCTACGCGATCCTGCGCGCCTTCACCGTGGACTTCATCCTGCCGGCGAAATTGTGGGGCGTGATCGCCATGTTCGGGTCGATCATCCTCCTATTCTTCCTGACCTGGATCGACCGGTCGCCCGTGCGCTCGACCAACTACCGGCCGCTCTACAAGCCGTTCTTCTGGATCCTGATCCTGGACATCCTGGTGCTCGGCTATTGCGGCGGCGCGCACGCGGAAGAGCCGTACATCATGATCTCGCAGCTCGCGACGCTCTACTATTTCGCGCATTTCCTGATCATCCTGCCGATCGTGTCCGCGATCGAGAAGCCGCTGCCGCTGCCGAACTCGATCAGCGAGTCGGTGCTGCACGGCGAAGCCCGTGAGTCGGCGCCTCTGGGCGCGGGCGGCACCTTCGGCAATGCGCAGCCGGCCGAATAAGGAAGTCCATCAATGGCTCGTTTGATCGCATTCCTCGTCGGCCTGGGCTTCTGCCTGGTGCTGCTGGTGTCGTTCATCACCGGCGCCGCCGGCTTCATCCGCGAGGGCAAGCCCGAGACGGTGGAACATGCTTTCCACCTTCATCCCAAAGACGCGCACATAAAGGGGCGCAGCCCGTTCACCACCTTCGACCGGCAGCAGCTGCAGCGCGGCTTCCAAGTCTATAAGGAGGTCTGCGCCGGTTGCCACTCGCTCAAGTATGTCGCGTTCCGCAACCTCGCCGACCTTGGCTATAGCGAAGCGGAAGTGAAGGCGATCGCCGACCAGTGGGCGGTGCAGACCCCGGCCGTGAACCCGGACACCGGTGAAGCCACGACGCGAAAGAACCTGCCGTCGGATCGCTTCCCGTCGCCCTATCCGAACGAAGTCGCCGCGCGTGCGGCCAACAACAATGCGCTGCCGCCCGACCTGTCGCTGATCACCAAGGCGCGGCACGAGGGCACCGACTATACCTACTCGCTGCTGACCGGTTACCGGAACGCCGACACCTACAAGAACGAAAAGGGCGAGACGCTTCCAGCGGCGAACCGTCCGGGCACGGGGCTCTACTTCAACCCCTATTTCCCGAACTTGAACATCGCCATGCCGCCGCCGCTGATCAGCGACGGCCAGGTGACCTATGCCGATGGCACCAAGGCGACCGTGGACCAGATGGCGAAGGACGTTTCGGCGTTCCTGACCTGGACGGCAGAGCCGAACATGGAGCGGCGTCATCAGACCGGCTTTGCCGTGCTGATCTTCCTGCTCGTCTTCACCGCGCTCGCCTATATGTCGTACCGGAACATCTGGGCGAGCAAGAAGGGCGCGCTGGCGCAGGGATGATCCGGCGCACCAATTCCGTTCGTATCGAGCGAAGTCGAGATACGCGCTTCTCGACTTCGCTCGAAGCGAACGGATGAAGTTGGCATGGACCTGAAATCGCTCGTTCGCACGATCCCCGATTTTCCAAAAGCCGGGATCCAATTCCGCGACATAACGACTCTCTTGATCGACGGGCCCGGATTCGCCTCAGCTGTCGATCAGCTGGTCGAGCTCGCCCGCCCTTACGGCGCCGACCTGATCGCCGGCATTGAGGCGCGAGGCTTCATTTTCTCGGCGCCGGTCGCACGTGCGCTCGGCGCCGGGCTGCTGCCGGTGCGCAAGCCCGGCAAGCTGCCCGGGCCCCGGATCGGCATCGACTATGCGCTCGAATATGGCACCGACCGGCTTGAGATTCATGAAGGCGCTTGTGTGCCCGGGCACCGCGTGCTGCTCGTCGACGATCTGATCGCGACCGGAGGGACGGCGCTGGCGACGGTCGGACTGCTCCGGCAGGCGGGCGCCGAAGTGCGGGGTGCGCTCTTCGTCATCGATCTGCCGGAACTTGGCGGCGCGAAGCTCCTTCGGGAGGCGGGGGTGGAGCCGCACACCCTGATGCATTTCGAGGGACACTAACCCCGATATCCACAACCCGCATGTGCGAGGATTAACCTTCCTTCAGCACCTATCGGCCTAAGCGTTCGCACGTGAGCGGGCGCGTCGTTTCCAGGATTGTCGCGGGAGTGTGGCTTGGGCTCGTCGCCTTCGCCGCCTTGCTGTTCGCCACGGTCCCTGCCGCCGCTCAGGCGCCGGTACGGCTCACCGAAAGCTGCCGAATCGCTGCTGACGCGAACATGCCGCTTCACCAAGCAGTCGCCGCCCTGAAAAGGTGCGAGAAGTCGGCCTCACGGCATCATGTCGGCACTGTCTGGATCAGCTATGATCCGTTCGATTTCTGGCTGCAGCCGGCCAAGACCTGGCGCCTGACCATCGACAATCACCGCTCCAGCGCGGTGGATCTCTGGGTGGTGCGGCGCGACGGCAAGACCGAGCATTCGGTTTACGATCCGAATGATCCGGCTCGGGAATGGGCCGCCGGCAATTACCAATCCATTCTGTTCACGCCAAAAGCAGAAGTGGAGCGGCTGGTGCTGCGTCTCCGCGATGCCGAGGGCGTCACTTACGTGCGCGCGCCTCGCATCGCCCGCGCGAAGAGCTTCGCGCCGATCGAGCGCGATCATGCCGCCATCTACGGAATGGGTGTGGGCATGCTGGCCCTCACCATATTGTTCCACCTCAGCTTGTTCTTCGCGATGCGGCGGCGCTTTCAGCTGATCTACTGCATCCATGTCGGGCTGCTGCTCGGTTATGGCCTCGGCTATTCCGGCATCGTCCACATCCTGCTGCCCCAACTCAGCAGCGGCGCCATCTCGAATCTGGTCAGCTTCACCATGGCAGCGGCGACTGCCACCGGCATCGCCTTCGTTGTCGAATTCCTCGGTGTAGTGACGCCGCTATGGCTGCGACGCTGGGCGATCGGAGCTTCGGCAGCCTCAGCCACCGCGGCCTTCGCCCTGGTGCTCGCGCCCGCGTCGATCGGCTATCCGGTGTTCCTTGCAGCCAATGCCGTCGCGATGCACGCGATCATGCTGACCACGGTGATCATCTTCTTCGCGCTGTTCCGGCGCCAGGTCATGGCCGTGCCCCTGCTGCTTGGCTGGAGCCTGCCGATCTCCGTCTCGCTCATGTATCCGGCAAGAACCATGGGCCTGATCGGCGACGCAGCCTTGCCGGACGGATTGATGATGTTCGCGGCCACGGTCGAATGCCTTATCCTGTCGCTGCCGGTGGCCAGCCGCATCCGCGCGCTTCGGCTCGAGCATGAGCGGGCGGCTGAACGTCATGTGCTGCTGGAACGGCAGGCGCATACCGACGCGCTGACCGGCCTCGCCAATCGTCGCGGCTTCGTGGAGGCGCTCGACCGGGCGGCGATCGCCCATGCCGAGCCATTCCCGCTGGCGCTGCTGCTGATCGACATCGATCATTTCAAGCGCGTCAACGATCAGCACGGCCATGCCACCGGTGACGCAATCCTGCGGCACGTCGCCGTGCACGTGGCGCGTGTCGCTGGACCAGGCGCCATTGTGGGTCGGCATGGTGGCGAAGAGTTCGTCGTTGTTCTTCGCGGCTACGACCTCACGCGTGCCGGGACGATGGCTGAGCGCATCCGGATCGGCATCGGTTTGGCGCATGAGAGCGAACCGAACCTACCGCGGGTCACCGTCAGCATCGGCGTTGCGGTCGGCGACAGCGCTACCGTCGCGACGGCGCTGCAGGATGCCGACTGTGCGCTTTACCGAGCCAAGAATGAAGGCCGGAACAAGGTCATGCTGGCGGACGGACCTTTGGTCTACGCCGCCGCAGCCTAAGAGTCAGGCTGCCGCGCCATCCTCACGCCGCCGAGGCGTCGACCGCACCGGGATGTGCAACACATTCGCGCGGGTGCGCACCGCCTCCTGCGAACGGTTCATCGCGCGTGCGACCTCCGGCAGCAGTTGTCCTTCGGCAAATCGCCGCCGCAGCTCTTCATCTGCCGCCTCGTCCCATCGAGCGCCATGACGCGCACGCTTGTCGAAGTGAATCATTGCGCAACCCCAAATGAATGTGGGGAGGCTTATGCGACTCGAGCGCTGAACAACTTCGGAATAGGGCTGTTATCTGCCGTAAATATTTGCGTTCTTCAGATTAACAGCCATTCATTGTTTTGGCTGCAGTGCAGGGACTTGGCGGGCGGCCTCACTCGGGTCGGTTCCGGGCAGCGGAACGACGCCGATCGGCTCCCCTCGTGATGCTCGCCCCGCGCGCCGGATCGCTTCGCGCAGGCGGGGGTAAATGCCGCAGCGGCAAATGTTGGTGATCGCCGCATCCATGTCGGCGTCTGCCGGCGCCGGTACGCGCTTCAGCAGCACGGAGGCGGCCATGATCATGCCCGGAATGCAATAACCGCATTGTGATACGTTCAGGGCGGCGAATGCCTGCTGGACCGGGTGGCTGCGGTCCCGCGACAGGCCTTCGATGGTGGTCACGAACCGGCCCTCGCACGCTGCGATGGAAACACGGCAGCTGGCCACCGCCGCGCCGTCGATGTCCACGATGCAAGCGCCGCACTCGCCGGTGCCGCAGCCATATTTGGTGCCGGTCAGGTTCGACGCGTCGCGAAGCGCCCAGAGCAGGGGCGTCTCCGGATCGAGGAGATATTCGACAGGCTGGTTGTTGACGGTGAACTTGGTCATCAGCGAGCTGCCGAGTTAATCGCTCGTCCCGAGCGAAGTCGAGGGGCGTTGCTCCGAACGACGCCCTTCGACTGCGGGTTACGCGCTCCGCTCGGGACGAGCGAAGCCAAAGTCCAACTAATCGCGCCAGCTCGGGTCGATTTTGTCGACGCGGCGGACCATCGCGTCGAAATCGGCACGGCCGGGACCGCCGGGTGCCTGCGTCTTCGAGATGTCGCGCTGATGAACGGCGAGCACGTCCGCCGGAATAGTGAGCGGGGTGCCTGCCTGCATGGTTACCAGCTGGATCTCGCAGGCGCGCTGCAGCGACCAATGCTTCAGGAAGGCCTCGGGCACGGTCCGGCCCATCACCAATATGCCGTGGTTCTTCAGCAACATCGCGCGCTTATCGCCGAGATGCTCGATCAACCGGGCGCCTTCCTCCGAGCGGACGGTCACACCCTCGAAATCGTGATAGGCAACCTGGCCGACCCAGTTGGCGGCATAGAAATTGACCGGCTGCAGCCCGCCTTCCAGCGAACTGACCGCCATGCCCGCCGTCGTATGGGTGTGGGCGATGCAATGGGCGTCCGGCAGGTTGCGGTGAAAGACGCTGTGCTGGACGAAGCCGGCAAGGTTCACCGGATAGGGGTTGTCGTCGAGCTTATTGCCGTCGATGTCTATCTTGACGAGATTCGATGCCTTCACTTCGCTGAAGTGGAGCCCGAACGGATTGATCAGGAAGGCGTCCTGCTCATCCGGTACCTTCAGCGAGATGTGATTGTAGATCAGCTCGTCCCAGCCGAGCATCGCGAACACCCGGTAGCAGGCCGCGAGCTCCTGCCGGGCGGCCCACTCAGCCTCACTCATCCGGGAATTGCGCAGCACCGCAGTCGCCATCGAGTTCTCTCCTTTTGAACCCGTTCCTATCGCATGACACCGGCACGACGGCAACGCTCTGCAATAACGTTGCGGAACCGTTGCGGCCCGTCATGCGTCTAGTGCCACGGTTCAACACCGAAGATCAGGACTAAGGGTTGAAGGTTCGAACAGGAGGTTAGGATGGGACTTATTGTTTGGCTCGTCGTCGGCGGCATTATCGGCTGGCTCGCCAGCATCATCATGCGGACTGACGCTCAGCAGGGTATCCTGCTCAACATCATCGTCGGTATTGTCGGCGCTTTCATCGGCGGCCTGATCTTTTCGGGCGGCAACATCAACAACGATGGCCTGAATCTTTATTCGTTCCTGGTTTCGCTGCTTGGCGCGGTGATCCTGCTCGCGATCGTGAACCTCTTCCGTCGCGGTAGCGTGCGCTAAGCCTCAGACTTCGTCACGCAGGTAGTTGGGGCCGGGCCTGATCGCCCGGCCCTTCTTTTGTGCTCACTCCAGTTCGAAGCGGACCGACAGGTTGACGTTCAGTGCCTGTTCGCCCGGCAGAATCTTGGACGCGGGCGCCGCTTCCGACACGTCCATGGTGCGGAGCATGACCGGCATGGGCCGCGGCATCTCGAAGGCGGATTCGCTGATTGAAAGGATGCGCTTGACCCTCAACCCCGCGGCACGGGCGTAGAGTTCGGCACGCGCGCGCGCCTTGGCGATGGCATCCGCCCTCGCTTCGTCGAGCGCCGCCGCAGGATTGTCCAGGCCGAGTTCGGGTCCGTTGATCTGGTTGGCGCCGGTGGCGACCAGCGCGTCCAGCACGGCACCGGACCTGGCGATATCCCTGAAGCGCACGGTGACGCTGTTGGAAGCCTGGTAGCCGGTGATGACCGGCGGCTCGTTATTCGCATAGCGATATTGCGGAGACAACGAGATGTTGGCCGTGCGGATGTCACGGTCGGCGATGCCGGCGCGCTTCAGCGCCGCGATCACCCGGTCCATGCGCGCGGCGTTTTCGCGCATCGCGCTCGCGGCATCGGCGGCCTGGGTGACGACACCGGCGCTGATCGTCGCAATGTCGGGCGTGCGCCGCGTCTCGCCCTGTGCGCTGACCTCGAGCAGGGTGCCCGCGATCGTCTGCACCGGCAGGGCCTGAGTTTGCGCCAGGAGCGGCGCCGAGGCCGAGATAAGCCCCGCGGCCAGAATATGCTTCATGATAATGCCTCCGCTGATTGTTGCGGCTGCGTTCTGGTGCCGGGCCGCTGGCTCCAGGCTTAACGGCTGCGCGCGTGGATGACGATGCGGTAGAGCAGCAAAGCAAGCACCGCACCCGCTGCCGACGCGGCGAGGCTTTGCACGAGCGGCTGGCCGGGCCCGCCGAGCGCCAGCAGCAGGAAGCCGCCGGCGAGAGCTCCGGCGATTCCGAGCAGCAGGGCGAGCACGAAGCCGCCCGGTTCGCGGCCTGGAAGGAGCAGCTTGGCGGCGGCGCCGATCACCAGGCCCGCCAGGATCCAGAGGAAGAGGTTCCTTTCCACAGCCGACCCTCGTGACTACATGCGCCAGAGTAACGGCGCGTGCCGAAAGGTCATCGCCCGGAGCGCCGAACGCAAGCGAAATTGCGCATTTCCGCCCTTGAGGCGGGTGAGTTATTTATGTAACACAGCTCCGAACTCAGAAGCGCCGGGGCGGAAGGCACGTGAATATGAACTATGAGACCAGCATCCGACCCGAGGAGTCGGCGTATACCGCGGGAACGGACGCCAATGCCGGCCGCCGCCGCGCACTGCTCATCGGTGCGCTGGTTCTGGTGGCGGCCCTCTTGGCTGCTTTCTTCATGTTCCGCGGCGGCGAGCCGGCGCCGGGTGCCGGGGACGCGGCAGCCAAGGCCGCAGCCAATGCGCCGCAGGTGACGGTGGTCGTGCCCGGGCGGCAGCCCGTCGCCCGCACCGTATCCGCGACCGGGTCGCTGGCTGCTCGTCGCGAAATGCCGGTCGGCGTGGTCGGCGAGGGCGGCATGGTCACGCGCGTGCTGGTCGAGCCTGGTACCTGGGTCGGCGCCGGCCAGGTGCTGGCGGTTGTCGAGCGCTCGGTGCAATCGCAGCAGGCAGCATCGCTTCAGGCGCAGATCGGCGTCGCGCGCGCCAATGCGCGGCTGGCCGAGCAGGAACTGGCGCGCGCCCAGCAGCTGGTGAGCCGCGGCTTTATCTCCAAGGCCGATGTTGACCGGCGCATCGCCACCCGCGACCAAACGCTGGCGCAGGTCCGCGTCGCCGAGGCGCAGTATCGCGAGTCTCTGAACCGCAATGCGCGGCTGGACATTCGGGCTCCGGCCGCTGGCCTTGTGCTGACCCGCTCGGTCGAGCCCGGGCAGGTGATCGGCGGCGCAAGCGGGACCTTGTTCCGGATCGCCATGGGCGGACAGATGGAAATGCGCGCCGAGCTGGCCGAGGCCGATCTTGCGACGGTGCGGCTCGGTTCGCAGGCGAGCGTGGTGCCAGTCGGCTCGACGCGGACCTTTGCCGGTCAGGTCTGGCAAGTCGCGCCGGTCATCGATCCGCAGACGCGCCAGGGCATTGTCCGCGTCGCGCTTGCCTATGATCCAGCGCTGCGGCCGGGCGGTTTTGCCCAGGCCCAGATCGTGACGGGCCAGGTCGATGCGCCGGTGCTGCCGGAATCAGCCGTGCAGAGCGATGATCGCGGCAACTATGTCTATGTGGTCGGCCCGGACAACAAGGCGCAGCGCCGGGTTGTGAAGACGGGCCAAGTGACGGACGCTGGCGTCGTCATTCTGGATGGGCTGCAGGGTAATGAGCAGGTGGTGCTGACCGCGGGCGCCTTCCTGACGCCGGGTCAGGCCGTTCGCCCCAGCCGCGCCGCCGCCCCCCGCTAAGGACAGGCCATGAGCTTCCGCAACATCTCGGCTTGGGCGATCCGCAACCCGGTTCCGCCCATCGTTCTGTTCATCGCACTGTCGCTGGCGGGCCTGATCAGCTTCCTGCGCATGGACGTAAACAACTTCCCGGACGTGTCCTTCCCCGGCGTGACGGTCACCGTCACTCAGCCGGGTGCCGCGCCGACTGAGCTGGAAACGCAGGTCACGCAGCGGATCGAGGCGGCGGTGCGCAGCATCAGCGGCGTCGAGGATATCTCCTCACGCGCCGATGAAGGCACCAGCTTCACCATCGTCCAGTTCAACATCGGCACGCCAGTCGACCGCGCGGTCAACGATGTGCGCAACGCGGTCGATCAGATCCGCAGCCAGCTGCCCGACGGCATTCTGGAGCCGCAGGTAACGCGCATGGAGGCGGGTGAGAACGGCCCGCTTGCCTATTTCGGCGTCGAAGCGACCGACATGACGCTGGAGCAACTCAGCTGGTATGTCGACAACACTGTCGCCAAGCAGTTGCTCGCGATTCAGGGCATGGCCTCGGTGCAGCGGGGCGGCGGCGTCAGCCGCGAGATCAGGGTCATCCTCGATCCGGCCAAGCTGCAGTCGCAGGGGCTGACGGCTGTCCAGGTCAATCAGGCGCTGCGCCAGATCAACCTGAACGCTGCCGGCGGACGGGCGGAGATTGCCGGCTCCGAACAGTCGGTGCGCGTGCTTGGCAATGCCCGCAGCGCCTATGAACTGGGCCAGACCAACATCTCGGTCGGTAACGGCCGTACGGTGAAGCTCGCCGACGTCGCCGACGTGCGCGATATGTATGCCGAACAACGCAACATCTCGATGATGAACGGCCGTCAGGTCACCAGTTTCGGGATGACCAGGGCCAAGGGCGCCTCCGACGTGACCGTCTATGATGAGGCGTTGAAGGTCCTGAAGAAGCTCGAGGAGCAGAACCCCAAGGTCAAGTTCAAGCAGCTCTATACGAGCGTCGAATACGCCAAGAACCAGTATAAGAGCTCGATACACACGATGGTTGAAGGCGCCGTGCTAGCGGTCGTCATCGTGTTCCTGTTCCTGCGCGACTGGCGCGCGACCATCATCTCGGCTCTGGCGATCCCGCTGTCCGCGATCCCGACCTTCTGGTTCATGGACATGATGGGCTTCACGCTCAACTTCCTGACTTTGCTGGCGTTGAGCCTGGTGTCGGGCGTGCTCGTCGACGATGCGATCGTGGAGATCGAGAATATCGTTCGCCACATGCGGATGGGGAAATCTGCCTATCAGGCGTCCATCGACGCTGCCGACGAGATCGGTTTGGCGGTGCTGGCGACGACCATGTCGATCGTTGCGGTGTTCCTGCCGGTCGGTCTGATGCCGGGCGTCTCGGGTCAGTTCTTCAAGCAGTTCGGCTTGACCGTGGTCGCGGCCGTGCTGCTCAGCCTTGCGGTGGCGCGCCTGATCACACCCATGATCGCGGCCTATTTCCTCAAGGCGCATGGCGAGCAGAGCCATGGCCAAAGCTGGTGGATCCACAAATATGTGTCGATCCTCACCTGGTCGATCAAGCACCGCTGGAAGACCGTCCTGATCGGCGGCGGCGGCGCATTCGCGGCGACCATTCTGGCCTTTGCCACGCTGCCCATGACGTTCCAGCCGACGATCGACCAGGATTACAGCCAGGTGCAGATCGAAATGGTGCCCGGCAGCACGCTGGAGACGACCACCCGGGTCACGCGGCAGGTCGCGGAGCTTCTCGCTTCCGACACGAAGCAGGTCGATGCGGCCTTTGCGGACATCAATCCCACTCAGGCGAACATCTACCTGACTCTCAGAAAGGACCGGCCGATCTCCAGCGTGGATTGGGAGCGGCAGACCGCGCCCAAGTTCCAGAATATCTCCGACGCGCGAGTGAACTTTCAGTCCCAGTCCGGCGGTGGTTTCGGCCGCGACATCATCGTCATGCTCGGCAGCGACGATCCGGTTAAGCTGGACGCGATAGCAAATCAGCTTGTTCGCGAGATGTCAGGCGTGCCCGAGCTGCGCGCGCCACGCCTCGCCGGCGACCTGAAGCGGCCGGAGATCATCATCACGCCGCGCATGAACCTGGCGGCGGACATGGGGGTGACGACGCAGGCACTCAGCCAGACTATCCGCATCGCAACGCTGGGTGATATCGACCAGAACAGCGCCAAATTCTCGCTCTCGGACCGGCAGATCCCGATCCGCGTGGCGTTGGACGAAGACTCACGCCGCGATCTGTCGACCATCGAGAACCTCCCGGTGCCGACGACGAATGGCGGCTCGGTGCCGCTGAAGGTCGTCGCCGACGTCAAGTTCGGGGCAGGGCCCACCACGATCCGGCGCTACAACCAGATCCGCCGCGTGGTCGTCGGCGCCGACCTGGCGCCCGGCATCGTCACCAGCGACGCGATGAAGAAGCTGAATGCATTGCCGACGATGAAGGCCATCCTCGACGGCAAGGTCGAGGGCGTCCAGAAGATCACCGCCGGCGACAGCAAGTTCCAGCAAGAGATGCTGGTCAACTTCGCCATTGCCGTCGTGTCCGGCGTGCTGCTCGTTTTCGCGGTGTTGGTGCTGCTCTACAAACGCGTGATGCCGCCATTCGTGAACATGGGGTCGCTGCTGCTGGCGCCCCTAGGCGGCGCGGTGGCGCTGCACCTGGCGGGCATGCCGATCTCGATGCCGGTCTTTATCGGACTGCTGATGCTCTTGGGCATCGTCGCCAAGAACTCGATCCTGCTGATCGACTTTGCGATCGAAGAGATGGGCAAGGGCGTACCGAAGGCCGAGGCGATCATCGACGCGGGCCTGAAGCGTGCGCAGCCGATCGTAATGACGACGGTCGCCATGGTCGCCGGCATGGTGCCGACCGCATTGTCGCTGTCGGGCGACGGCGCGTGGCGCCAGCCAATGGGAATCACGGTGATCGGCGGCCTGATCCTGTCGACGTTGCTGACGCTGGTCATCGTGCCGGCGGCATTCAGCCTCGCCGACAGTTTCGAGCGGTGGCTCGCGCCCAAGCTCAGCCGCCTGCTCACGTTCAAACCCGGCGACGACGTGGATCGCCCCGCGCCGCAGCCGGCGGAGTAGGTTACGGGCGCGCCCCTTCATCGGGGTGAAGGCTTGAACCTTGGGCCGCGCCGCGCTTTGGAAGGGGCGATGACGGCGATGCCCGCACTCACGATCCGCAACGGCCAGGGCGCGCGCCAGATGCGGATCGTCGCGACCGGCATGCTGGTCGTGATGGCGGGCCTGTTCCTCCTCGCCCGTCATCTCGAGCCCGTACACCCCGCTTGGGGCTTCGTCCGCGCCTTTGCCGAGGCGGCGATGGTCGGTGGCTTGGCCGATTGGTTTGCGGTGACGGCGCTGTTCCGCCATCCTCTCGGGCTACCTATCCCGCACACGGCAATCATTCCGCGCAACAAGGATAGGATCGGGGACACACTTGCCGTGTTCCTGAAGGACAACTTCCTCATTCCCGGCGTGGTCGCGCGGCGCATGCGGCGGGTGGACGTCGCTGGCGCCGCGGGGCGCTTCCTTGCCAATCCGTCCGAGACGCAAGGGCGCACGCGGGAGACTGCCTCTCGGCTTGTCGCCGATGTGATGGAAGCGCTCGACCAGGAACGGCTGGGCGGGATGATCAAGGGCGTGATCGACGGACGGCTGCGCAATCTCGACATCGCGCCGATGCTCGGCCAGGCGCTGCAGGCCGCGATCGCGAAGGACCGGCATCTGCCTTTGCTCGAAGGCATGATCCGCTGGGGCGCGCGTACTCTCGAAGGCAACGAGCATCTGATCCGGCAGATGGTGCATGACCGCGCCGGTTCGATCCTGCGCTGGACCGGCCTCGACGAGACGCTGGCAGACAAGATCATCGATGGGCTGCTGCGCCTGCTCGACGACATGTCCGTCGATCCTGGCCACCCGGTGCGGATGAAGGCCGAGGATGGGCTCGCCCGCCTGGCCGAGGATCTGCAATTCGATCCGGTGATGCAGCAGCGAGTGGCGCAGTGGCGCGACGAGTTGCTCGAAAATGAAGCGATGCGCCGCTGGCTAGACGGGCTCTGGGAACAGGGCCGCGCCGCCCTGCTTCGGGCCGCCCGCGATCCGCGCTCCGCCCTAGGGGGTAAATTCGGGGAGACGCTGCGCCAGCTGGGCGAAACGTTGCAGCATGACGAACGGCTGCGCATAACCATCAACCGCTTTGCCCGCCGCTCCGCCGTCGGCTTTTCGGCGCGCTATGGCGAAAGCATCGTCAAGCTGGTCAGCGAGACGGTGCGTAGCTGGGACACCCGCACGATCACCCGCCGGCTGGAAGACGCCGTCGGCCGCGACCTTCAATATATCCGGGTAAACGGCACCCTTGTGGGCGGCCTGGTTGGCCTGCTGATCCATGCGGTCGAGGTGTGGCTTTAGGGCGTGTCTCTGGTGTCGAGCGATTACAGCTACCGACCCTTAGCGGACTTGCTCGGCAGGAGGCGCGGGTCGATCAGTGATGAAGTCCACCTTCCTGAATCCGGCTCTCTGAGCGATGTAGATCGCAAATCCAACGCACCGATATGGTGTCTCGACGTTGCCTAAGGCCCGGGCCGACTTCCACTCTCGCCGAAGTTTCCGAAGAGCGAGAACCATGCGTTCTTCGTCGAGTGGCAGGCTGAACGTCTCGCCCATTACGGTCACTTCGCAGGTGGTGGGCGGAACAAAATGTAGGTCCATGATGAGCCGCTTTGGCGCGAGCTTCTTGTTACCCGCTAAGGCCCAGCTTGTCCCAATGCCAAAAAGCACCACAACTGCGGCAGCCAAAGTCACGGCTTTTGTGAACGAAATGGTCGGTTTGTAGCGCAAGCCTTCGTCCGTTTTCCACCCTTCTCGGACGATCAGTTCATCACCCGGCGCTGTCGCGTTCGATGTCCGCGCCGACGGCGGAGAGCTTCTCCTCCAGCCGCTCATAGCCGCGATCGAGGTGATAGACGCGGTTGACCTGAGTTTCGCCTTTGGCGGCCAGGCCGGCGATGATCAGGCTCATGGAGGCGCGCAGATCGGTCGCCATCACCGGCGCCCCGTTCAGCTCTTCAACGCCGTGGACGACAGCTGTGCGACCGTTGACGCGAATGTCGGCGCCCATGCGTGCGAGCTCGGGCACATGCATGTAGCGGTTTTCGAAAATGGTTTCGGTCAGCTCGCTCGCGCCCTTGGCCAGCGTCAGCATCGCCATGAACTGCGCCTGCATGTCCGTCGCAAAGCCCGGATAGGGCTCGGTCGAGAGCGTTAACGGCTTGAGTTCGCCGGTGGAGCTGACGATCAGCCCGTCTTCCGTCTCCTCGACCTCGACGCCGGCGGCGCGCAGGCCGGCTATCGTCGCCGCCATCTCGTCGGCGCGGGCGCCGGCCAGCTCTAGGCGGCCGCCGGTGATGCCGACCGCACAGGCATAGCTGCCCGCCTCGATCCGGTCGGGCATGACGGCATAGGTCGCGCCGTGCAGTTCCTTGACGCCATCGATGGTCAGCGTCGAGGTGCCGATGCCGTCGATCTTCGCGCCCATGCGCTGGAGGCAGCGGCACAGATCGACGATCTCCGGCTCGCGCGCGGCATTCTCGATGACGGTACGGCCCTTGGCGGTGGCGGCCGCCATCAGCGCGTTCTCGGTCGCGCCGACCGACACGATCGGGAAGCGGACATTGCCGCCAGGCAGCCGCCCGCCAGGTGCTACGGCGCGGACATAGCCGGCGCTCATCTCCAGCCGGGCGCCCATTGCCTCCAGCGCCTTCAGGTGCAGGTCGATGGGGCGGTTGCCGATCGCACAGCCGCCGGGCAGCGACACGGTCGCTTCCCCAGCGCGGGCGAGGATGGGGCCGAGCACCAGGATGGACGCGCGCATCTTCCTGACGATGTCATAGGGCGCCATGGTTGCGGTGAGGCCGGTCGCGCGCATCGTCATGACGCGGCCGAATTCCTCGGGCTTGGTGCCCTCCACCGTGGTCGAAACGCCGAGCTGGTTGAGCAGGTGGCCAAAGCTGTCCACGTCTGCCAGCCGCGGCAGATTACGGATGGTCAGAGGCTCATCGGTCAGCAGCGCGCAGGGAAGGAGGGTAAGAGCGGAGTTCTTCGCGCCTGAAATCGGCAAGCGGCCCTCGAGCGGGCGCCCGCCGCGAATGATGATGCGGTCCATGGGCGGGGATTAGCGAGTCGTCGAACTGAAGCAAGCCGTTCCCCGGCGAAGGCCGGGGTCCAGCTTCAGCTCGCGTCTGGGCCCCGGCCTTCGCCGGGGCGCGCGCCGCCTTCGCGGCTCACGCCTTTTCCAGCGTGCACTGAAGCGGGTGCTGGTTCTGGCGGGCGAAGTCGATCACCTGGCTAACCTTGGACTCCGCAACTTCGTAAGAGAAGATGCCACACACACCGACGCCCTTCTGGTGGACGTGGAGCATCACGCGCGTCGCATCCTCGATGCTCATCCGGAAAAAGCGCTGCAGGACGAGCACGACGAACTCCATCGGCGTGTAATCGTCGTTGAGCATCAATACTTTGTACAGCGACGGCTTTTTGGACTTGGCGCGCGTGCGGGTGGCGACGCCCACGCCCGTGCCGGCATCCTCGTCGCGGCCTTCGCCTGCCATCAGCGTCGGTCGTTCGGTCATAAGGGAATCCGTCTCACGCAGCCATGAAGATATGGCAACGCGCGCCTGCCGGGCAAGGGCCCAAACGAAAACGGCCGCCCCAACGGGGGCGGCCGTCGCTCAGAGCCGGCGGGGAAGGGATGCCGGCTCTGAATAGGTCCCGCTTAGGCGGCCTGCTTCATCTTCTCGGCCGCGACCGCGAAGCGATTCGAGATCGGCTGGAAGATGTCGCCGGCGAGCTTCAGCGCGGTCTCGCTGTTGCGCGACGTCTCGGCGATCAGCTGGTCGAACGCCGAACGCGCGAAGTCGCTCTGCAGCTGGAAGAATTCGGTCGGAGTCTTGGCCGACGCGAAGCCCTTCAGAGCGGCAGTGGCCTGCTCGAAGTTCTTGCGGGCGGTCTCGGCGGCCTGCTGGCCCAGCTGCTCGGCAGCCTTGGCAGCGACCTTCGACGACTCCACAAGCGCTTCAATGTTGCCCTTGTTGAACTCGTTCAGCTCTTCGAACAGCTTGGTCGAACGCTCCATCGCCGCCTTGGCGCGGGTGTTGACGTCGGCGAACATCGCAGTGGCGCGGTTCTGGGCGTCCTGAGCGAAGTTCTTGGTCTGCTCGGCAGTGGTGTTGACGGTGTCGGTCATGCTCGGTCCTTTCGTTTCGGTCTGAACCGGCGCGGCGGCCGGCATGGGTTCGGTCGTGACGGTTTCAGCCGCTGGCTGAACCGCAACTGGCTCGACCACGGCCTCTACCGTGGCAGCGGCAATGGCGGTCGGCGCCGTCATGGCCGGCTCGGGAGAAGCGGCAACAGGCGCAACCTTCTTGGCTGGCGCCTTGGCAGCAGTCTTGACTTCCTTGGTGCTCATCGAGACGAAACTTTCCCCGTTTTGCTGCAGTGCACAATATAGGGCGCTCGATCGAAAATCAAGGCAAATTGTGCAGTGCACAAAAAGTGCATGGGCGGGCGGAAAGTTCCGCAGGATCAACGTGCTCGCCTCTACTTCGATCCTGCAGAGCGTTCAAGCCCGGCTGCACTGCAGTGCAGCGGGACGCCGGCGCCTCCGCTACTGGACCTGATGTAAGCAACGGTTTACGTTAACGTCAGGAGAGTGGATATGACGACCGAGTCCGTTGACGTGCTGGTGGTAGGCGCCGGGATCTCCGGCATTGACGCGGGCTATCACCTGCAGACCTATTGCCCGACCAAAAGCTATGTCATTCTGGAAGGGCGCGACGATCTTGGCGGCACCTGGGATCTGTTCCGCTATCCCGGCATCCGTTCCGACTCCGACATGCACACGCTCGGTTTCTCCTTCCGGCCCTGGAAGGAAGCCAAAGCGATCGCCGACGGGCCATCGATCAAGAAATATCTGCGCGAAACGGCACGCGACTATGGCATCGACAAGCGCATTCGCTACCAGCACCGGGTGAAGCGCGCCGCCTGGGATAGCGCAACCGCTCGCTGGACCGTCGAGGTCGAGCGCGGGCCCGAACGCGAGCCCCTCACCTTCTCTGCCAGCTTCCTGTTCATGTGCAGCGGCTATTACAATTATGCGGAAGGCTTCACGCCGCACTTCGAAGGCCGCGAGGACTTCAGGGGCGAGATCCTCCACCCCCAGCATTGGCCCGAGCAGCTCGACTATAAAGGCAAGCGCGTCGTCGTGATCGGCTCCGGCGCGACCGCGGTGACGCTGGTGCCCGAAATGGCGAAGGATGCCGCGCATGTGACCATGCTGCAGCGCTCGCCCACCTATATGGTCTCGCGTCCGGCGCAGGATAAGATTGCCAATGGCCTGCGTAAGGTGCTGCCGTCCAAGGTCGCTTATGGCCTGACGCGTTGGAAAAACGTGCTGTTCGGCATGTATTTCTACAACAAGACCCGCACCAATCCCGAAGGCGTCAATCAATGGGTGCTGGACCGGGTCAAGGCGCTGCTGCCCGAGGGCTATGACATGGCCCATTTCACGCCCAGCTATAATGTCTGGGACCAGCGGCTCTGCCTGGTACCGGACGACGATCTGTTCGAGGCGATCAAGAATGGCTCGGCCGATGTGGTCACCGGCCATATCGATCGCTTCACGGAAACGGGCATTCGATTGACGGATGGCCGCGAACTCGCCTGCGACGTGATCGTCACTGCGACCGGACTTAACCTGCAGCTGTTGAGCGGCGTCGAGTATACGGTCGACGGGCAGCGGATCGAGCCCAGCCAGACCATGACCTACAAAGCGATGATGTTCTCGGGCGTACCGAACCTCGCCACCTCGTTCGGCTATACCAATGCTAGCTGGACGCTGAAGGCGGACCTGACCTGTATGTATGTGTGCCGGCTGATCAACCATATGGACAAGACCGGCACCCAGATCGCAACACCGGTGCTGAACGACCCGGAAGTGCAGGAAGAGCCCTGGCTGAGCTTCACCTCCGGCTATGTCCAACGCGCGCTTGGACATCTGCCGAAACAGGGCTCCAAGCGGCCGTGGAAGGTGCATCAGAATTACGCCAAGGACCTGCTCGACCTGAAGTTCGGGAAGGTCGATGACGGCGCAATGACCTTCCGCAAGGCGGGCGCGCCCGTCCGAAGCGCGGAGCCGATGCTGGAGGCGGCGGAGTAGGAGTTTCTCTCCCACAAACGGGAGAAGGTTAAACAAGAACAAAACGTGTACAATGGCGCGCGACTCGCCATGTACACCGAACTCAACATCACTACGCATTTCAGCTTTTTGCGCGGAGCGTCCTCTTGCGACGAGCTGTTCGCGACTGCCGCTCTCTTGGGCCATAAAACGCTAGGGATTACCGACCGTAACAGCGTCGCCGGGATGGTCCGCGCACTGGTTGCGGCCAAAGCGACGGGCATGCGGCTGGTCCCAGGCTGCCGGATCGATCTGATCGAGGGAGACTCGCTGCTCGTCTGGCCGGAGGATCGCGCTGCCTGGAGCCGCCTCACCCGGCTGCTGGCGATCGGCAAATCTCGCGTCGATGCTCAGCGGGGGCAGAAAGGCCAATGCCACCTCTATTGGGATGATGTGGCGTCATGGTGCGATGGGCTGGTTGCTGCCTTGGTGCCGAACGAAGCCGATTCCCAAACGGAGTTCGGCCTGGCCTGCATGAGCGAGTTGTTCGGCGATCGTGCCCATATTGCGCTTTGCTATCGCCGCCGTCCGGGCGACCGGCTGCGACTGCACCGGCTCGAGACGCTGGGCCGCAGCTATGGGGTCAAGCCGCTGGCTGTTGGCGACGTGCTCTACCACTCGCCTGATCGGCGCATGCTGCAGGACGTGGTCACCGCGATTCGCGAGAAATGCACGATCGACGCGCTGGGCTTCAAACGAGAGCGTCATGCCGATCGCCACCTGAAGAGCGTCAAGGAAATGGAGCGGTTGTTCGCGAACCATCAGGAAGCGATCGCCAACAGCGCCGCCATTGCCGAACGTTGCAGCTTCGACTTGCGGCAGCTCCAGTATCAATATCCCGACGAACTGGTGATGAGCGGCCGCACACCGCAGGATGCACTGGAACGGCTGGCGCACAAGGCCTTGCGCGACCGGTTCGCCGGCCGGGCGCCAAAATCGTATAAGAAGCTGCTGAAGCACGAGCTTCGGCTGGTGCGGCGGATGGGCTACGCGCCCTATTTCCTGACGGTCAATTCGATCGTCGCCTTCGCGCGTAGCCAAGGAATTTTGTGTCAGGGGCGCGGCTCTGCGGCGAACTCGCTGATCTGTTACATCCTCGGCATCACCTCCATCGATCCAGTGAAACACCAGCTGCTGTTCGAGCGGTTCATCTCGACCAACCGCAACGAGCCGCCCGATATCGACGTCGATTTCGAGCATGAGCGGCGCGAGGTCGTGATCCAGTGGATCTACGAAACCTACGGCCATCAGCATGCGGCGCTGACGGCCGTGGTCAGCCGATTTCGCGCCCGCGGCGCAGTGCGTGAAGTCGGCAAGGCGCTTGGTTTGCCGGAGGACATGACGGGCGCCTTGGCGGGCCAGGTTTGGGGATGGTCGCAAGAGGGAGTCGGCGAAAAGCACGCTGCCGATCTCAACATGGACATCGCCGACCCACGGCTCGCGCTGACGCTTGAACTGGCCCGCGAGCTGATCGGCACGCCGCGCCACATGTCGCAGCATCCCGGCGGGTTCGTGCTGACGCGGGAGCGGCTCGACACTTTGGTGCCCATCGAGCCCGCGTCTATGCCCAGCCGCTGGATCATCGAATGGGAAAAGGACGACATCGAAGAACTGAAGTTCATGAAGGTCGACGTGCTGGGCGTCGGCATGTTGGGCTGCATGCGCCGGGCTTTCGACATGCTGGCCGAGCATAAGGGCATCACCATCGGCATGGCCGACCTGCAGAAGGACGATCCGGCCGTGTACGAGATGATCCAGCGTGCTGATACGCTGGGGGTGTTCCAGATCGAGAGCCGGGCGCAAATGTCGATGCTGCCGCGGATGAAGCCCCGAGAATTCTATGATCTGGTCATCGAGGTCGCGATTGTGCGGCCCGGCCCCATTCAGGGGGACATGGTTCATCCCTATCTCAGGCGCCGTGAAGGCAAGGAGCCGGTCGAATATCCATCAAAGGAGCTGGAGGCAGTGCTGTGGCGGACGCTCGGCGTGCCGCTGTTTCAGGAACAGGCGATGAAGGTGGCGATCGTCGGCGCCGGCTTCACGGCTGCCGAAGCCGACGAACTTCGGCGGTCCATGGCCACGTTCAAGTTCACCGGCGGCGTCAGCCGTTTTCGTGACAAGCTGGTCAATGGCATGATCGCTAAGGGCTATTCGCCAGAGTTCGCCGAACGGACGTTTCGCCAGATCGAAGGATTCGGCAGCTATGGCTTTCCCGAAAGCCATGCCGCAAGCTTTGCCAAGATCGCCTACGCGTCGTCCTGGATCAAATGCCACCATCCCGACATCTTCTGCGCAGCGCTGCTGAACGCCCAGCCGATGGGCTTTTACGCGCCCGCGCAGATCGTCCGCGATGCGCGCGAGCATGGCGTGGAGGTGCTGCCGCCGGACGTGAACGACAGCCGGTGGGATACTTTGGTGCTCAGCCCCTCCCCCTCTGAGGGAGAGGGCGACTCGCGCTGCAGCGGGAGCGGGGTGAGGGTGAAACGAGGAGGTTTCGGAGGTTCCCCCTCACCCTACCAGTCGTCTGCGGCGAGCGGGCCCCTCCCTCTCCCTCAAGGGGAGAGGGGCTTGTTTCCCCTCCGCCTTGGCCTGCGCGTGGTCCGTGGCCTTGCCGAGGACCACGCCATTCAAATTATCACGCGCCGCGCCAACATCCCCTACACCAGCATCGAGGATGTCTGGCGGCGTTCGGGCGTGCCGGTCGCCGCGCTGGAGCGGCTGGCGGAGGCGGATGCCTTCGCCTCGCTGGGCGTCGACCGGCGCCAGGCGCTGTGGCAGGTGCGGGGCCTGGGCCATAGCGAGCTGCCGCTGTTCCGCGCGGTCGAGACGCGGGAAGAGCCGGTCGCGCTCACCCCGATGTCGGCCGGCCGCGAAGTGGTCGAGGATTACCGCTCCACCCAGCTGTCGCTGCGCGCCCACCCGCTTTCCTTCCTGCGGCCGGAGCTGAAGCGGCGCGGCATGGTCGCCTGCGCCGATCTCGACCGCATCGCCGACGGCCGCCCCGTCGAGGTCGCCGGCATCATCCTGGTCCGGCAGAAGCCGGGCAGCGCCAAGGGCGTGCTGTTCATCACCATCGAGGACGAGACCGGCGTCGCCAACCTGATCGTCTGGCCGGACCGGTTCGAGGCGCAGCGGCGGACGATCCTGTCCTCTGCGATGATCTCGGTCACCGGCAAGGTGCAGAAAGAAGGGCAGGTGATCCACATCATCTCGGACACGGTCGCGGACCAGACGCCCCTGCTCCGCTCGGTCGGCGAGATGGACTTCCCCCACCGCCCCGGCCCCGGCGACGGCGCGACCCATGGCGGCGCCCCCGACCGCGGCGAAGCCGGCTGGGAAAAACGCGTCCGCGACAGCTACCATCCGCCTTTCCGCACCGGCGCCGACCCGGAAGAGGTGATCAAGGTCAAGACGCGGGACTTTCACTGACGGGGAGCGCAGGGGAGGGCAGGTGCGCCCACCCCCACCGTCATCCCGAACTCGTTTCGGGAAAAGGGGTGTGCAATCAAAAGCCACGGAAGCGCGCACTCGCCGAGTGCAAAGCTCGGCGCGGAAGGAACGATCCGCTCACCGGGGGCGGTGTTCGGTGCCGAGGCCGGGGGTAATGAACACGCAAGTCGCACTCTCGCCGGGCCCCACATCGGCGGTGTGCCAGAGGCCGGGCGGGTTGATCGCATAGTCGCCCGCGCCCAACGCCACGCGCTCGAGGCGGCCGTCTTCATGCTCCTGGATCAGCACGATGCTGCCGGCCGTGCACAGCACCAGCTCGGCGCCGGCCGGGTGCCGTTCCCAGCTCGTCCAGCTTTCCCCGAAGCTGTACATGGAGACGAGCCGCCCATCGGCCCCGTCCGCAGCGAAGCGTGCGCCATAGGCCTCGTACCAGTCCATGCCGGTGAAGGGCGGCAGCACCGTCGCGCCGCCGCCGGGGCCGAGATGGGCGAAGTCGGTGGTGAGGTTCGGCACGGCTTTTGCCTCCATCGAAAGTCACGAAAGTCACGCCCCTGCCAAGTGTTTGGCGAGAAAAAGTGTCCAGCCCGCAACTGTGGCTCTGAAAAAAGGGCATAGCCCAGTCAGGCCGAATAGGACAGCATTTTGTTGCCTGTTTGTTCTTAAGTGACTACAAGAGGCCCTGCAGCAGGCGGGCTCCCTCCATTTCGGATTGAGCTTCCGCGATTTCGGACCTTGTCCATCTTCCGTTACCAAGTTCCCGTTTCGTTCCAATCAGGGGCGGTGCAGGAGGCGGGGCGGATTTGGCCGGTGTGGGTCTGGTCGCTCGGCGCGATGTGGGAGGCGGGGGCGATCGTGCCCCTTCGACCGGCTCAGGGCTGCCCGCGCTGCGAGCGCGTCTATGACGTGGACCTGGAGGCGCTGAACTCCTTCCGCCGCCGCAACCTTCGACAGGCTCAGGACAGGCCTGGTGCCTGATCGACGGTCGCGCGCGGTGGCGGCCGCAGGCCGGGTGCATCCTGAGCGGAGCCGAAGGACGAGCAAGTGCCGGGCGAGCGGCGCCCCTTCGACACGCTCAGGACAGGATTCGTCGCGGCGCTCAGGCCCGACCAGCGCTTCCTCTGGCTCCACGGCCGCGACATGACGCCCGCCTTTGTCCAGGGCAGCCGCCCCCGCGACCACGAACCGCCCGAAGCCTGTCCTGGGCCTGTCGAAGCCTGTCCTGAGCCAGCCGAAGGAGGGCGGCCCCATGCCCCCCGCCCCACCCGGCGTGGACCCGATCCGCTGGGCCTATGCGGACGAGCGGGAGAGGAAGCGGATGGTGCGGTTGGCGCGAGGGTGAGGCACAGATACGCTTTGAAGCGCTGCAAAGGGTAAGGTGCAGAGGCTTAGTGGAGTTCAATACCATTAAGATTGAGGCGATTGAGAAGCTCCGTCTTGACGGGCCGCATATCGTCCCAGAAGATCATCGATCGCAAGAACGATTGTACATCCGGATGCTCAAGCCTTTTCAACGCTTTTCGTGCCTCCTCTTCTGTATGAAAGGAAAGGAAGTAGACCGTATCGTCAAACACGACAGGTTTACCCCCCTCTGGGCCGATCACGTAGAAGCTTAGTTCCTTGTAGAGTGCTCCAATGGCAACCTTCCACGGCAGAAAAGTATATGGACCTACTCCAAAGACTGAGAACGGCCCGCCCTTCTTGTAAATCACGCTTCGCCGAGCGTCGAAGATGTGCCTACGTGATTGCAGATAGGACCATGTCCTGGGAGCCAACCTCTGCAGATCAAGCCGGTCATCGGAGATATTCATTTGCGGCACTATAAGGGAACGGGCAGATCGATTCTCTTTGAGGTCCGATCCTTTCCGCAGGGGATAGATAAAGGATGGTTCGAGGCAAACGCCGCTTCCATCCAGCGTCCTCATCTCTGCTGCAGTTCCGGTTAGCTCAAGCGCCAACCGTGCATCATGCTTAATTCCCGAGCGCCAGCGCGGAACCGCAGCCCCAAGTAGGTGCTGTCCCGCGCGGTAAGCACGTTCGTCGGAGACCAAGGCACCATCCACGTAGCCAAATCGACCTGAGGGGCTGGAAGCGTCCACATCAGAGTAAACGTCGCACACCTGTTCCGAGCTTCCGATTGCGAACGAACAGACCAGCACGCATGCCGAGACACTGGCGCCAAACTCTCTTTTTGCGTCAATAAGATGAACTCTTGCGGCAGGGCTTCTTCTACCTGCCTTCCACCACCAGAGGAGGACTTTGCGAGCTACCGATTGTTTGCAGATTACGGCCAACGTGCCGTTGCAGCTTGCCGACCAGCTGAACCAATCTCGAATCATCGACTCAGAGATGTCGAAATTACTCTTTCCAGTTTGCGCCTCTATTCCACGGAGGCCAGCTTGCGGTGATTTGGTGGGTAGGTTTGAACTCCCGTTGGCTGCTAGAAATGTGTTCGTTACCCAAGGTGGATTTCCAAGAATCCATAATGGCTTGTGACTGCGCGCGATCAGGCCATCCCAGTCAAAGGTAAAATAGTCTGCGTTATGGATGGTGAGACGGGACCTGCCCCGTAGAGAGCTCTTGAGATATTCGGCGTATTCGGCCTGTATCTCAATCCCATGGACGGCGGCATCAGGATATGCGTCTAACGCCGCCTTGACGATCGACCCTACGCCGCAGGTCGGTTCGATAATGGTCTCGGGTATGTGGGAAAGCCGCGACGCAAGCTCCACGACCTTTTGGGATAGGTGTGGTGGTGTCTGAAAATCGCCATACTGATTATTGGGCATTTACAGCACACGCACCAGGCCGGGGACGAGCCCCGCTTGATTCAATGTTCGCCCGTATTGAAGACGCCACTGAAGTGCGTTGGATATCGTTAGGTAACCCTGCTCGGGCGGGTCGTTCAGGATCGTCTCAGCAAGCTGCTGAGCGCTAATATCGTCAACAGGCAGATTCCGATCAATGAAGAACGCCACTAGGTCGTCTGCATTACCGTCGTTCGCCAATATTTCTCTTACTCCGCGAGATGTCTGATAATCTGCAGTACGCGCCTTATCTACAAATACAACATGATGCATATTCAAGTTTGACGTGCGTTCCGCGTGATTGTCTGTCTTCTCATACACGAATACCAGAAGATGATAGCCGAGACCGTAGATCTTTTGCCGCGCGAACCGGAAGGGACATGATGATTGTGGCTGGCGCACACTAGTTGTCTTTATGTCGACGTTCAGGCCTGGCAAGTCGATCCCTGAGGCAGAGTTTCCTGCGGCAAAGTCGTAGACTGCTGTGAGCCCATGGGTGAACTTCTGTTCGAGGTATGTTCCAATCACCTTTCCATCACTTACCCCGAAAAGCGCTGGCTCGTGATGTTCATTCTCGAATTCCGCAAACTCCCGTGCCTCTCTCATCAAGGCCTCAATGGTGAGCTCTTCCACAACTAGTTACTCCGCCGCTACAGCCGTTCTTTGCACGTCAGAGTTCGCCTGTCTTCCCCGCGCCAACAGCGGCGCCAAATACGCCCCCGTGAAACTCCGCGGCTCCTTAGCGACCGTCTCCGGCGTGCCCGTCACCAGCACTTCGCCGCCCTTGACGCCGCCTTCCGGCCCCAAGTCGATCACCCAGTCGGCGGTTTTGATGACGTCCAAGTTGTGCTCGATCACGACGACGCTGTTGCCCTGTTCGACCAGCGCGTGGAGGACTTCGAGGAGCTTGCGGACGTCTTCGAAGTGGAGGCCGGTGGTGGGTTCGTCGAGGATGTAGAGGGTCTTGCCGGTGGAGCGCCGCGACAATTCCTTGGCGAGCTTGACGCGCTGGGCCTCGCCGCCGGAGAGCGTCGTCGCCTGCTGGCCGACCTTGATATAGCCCAGGCCCACTTCGACCAGCATCGCCATCTTGTCGCGGATGCCGGGCACCGCCTTGAAGAACTCGGCGGCGTCTTCGACCGTCATGTCGAGCACGTCGGCGATCGATTTGCCCTTGAACTTCACCTCCAGCGTCTCGCGATTGTAGCGGGCGCCGTGGCAGACGTCGCACGTCACATAGACGTCGGGCAGGAAGTGCATTTCGATCTTGAGGAGGCCGTCGCCGGTGCAGGCCTCGCAGCGCCCGCCCTTGACGTTGAACGAGAAGCGGCCGGGCTTGTAGCCGCGCGCGGCGCTTTCGGGGAGGCCGGCGAACCAGTCGCGGATCAGGGTGAAGGCGCCGGTATAGGTGGCGGGGTTGGAGCGCGGGGTGCGGCCGATCGGCGACTGATCGATGTCGATCACCTTGTCGCAATGTTCGAGGCCGCTGATCTTTTCGCACGGGCCGCAGACCATGCGCGCCCCATTGAGCGCGCGGGCGGCGCCGGCATAGAGGGTGTCGATGGTGAAGCTCGACTTGCCCGAGCCCGACACGCCGGTGATGCAGGTGAAGGTGCCGAGCGGGATGCTCGCGGTCACGTTGCGGAGGTTGTTGGCGCGGGCGCCGTGGACGGTCAGCTTCTTGCCATTGCCCTTGCGACGCTTGGGCGGGACGGCGATCTCGCGGCGGCCGGAGAGATAATCCGCCGTTACGCTGTCTTCGTGCGCGAGCAGCTCGGCCAGGTCGCCCTGCGCGACGATCTGCCCGCCATGGGCGCCGGCGCCGGGGCCCATGTCGACGATATAGTCGGCGGTGCGGATCGCGTCCTCGTCATGCTCGACGACAATGACGGTGTTGCCGAGGTCGCGCAGGCGCTTGAGGGTCGCCAGCAGCATGTCGTTGTCGCGCTGGTGCAGGCCGATCGAGGGCTCGTCGAGGACGTAGAGCACGCCCGACAGGCCCGAGCCGATCTGCGAGGCGAGGCGGATGCGCTGGCTCTCGCCGCCCGACAGCGTGCCGGAAGTGCGGTCGAGGTTGAGGTAGTCGAGGCCGACATTGTTGAGGAAGCCCAATCGCTCGACGATTTCCTTTAGGATGCGCTCGGCAATGGCGCGCTGCTGGGGCGAGAGCTGCGGCGGCAGGCCGGTGAACCAGGCGAGGGCGTCGACGACGGAGAGGCGGGTGGCCTGGCTAATGTCGCGGCCGGCGATCTTCACCGCCAGCGCCTCGGGCTTGAGGCGCGCGCCGAGGCAGGTCTCGCAGGGCTGGGCCGACTGGTACTTGCCGAGCTCCTCGCGCATCCAGGCGCTCTCGGTCTGGAGCAGGCGGCGGTTCAGATTGCCGATCACGCCTTCGAACGGCTTCTTCACCTCATAGGATTTGCGGCCGTCGATGAAGCGGAGGGTGACGGGGCGCCCCTGCGTGCCGTGCAGGATGACTTGCTGGGTGGCGAGCGGCAGCTCGGCCCAGGGCGTGTCGAGCGTGAAGTCGAACTCGCGGGCGAGGCTGGCGAGCACCTGCATGTAATAGGGGCTGGGCGGCTGGCTCTTCGCCCAGGGCACGATCGCGCCTTTCTTGAGGCTCAGCGTCTCGTTGGGGACGACCAGGTTCTCGTCGAAGATCAGCTTCTCGCCGAGCCCGTCGCAGGCCGGGCAGGCGCCCTGCGGGGCGTTGAAGGAAAAGAGCCGCGGCTCGATCTCGGGGATGGTGAAGCCGGAGACGGGGCAGGCGAATTTTTCGCTGAAGACGATGCGGCCGGGAGGGGCGTGCTCGCCGGCGACCAGTTTCTTCTCCGGCTTGGAGCCCCCCTCACCGTTCGTTTCGAGCGAAGTCGAGAAACGCTCGTCCGCTCCGGGCTTCTCGACTTCGCTCGAAGCGAACGGAGTTGGGGTGGCCGAAGTGGGAGCATCCGCCGGATCCACATAGGCCAACCCGTCCGCCAGCTTCAGCGCCTGTTCGAAGCTGTCGGCCAGCCGGCTCTCGATGCCGGGCCGGACCACGATGCGGTCGACCACCACTTCCAGGTCGTGCTTGTATTTCTTGTCGAGCGCGGGGGCTCCGTCGATTTCGTAGAAGGTCCCGTCGATGCGGACGCGGGTGAAGCCGGCCTTCTGCCACTCGGCCAGTTCCTTGCGATATTCGCCCTTGCGGCCGCGGACGACGGGGGCAAGCAGATAGGCGCGCGTGCCTTCGGGCAGCGCCATCACGCGGTCGACCATCTGGCTGACCTGCTGTGCGGCGATCGGCTCGCCGGTGGCGGGCGAATAGGGGATGCCGACCCGCGCCCAGAGCAGGCGCATATAGTCATAGACTTCGGTGACGGTGGCGACCGTCGAGCGCGGGTTGCGGCTGGTCGTCTTCTGCTCGATCGAGATGGCGGGGGAGAGGCCCTCGATATGGTCGACATCGGGCTTTTGCATCAGCTCGAGGAACTGGCGCGCATAGGCCGACAGCGACTCGACATAGCGGCGCTGCCCCTCGGCATAGATGGTGTCGAAGGCGAGGCTGGACTTGCCCGAGCCGGACAGGCCGGTGATCACGATCAATTTGTCGCGCGGCAGATCGACGTCGACGCCCTTCAGATTATGCTCGCGCGCGCCGCGCACCTGGATGTGGGTCAGCATGAAGGTGAGTTCTACTTCTGTTCTTTAAGGAGCGCCAGAGGTGGAGATGGGGGCGCGGCGCGCGGCGGGCAAGATGATCTGTGCCGTCCATCATGGCCTCTCGATTCAGCGCGCGGTTTTCGTAAGCTCAGGCCAAAGGGGAGAGCTTCATGATTCGTCTGTCGATGGTGCGTACGAGCTTTGCTGCGCTGGCTTTGGTTTCGGCCACATCACTGACAGCAGCGCCGCCACCCGCGCCGGTCGAGCCTGTGACCGACGACTATTATGGCACCAGGATCACTGATCCCTATCGCTGGATGGAGAGCGGCAAGGACCCTCGTTGGATGCCGTGGCTGAAGGCCCAGGCAAATGCGACGCGCGCGACCTTCGACTCCGTTCCCGGCAGGGCCCAGTTTCTGAAGGACGCGGAGGCGCTGTCCGGCGCGGTGACTACGGTGCAAAAGGTCGTGCAGGCGGGGCCGCACCGCTTCGTCCAGCGCCGCGACGCGGGAGCGCAGGATTCGGTGCTGTATGTGCAGACTGAAAAGGCAGCGGAGCGGGTGCTGGTCGATCCAGCGAAGGTCGCCGGCGGCAACCAGGTCATCGACTGGTGGCAGGCATCGCCGAATGGCCGCTATGTCGCCGTTGGCCTGTCGAAGCGCGGCAGCGAGGCGTCGATCCTGCACGTGATCGAGGCGGCGACCGGAACGCTGCTGCCGGACCGCATTCCGAACACCGACTTCGGCATCTTCGGCTGGCTGCCCGACGAGAGCGGTTTCAGTTACCTGACGTTCGTGGGTGAGAAGGGGACGCCCAGCTATTACGTCAACAACTCGGCGCGTTTCCACCGCTTGGGCAGCACCGCGGCCAATACGGTGCTCGTCGACCGGGTCGCGCCGCCAGTGCCGCTGCGGGCGGACCAGTTCAACGGTGTCTTCCTCTCGCCCAGTTCCGCTACCGCCTTGTTGGGCGTGTGGGACGGCAGGCCCGAGCGGGCCGTTTACCGCGCCGACCGCGCCGAAGCCCTGGCTGGCAAGGCGAGCTGGACCAAGGTTGCCGACTTTGACGACCTGATCGTCGATGTGGCGCTTTCAGGCGACGCATTGTGGCTGGTGTCGCGGAAGGAGGACAGCAATGGCCGCCTGCTGCTTACCTCCGCCAGGGCGCCCAATCTTGCAAGCGCGCGCAAGATCGACATCCCCGGCAATCCCGTGATCGAGACGGTCGTCGCAACCAAGTCTGGAGCCATTCTCCAGACGCTGGAGGCGGGCAAGTCGGGATTGTGGCGGATCGGCAGCGACGGAACCGCCAAGCGGGTCGCGCTGCCCGTGGCGGGCACCGTGCGCTGGATCCAGCCGGATATCAACTCCGATGCTGGCTTTGTCAGTCTCGGCGGCTGGTTCGCGCCGGCCCAGGCCTATCGGCTGGAAGGGGACCGGCTGGTCGATCTGGGCTTGGTCAAGCCGCCGGCCGCGCTCGACCCGTCCAAATATGAAGCGCGCGAACTGATGGCCACAGCGCGCGACGGCACCAGAATTCCCTATACCGTGCTCGCCCGCAAAGGGCTGGCCGCAAATGGCCGCAATCCGCTGATCATCGAAGCCTATGGCAGCTACGGGATTTCCATGACCCCTGCCTATCGCAGCCAAATGATCCCTTTCCTCGATCGCGGCGGCGTCTATGTCGAGGCGAGCGTCCGGGGCGGCGGCGAGTTCGGGCGCAAATGGCATTATGCCGGCAAGGCGGAGACCAAGGCGAACACTTGGCGCGACGCGATCGATGTGGCGGAAGAGCTGGTCCGTACCAAGCTGACCAGCCCGCAGCATATGACGATCCTGGGCACATCGGCCGGCGGCGTGATGGTCGGCCAGGCCGTCAATGAGCGGCCGGACCTGTTCAGCGGCGCCATCGCCAATGTCGGCTTCATGAACCCGATCCGCTATGTCTCCGAGCAGAATTTCGCCGACATTCAGGAATGGGGCGGCCCGATCGCGGACGCGAAGACGTTCAAGATCATGTACGATCTCGATCCCTATGAGCATGTGAAGCCGGGCACGCGCTATCCGGCGACTTTGGTGGTCAGCGGCATCAACGATCCCCGCGCGGCGACCTTCCACGGCGCCAAATATGCGGCGAAGATGGCGGCCTCGACCACCAGCGGCGAGCCAGTACTGCTGCGCATCGACTTCGACGCAGGGCACGGCATCGGCTCGACGCGCACGCAACTCGATCAGGTCTGGACCGACATCTTCAGCTTCGCGCTGTGGCAGGCCGGCCGGGCGGAGTTCACGCCCAAGCCTTAGGATGAGTACACACCCTAGTTGATGACGCGGACTAAGGGCGTTGACGGCAAGTCCTTCGAGGATCGGTGCAGGTTCAGCATGGTCTGAACCAGCCCGATCACCTGCGACGAGAAGCCTGCGCCTGAGCGAATGTCCTCGCCGCTCAAGGGGACGATGTAGCTCTTGCCCTTATAGTCGACAGTGATGAAGGGCTCGGCGTTCCCCGCCTCTTCGGCCGGCTTGATGACGATCAACGGAATGCACTGGCGGAACTGGCCGTCTTCGCAGCGGCCATAGGCGAGAGGGCGTTCGTTGACCGTGCGCACATATTCGCCGAGATAGTTGATCATCCCCTCGACCGAACGCAGCGACACGTCGACCAGAAGCTCGGTCTTGTAGCCGGCGGGCACGAGGCCGCGGAAATAATCCGTCGCCGTGAAGCCGGCGCCGTTCGGAGAGGTCACGCCGGGACCGGGAGGCGCACCGGCACCATGGTGGGAGCGGCCGCGGAACGGGTCCGTGCCTGGCGCGCCGGTCGCGGAGGGCGCGTCCGTTGTCCCGTCCGGTGCGAGGGGCGGCAGTGTCACGCCCTGACTGCTCAGCGCCTGCTGGAATTGGTCTCGAAGCCCCTTCTCGAACCGCGCGCAAGCCTCACGCCGGATGGGCGCGGAGACTTCCATATTCTCGGCGAAGGTAATGGTGAACTCGCTGCCTTCTGCCGCTTCCGCCAGAGAATAATAGAGTGTTCTGCACCGGATCAGGTTGGTGAAGGGTTCCACCGTCGCCTCATAGTCGGGCGCGTTGCGCAGGGCGCCGAGCGGCAGGGTTGCTACAGTTTGACCTTTAGGATCGGTGATACGCCCGGCGAAGTCGATCTTGTGGACGAACAGATAGCTGATCAGGTCCCGCTCCCAACCCTGGCGCAACAGATGGACGATCGTGGCTGGGGCGACCGGCGTCGTAATGCCTTTCCAGAAATCGTCGGTTGCGTTGACGCCGATTTCGAAATCGGTGCCCGAGTTGATCCGGACGCCAAGTCTCGGCGTCAGGTTGGTGGCGCCGAGCGTGCGCTTGCTCGTCGCGAAGCCGCCGCCGCCAGGCAGCTGTTCGCCGCCATTGCCGTTGGCCGTCAGGTCCAGGCCCGCCGTGCCTTCGACCCGTGCCGTGCCGAGTACCTTCGCGAAACTGGTGAAGTGCAGCGGCTCGCGCGACCGGGCGCGGAGGATGTTGACGACAGTCTGGCGATTGGTCGCCTCTGCCACGAACTCGTTATACTCGACCGCCATTCCGGAGACCTGCGAGCGGAAGGCGCAGCCGCTCGTCGCCAACAGCAGCAGGGCCAGCGCGGAGCGGAAAACAGGCATGGGCGTCCCCTGAAGATATCGAAGCCGTTATGCCTTCTCGCTGCCAAGAAACAACGTGCCGTAAGTCATGACCTTTGGTGGCGTTTGCCCGAGGGAGGCCGGATTGCTAGCGCTGTCGCATGGACGCGATCTTCCCCCCGGCGAACGCCTTGCTTGCCGCGATCGAGCTTGGCGGGACCAAGACGATCGTCGCGATTGGCTACGATCCCGAACGGCCGATCGCGGTCGAACGCTTCCCGACCGAGACGCCGGAGCGCACGCTAGGGCGGGCTGCGGCGTTGCTGGAGGAATGGGCCGCACGGCACGGCAGCATCGCCGGACTGGGGATCGGATCGTTCGGGCCAGTGCGGCTGGATCCCCAAACGCCCGATTGGGGCTGCATGCTGGCGACACCGAAGCCGGGCTGGGCGGGAGCGGAGGTGGCGCCCTTCTTCGTGCGGCGGCTCGGCTGCCCAGTTGTCATGGACACGGATGTCAACGCGGCCGCTCTGGCGGAGGCGCGGATCGGCGCCGGCCAGGGTTGCCGGCACATCGCCTATGTGACGGTCGGGACGGGGATCGGCGGCGGCTTGCTGCTGAACAATGCGCCGCATCATGGCGCGCTGCATGCCGAGATCGGCCATTTGCTGCCGCGCCGCCATCCGAACGACGATTTTGCGGGCATCTGCCCCTATCATGGCGACTGTCTAGAAGGGCTGGCGAGCGGCCCCGCGATCAGCGCGCGGCTGGGCGCACCGCTGGACACGCTGCGCGTCGATCATCCGTTCCGGGCCATCCTCGCCGACTATCTGGCGCAGCTGGCCATGGCGCTGCGGTTGTCGGTCAGCGTCGAGCGGATAGTGATGGGCGGCGGCGTGCTGTCGAGGCTGGACCTGCTGCCGGAAGTCAATGCCGCCATGGCCGAAAAGCTGAACGCTTATCTGCCCGAAGCGGCAAGTCCTGTGGTGGTCGCTCCCGCTCTCGCCGACGCCGGACTGCACGGCGCCCTGATGTTTGCGCAGGGCTGTCTGTCGCCGGCTTGAAGAAGTTGGTCGGGGCGACAGGATTCGAACCTGCGACCCCCACACCCCCAGTGTGATGCGCTACCAGGCTGCGCTACGCCCCGACCTAGGCGCGCGGGCTTATGCGCGGCGGCGTGAGAAGGCAAGGCTCCAGGCCCCGGCCGCCTCAGCTTCGTCATTCCCGCGCAAGCGGGAACCCAGAAAGTTCGCCCGAAAGCCGGACCGCTGGGTCCCCCTTTCGGGGGGATGACGAATGAAGACGGGCTCGAAATGCCGAATGCCCGAGTCGTTTCCGACCCGGGCACCCGCGTGACGATCAATCGTCAGCCCCCTTGAAAGCCGTCTCTCGACATCCGGGCCTGCTCCCCTTCAAGAGACCCGATGGAGCGACTGCTCTCCCCGAACCACGGCCGTTTTGAGAGCCTGAGCTTCGAATGCACCGGAGACTATGTCAGCTTTCCGATAGAGTCACCGTCGTTTATCTGGCGTTCATCAAAATTGCGCCACGCTGTGGCAGCCGCGCAACAGCACAGCTTGCAGTGCCCCGGTGCTCCTCTTAGACGGAGCGCGCCCATCCACTCCGGTTCCCGAGAAAAATGATCCTGTCCCGATATGAGCGGATGATTGCCCGGCGCTATTTGTGGCCGGGCAAGGGCGAAGCGTTCATCGCGCTCGTCGCCTCGATCAGCCTGGTGGCGGTGATGCTGGGCGTCGCCGCGCTCGTCATCGTGATGAGCGTGATGAACGGCTTTCGCGCCGAGCTGTTCGACAAGGTGGTGGGGCTGAACGGGCACGCGGTAGTGCAGGGCTATGGCGGCCGCCTGCCGAACTGGCGCGAGATTTTGGCAGAGGCGCAGAAGACGCCCGGCGTCACCGAAGCCCTGCCGCTGATCGAGCAGCCGCTGATGGCAAGCTATGAAGGCCGGGTCGAAGGCGTGCTGGCGCGCGGCATGCGGGTGGAGGATATCCGCTCGAACGCGGTGCTGAAGGGCAAGGTGGTCGACGGCGACCTGAAGGCGCTGACGCCTGGCAGCGACAATGTTGCGATCGGCGCGCGGCTCGCGGACATGCTCGGTGCGCGGGTCGGCAGCTCAATCAGCCTGATCAGCCCGCAGGGCCAGTCGACCGTGTTCGGCACCGTGCCGCGAATCGTCAGCTACCGGGTGGCGGCGATCTTCGAGGTCGGCGTCTATGATTACGACAAGGCGTTCGTGGTGATGCCGCTGGAGGACGCGCAGACATTGCTGATGATGGGCAGCGATGTGGCAATGATCACAGTGCAGACAACCGATGCCGACAAGGTCGGCGAGATCCTGCGGCCGCTGCTGCCGGTGATCGGCAATCGCGGGCTGCTGACCGACTGGCGGCAGATGAACGCGACCATCTTCGAAGCGCTGCAGGTCGAACGGATCGCGATGTTCGTGGTGCTCTCGATCATCGTGCTGGTGGCGGTCTTCAACATCTTGTCGTCGCTGATCATGCTGGTGCGGGCGAAGACGCGCGACATCGCGATCTTGAGGACCATGGGCGCGACGCGGGCCGGGCTGATCAAAGTGTTCGTGACGATCGGCACGCTAATCGGCGCCGTGGGCACTATTGCCGGGCTGATCCTGGGCGCGGTGTTCCTCTTCTACCGCCAGTCGGTGGTGAACTTCGTCCAACTGGTGACGGGGCAGAATCTGTGGGACCCCTCGATCCGCTTCCTGACCGAGCTGCCGGCCAAAACCGATCCGTTCGAGGTGCTGGCGATCGTGCTGATGGCGCTGATCCTGAGCTTCCTCGCGACGCTCTACCCGGCGTTCAAGGCGGCCAGCACCGACCCGGTGCAGGTGCTGCGCTATGAGTGAGGTAATCGTCGTCCCGAACTTGTTTCGGGACAAGGGTCGTGGTGACGGATGTGCGACGGAGCGGCGAGCGCTACGAGGCGGACACCTTATCCCGAAACAAGTTCGGGATGACGGAGGTAGACGTTGACCGAACCCGTCCTCTCTACCTCCGGCCTGACGCGCGATTTCCGGCAAGGCGAGGAGACGATCCATGTCTTACGCGGCGTCGATCTGGGCGTCGCGCCCGGCGAGATCGTCGCGCTCCTGGGGCCGAGCGGATCGGGCAAGTCGACCCTGCTGCAGGCGGTAGGACTGCTGGAAGGAGGGTTCGGCGGGTCGATCCGGATTGTCGGCGAGGAAGTGTCCAAGCTCGACAATGACCGGCGGACGCAGGTCCGGCGGGACCGGATCGGCTTCGTCTATCAATTCCATCATCTGCTGCCGGATTTCAGCGCGGCGGAGAATGTGGTGCTGCCGCAGCTGATCCGCGACGTGGAGCCCGCCGCAGCGCAGGCACGGGCGGAAGCGCTGCTCGGCGCGCTCGGCCTCGGCCATCGGCTGACGCACCGCCCGAGCCAGCTGTCCGGCGGCGAGCAGCAGCGGGTGGCGGTCGCCCGCGCACTCGCCAACCGCCCGGCGCTGGTGCTGGCCGACGAGCCGACCGGCAATCTCGACGAGGCCACCGCCGACAGGGTGTTCGACGAATTCCTGCGGCTGGTGCGCGGCGAAGGCTCGGCCGCCCTGGTCGCCACGCACAACGAGCGGCTTGCGCAGCGCATGGACCGGGTGCTGCGGCTGCATGAGGGCCGGCTCGAATAGGGAAAGTTCTGGGCGCAAATGCGTTGCCGCGCCATGCGTGCCCTTCCCCTGATCATCATCGCCGCGCTCGTCGCCGGCGGCTGCAAGAAGCTCGAAACCAAGGCCGAACAGGACGCCAAGGCCGAGCGCACCGCAGCCGACGAGAAGCGCACCCGCCAGGCCTGTGCATCTCAGGGAAGCTATGAGCGGCTGAAGGCGCTTGCCTTTGAGAAGGCCGAGGAAGTCCGCGCCGGCCGCACTGCCATGCTGGAACAGCTGCGCGCGGCGACTGTCGTCCGGATGGAGGACCCGGTCGTCAAGAGCCGCGATGATGCGCTCAATGTGACGGTCTGCCGGGGGCGAATGGTCATCGACCTGCCGCCAGGCGCCGAGGACGCGTTCAATGGCGAACGGCGGCTGGTCGCGGACGTCGAGTTCGCCGCCCAAACCGCCGCGGACGGCAGCGGCATGGTTTATCAGCTCGATGGCGCGGAGCCGATCATCTACCGGCTCGCCGCGATCGACATGAAGGGCGGCGCGCCACTCCCTGCGCCGACGCCGGTCGAAACCCCCGAAACGCAGCTGGCAGAGGCCGCGCCGCCTCCCGCTCCGCCTCAGGCAGCGCCTCCCGCCGCGCGCCCCGTACCGCCGCCGCCCGCGCCACGAGCGACGACGCGTCCTGCGCCTGCGCGGCCTGCGCCGCGCCGCGAGCGCCCGCCCGTCGTCGAGGAAGAGCGGCCAAGGCCTGCGCTCGCCCGCCCCAGCTTCAACTGCCGCTATGCCCGCACCCGCACTGAGCAGATGGTCTGCGCCGACGAGCGGCTGGCGGCGCGCGACCGCGAGATGGCCTCGCTCTATTACAGCGCAGTCGCCAATGCCGATCCGGAGACGCGTTCGATCCTCCGCCGGTCCCGCGACCGCTTCCTCGCGCGTCGCGAGCGGTGCGGCGGGCCCGGCTGCGTCGCCCGCGCCTATGAGGACCGGGTCGACGAGATCGACCGCATCATGTCCGGCGAGTGACTTGACCTGAGCCACAAAGCCGCGTTCCCTGCGCCTCGGCAGGGGAGCGGGAGAGTGGCTTATGGTGCGCCGTACCTGTTCCTTGCTCGTGCTCGGGTCGCTGATCGCTTCGTGCGGCGGCAGCGATGCCGAGCCTCAGCCTGCACCCCCGCCCGCCAATGCGCCACCGGCCTTCACCTCCGCTGCGACTGCGAACGTCACCTCGGGGGCGAGCGGCACGGTCTATAATGCGCAGGCGACCGACCCGAACAGTGACCCGCTGACCTATTCCATATCAGGCGGCGCGGATCAGGCGCTGTTTCAGGTCAGTGCTGCGGGCGCGCTGTCGTTCAAGACGCCGCCCAGCGTCGCCGCCCCGGCGGATCAGGACGCCAACAACGTCTATCTGGTGCAGCTGCGCGTCTCTGACGGGCAAGCGGCGGCCACGCTGGATCTGGCGCTGACGGTCGTGCCGACCGCCACCGGCTTTCGCGTGCGGCGGGTCGCGACCGGCTTCGACCAGCCGGTGTTCCTGGCCGCCATGCCCGGCAGCGGCCGGGTGTTCGTAGTCGAGCGCGGCGGTCTGATCCGCATCCTCGATCCCGCGACGGGCGCCATCGCGGCAACGCCGTTCCTGGACGTCCGCAACCAGATCTCGACGGATGGCGAGCGCGGACTGCTCGGCTTCGCAACGGCTTCCAATTATCAGACGAGCGGCGCTTTTTTCGTCTTCCTCACCAATTCGCAGGGCACGATCGAGATCCGCCGTTATGTGCGGAGCGCCGGCAACCCGGATGTCGCGGACGGCACCAGCGCCGACGTAATCCTTTCCATCCCGCACCCCGGCTTCTCCAACCACAACGGCGGCTGGATCGGCATCGGGCCCGACAATCTGCTCTACATCGCAACCGGCGACGGCGGTGGCAGCGGCGATCCGGACAACAATGCCCAGAACAGCTTCAGCCTGCTGGGCAAGATCTTGCGCATCGACCCTGCAGGCGACGATTTCCCGGCCGATCCGAACCGCGACTATCGCATCCCTGCCGCCAATCCTTTTGCGGGCGGTGGCGGCGCACGCGAGGTAATCGCGCTCGGCCTGCGCAATCCCTTCCGCGCCAGGATCGACGAGGCTGCGCTCTATATCGGCGATGTCGGTCAGAATGCGGTCGAGGAAATCGACCTGATGAGCATCGACGGCAACGATGCGTTGCCGGTCAACTTCGGCTGGCCGATCCTGGAAGGCACGCGCGCCTTTCGGGGCGGCAGCAGCGTAGGCCTGAGGCCGCCGATCGCGGAATACAGCCATGGCACCGGGCCGCTCAACGGCAACACGGTGACTGGCGGCATCGTCTATCGCGGGCCGATCGCAAGCCTGCGCGGCAGCTATGTCTTTGCCGACTTCATCCGGCCGCGCCTCTGGTCGCTGCCGCGAACCGCCTTATCGATCGGACAGACGGTGCCGGCCACCAGCTTCGTCGACCGGCTGCAGAGCTTCGCTCCCAATGCCGGCGCCTATAGCAATATCGTGAGCTTCGGGACCGACCGGAACCAGAACCTCTATATCATCGACTTCGACGGCGAGATTTTCGTGCTAGAGCCGTCTTCCTGATCCAAGAGGGGAAGATGACGACGATCCTCAACCATGAAGTGAAGAAGCCCGGCGGCGGCACGGAGCCGATGAGCGCCCATGCGGGCAAGGTGTTGCTCGTCGTCAACGTCGCCAGCAAGTGCGGGTTCACGCCGCAATATGCCGGGCTGGAAGCGCTGTACCGCAAGTACAAGGATCGCGGCTTCGAGGTGCTCGGCTTCCCCTGCAACCAGTTCGGCAACCAGGAGCCCGGCGACGCGCAGGAGATCGCCAACTTCTGCTCGACCACCTATGACGTGACCTTTCCTGTCTTCGCCAAGATCGAGGTCAATGGTCCGAAGGTTGACCCGTTCTTCGAACAGCTGAAGAAAGATGCGCCAGGCATTATGGGCCTGACATCGATCAAGTGGAACTTCACCAAGTTCCTCATTGATCGCAACGGCAACGTCGTTCGCCGCTATGCCCCGACCACGCGGCCCGAAGATATAGAGCAGGACATAGAATCATTACTCTAGATTAAAGTCGGCACGAAGCTTGCGTCGATTCCGGCACATCCGCGTTATGACCGCGGGATTAACGGATTTGAGGTTCTCGCATGGAGCTCTGGGGCGGCCATGAATGCACGGTCAATCGTGTCGAAGATCGTTTTTGCGACCAGAACCGGCTGACCGGGCACGAAGACCGCATCGAGGATCTGGAGCGCTTCGCTCGGCTGGGCGTGAAGGCGCTGCGCTATCCGGTGCTGTGGGAACGGGTCGGGCCGGAGCGGCCGGGCGAATATGACTTCAGCTGGAGCGATGCGCGTGCCGCCGAGTTGCAGCGGCTGGGCATCCGTCCGATTCTGGGACTGCTCCATCATGGCAGCGGGCCGCATTTCACGAGCCTGGTGGACCCGGAGATGCCGCGGCTGTTCGGCGACTATGCGCGTGCCGTCGCCGAGCGCTACCCGCATGTCGAAGACTGGACGCCCGTCAACGAACCGCTGACGACCGCGCGCTTCGCCGGTCTCTACGGCCATTGGTATCCGCATGGCCGCGACGAGACGGTCTTCCTGACCTGCCTGGTGACCGAAATCGAGGCGACGATCGCTGCGATGAAGGCGGTGCGGGAGGTGAATCCGCAGGCGCGGCTGATCCAGACCGACGATCTCGGCGACACCTATGGCACGCCGCGGATGAAGCGGCTTGTCGAGCATTATAACGCCCGGCGCTGGCTGGGCTGGGACCTGCTAACGGGGCAGGTTGACGAGACGCATTATTACTGGCGCTGGATTGCGAAGGCCGGCCTGGCCGATCGAGTGAAGGCGATCTGCGCGGGGCCGTGCCCGCCCGACATCATCGGCGTGAACCATTACGTGACCAGCGACCGGTTTATCGATCACCGGACGCGCCGCTATCCGGACCTGAAGCGGCCCGAGATCGGCTTCCACGATTTCACGGCCGCGCGGGTGATGGACCCGCCGCCTCCGGGGCTGGAGTCGGTGATGCGCCAGGCCTGGGAGCGCTATGGCATTCCGCTCGCCGTCACCGAGAGTCATCTCGGATGCACGCGCGAGGAGCAGATGCGATGGCTCGCCGAGGGCTGGAACACCTGCCTGAAGCTCAAGGGCGAAGGCGTGGATGTGCGCGCGCTCACCGCCTGGGCGCTGCTCGGTAACTATGACTGGTGCAGTCTGCTGACTGTGCCCAAGAACCATTATGAAGGCGGCCCCTTCGATGTACGCACCGGCACGCCGCGGCCGACCGCACTCACGCGCGTGCTGAAGGCGTTCGGCGGCGATGCCGAGGCGAGCGAATGGCTGGCCAAGCACCCGGCGATGGGCCGCGCAGGCTGGTGGCGGCGCGACATCCGCCTGGAGCATGCGCCCTATGTCTGGACCGATAGGAGAGCCGAGCCGATGAAAGAACGCGCCGGGCCGCCGATCCTGATCACGGGCGCCAGCGGCACACTCGGCCAGGCGCTCGCCCGCGCGTGCGAACTGCGCGGCCTCGACTATGTGCTGACCGATCGAAAGGCGTGTGCGATCGACGATCCTGCCTCGATCCGGACGGCCATCGACACGCACCAGCCCTGGGCCGTGATCAACGCGGCCGGCTGGGTGCGGGTCGACGATGCGGAGGGCGAGCGCGAGGCCTGCTTCCGCGCCAATGCCGACGGCGCCGCGCTGATGGCGGAGGCCTGCGCGGAGCGGGGACTGAGATACACCGTCTTCTCGTCCGACCTGGTCTTCGACGGCGCGAAGAACGACGCCTATCTCGAAGATGACGCGCCGAAGCCGCTGAACGTCTATGGCGCGTCCAAGGCCTCGGCCGAGGAGCGCGTGCTGAAGGCACTGCCGGAGGCGCTGGTAATCCGCACCGCCGCCTTCTTCTCTCCCTTCGACGCCTATAACTTTGCGATCTGGGTAGAGCGGGAACTGCGCGAGGGGCGGCCGGTGCACGCCGCCGAGGGTTTCATCGTCACGCCGACGTTCGTGCCTGACCTGGTCCATGCCAGTCTCGACCTGCTGATCGACGAGGAACAGGGTATCTGGCACCTGACCAACCAGGAGCCGGTCAGCTGGTTCGACTTTGGCCGACGTGTCGCAGAGACGATGGACCTGGATCCGCGGCTGGTGCGCGCGGCACGGCCATCGGAACTCGGCTGGCGGGCCAAGCGCCCTGCCTATGTGCCGCTTGGCTCCAAGCACGGCCAGCTGCTGCCCAAGTTCGAAGACGCGTTGGCACGGCACAAGCAGCGGCGGCGGGCGGAAGAGCTGCGCTCCCCGGCGTAGCCGGGGTCCATGGCGCGGAGCAACTGGGCCCCGGCCTACGCCGGGGAACAGGGGAAGGCGGGGATAACTCCGCGTCAGCCTTTCCGAATCCGGTGCTGCATCCCATAGAGAGGCGATGTCTCACGCGCCCTTCGTTCCGTTACGCATCTTCTCGTCGTTCACGATGCTCGAAGGCGCGCTCGACCCGAAGGACATCGTCAAATACGCGAAGCGGCACGGCTTTCCCGCCGCCGCGCTGACCGACCGCAACGGTCTATATGCCGCCATGGCCTTTTCGGAAGCGGCGATGAAAGCGGGGGTGCAGCCGATCATCGGCACGATGCTGGGCGTTGGGCGTCCGCGCGAGGACGGCGCGCCGGTGCTCGACTGGCTCGCTCTCTATGCGCAGGACGAGACGGGCTATCGCAACCTCTGCGAACTCGTCTCCGCCGCCCATCTCGAGCGGCCGCTGGAGCAGGACCCACACGTGCCGCTCGCAGCGCTGACCGGCAAGACCGACGGCCTGATCTGCCTGACCGCCGGGGCGGAGGGCGCGGTCGCGCGGCTGTTCGCGGAGGAGCAGGCGGCGGCGGCGATCGACTATGTCGACCGGCTGGAACTGCTCTTTCCCGGGCGGCTCTACATCGAGCTGTCGCGGCGGATGAACGAGGTCGAGGCACGTGCGGAAAAGCACCTGATCGACCTTGCCTATGCGCATGAGCTTCCGCTGGTCGCGACCAACCCCTGCTGCTTCGGCGACGAGCATTTTCACGCCGCTCACGACGCGATGCTGTGCATCGCCAGCTCATCCTATATCGACAGCGATGACCGCCAGAAGAGCTCGCCCGACGCCTGGATGAAGCCGCTGCCGGAAATGCAGAAGCTGTTCGAGGATCTGCCCGAGGCGCTTGCCAACACAGTGGTCATCGCCCAGCGCTGCGCCGTCGCGGCGCCCAAGCGCAAGCCGATCCTGCCAAGCCTCGCCGGCGACCGCGATGCGGAGGCCGAAAAGCTGCGCGAGGACGCGCGGGAGGGGCTGAATTCGCGTTTGGCCAAGGCGGGGATCACGGATCAGGCCGAGCGGCGGGGATATTCTGAACGCCTCGAGTTCGAGCTCGACGTCATCATCCAGATGGGGTTCCCCGGCTACTTCCTGATCGTCGCCGACTTCATCAAATGGGCGAAGGCGAACGGCATTCCGGTCGGGCCGGGTCGCGGATCGGGCGCGGGCTCGGTGGTCGCCTGGGCGCTGACGATCACCGACCTGGATCCGATCAAGCTGGGTCTGCTCTTCGAGCGCTTCCTGAACCCGGAACGCGTGTCGATGCCGGATTTCGACATCGACTTCTGCGAAACGCGGCGCGAGGAAGTGATCCGCTACGTCCAGCAGCGCTATGGCACCGACAAGGTCGCGCAGATCATCACCTTCGGCCGGCTGAAGGCGCGGGCGGTGCTGAAGGATACCGGCCGGGTGCTGCAGATGAGCTATGGCCAGGTCGACAGGCTCGCCAAGCTGATCCCCAATCACCCGACCGACCCGTGGACGCTCGAGCGGTCGCTGAACGGCGTCTCGGAACTAGCGGCCGAGTATAAGAATGACGCGCAGGTGAAGCGACTGCTCGACCTGGCGATGAAGCTGGAAGGCTTCCCACGCCACAGCTCCACCCACGCGGCTGGCGTGGTGATCGGCGACCGCCCCCTGGCCGAGCTGATCCCGATGTACCGCGACCCGCGTTCGGACATGCCGGTCACCCAGTTCGACATGAAATATGTCGAGGGCGCCGGCCTGGTGAAGTTCGACTTTCTGGGCCTGAAGACGCTGTCGGTGCTGCAAAAGGCGGTCGAGATGCTGGCCCAGCGCGGCATCGCCGTCGATCTCGACGCGCTCAGCTGGGATGACGAAAAGGTCTATAAGCTGCTCCAGCGCGGCGACACGGTTGGCGTGTTCCAGCTGGAATCTGAAGGCATGCGGAGGACGCTGGCGGCGGTGAAGCCGACCAGCTTCGGCGACATCATCGCGCTGGTCTCGCTCTACCGGCCAGGCCCGATGGACAACATCCCCCTGTTCGGCGACCGCAAGAACGGCCGGGCCGAGGTCGCCTATCCGCATCCGCTGCTGGAGGGCATCCTCTCCGAGACTTACGGCATCTTCGTCTATCAGGAACAGGTGATGCAGGCCGCGCAGATCCTTGCCGGCTATTCGCTAGGCGGCGCCGACCTGCTGCGCCGCGCGATGGGCAAGAAGATCAAAGCGGAGATGGACGCGCAGCGGGCGATCTTCGTCGAGGGTTGCGCCACGACCAACGGCATCCCGGCGGACAAGGCGAACGAGCTGTTCGATTTGATCGACAAGTTCGCGGGCTACGGCTTCAACAAGAGCCACGCGGCCGCCTACGCGCTGCTCGCCTACCAGACGGCCTGGCTGAAGGCGCATTACCCGCACGAATTCTACGCGGCGTCGATGTGCTACGATATGGCGCAGACCGACAAGCTCTGCGTATTCGTCGACGATATGCGGCGAATGGAGGTCGCGGTGCTGCCGCCTGACGTAAATGCGTCGGAGGCGGAGTTTACGGTCGAAGAGCGGGATGGCCTGGCCGTGCGCTATGCGCTCGGCGCGCTAAAAAATGTGGGCGAGCGGGCGATGGAGCAGCTGGTCGCGGAGCGCAAACAGGGCGGCGCGTTCAAGAGCCTCGATGACTTCGCCAATCGCGTGGACCCGAAGCTGCTCAATCGCCGCCAGATGGAGAGCCTGGCGGGCGCGGGCGCGTTCGACGGCATCGCGCCCGAGCGGGCGGCGGTGTTCGACGCGGCGGAGACGGTGCTCGCCGTCGCCGCGCGCGCCGAGCAGAACCGGAGCAGCGGCCAGGGCGGGCTGTTCGGCGGCCCGGAGACCAGCATGGCCGCGATCAAGCTCGCCAAGGACAAGAGCTGGTCGCTGGCTGAGCGGATGACGCAAGAAAAGGAAGCGTTCGGCTTCTATTTTTCCGCCCATCCGATCGATCGCTATCGCCACTTGGCGGAAGCGCATGGCGCCAAGAGCTTCGGCGTCCTGTGCGGCGCCAGCATCGGCGAAGAGCGGGTTCCGGGAACGATGGCCGGCCTGGTGGAGGATGTCCGCTGGCGGACCTCCGCCAAGGGGCGCCGTTATCTGCTCGCCACCTGCTCCGACGCGACCGGCCAGTTCGTCGCCAGCTGCTTCGACGATGCGGCCGCGAAGGACCTCGAAGAAGCGGCGCGGGTGGGCGGCTGCGGGCTACTCGGCGTCGAGTTGGACAAGCGGCCGGGCGAGGAGACCCCGCGCGTGACGATCCGATCGATCCGCCCTTTCGAGAGCCTGTCCGCGAGCACGAGGCTGGAGCTGCACGTGGAGCTGGACGATCCGGCGGCGGTCGGCCTGATCGCCGATCTGGTCCGCGATCTGCGCGGCGGCCGTGGCGAATTGCGGCTGCGGGGGCGAACGACTGCGGGGGAGGCCGACCTGCGCCTGAGCCGCGACCTGCGACTCGATGCGGAGCTGGCTGCACGGATCGAGCGGCTGCCGGGGGTCGCCTCCGTGTCGTTGAAAGCCGCGGAGCTGCCAAAGCTGGCGCTGGTCGGCTAAGCCCCGCTGCACGGAACACGATGGCGAAGCGGGTTAAACCACGTCCGCAAACGACACATAGCGGACATTGGCGCTTCGGCTGATGCATGGCACAGGGGACAGCGTGGTGGACACACGAGCCCTCTTCCAGATTGGGGATGCCGCTGAAGAAGCTGGCAACCTGACGCACGCGCGCTCAGCTTACGAACGAGGGGCGGCCCTCGGGGACGCAGACTGTCTTACCCGCCTTGCGTACCTTTACGACACTGGGACTGGGGTCGTGGCTGACAAGGTCGCCGCAATGCGGCTCTATCAGCGCGCATGGCGCAGAGACCGCGACGTCGCTGCTGGGTCTAACATAGCGATTCTGTTTCGCGAGCGGCGAAAGTGGCGCGCCATGTTCCGATGGTGGTGTCGGGTTGCGAAAACGGGCGATGGGAGTTCCCAGCTTGAGATGGCAAAGTGCTACCTGCGAGGTCGTGGGACGAAGCGCGACCTCCAAGCGGCGCTCCGTTGCCTAGCCGCTGCGGAAGGTTCGGATTACATCAGCCCCTCCGAACGCGACTTGGCAAGGCGGCTGCTGCGCAAGCTTCGCCTGCGATCGCTTTAGGCTTGCCGAGCGTCTGGCTCAGGTCCGTAATCCACCCTTAGAAAACGTCCGCTCTCCGGCCATCCTCTGCGATGGGCGCGATCAGCCTCGCGTCCAGCCGCAGCGGCCGTTCAGCGTGTTGCGCTTCTTGTCCCAGCACTCGTTCGCAAACGGCGGGAGCAGCGGGGTGTAGGGCGGAATCCAGAAGTTGAACTGTTGCTCGCCGCCGATCGCCAGGCTCTTGCGCAGCTCGGCCATGCGGCGTTCTGCAACCTGGTAGAGCTGGCCCTTGGGCGCGAAGATCGCCTCGCGGCCGATCGCGCCGGCGGCCTCGCAGAAGGTCAGCTGGCCAAGCACCGTCGAGAAGCTCGAATAGGTGCGGGTGCCATATTGGTCGAGCTTGGTCTGGCCCGTCTTCTTGTCGGTACGCGTGAAATAGCCGGTGAGCGTCTGATAGGCCTGGGCCAGCTCCGTCCGGTGATTGTCCAGCATCGCGTTATACTGGTTGCGTGTCAGCAGGGTCGGCTCGAACTGGCATTGCAGCGCCGCGACGTTGAGGCCGGCACGCAGGTTCCAGAGCAGGGCGGCGCGCACTTCCGCCGGGGTGGCCCCGGTCAGCGGGCCGGTGATCACGCCCGGCTCGGTTCCAGTGACGGGAGCGCTGCGCAGGTCCGGCGCCTTCCAGAACAGGGCAGCCGATGCCGCTCCGGGCATGGACAGCAGTGCCGCACCGGCGGCGAAGAGGCGGTAAAGTCGTGAAGGCATCGAAACGAACTCCGGGCTGCGCCGCAGACTAGACGTTTTCCCCTGCCGAACAAAGAATTAGCAGGATTCCAGTCGTCGTAAAGACGGGGCGCCCCATCGCCAAAGAAGAAGGGCCGCCCGGTCGCCCGGACGGCCCTTCCGCTATCCGAAAAACGGACGAGATTACATGCCGTTCGACATGTTGTTACCCGCCATGTTGCCGGTGGTGTTGCCACCCATGGCATTGGCGTCCGTCGCGTTCATGGCGTTCATGTCGTTCGCCATGGTGCCGGTGCCGTTGGCAGCGTCGACCGCAGTCATGTTGTCGGTCGTGGTGTTCATGTCGGTGGCGTTCATCTCGGTGACGTTGGTCGTCTCCGTGGTGTTAGCCTCTTCCTTGCTGCCGCACGCCGAAACGACGAGGGCGGCGCCGGCGATCATCGAGCCGGTCAGAACTTTCGCGAGAAGGTCACGCATTCGAAACTCCCTTATATGTTCGATTTGGCCGGCTCGGTGGCCCTCCGTTAGCCAAATCGCGCCCGTTCTTAGACACAAAAGCTTCACCTCTCAAGAGTTGTTCTTTCAGCCCTTGTTCAGCCTCTTTAGAAACTCAGCTGCGGTGAAGCGGAGCGCGTCGTCTAGCGCTTGAAGGCCCGCATTGTTCCCGATCGATGCAAGGCTTGCGACGGAAAATTCGCTTATACCGCAAGGAATTATGCCGGTGAAGTGATCCAGGTTAGGATGGATGTTGACCGAAAAGCCATGCAGCGTCACCCAGCGGCGGACGCGGACCCCGATCGCGCCGATCTTCGCTTCGCCCGCCGGCGTGTCGACCCAGATGCCGATCCGTCCGTCGATCGCGCGGGCGGCGACGCCGAGCTCGCCGAGCGCCCGGATCACCCATTGCTCCAGCTGGTGCACGAAACAGCGGACGTCGCGCCCGCGGCTGTCGAGATCGAGCTGGACATAGCCGACCCGCTGGCCGGGCCCATGATAGGTGTAGCGCCCGCCGCGGCCGGTGCGGTGCACCGGAAAGCGCGGGTCGAGCAGCTCGGACGGATCAGCGCTGGTGCCCGCGGTGTAGAGCGGCGCATGCTCGACCAGCCAGATGCGCTCCGCTGCCTCGCCCGAACGGATCGCGGCGGCGCGTGCCTCCATGTCGGCCACCGCCGCTTCATAGTCGGTGAGGCCGGAGGAGACCGTCCATTCCACGCCGTCGATCATGGCTGCGCCTATCGCGGACCCTCGCATCGGGCGCAACCGCCGCTATAAGCGCGCCGATGCAGCAGCAAATCAGACGGATCGATGGAGGTGAAGCCTGGAGCGACGCCATGACCCTGCTGAAGGGACAGCGCGAGATCCTGCTGACGGTCGCCCGTTTCTTCCTGCTGCTGCCAATGCTGCTGCTCTATGCGCTGCGCCCGTTCACGCCGTCCGGCGCGCAGGCGACCCTGCTGCAGGAATATGTCCAATGGGCGACCGTGAACCTGCATTGGTTGATGCTGACCGGCGTGCTCGCGGGGCTTGGTCGCTTGGCAATCCTGATCCTGCTGATGGGTCCCGGCCGGCCGACGGTCGGCGAAGCGATTGGAGCGGCGGCGCGGCTGCTGATCCTGTTCCTGGCCATGGTGGTGCTGATGCGGCTAATGCTGTTCGGCGCGTCTTTGCTGTTCGTCGTGCCGGCGCTTTACGTCTTCGGCCGTCTGTTCCTCGCCGAGGCCGCGTTCGTCGCGGAGCGGGCGCATAATCCGGTGGCCGGTATCACCCGCAGCTTTGAGGTCACGCGTGGCAATGGGTGGAGGATCTTCTTTGTTGCCCTCATCATCTATCTGGGCGTGCTGATCCTGCGCGCGGCGATCGGCTTCGTCGTGGGCGTGCTGGCGGCGCTGAGCGGGCTCGGCGGGCTGGAGCGCTTCGTGAACGCCTTTGTCGACGCGACGGCCGACGCCGGGCTGGGCCTGATACTGACGCTGATCAGCGTCGGCCTATGGCGCCGCCGGGCGGATCAGGGGAATGTGCGGAGCGGCGCTTTCGGTTAGGTGGCCGGTCAGGCGCGGGTCCGGGAAGGTCTCGACCGCCTGCGCATAGGGCCGGAAGCCCTGCGCTCGGTAGAAGCCGAGCGCGGAGGGGTGGTCGAGCGTGCAGGTGTGCACCCAGACGCGGCGGACGTCCTTCGCCCAGGCAAGCGCCAGCGCCTGCGCCATCAGCCAGCGGCCATGGCCCTGGCCGGCAAGCTCCGGCACAAGACCGAAATAGGCGAGTTCGCAGGTGCCGGGCTCGCGAAAGTCGAGCTCCAGCATGCCGACCTCGATGCCGGCGCGGTCCTCCACGGAAAAGACCCGAACGCGGGCATCGCTGATGATGTCGAGAACCTCCTGGTCGGGCATCATCAGCCGCGAGAACCACAGCCACGGTTCGCCGACGCGGCGGAACAGGGCGCGATATTTCGCAAGGTCCGGCGAGGGCCAGCGCACCAACCTCAGCTGAGATGCCGGCATCGGCCGCAGCGGCGGACGCTCCAGCATCTCCAGCGAGGTGACGATCGTCGCGATCTGGCTGGCCGGGACCGGCTCGACCGGCATGCTCAGCGTCTGCCCATATAGGCCTTGCACTCCATCTCGACCTTCGCGCCGAGCGCCAGGCCGTCCGCCCCCACCGCGCTGCGGGCGGGCAGCTTGCCGGCGGGGAAATTTGGTACATAGACTCGGTTGAAAGCCGGCCAGTCGGCCATGTCGTCGAGCATGACGAGGCAGTGGAACACGTCTCCCCAACCGATGCCCCGCCGTTTCAGCGCGGCGCCGATATTCTCCATCATCTGCCGGCTCTGCGCTTCGATGCCCTCCGGCAGCGTGCCATCGTCGCGAATGCCGATCTGGCCGGAGAGGTAGAGCGTGTCGCCGACCTGCACCGCTTCGGAGAAGGGGCGCGGCGTGTCGCCGCGCGCCGGGGCGGGGAAATAGACCGGCGCGGCAAGCGCGAGCGTTAGCGCGAACATGGATCCTCCTTCGTCACCCCGGCCCCCGAGCCGGGGTTCCGCTTCTCCGTAAGGAAGAGAAGAAGCTGGACCCCGGGTCAAGCCCGGGGTGACGGGACGAGGCTGGCGCGGCGTTCGAGCCAGCGCCGTTCTGCCTGGGGCAGGTCGAGGGCGAGCAGTCCGGCATAGGCCGTTTGCGCTTCCTCGCGCCGGCCCGCGCGGCGGAGCAGGTCGGCGCGAGTGGCGAGATAAGGTTTGAAGGTGGCGAGGCCTGAATGCTGCAGCGTGTTCAACTCCGAGAGTCCCGCATCCGCACTCTCGACCTCCGCAAGGGCAACCGCGCGGTTGATCCGGACCACGGCGTCATCGCGGAACGCGAGCAGGCGATCGTACATGGCGAGCACCCGGCGCCAGGGCGCGGGTTCCGCGAGGCTCTGGCGGCTGCACCAGGCGGCGTGGATCGCAGCCTGCACCGCGCGCCAGCTGCCTGACGGACTGGCCCGGGCCAGCATCTCGCGGCCGGCGGTGATCAGTTTTTGGTCCCAGCGTGCCGGATCCTGCTCGACCAAGGGGATCATCAGCCCGTCAGGGCCCAGCCGCGCTGGGCGGCGCGCTTCGGCGAAGCGGATGGTGGCGGCGAGCGCGAGCACGTCCGGATCGTCCGGCACCAGCTCGGCCAGCGTGCCGCTGAGGTTCAGCATCTCGATCGCGTAGCCCCGGTGCGGGCCCGTGCCGGCGCTGTCTTCATGCGCCTTGGCATAGGCGATCTCGATCGTGTCGAGCACGGCGTCGAGCCGCTCGCGCCAGAGCCTTGGTCCCGGCACTTCGAACGGGATGCCGGCCTCGGCGATCTTGCGCTTGGCGCGGACCAGGCGTTGCGCCAGCGTGGGCTCGGGTAGCAGGAAGGCGGTGGCGATCTCGCCCGTCGACAACCCGCACACGACCTTCAGGGTCAGCGCGGCGCGCGCCTCGGCTGCGATCGCCGGATGGCAGCAGACGAAGATCAGGCGCAACCGCTCGTCGGGGATCAGGCCGGCGTCCATGACCTCCTCCATCGCGCGTAAAGACTCGGGGGCGGGTGGCGACAGCCTCTGCCTGACCTCGGACCGGCGGAGTTGGTCGAGCGCCGCCCGCTCCGCCGTCCGGTAGAGCCATCCTGCCGGATTCGCGGGGACGCCGTCGGCAGGCCAGGCCTTGGCCGCCCGCGCGCACGCTTCGGCGAAACTCTCTTCCGCCAGGTCGAGGCTGCGGAAGCGGGCGGCGAGCGCCGCGCGGATGCGGGTGCCCGCCGTCCGGACCGCAGCCTCGAGCGCGGCTGCCGTCAATCGAGCACCGGCCTCACTTCGATCGACCCGTCGCCCGCCAACGGCACTTGCCGGGCGATTTCGAGCGCCGCATCGAGATCGGGCACGTCGACGATGTAGAAGCCGCCGAGCTGCTCCTTGGTTTCGGCGAACGGGCCGTCGTGCAGGCTCTGCGTACCGCCGCGCGTTCGAACGGTCGTCGCAGCCCGGGTCTCGCGGAGGCCGGCGCCCCCCGCCATCCTGTCGCCGATGGTGCCTGCAAAGGCCTGGTGCTTTTCGATCACGGCCTGGAGCTTGGCCGGATCGGCATATTGCGTCTCGTCCTCGTAGATCAGCAGCATGTACTTCATTGCGGTCTCCTCTGCTCATTCAGCAACAAGGAGACGCGCGGCGCCATCGCCAATCGACACCCGCCCAAACTTTTTTGCCAGACGAAGAGAGTCACTGCAAAGTTAAGCATGATCTGCGCCGCGGCTTAAGAGTCCTTCAACTGTCGTGCAGCTAGCAGGGCCATGGCTGAACCCGGCCATGAGCAGGTTTGTGTAGAGTATTGGAGACCCCCATGCAGTTCGTCCGCAAGATCATTCGCGAAAACAAGGGCGCCACCGCCATCGAGTACGGCCTGATTGCCGCGCTGATCGCCGTCGCGGCCATCACCGCCATGTCGTCGCTCGGCACCAAGGTCGGCACGACCTTCAACAACGTTTCGTCGAACATGAAGGTCAGCTGATCCGATCAGCGCAACATTTTCAGTCGTGACGGGCGGCGAGCCGACTCGCCGCCCGTTCTCTTTCACGCAAACGCGACGCTCGACTGCCGGCGGCGGGCGGCGGTCCCGAGCAGGCCAAACCCGGCGATCATCATCGCCCAGCTCGAGGGCTCCGGAATCGCAGCGCGGATCGTCGGCGAGAAATCGGCGATGCGTGCATTGTTGGCGCTGGAGATCGGACCGATCGGATTGAAGTGGGACCAAACGGTAAACTCATACTGCCAGGGCGCGAAGCCGTTCGATGGCAGCATGGCCAGCGGCAGCAAGGCCGTGAGGGTGTTGCCGCTGATCTGCACTGCGCCGGCCAGATTCACGAAGTTGGAGGGCGGGAGCAGCGAGAACTCGGCCGACTGATCCGCATAGGTGATGAAGATCGCGTCAAAATTGAGGTCCGGGCGCAGCGACGGCGGCGCTCCGACGAACTGCAGCCTGGGCGCGCCGGCCCCGCGATTGATGCCCCACACATAGTAGCTGCTTGATGTTTGGCCGATCGGCGCGTCGGTGGTCACGGACAGTCTGAACACGCCGTCCTTCAACCGCGCGTCGACGCTGCGGATGTCGAGTTCCTGCACGGGTGTGCCGGCGAAGGTTGGAATGAAATCGTCATCGGCATCGGCCGTGGCTCCTTGAGCCGGCGCCCCCAGTGCAGAAAGCGCGATGACACACGAAAGCCCAAATACCCTGCTCATCGACTATCTCCCCTGTAGACCAGCGATCACAGCTGGTCCGATCGCTATCGTCCCGCTCCGCAAGGCGCGCATCGGACAAATGTCCAAGGCCTTGCCAAGCTGCTCGGGCCATGTAGGCTTCACGATTGGGAGCGTTGCCGATGCGGAACGAGCTGCGGGAACGGTTGATCGGCGGCATCTACGATGCGGCGCTGGACAGCAGGCTTTGGTCGCAGACGCTTCTTGATATCACCGAGGCGATGAACGCCGGGCAGTCCAGCCTGAGCGTAACTGACCCCTTGAACTCTCTGTCGCTGGTCGCGCCATTCTGGGATGAAAGCTGCCGTCGCTCCTTTATCGAACATTATCGACACCAATTCTCGCTTCGCACCTGGGCCGCCCATGTGCCGCCGGGGCGGACGTTCACTTACGGCGACCTGACGGACATCGAATGGTTTCAATCGACCGCATTCTACAATGAATGGTGGGCGCCCCAGAATTCGGGCGCCGGGTCGCTCGGCGTCAAGCTGGTGGCGGATGGACGAGTCAATGTCTTGCTGACGAGTCATTCCAGGCGCGGCCAGGATGCCTTCGAGACCAGCGAGCGTGAAAACTTCGAAGCTTTGGTGCCGCACCTCATTCGCGCCGTCGCCATACAGCGGAAGCTGCAGATTGCCGGCCTGCGGAGTCGCTCTGGCCTGTCCCGTGCCGATGCTGAGCTGGCGATCGTGGATCGGGGTGCGCGAATCCTGGACGCCAGCGAGACGGTGCTTCAACGGCTCAGTGCATTGAGTCTGTTGTCGGCGGATCGAGGACTCGGGAAAGTCGTCACCGTGGACGGTGTTCTGGAAGAGCTGGTGCAAGGAGCAGTCCGGCATATGAGCGGTGGCCATGTCGACGTCCGAAGTGCCGGCGGCGGCACCGTTCGGATCACCGTTGTTCCGTGCCGCGAGTCGGAGGCGTGTGACATGCGTTCGCTCAGTGTCGATCGGCCCGCCGCACTGCTGTGGATCAGCGTGCCGGAGGAGTTGGATCGTACCCGGCGCGAGCTGCTGGCGAAAACCTACGGCTTGACGCCGACCGAGGCTTTGGTCGCGGTCGAAGCTGCCAAGGGCGATAGCCGCGCTGCCATGGCCGCAAGGCTCGGCGTTCGCGAGACCACTGTGCGAGCGCATCTCACGGCCATCTTCGGGAAGACAGGCGTTCGCCGTCGAGCTGAGCTGGTTCGGCTGGTCCAAACCTGCTGAAAATCATTCCCAGACCGCCTCGGGCGGCAGGCTCATCAGGATGGCGTCGATGTTGCCGCCGGTCTTGAGGCCGAACAAAGTGCCCCGGTCATAGACCAGGTTGAACTCGGCATAGCGGCCGCGCCACACGAGCTGCGCCCGCTTGTCCGCCTCCGTCCAAGGCTCGTGCATGCGGCGGCGGACGATCTGCGGATAGATACCGAGAAAGGCTTCGCCGACCTCGCGCGTGAAGGCGAAGTTCGCCTCGAATTCGCCTTCCAGGTGATCGTAGAAGATGCCGCCGACGCCCCGATGCACCTTGCGGTGCGGGATGTAGAAATAATCGTCAGCCCACTTCTTGAAGCGGTCATGATAGTCCGGTCCATGTGCGTCGCACGCGGCCTTCAGCCGGGCGTGGAAATCGGCCGTGTCCTCGTCACGGGGCAGCGGCGGGTTCAGGTCCGCGCCGCCGCCGAACCACTGTTTGGTGGTGCGCAGGAAGCGGGTGTTCATGTGCACGGCGGGCACATGCGGATTGGCCATGTGCGCGACCAGGCTGATGCCGGTGGCGAAGAAGCGCGGATCGTCGCTGGCGCCGTGGATCGACCTGGCGAACTCGCCCTCGAACTGTCCGCCCACTGTCGAGACATTCACGCCCACCTTCTCGAACACCTTGCCTTTCATCACGCCCCGCACACCGCCGCCGCCCGGCGAGCCGTCCTGATCGGTGCGGTCCCATGGCGTATATTCGAAGGCGGCGTTGGAGCCTGCCTCACGTTCGATCTCCTCGAACGCCGCGCAGATGCGGTCGCGGAGCGCCTCGAACCAGGCGCGGGCGGCGGATTGCTGTTCGTCCAACTGCATGAGCCCGCCTCTAGTCGCTCATCCCGAGTCAAGTCGAGCGCGAGGCTGGAGGGTGTTTGTTAGCTTGGCCGATGCTAAGGAGGCCAAATGAACATGGTCGAACGGCTGGCCGCCACGTCTTCCGCAACCCGCCCGCGCGTGGCCGTGCTGCTGCCTTGCTACAATGAAGCCGCCGCGATCGCGCAGACGATCGAGGGGTTCCGCCGCGCGCTGCCTGACGCGACCATCTATGTCTATGACAACAACTCGAAAGACGACACGGTCCGCGTCGCGCGCGAGGCCGGCGCCGTCGTCCGCACCGAGCGGACGCAGGGCAAGGGCAATGTCGTCCGCCGCATGTTCGCCGACGTGGAAGCGGACGTTTATGTGCTGTCGGACGGCGACGCGACCTATGATGCGAGCGCCGCGCCCCGGATGATCGAGCGGCTGCTGAGCGAGCAGCTGGACATGGTCGTCGGTACCCGGGAAAGCGACGCCACCGCGGCCTATCGGCGCGGCCACCGCTTCGGCAACCGGATGCTGACCGGCTGCGTCACCTGGATCTTCGGCCAGACCTTCAGCGACATCCTCTCTGGCTACCGCGTCTTTTCGAACCGCTTCGTAAAGTCCTTTCCGGCCCTATCCGAGGGGTTCGAGATCGAGACGGAGATCAGCGTCCATGCGCTTGAGCTGAAGATGCCGGTCGCCGAAGTGCCCACCGCCTATGCCGCGCGGCCGGAAGGCTCGGAATCGAAGCTCTCTACCTATCGCGACGGTTTCCGCATCCTTGGGCTGATCCTGAATTTGTACCGGATCGAGAAGCCGGTTGCCTTTTTTGGGCTCGTCTCCGTCTTCTTCCTGGCGCTCGCGGTCGGCCTGTCGATCGATCTGCTGATCACCTATGTGCAGACGGGCCTGGTTCCGCGGATTCCGACCGCGATCCTGTCGACCGGCCTGGTCTTGCTCGGCATCCTCAGCCTGTCCTGTGGGCTGATCCTCGACACTGTGACGCGGGGCAGGCGAGAGGTGAAGCGGCTCGCCTATCTGTCGCAGCGGCCGCCCGGGACTTAACCGAGCGCTCCTACCGCAAAGAGCAGCAGGAAGAAGACGGTCAGCGTCACCGCCGCGAAGGCGACGAGCAGCAGGGTGCGCAGTATCGCCCAGCGGCGGCGCGTGCCATAGGCGCCGCGAATCTGGCGATACATGTGGAGCGGCGGAATGACCAAAGCGGCCAGGGCGAGGCCATCTTCGCCGACCCCCGCCTTGCCGAGCAGCGTCAGCGCGATCACCAGTATCGACATGAAGGACAGCGAATAGGTCACGAACACGGCGTGATCATAGACCTTGTACTTGCGATGCCAGGCGTAGAGCAGCCAGACGAACGGCACCGAGATCAGGATCAGCGCCCAGCTGTATTTGTAGGCGCTCGACTGCATCTTGTAGAGTGCAAGATTGGGGTTCTTGTTTGCCTTGGCGAAGCCCTCGTCCAACCGCTTCCAGCCGGTCTTCAGATCGGCGAAGCGGCCGGGCTGCCAGTTGGCGATCTGGCTAAGCCCTTCGAGATCCTCGTCCAGCTTGTCGGCGCGGCGGTCTAGCGCCGCTGCGGTGGTCGGATCCCGGGCCGCCTTCTGCTCCGCCCTCAGCTTATCGAGCTCGGCCTGCACCTGCGGGATCTTCGCCTTGGCCTGTGCCTGGGCGGAGACGGATGGCGGTGTGTTGTCGGGAAACTCCAGATGCGCACCGATCGCGCCGAAGGTCGCGAACATCAGGAACACGCTGAACAGGAACAGCGCCATCGGCGACACGAAACGCGCGCGCTCGCCATGGATGTAGCGCCGCGTCAGCTCGCCCGGCCGCCAGGCAAGCAGGGGCAGGGTGTTCCAAATCTTGCCCTCGAAGTGCAGCACGCCATGGGCAATGTCGTGCCAGATCGCCGAGAGGGAGCGATGGACATGCTCGGCCTGGCCGCAGCGATGGCAATAGCTGCCGAGCAGGGCGGTGCCGCAGTTGAGGCAGAGGCTCGCATGCTCGCCCCGCGCGTGGCGTTCGCCGCTGCGTCCTTCGATCGCTCCGGCGACCAGTGCCCCGGTCACCAGCTCCCCTGCTGCTTCCGCCCCCATCATGGCCCGAGCCTAGCATCGTTGCGCACCCGCATGCTAGGCGCCGCGGCATGACGGCAGAGGCCCGCATCCAAGACATGGCGGCGCGCGCGCGGCGCGCCTCGGCGACGCTCGCCCAGCTGCCGGCCGAGCGGACCGCCGAGGCGTTGCGAGCGGCTGCCGCCGCAGTCCGCGAGCAAAGCCGCGCCATTCTCGCCGCCAATGCCGAGGATATGGCCAACGCGTCGGCGCTGAGTGCCGCCATTCGCGATCGGCTGATGCTTGATGGGCCTCGCGTCGAGGGCATTGCGGCGGCACTCGAAGCCGTAGCCGCCTTGCCCAGTCCGCTCGGCCAGGAGATTGATCGCTCCACCCGTCCCAACGGCTTGGTCCTCCAGCGGGTCCGCGTGCCGATCGGCGTGGTCGGCATCATCTTTGAGAGCCGGCCCAATGTCACGGCCGACGCGGGCGCCTTGTGCCTCCGCGCGGGCAATGCCGCGATCCTGCGCGGAGGCTCGGAAGCGCGGGCGAGCAATCGCGCGCTGCATGCGGCACTGCTGCAAGGCTTGAGCGAGACCGGCCTGCCTGAAGCCGCGATCCAGCTGGTCGACGATCCCGACCGCGCGCTGGTCGGCGCGATGCTGCGCGCGGCGGGCGCGATCGACCTGATCATCCCGCGCGGCGGCAGGTCGCTGGTGGCCGCCGTACAGCAGGATGCGCGCGTCCCCGTGCTCGCGCATCTCGACGGCAACAACCACGTCTATGTGCATGCAGCGGCCGACCCGGAGATGGCGCGCCGCATCGTGCTCGATGCCAAGCTCCGCCGCATGGGCGTGTGCGGTGCGATGGAGACCTTGCTTATCGACGCCGCCTTTCCTGCCGCCGCGGCTTTGGTCGGTGATCTGCTGGCGCGCGGCTGTGAAGTGCGCGGCGACCGGAGAGCGCAGGCGCTCGACCCGCAGGTGGAGCCCGCGGACGAGCAGGACTGGAACACCGAATATCTGGACGCGATCTGCTCGGTCGCGATCGTCGACGGGTTGGAGGCGGCGCTTGCCCACATCGCCGCACATGGCTCAGGGCACACGGATGCGATTGTCACCGCTGACCAAGACGTTGCCGACCGCTTCCTCGACCGGGTGGATAGCGCGATCGTCCTCCACAACGCGTCCACCCAGTTCGCCGACGGCGGCGAGTTCGGCCTCGGCGCCGAGATCGGTATCGCCACCGGCCGCCTCCACGCCCGCGGTCCCGTCGCGCTGGAGGGGCTGACCACCTATAAATGGGTCGGCCGCGGCACCGGCCAGGTGCGCGGTTGAAAGCGCATAACCGGGAGCATAGGTTCACTTCATGGCGACAGATCCGCATATCGTCTCTTTGAGTCCAGACATTGCCGCGCGAGCGGGTGAGGCCGCTCGGGCAAGGGGGCAGAGCCTGGACGCGTTTGTTGCCGAGGCGGTGTCCGAAGCGCTTGCCGAAGAGGCGGCGTTCGAAGCCGCCATGGCAGAAGCAGATCGCGACTTCGAGGAAGGTCGCTGCCACAGCCACGAAGAAGTGCTTGCATGGCTCAGGCAGTCGCGAGCGCGCGCGGAAGAAGAGATCGCCCGACGCCAGAATCCGGCTTGATGCGGGTCGAGTTCTCGGTCCAGTCCCGACTCGATCTGGAGGCCGCGGAAGATTATTGGGTTCCTCGCGACCCTTCAGTCTATCGAGACCTTACCGTCTCGCTTGAGCACACCCTCCTTCTGCTGGCCGAGAGCCCCTCGATCGGCACTCCGGTTGGCCGCTCAAGGCAGCGCAAGTGGCGGATCGGGCGAACTCCCTTTCTTTTGTTCTACCGTCATCACGGTGAGGTGCTGCGCGTCGCTCGTATCCGGCACGAGCGGGAAGACTGGCGTCGCTCGCATTGAGGCGCATCGGCCTTCTCGGCGGGAGCTTCAATCCGGCGCATGGCGGGCATCGAGCGATTTCGCTCTTTGCGTTGCGGGCACTGAAGCTGGATGAGGTCTGGTGGCTGGTGTCGCCCGGCAATCCGCTCAAGGACGCTGCCAGCATGGCGCGGTTCGCTGAGCGGCTTGCCTCTGCGCGGCGGCGGGCAAGAGGCGCAGCGATCCGGCCGACGGCGATCGAAGCCAAGCTGGGCACCCGCTACACGGTCGACACGCTCAAGGCCTTGAAAAAGCGGTACAAGCACCACAAATTCATCTGGCTGATGGGGGGCGACAATCTGCTCCAGTTCGATCGGTGGCGGGCGTGGCGAGAGATTGCACGCACGGTTCCGATTGCGGTCATTGCGCGGCCGGGTTATAGTCATGCTGCCCGCGCGGCCTCCGCGATGGGCTGGTTACGGCGCTCCGTCCGGCCCGCTGGCCAGGCAGTAAAATGGACGGAGTGGAGTACGCCGGCGCTCGTGTTCCTGCGCTTCGTCCCCGACCCTCGTTCGGCGACCAGCATCCGCCAGGCCGACCCTTATTGGCACCGCCGCGCGCTTTCACGCGTTACCCATTTACGACGACACGCACTCTAGCTGAGGAACCCACTTGGCCGCACAGACACTCGCACGCTCCACGCCCGAAGCCGATCCGGTTTCGGCGCTCCACAATCTCGTCCTGTCGTCCCTCGAAGATGACCAGGCGATCGAAGCCATCTCCATTCCGCTGGAGGGAAAGAGCAGCATCGCCGATTACATGGTGATCGCGTCTGGCCGTTCGACCCGGCAGGTGGCGTCGATGGCGCAGAAGCTGGTCGAGCGCATCAAGGGCGAACTGGGCCGGACCGCGCGCGTCGAGGGGCTGCCGACCGCGGACTGGGTGCTGATCGATGCCGGCGACGTGATCGTTCACCTGTTCCGCCCGGAAGTACGCAGCTTCTACAATCTGGAACGGATGTGGGCCTTCGGCGAAGCGCCGCCCGCGCCTAGCACTGCGCACGCCTGATTGCTGCTCCACATCGTCGCGCGCGGCCGCATCGGCCGCGGCCCTGAAGCGGAGTTGGTCGATCGCTATGCCAAGCGCATCGCCTGGCCCGTCAAGCTGACCGAGTTGCCCGACCAGGGCGGCCGCATACCCCCCCGCGATCCTGATGGCGTCACCGTAGCGCTGGACGAGCGTGGCGAGCAGCTGAGTTCGGTCGAATTCGCTCGCAAGCTGGAGAGATGGCGCGATGCCGGCCGGCGCGAGTGCCGTTTCCTGATCGGCGCCGCTGATGGCCATGAGGACCAGGAGCGCGCCTCCGCCGATCTGCTGCTCGCTTTCGGCAAGGCGACCTGGCCGCATCTCCTCGCGCGCGCCATGCTGATGGAACAGCTCTTTCGGGCCACATCGATCCTTGCCAATCATCCCTATCACCGGGAGGGATGATGAAGGCTTTGATCGCGCTTTTCTTGGCGGGCGCCGCGACCGCGCTGGCGGCGCAGGCGCTCGATCCGCGCGAGCGCCTCGCCAATGCCCGCGCCGAGACGGTAGCGGCGCGCCAGCGCGCGCTCTTCTACCAGGCGCAAGTCAGGCTTGCCTCCGACGAGGCGGAGCGCGCACGGCGTGCCCAGGCGGCCGCGGCGGCGCAAGTCCAGGCGGCCGAAGCGGAGGTGGCCGCGGCGGAGGCGCAACTAAGCCTGTTGCGGTCGCGGCAGCAGGAGCAGGCGAGACGGCTGGCCGAGCGTCAGCGGCCCATTGTCGAGCTGGTCGCCGCGCTGCAGACCATGGCGCGCCGTCCCGCCGCAGCGACGATCGTTCAGCCGGGCAGCATCGATGACGCCGTGCGCCTCCGCGCTGTCCTCGCCACCATGGCTCCGGCCGTCGCGAGCCGCACATCGGCATTGCGCGCCGAGATCGCCGAAGCGCGCCGGCTGCGAGGGGAAAACGAGCGCGCCTTGGCAGCGTTGCGCCAGCGCCGCAGCGAGGCGGCCGGAGAAGCACAACGGCTGGCCGCATTCGAGCAGCGGCAGCGGCAGCGGCTCGCGTCGCTGTCGGCGACGGCAACAGCGGAGGGGGAGCGAGCTGCTCAGCTGGCTGTATCCAGCCGCTCGCTCGAAAGCTTCGTGCGTCAGCTCGACCGAAATCGCCGTCGCGGGCGTGTCAGCGTGGAAGCGCGGCCGGGCATCACCTACCGGCTTCCAGTGGCAGGCCCGGTGCTGGCCGGCTTCGGCGAACCGCTGCCCTCCGGCGCCCGATCCCGCGGCGCCACCATCGCCGCTCGGCCCGGCTCGCTCGTCGTCGCCCCGGCTCCAGGCAGGATCGCCTTTGCCGGACTTTACCGCAACTATGGCGCCATCGCGATCATCGATCATGGCGGGGGGCAGGTGAGCCTGGTGACCGGTCTCGCCTCCAACATCGCCAGGATCGGGGACGTGGTCGCGGGCGGCGGGCCGCTGGGCCGGGCCGGTCCGAGCGGCATTACGGTGGAGCTGCGGCAGGACGGCCGCCCGGTCGATTTCACGCCGCTCGTCGGCTGACCTTTAATCCCCGTCGAAAAGCCTATATTCTTCTGCAATCACTCTGGCAGGAAGTCGCCATGTTCCGTCCTCTGTTGCGTGCCACCGCTCTCGTCAGTGCTCTGGCACTGGTTCCGATCGCCACCTCCGGCCTCGCGGCTGTCGAGAACGACACGTACAAGGAGCTCGACGAGTTCATGAACGTGTTCGAGCGGGTGCGCGCCGAATATGTCGATCGGGTCGACGACAAGACGCTGATCAAGGGCGCGATCAACGGCATGCTGTCGAGCCTCGATCCGCACAGCTCCTTCCTCGATGCGACCGACTTCCAGTCCATGAAGGCACAGACCGACGGCAATTATGGCGGGTTGGGCCTCACCGTCTCGATGGAGGACGGCGCGGTCAAGGTCATCACCGCCAGCGAGGACACGCCTGCCTATCGCGCGGGCGTGAAGCCGGGCGACTATATCACGCACCTGAACGGCCAGCTGCTGTTTGGTGGCACACTCGACGAAGCGGTCGAGCAGATGCGCGGCAAGCCGGGCACGCCGGTCAAGGTCACCATCGTCCGCCCGGGCCGCGAAAAGCCGTTCGACGTCACCCTCACTCGCGAAGTGATCGAGCTGAAGCCGGTCAAGTGGGAAGTGAAGGGCGATGTCGGCATCATCAACATCAACAGCTTCTCGAAGAACACCGGTGCCGGCGTTCGCGCCGCGATCGTCGGCATTCAGAAACAACTCGGCCGTCGTCCGGCCGGCTATGTGCTCGACCTCCGTTCCAATCCGGGCGGGCTGCTCGACCAGGCAATCGAGGTCTCCGACGTGTTCCTTGAACAGGGCGAAATCGTCTCGCAGCGGGGCCGCGAAAAGAACGATATCGAGCGCTATTATGCCAAGCCCGGCGACGACACCGGCGGCGCGCCGGTCGTGGTGCTGGTCGATGCGGGCTCGGCCTCAGCGGCCGAGATCGTCGCGGCGGCGCTGCAGGACCATCATCGCGGCATCGTCATGGGCGAGCGCAGCTTCGGCAAGGGATCGGTGCAGACCCTGCTCCCGCTCTCGACCGCAACCGCGCTGCGCCTGACCACGGCGCGCTACTACACGCCGTCAGGCCGGTCAGTGCAGGAAGGCGGCATCGAGCCGGACCTGACCGTGCCGCAGCTGAGCGATCCCGACTACAAGACTCGTCCCCGGTTCCGCGAGGCCGATCTGCGCCGCCATCTCGTCAACCAGGCCAAGGTCGACAATGCGGTGCTGGAGGAAGACCTGAAGGACGATCCGCGCTTCAAGCTGACCTCCGAGCAGCTGGAAAAACAGGGCGTGAAGGACTTCCAGCTCGACTATGCGGTGAAGACCATCGCGCGGCTGGGCAAGCTGCCCCCCGTGCAGACCGCGGCACGGGGCAAGTAAGCTCCGGTTCAGCCGCTCCCGCCCTTAACTCGGTTTGGCCTGAGCTTGTCGAAGGCCTCCCTTCTTCTTACCAGCTAACGAAGGGAGGGCTTCGACGAGCTCAGCCCGAACCGGAGTGATAGTTGGACTCGTTAGCCAAAGCCCGCCTGCTGGCCCTGCTCGCCCCCGCGCTGCTGCTGGGGGGCGCGCTGGCGTCGCAATATGTCGGCGGGCTGGCACCATGCGAGATGTGCTACTGGCAGCGCTGGCCGCACGAGGCGGCGATCGCGCTGGCGGCACTGGCCTATGCCATCGCCAGGAAGCCCGCCGCGTCTCGCGTGGCGGCCAACCTCGCCGCCATCTTTATCGCCATTTCCGGTGCGATCGGCGTCTTTCACGCCGGCGTCGAATATGGCTGGTGGGAAGGGCTGACCACCTGCGCCCGCGCGCCGACCGCGGGCTCGGCCGAAGACATGCTGAAGGCGATCCTGAACGCGCCGGTGATCCGCTGCGATCAGGCACAATGGACGCTGTTGGGCATTTCGCTCGCTGGGTTCAACGCCATCTTCTCCTTTGCAGCCGCAATCGCCATCTGGGCGTTGGCGCATGGTTCGAGGAGAGCGCGATGACCGTAAAACCCGGAGACCTCCGGCCCGACGCCGCCGCGATGCTGCGCGTCGACCAGGCTGGCGAATATGGCGCCACCCGCATCTACGCCGGCCAGCTGGCCGTGCTCGGCGACCGCGTCGCGGCCGGGCGGGCGATCGCCGGCATGGCTGCCCAAGAGGAAGCCCATCGCCGCCGCTTCGATGCGATGATCGTCGAACGCGGCGTGCGGCCGACGCTGCTTCAGCCGGTCTGGGATGTCGCCGGCTTCGCGCTCGGCGCCGTCACGGCTGCAATCGGGCCCGAAGCGGCAATGGCCTGCACCGCTGCGATCGAGACCGAGATTGACCGACATTATTCCGAGCAGCTTGAAGAGCTGGGCGACAGCGACCCGGAGCTGTCGGACACAATCCGCGAGTTCCGCGACGACGAGGTGGCGCACCGCGACCATGCTCTCGCCGCCGGCGCTGAGCGGGCGCCCGCCTATCCACTCATGTTCCACGCGATCCGGCTCGGCTGCCGCGCCGCCATCGCTCTGTCCGAGCGCATCTGAAGGAGCGTCCCATGTTGAAGAAGTTTCTCATCGCCGCCACGCTCCTCGCGCCGCTGAGCCTGCCGTCGGCACCGGCGGTCGCGCAGCGCAACACCAACGAGCAGGTGCTGGTCATCTTCGGCGATGACACCTGTCCCCGCGACACCATCTGCGTCCGCCGCTCGGAAGGCGAACGCTATCGTATCCCGCAGGAGTTGCGCCGCATCGAGCCAAGTGCGCAGAGCAACAGCTGGGCCGCCCGCGCCCGGAGCATGGAATATGTCGGCGCATCCGGCACCAACAGCTGCACGCCCTCGGGCGCCGGCGGCTGGACCGGCTGCTACGCCCAGATGCTCCGCCAAGCGCGCGAAGAGCGGCGGGCGCGCGAGCGGGGCGAATTGCCGGAAGGGCAGTAACCCAGTCCCGTTCATTTCGAGCGAAGTCGAGAAACGCGCGTGACGTCAGCCACCGCTTCTCGATTTCGCTCGAAGCGAACGGTTCTTCTTCGCTAAGTCTTGCTTTTCTCCCCCGCGATCCAGCTGTCGATCTGCATCTCCAGCACGTCCAGCGGAACCGCGCCCTGGCCAAGCACCGCGTCATGGAAGCGGCGCAGGTCGAATTTTGGCCCCAGCTCCTGCTCCGCCCGCGTCCGCAGCTCCCGGATTTTCAGTTCGCCCATTTTATAGCCGAGCGCCTGGCCCGGCCATGAGATGTAGCGGTTCACTTCCGCGTCGATGTTCGCGGCGCTCAAGGCAGTGTTGTCGGTCATGAAGGCGACCGCCTGCGCCTTGGTCCAGCCCTTGGCGTGCAGCCCGGTATCGACGACGAGACGTGAGGCACGCCACATCTCGTAGCTCAGCCGCCCCATCTGCTTCTGGGGCGTGTCGTACAGGCCCATCTCGATGCCCAGCCGCTCGGTATAGAGCGCCCAGCCCTCGACATAGGCAGTGAAGCTCGCCTGGTGCTTGCGGAACTCCGGCAGCTCCAGCTCCTGTTGCAGGCCCAGCTGGAAGAGATGCCCCGGCGCCGCCTCGTGCGGCGTCAGCGCCGCCAGCTCCCACAGAGGGCGCTGATCGAGCTTGGACGTGTTCACGAAATATTGGCTGGCGATTCCGGTCGCGAGCGAACCGGTCTGCGCATAAGCGGTGGTGGTGCCTTCCGCTATTTCCGCCGGAATCGCCTTCACGCCATAAGGCAGCCGTGGCAGCCGGCCGAAATATTTGGGGAGCATGCCGTCGATCCGCTTCGACTGCAACGCTGCGGCGGCGAGCAGCTCTTCGGGAGTCCTGGCGTAATATTTGGGATTGGTGCGCAGTTCCTGGATGAACGCCTCGCGCGTCGCAAAGCCGGCCTGCCTGGCGACCGTCTCCATCTCCGCCCGGATGCGCGCGACTTCCTTCAGGCCGAGCTGGTGGATCTGTTCGGGCGTAAGGTTAGTCGTGGTTTCGGATCGCGCGCGGAACGCATACCAGTCGCCGCCGCCGGGCATAGCCGAGGCGCCCACCGTCTTACGGCATTTGGGCGCGTATTCAGCCGTGTAGAATTCGTGGAAGCGCCGGTATTCGGGATTGAGCGTGAGGGTGATCAGCGTCTTCGCGCGGGCCTGCAGCGCTGCCCATTCTGCCTCGGTCGCGTCGGCGGGCCTGGCGCCGGCGAACGGGGCATAGAAGCGCGATTGGCTCGGGTCTTCCGTCACCACGCCGATGATCGTCTTCTCAAAGCCCTTCATCGCTTCGCACGGCTGGGTGAAGCCTTGAGCCACTGCCTGCCGCGTGATCCGGATCGCTTCCTGATTATACGCCGGATATTGGCTAAGCCGTTTCAGATAGTTCTCGTAATCGGCCTTTTTCGCGAAGGGCAGCTGCTCCGACATGCCGGCAAAGCCCTGATGCCAGCCATAATAGGTCGTGAAGAGCATCTGCCGCTGGCCGTAGCGATTGCCTTCCACCTGCTCGTTGAGCAGCCGGGCGAGGATCGCCTTGTTGGTGCGTTCGGCCGGGCTCAGCTGCGCGTCGGGAATGGCCTTCAGCCGGTCGAGGAACGTCTTGGCCTGTGCGGCCTGCCGGTCCGCCTCCGCCAGGCTGATATCGTTGATGCGGTCGTCATAGGTCCGCGTACCGAGGCTGGTCGCATAGACGGGGTTCGACTTCAGGAACCAGGCCCATTGTTCGTCCATCACTCGCTTCAGGTCGTCGGACGCAGCGGCCAGCGCGGGTGTGGACGCAGCGAGCATCAAGGCGGCGGCAAGGCTTTTCAGCATCATCTTCTCCGGTTCGTTCGTTGCGGTCATTCATCCGCAGCGCGCCGGAAAAGTCGAGGGGCAGCTGCGCCCGGCCTACCTCCTTTCGTCATTGCGAGGAGCGAAGCGACGCGGCAATCCAGAGCTGCACACGCCGCAGCTGGATTGCTTCGCTGCACTTGCAATGACGATGGTTAAGTACAGCGTGATCAAAGCCAGCCAGCGGCGCGATAGGCGACGGCCGTGGCCTTCAGCCCGGCATTGGTCTCGATATGCGGGCGCCAAAGCTCGGCGGGCGGACGGCGCTTCGAGACCCAATCGGGGTGGCTGAAATAGCTGGCGCGATCGAGCGTCAGCTTGGCCCGCCTGCCGCGGAACAGCCGGTCCGCGCGCGCGCCGAGCCGCAGCAGGGGGCGAGGCATGGACACGGTCGCGATGCTCTTGCGCCCGACGGCGGCGCCAATCGACTCGGCGAACTGCTTGTGCGTCCAGCCTTTTTCGTAGCCGTCGTCCGGCTCATAGGTTTCACCGAACGTTTCTTCATGGCCGATCAAGGTCAGCAGGAAGCGGGATAGGTCGCTCACCTCGATCACCGAGATGCGGCCCGCCGGCGGCAGGAAGACGAGGCCGCGCCTGGCCATCTTGAACAGTTCCAACGTCTCGCGGTCGCCGGGGCCGTAGACGGCCGGCGGGCGCACGATCGTCCAGTCGAGCCCGCTGGCACCGACCACTTGCTCCGACCGCGCCTTGGACCAGCCATAGTCGGACAACTCCGGCTCGCGCGCCGCCATCGAACTCACATGGATGAAGCGCCTGACACCCGCCGCTTTCGCCGCCTCCACCATGTTCAGCGTCCCGAACACGTTGGCGTCCTGGAAGCCGGCCCGATCGGGGGCGTTGATCGCGCCTGCGACATGGATGACCACATCGGCGCCGACCGCAAGCCGCACCAGCGACTCGGGCCGGTCGAGTGCGCCTTCGATCCACTCGATCTTGCTGTTGGACGGCTGCGGCTTGCGCGTCAGCGCGCGCACTTTGTGGCCGCGCATCGCCGCGTGGCGGACGAGTGTCGAGCCGACAAAGCCTGTGCCTCCGGTAATCGCGAGAACGGGATGGGCCATAAGGTCAGATCAGAACGAAATGGTCGCGGTGAACAAGGGCGGCGCGGGGCGCATAGCCCAGGATGTCCGCCTGCGCATCGCTCTTCGTGCCAAGGATTCGCGCGGCGTCGGCGGCGTCATATTCGGACAGTCCGCGCCCGACCGCTTTGCCCTCATGGAGGATATCGATTACGTCGCCACGTTCGAACCGGCCTTCGAGTCCGGTCGCTCCCGCCGCCAGCAAGCTGGATCCTGAACGCAATGCCTTGGCGGCGCCGGCATCGACGGTCACATGCCCGCGCACGGTCAGCCGGCCGGCCAGCCATGCCTTGCGCGGCGACGCACCCGCCTGCGCGGTGAACAACGTGCCCCGGTCGCCGGCGAGCGGGCGCTCCGTCCGACCATTGGCAATGACGAGGGCAATGCCGGCGCAGGTGGCGATCCGCGCCGCCTCCAGCTTCGACCGCATGCCGCCCGATCCCATCCCCGACCCGGAACTGGCCCCTGCGAAGGACAGGATGCGCTCGTCGATCGCTTCGACCCGCTCGAGCAGCTTCGCGTCCGCCCGGCTGTTCGGATCGGCATCGTAAAGCCCGTCCACGTCGGAAAGCAGCAGCACGCCGCCCGCCCCCGCGGCCTGGCCGACGCGCGCCGCGAGCCGGTCATTGTCGCCGAACCGGATCTCCGTAGTGGCGACGCTGTCATTCTCATTGATCACCGGCACCACGCCCAAGCCGAGCAGCCGGTCCAGCGTCGCCGAGGCGTTCAGGTAACGGCGCCGGTCTTCGAGATCATTGAGCGTCACCAGCATCTGCGCCGCGGTAAGTCCCTCGGCGCCGAGCACCTCCGCCCAGACCTGGCTCAGCGCGATCTGCCCCGTCGCTGCGGCGGCCTGCGCGTCCTCCAGCGAAGCGCGTCCGCCTTTCGGCAGCTTCAGCCGCCGCGCCCCCAGCGCGATGGCGCCTGATGAGACGACCGCGACCTGCTGCCCCTCCCGGCACCGCGCCGCAATGTCGGCAGCAATCCCTGCCAGCCAGTCCCGCCGCACGCTCCCGTCGGCGGCGACGAGCAGCGCCGACCCGATCTTCACGATCAGGCGCGGGCAGGTCGAAGGTGCGAAATGCGGCATGAGGGCTGCGTTAACGCCGGATCGCCTGAGCGCAAAGGCAAGAGACGGGTTCGGCCTGAGCTTGTCGAAGGCCTCCCTTCTTGCTGCCGTGCCCAGAAAGGGTCGGCTTCGACAGGGTCAGCCCGAACCGCAGAGAGGGAACTTACCCCTGCCGCGTCTTCTGCAACCCGCCCGCAATCCGCCGCGCCAGCAGCCGCGGCGTGAAGCGGATCGACTCCGCCATGATGCTGTTCATCACGCCCGACACTTTCACGGCCGTGTTGCTCTCCAGCGCCGCAAGCCCGTCGCGCACCACCGACTCCGCCGGGCTGGCGAAGCGCTTGAACAGCTCGCTGTCAGTCATGCCGGCCACATCCGCGAACTCGGTGCGGGTCGGGCCGGGGCAAAGCGCGGCGACCCGGACGCCGTGCCCGCGCACTTCCTCGTGCAGCGCCTCGGAGAAACTGAGCACGAACGCCTTGGTCGCGTAATAAACGGCCATCCAGGGCCCCGGCTGGAAGGAGGCGGTGGAGGCGACGTTCAATATTCCGCCACGCCGGCGCTCGATCATGCCGGGCAGCACGCGGTGGCACAGCTCCATCAGCGCGGTGCAGTTGAGCGCAATCATCCGCTTCTGCTCGTCGAGGCCGATCTCGGCAAAGGCGCCGCGCGCGCCGAAGCCGGCATTGTTGATCAGCTGGTCGATGACGAGCCCGCGCTCCGCCGCTTCCCGCATCAGCGTCTCGCCGGCATCGTCCGCTGCTAGGTCGATCGCCAGCGTCTCGACCGCGACGCCGTGCCGTTCGGCGAGCTCGATGGCGAGCCCCGCCAGCCGTTCCTCCCGCCGCGCGACCAGCAGCAGGTTCTGCTTTTTCGCAGCAAACGCCCGCGCAAAGCCTTCGCCCAACCCGGCCGAAGCGCCGGTGATCACGGTCACGTCCATTGGCCCCTCCCGTTCATTGCCTGTGAAGGTGCACCGGCCTAGGCTCGCCGGCAAATCATTTCAGGGGTCGTGATGCGCGCGTTCGTTCTGCTTCTGCCGTTCGCCTTGGGCGGCTGCCTCGCCAAGACCGCGCTCGACGTCGCGACCATGCCGGTCAAGGCGGTCGGCTGGACGGCGGACAAGCTCACCACCAGCCAGTCCGAGGCGGACGAGAAACGCGGCCGCGAGATCCGCAAACAGGAAGAGCAACTCGCCAAGGAAGAGCGCGCCGGCCAAAAGGCGGAGGAGCGGCGCCGCAAGCAAGTCGAACGCCAACGCCGCGCCATGCAGCGCGAAAGCTGGGATTACTAACTCTCTGTGCTCCGGCGAAGGCCGGAGCTTTGTGAGGCATCGCTCCGGCCTTCGCCGGAGCACAAGGAAGTGTTGATTCCGGAACGCCCTTTGTGCAGGTGCGAACGGCTTTGACCCAGGCCGCCCCCAGCTTTCAGGACCTGATCCTCACGCTTCACCGCTATTGGGCGGATCAGGGCTGCGTGATCCTGCAGCCCTATGATATGGAAATGGGCGCTGGCACCTTCCATACCGCGACCACGCTGCGGGCGCTCGGTCCCGATCCGTGGAACGCCGCCTTCGTCCAGCCCTGCCGCCGCCCGACCGACGGCCGCTATGGCGAGAACCCCAACCGGCTCCAGCATTATTACCAATATCAGGTCATCCTGAAGCCGAGCCCGCCCGACCTGCAGGAGCTGTATCTCGGCAGCTTGAAGGCGATCGGCCTCGATCTGCTCAAGCACGACATCCGCTTCGTCGAGGACGACTGGGAGTCGCCCACGCTCGGCGCCTGGGGCCTGGGCTGGGAAGTCTGGTGCGACGGCATGGAAGTGACCCAGTTCACCTATTTCCAGCAAATGGGCGGCTTCGACTGCAAGCCTGTCGCGGGCGAGCTCACCTACGGTCTCGAACGGCTGGCCATGTACATCCAGAATGTCGACCGCGTGTACGATCTCGACTTCAACGGCCAGGGCGTCACTTATGGCGACGTGTTCCTCGAAAACGAGATCCAGATGTCGACCTGGAATTTCGAGGTGGCGGATACCGACAGCCTGTTCGACGGCTTCCGCAAGGCCGCCGCAGAGTGCGAGCGCTGCCTCGAGCGCAAGCTCCCCATCCCCGCCTATGAACAGGCGATCAAGGCAAGCCACATCTTCAACCTGCTGAACGCCCGGGGCGTCATCTCTGTCGCCGAACGCCAGGCCTATATCGGCCGCGTCCGCGACCTCGCCAAAGGCGCCTGCGCTGCCTGGATGGAAAAGAACGGGTGGCAGTCATGATCCTCCTCGGGACGGGGAGGGGGACCGCTCGCGAGGCGAGCGGTGGAGGGGGCGCGTCACGCGGCCTACGCAAGCCGGAAGTGTATGAGGCCCGCAAAGCCCGCCACGAGATGAGCCTGCCAGAAGTCCTGCTCTGGCAACGCCTCAAAGGTTCGCCGCAGGGTATCGCCTTCCGCAAGCAGCATCCGACCGGTCCCTATCGTGCCGACTTCTACTGCGCTGCCGCCAAGCGGGTGGTCGAGGTGGACGGCCTCGCCCACGACATGGGCGATCGCCCTGCCCGCGGCGAGCAACGCACTGCCTGGCTTGAAACACGAGGCTACCACGTCCTCCGTGTCCTCGCGTCTGACGTGCTGCGTGATCCGGATGAGGCGGCAACGTCCCTGATCGCTTACGCCAAATCCTCCCCGTTCACGGGGAGGGGGACCGGCGTAGCCGGTGGAGGGGGGGCTCCACCCACTCCGCACCAGATGTACACCCCCCTCCACCGTTCCTCCGGAACGGTCCCCCTCCCCATAAATGGGGAGGATCAAGTTGGCTGACTTCCTCCTCGAACTCCTGTCGGAAGAAATCCCCGCGCGGATGCAGGCCCGCGCGCGCGACGACCTCGCCCGGCTGTTCTCGGCCGAGATCGGCAAGGCCGGGCTGGAGGCAGAGGCGATCCAGACCTACTCCACCCCCCGCCGCCTAGCGCTGATCGCCCGCGGTCTCGCCGTCCAGACGGAATCGGTTCGCGAGGAACTGAAAGGCCCGCGCACCTCTGCGCCGCCTCAGGCGCTCGAAGGCTTCCTCCGCAAGATGGGCCTCACTCAGGACCAGCTCACCGACAGGGACGGCGTGTATTTCGCCGTTGTCGACAAGCCGGGACGCCCCACCGCATCCGTGCTCGCCGAGGCCATTCCCGCCATCGTCCGCGCCTTTCCCTGGCCCAAGTCGATGCGCTGGGGCGCCGCCTCGCAATCGACCGAGAGCCTGCGCTGGGTGCGTCCGCTGCAAGGTATCGTCGCGCTGTTCGGCGAAGAGATCGTCGCCTGCGAGATCGACGGCATCGCGTCCGGCGCGGCCACGGTCGGCCACCGCTTCCACCACTCCGGCCGCATCACCATCGGCTCGGCCGACGATTATGCGGCGAAGCTCCGCGCCTGCCACGTTATCGTCGACCATGAGGAGCGCGAGAACATCATCGCCACCGGCACGGCCAATGTCGCCGCCCAGGCCGGCCTCACCCTCGTCCGAGACGAGGCGCTGCTGCGCGAGAATGCGGGGTTGACGGAGTGGCCGGTGCCGCTGCTCGGCTCGTTCGAGCCCGGCTTCCTGGAAGTCCCGCCCGAGGTGATTCAGCTCACCATGGCGACCAACCAGAAATATTTCGCGTGCCTGGACGCTGCAGGCAAGCTGGCCCCGAACTTCATCTGTACCGCCAATGTCGAGCCCCGCGATCACGGGGCCGCGATCGTGGCCGGCAATCAGAAGGTATTGGCGGCGCGGCTTTCGGACGCGAAATTTTTCTGGGAACAGGACCTGAAGGTTCCGCTCCAGGACCAGCTGCCCAAGCTCGACAAGATCGTCTTCCACGAAAAGCTCGGCACCGTCGCCGACAAGGTCGAGCGCGTCGCCAAGCTCGCCCGCTGGCTGGTGGAAGAGGGGATCGTGCAAGCGGACTGTTCCCCGGCGAAGGCCGGGGCCCAGGAGTCGTCTGCAGAAGCACTGGACCCCGGCCTCCGCCGGGGAACACAAGAGCTGGCGGAAATGGCCGAACAGGCCGCCCGCCTCTGCAAGGCCGACCTCGTCACCGGCATGGTCGGCGAGTTCCCCGAGCTGCAAGGCGTGATGGGCGGCTATTACGCCCGCGCCCAGGGCCTGCCGCCGCAAGTCGCCGACGCCATCCGCGACCACTACAAACCCGTCGGCCAAGGCGACGAAGTGCCGACCGCTCCGGTGACGGTGGCGGTGAGTTTGGCGGATAAGTTGGACAGCATTGCTCAGTTCTTTGGCGCCGATCTCAAGCCGAGCGGCTCTAAGGACCCCTTCGCGCTCCGCCGTTCGGCGCTCGGCGTGATCGCGCTCATGCTCGACAACGGCCTGCGATTTCCGCTCGCCCGCATGGCGGCTCGGGATGTCCTCGACTTTTTCGCCGACCGCCTGAAGGTCCAGCAGCGCGAGGCCGGTGTCCGCCATGACCTGATCGACGCGGTGTTCGCGCTGGGTGGGGAGGATGACCTCGTCCGTCTGCTCGCTCGGGTGAAGGCGTTGCAGGCGTTCGTCGAGACGGCCGAGGGCCGCGACCTGCTCGCCGGCTATAAGCGCGCGGCGAATATCCTGAAGAAGGAGGGGTGGCCCGCCAACCCTCTCCCGTCGGGAGAGGGTCGACTCGCCGAAGGCGAGCGGGGTGAGGACGACTGGGCGTTTTCGCCCTCACCCTCCCAACCTTCGGCTGGGCCCCTCCCTCTCCCGGAGGGAGAGGGAACAGTGCAAGGCATCCCGCAAACCGGCGAGGAAGACCCGTTCGTCATGGCCGAGGATCTGCGCGATGCGCTCGCGGTGAATTCGCTGTCCTATTCGCCTGCGCCTGAGGAATCATCGCTGATCGCGGCGCTCGACTCAGCGGAGCCGCGGGCGCGGGAGGCGGTGGCGCGTGAGGATTTCGAAGGGGCGATGGCGGCGTTGGCGAGTTTGCGCGGGCCCGTCGACGCGTTCTTTGAAAAGGTGACGGTGAACGATCCCGATCCAGCGAAGCGCGCCGCGCGGTTGAACCTGCTCGCGCGGATGCGCGACGCCGTGCACCAGGTGGCGGACTTCTCCCGGATCGAGGGCTGAGCCGGTCATAGCCAGTGCGACCTTTCGTGACCTTTCGCCTGCCAACAGGGACGAGTGAATGACGCAATATGTGTACCGCTTCGGAGGCGGAGTGTCGGACGGACGCGGCCTCAACAAGGAGCTGCTCGGCGGCAAGGGCGCCAATCTCGACGGCATGGCCTCGATCGGCCTGCCGGTGCCGCCGGGCTTCACGATCAGCACCGAAATGTGCACCCGCTATTATGCCGAGGGGCAAAGCTTTCCCGACAGCGTGCGGTCCGAAGTGGCAACCGGCCTTGCCCATCTCGAGGACGTCACCGGCAAACGCTTCGGCGACCCCGCCGACCCGCTGCTCGTCTCGGTCCGCTCGGGCGCCCGCGTGTCGATGCCGGGCATGATGGACACCGTGCTGAACCTCGGCCTCAACGACGCGACGGTGGTCGGACTCGCCGCCACCTCCGGCGACGAGCGTTTCGCCTGGGACAGCTATCGCCGCTTCATCCAAATGTATTCGGACGTGGTGCTCGGCCTCGACCATGGCGCGTTCGAGGAAGCGTTGGAGATCGCCAAGGAAGACCAGGGCCACTTCCTCGACACCGACATGACGGCCGAGGACTGGAAGAAGCTCACCGCCGAGTACAAGCGCCTGGTCGAGCAGCAATGGGGCAAGCCCTTCCCGCAGGACGTGCATGATCAGCTCTGGGGCGCGATCGGTGCGGTGTTCGGATCGTGGGAGTCCGACCGTGCCAAGGTCTATCGCCGCCTCAATGACATTCCGGGCGACTGGGGCACCGCGGTCAACGTCCAGGCGATGGTGTTCGGCAATATGGGCGAGACGTCGGCGACAGGCGTTGCCTTCACCCGCAACCCGTCGACCGGCGAGCGCGCCTATTATGGCGAGTTCCTGATCAACGCGCAGGGCGAGGACGTCGTCGCCGGCATCCGCACGCCGCAATATCTGACCCGCGCCGCGCGCGAGGCGGCGGGCGCCAAGCCGCTCAGCATGGAAGAGGCGATGCCGGAGACCTATGCCGAGCTCGCCCGCGTCTTCGACCTGCTCGAGACCCATTATCGCGACATGCAGGACATCGAGTTCACCGTAGAGCGTGGCAAGCTCTGGATGCTGCAGACGCGTTCGGGCAAGCGCACCGCCAAGGCCGCGCTCAAGATCGCCGTCGACATGGCGGAGGAGGGGCTGATCACCCGCGCCGAAGCCGTCGGCCGCGTCGATCCGCAGGCGCTCGATCAATTGCTCCACCCGACGCTCGATCCGGAAGCAGACCGCGACGTGCTGACCAAGGGGCTCCCTGCATCACCCGGCGCCGCCTCAGGCGAAGTGGTGTTCGACGCCGACACCGCCGAAACGCGCGCTCAGTTGGGCGCCGCCGTGATCTTGGTCCGTATCGAGACTAGCCCAGAAGACATCCACGGCATGCACGCGGCCAAGGGCATTCTGACGGCGCGCGGCGGCATGACCAGCCACGCGGCCGTGGTCGCGCGCGGCATGGGCCGGCCCTGCGTCTCCGGCGCCGGCACGCTCGCGATTGACGCCAAGGCGAAGCTGTTCCGCATCGGCGATCGCACCATCCGCGAAGGCGACACGATCACGATTGACGGCGCGACCGGCGAAGTGATGGCCGGCTCGGTGCCGACCGTGCAGCCGGAGCTGGCCGGCGATTTCGGCGTGCTGATGGAATGGGCGGACGGAGTCCGCCGGTTGAAGGTCCGCACCAATGCTGAGACGCCGCTCGACTGCCGCACGGCGCGCGGTTTTGGCGCGGAGGGCATCGGGCTGTGCCGCACCGAGCATATGTTCTTCGACGCAGCGCGGATCACCGCCGTCCGCCAGATGATCCTCGCCGACAGCGAGAAGGGCCGCCGCTTGGCGCTCGCGAAATTGCTCCCCGAGCAGCGCAGTGACTTCGCCGAGATTTTTGAGATCATGGCGGGCTTGCCGGTCACCATCCGGCTGCTCGACCCGCCGCTGCACGAGTTCCTGCCGCATGAGGAAGAGGAGTTCGCCGAGGTCGCCGAGGCGGCGGGGGTCGGCGTCGAGACGCTGAAGCGCCGCGCGGCGGAACTGCACGAGTTCAACCCGATGCTCGGCCATCGCGGCTGCCGACTGGGCGTCACCTATCCCGAAATCTACGAGATGCAGGCCCAGGCCATCTTCGAAGCGGCTGTGGAGGTCGCAGAAAAGACAGGCGCGGCGCCGATCCCCGAGGTCATGGTCCCGCTCGTCGCAACGAAGCGCGAGCTCGAGCTGATGAAGGACGTGATCGATAGGACTGCAGAGGCGGTGTTTGCCGAGAAGGGCCGGCGCATCGACTATCTGGTCGGCACGATGATCGAGTTGCCCCGCGCGGCGCTGAAGGCCGGCGAGATCGCCGAAGTCGGCGCCTTCTTCTCCTTCGGCACCAACGACCTTACTCAAACGACGCTCGGCGTCAGCCGCGACGACGCCGGCCGCTTTCTCACCGCTTATGTCGACAAGGGCATCTTCGCCCGCGACCCGTTCGTCACCCTCGACATCGAAGGCGTCGGCGAACTGATCCAGATCGCCGCCGAACGCGGGCGCCAGACACGGCCCGACATTAAGCTCGGCATCTGCGGAGAACATGGCGGCGACCCGGCCTCGATCGCTTTTTGCGAGAGCGTCGGCCTCGATTACGTCAGCGCCTCGCCCTATCGCGTGCCGATCGCGCGGTTAGCGGCCGCGCAGGCCGCGCTAAGGACCACTCAATAGTCCGTCGTTTCGAGCGAAGTCGAGAAACGCACATCCGGACCAGCGCTTCTCGACTTCGATCGAAGCGAACGGGTTTGGGGTTGCCACACCTCGTCCTGAATCCTATATCGCGCCCCTCACCACAGTTTTCGGGACATGGCACGCAGGTGGCGCGGCGGGCCGAACGAATGGAAAACTGGTGGTTGCCCGAACGCCTGAAGCTGCGGTTCTCGCTATGAGGACACGCGGCTTTTTGTGTCGGGTCTGCGTCCGGATTCTAACGGCGAGGCACTAAACCCCCATGGCGACTCAGGCAGTTCCGGCTTCGGCTGGCCGTGCGTCCAAGCGTATCCGCAAGGTTTTCGGCAACATCCACGAAGTGGTGCAGATGCCGAACCTGATCGAGGTCCAGCGCGAAAGCTACGAACAGTTCCTGCGCTCCGATCCGTCGACCGGCTATGTGTCGGGCCTGGAAAAGACGCTGCGCAGCGTGTTCCCGATCCGCGACTTTGCCGGCACCGCCGAGCTCGACTTCGTCCATTACGAACTCGAACCGCCCAAATACGACGTGGAAGAATGCCGCCAGCGCGGCATCACCTATGCGGCGCCGATGCGCGTCACGCTGCGCCTAATCGTGTTCGAGGTCGATGCGGACACGGATTCCCGCTCCGTGCTCGATATCAAGGAGCAGGACGTGTACATGGGCGACATGCCGCTCATGACGCAGAACGGCACCTTCTTCATCAACGGCACCGAGCGCGTCATCGTCTCGCAGATGCACCGTTCGCCGGGTGTGCTGTTCGACCATGATCGCGGCAAGACGCACGCTTCGGGCAAATATCTCTTCGCCGCGCGGGTGATCCCCTATCGCGGCTCGTGGCTCGACTTCGAGTTCGACGCCAAGGACATCGTCAACGTCCGCATCGACCGCAAGCGCAAGTTGCCGGTCACCTCGCTGCTGCTCGCCCTCGGCCTGAACGGCGAGGAGATCCTCCACCATTTCTACAACACGGTGACGTGGGAGCGCGGCCAGGGCGGCTGGAAGGTGCCGTTCGTCGTCGAGAATTGGCGCGGGCAGAAGCCGCAGTTCGACGTCGTTAACGGCGAGACCGGTGAAGTCGTGTTCGCCGCCGGCCAGAAGGTCACGCCGCGCGCCGCCAACAAGGCGGCCAAGGACGGCCTCACCACGCTCTTGATCCCGACCGAGGAGATTTTCGGCCGCTATTCCGCGCTCGACCTGATCAATGAGGCGACTGGCGAGATCTACATCGAAGCCGGCGACGAGGTCAGCCCTGAGAATCTCGAGAAGCTGGATAAGGCCGGGCTCGACCGCGTCGAGCTGCTCGACATCGATCACGTCAACACCGGTCCCTGGATCCGCAACACGCTGAAGGTCGACAAGGCCGAGGATCGCGACCAGGCGCTCAGCGACATCTATCGCGTCATGCGCCCTGGCGAGCCGCCGACGAAGGAAACCGCCGAGGCGCTGTTCGCCGGCCTGTTCTTCGATCCGGAGCGCTACGACCTGTCGGCCGTCGGCCGCGTCAAGCTCAACATGCGCCTGGGCTTGGACGCCGAGGACACGATCACGACGCTGCGCACCGAGGACATCCTCGCGGTCGTTAAGGAACTGGTGAACCTGAAGGACGGGAAGGGCGAGATCGACGATATCGACAATCTCGGCAACCGCCGCGTCCGTTCGGTCGGCGAGCTGCTCGAGAATCAGTATCGCGTGGGGCTCCTCCGCATGGAGCGCGCCGTGAAGGAGCGCATGAGCTCGGTCGACGTGTCGACCGTGATGCCGAACGACCTGATCAACGCGAAGCCTGCCGTCGCCGCGGTGCGCGAGTTCTTCGGCTCGTCGCAGCTGTCGCAGTTCATGGATCAGACCAACCCGCTGTCGGAAGTGACCCACAAGCGTCGCGTGTCGGCGCTCGGGCCGGGCGGTCTGACCCGCGAGCGCGCGGGCTTTGAGGTTCGCGACGTCCACCCGACCCACTATGGCCGCATTTGCCCGATCGAGACGCCGGAAGGGCCGAACATCGGCCTGATCAATTCGCTCGCGTCGTTCAGCCGGGTCAACAAATATGGCTTCATCGAGACGCCGTATCGCCGCATCGTCGACGGAAAGGTCACCAACGACGTCGTCTATCTGTCGGCGATGGAAGAGGCCAAGCACACCATCGCGCAGGCGAATGCCGAGCTGGATGCCGAAGGCCGCTTTACCGAGGAGCTCGTCTCGGCTCGCCAGGCTGGCGAGTTCCTGATGGCACTCCCTGAGCAGATCACGCTGATGGACGTGTCGCCGAAGCAGCTTGTCTCGGTCGCCGCTTCGCTCATTCCGTTCCTGGAGAATGACGACGCGAACCGCGCGCTGATGGGATCGAACATGCAGCGCCAAGCGGTGCCGCTGGTTCGCGCCGAAGCGCCGTTCGTCGGCACCGGCATGGAAGAGACCGTCGCGCGGGATTCGGGCGCGGCGATCGCGGCCAAGCGCGCCGGTATCGTCGACCAGGTCGATGCGACCCGTATCGTCGTCCGCGCCACCGGCGAGGTCGAGGCCGGCAAGTCGGGCGTCGACATCTACCGGCTGATGAAGTTCGAGCGTTCGAACCAGTCGACCTGCATCAACCAGCGTCCGCTGGTGAAGGTGGGCGATGCAGTCGCTGCCGGCGATATCATCGCCGACGGCCCCTCGACCGAGTTCGGCGAGCTGGCGCTCGGCCGCAACGCGCTTGTCGCGTTCATGCCGTGGAACGGTTACAACTACGAAGACTCGATCCTGATCTCAGAGCGGATCGTGAAGGACGACGTGTTCACGTCGATCCATATCGACGAGTTCGAAGTCATGGCCCGCGATACCAAGCTCGGGCCCGAGGACATCACCCGCGACATTCCGAATGTCGGCGAGGAAGCGCTTCGCAACCTCGACGAGGCGGGCATCGTCTATATCGGCGCAGAGGTTGAGCCGGGCGATATCCTCGTCGGCAAGATCACGCCGAAGGGCGAAAGCCCGATGACGCCGGAGGAAAAGCTCCTCCGCGCCATCTTCGGCGAGAAGGCGTCGGACGTGCGCGACACGTCGCTGCGCCTGCCGCCGGGCGTGACTGGTACGGTCGTCGATGTGCGCGTGTTCAACCGGCACGGCATCGATAAGGACGAGCGTGCGCTCGCGATCGAGCGCGAGGAGATCGAGCGGCTCCGCAAGGATGCCGACGACGAGCGCGGCATCCTCAACCGCGCCACCTGGTCGCGGCTCCGCGAGATGCTGCTCGGCCAGGTCGCGACCGCGGCGCCCAAGGGTGTCAAGAAGGGCTCGACCATCGACGACGCGCTCCTGAATGAAGTTGAGCGTCACGAATGGTGGAAGTTCGCGGTGCAGGACGACCGCGTCCAGGCCGACATCGAGGCGGTCAAGGCGCAGTATGACGAGGCCGTGAAGTCGATCAACGAGAAGTTCGAGGATCGGCGCGAGAAGCTGGAGCGGGGCGACGAGCTGCCGCCGGGAGTCTTGAAAATGGTCAAGGTGTTCGTCGCGGTGAAGCGCAAGCTGCAGCCGGGCGACAAGATGGCCGGCCGTCACGGCAACAAGGGCGTGATCAGCCGCATCCTGCCGATCGAGGACATGCCGTTCCTGGAAGACGGCACACATGTTGACATCGTGCTCAATCCGCTGGGCGTGCCGAGCCGGATGAACGTCGGCCAGATCTTCGAAACGCATCTGGGCTGGGCCGCGCGCGGTCTCGGCCGCCAGATCACCGAGGCTCTGGAAGGCTGGCGCGAGGCCAATCCGGACGCGCAGGGCGGCGCTGCTCCGCAGGCGGTCCGCGACCGGCTGAAGACGGTCTATGGCGACGACTATGCCGCCGAGATCGACGGCCGCTCCGACGACGATATCGTGGAGATGGCGCAGCTGTTGAAGAACGGCGTGCCGATGGCAACGCCGGTGTTCGACGGCGCTCGCGAGGCGGACGTGTCGGCGATGCTGGAGCTGGCAGGTCTCGACTCGTCGGGCCAGTCGACGCTCTACGACGGCCGCACCGGTGAGGCGTTCGACCGTAAGGTGACCGTGGGCTACATCTATATGCTGAAGCTGCACCACCTGGTCGACGACAAGATCCACGCGCGTTCGATCGGGCCTTACTCGCTCGTCACCCAGCAGCCGCTGGGCGGCAAGGCGCAGTTCGGCGGCCAGCGCTTCGGCGAAATGGAGGTTTGGGCGCTCCAGGCCTACGGCGCCGCCTATACCTTGCAGGAAATGCTGACGGTGAAGTCCGACGACGTGGTCGGCCGCACCAAGGTCTATGAGGCGATCGTCAAGGGCGACGACACCTTCGAGGCCGGCATTCCGGAGAGCTTCAACGTGCTCGTCAAGGAGATGCGCTCGCTGGGCCTAAACGTCGAGCTGAACACGATGGACGCGTTGCCCGACGACGGCGACGAGCTCGCCGAGGCCGCGGAGTAACTCTTCTCCCCTCCCGCTCGCGGGAGGGGACGGGGGAGGGGCAAGCGCCTCCCTCACGATATTTCCTCCCCTAACCCCTCCCGCGAACGGGAGGGGAACTGGAGCAAGACATGAACGAGATGACCCCCTTTGCCAATCCGCTGACCAAGCCGGAGACGTTCGACCAGATCCAGATCGGCATCGCGTCGCCGGAGCGGATCCGTTCCTGGTCGTTCGGCGAGATCAAGAAGCCCGAGACGATCAACTACCGTACGTTCAAGCCGGAACGTGACGGCCTGTTCTGCGCGCGCATCTTCGGCCCGATCAAGGATTACGAGTGCTTGTGCGGCAAGTACAAGCGCATGAAGTATAAGGGCATCGTCTGCGAAAAGTGCGGCGTCGAGGTCACCGTCTCGAAGGTCCGGCGTGAGCGGATGGGCCATATCGAGCTGGCTGCGCCGGTCGCCCATATCTGGTTCCTGAAGTCGCTGCCCTCGCGCATCGGCCTGCTGCTCGACATGCAGCTGAAGCAGCTGGAGCGCATCCTCTATTTCGAAGCCTATGTCGTGATCGAGCCGGGCCTGACCCCGCTCGAGCGCTACCAGCTGCTGACCGAAGACGAGCTGCTGACCGCGCAGGATGAATATGGCGAGGACGCCTTCTCCGCCGGCATCGGCGCGGAAGCGGTCCGCATCATGCTCGAAAGCCTCGATCTCGAAGGGGAGCGCACCCAGCTTCTGGAAGAGCTGGCGACCACCAAGTCGGAGCTCAAGCCCAAGAAGATCATCAAGCGGCTGAAGGTCGTCGAGAGCTTCATCGAATCCGGCAACCGTCCGGAGTGGATGATCCTGAACGTCATTCCGGTCATCCCGCCCGAGCTGCGCCCGCTGGTGCCGCTGGACGGCGGTCGCTTTGCGACGTCAGACCTGAACGACCTTTATCGCCGCGTCATCAACCGTAACAACCGCCTGAAGCGGCTGATGGAGCTGCGCGCACCGGACATCATCGTCCGCAACGAAAAGCGCATGTTGCAGGAAGCGGTCGACGCGCTGTTCGACAATGGCCGTCGCGGCCGCACCATCACCGGTGCGAACAAGCGTCCGCTCAAGTCGCTGTCCGACATGCTGAAGGGCAAGCAGGGCCGCTTCCGCCAGAACCTGCTCGGCAAGCGCGTCGACTATTCGGGCCGTTCGGTGATCGTGACCGGCCCGGAGCTGAAGCTGCATCAGTGCGGCCTGCCGAAGAAGATGGCCTTGGAGCTGTTCAAGCCGTTCATCTACGCGCGCCTTGACGCCAAGGGCCTGTCGATGACGCTCAAGCAGGCCAAGAAGTGGGTCGAAAAGGAGCGCAAGGAAGTCTGGGACATCCTTGACGAGGTGATCCGCGAGCATCCGGTGCTGCTGAACCGTGCGCCGACGCTCCACCGCCTCGGCATCCAGGCGTTCGAGCCAGTGCTGATCGAGGGCAAGGCGATCCAGCTCCACCCGCTGGTCTGCTCCGCGTTCAACGCGGACTTCGACGGTGATCAGATGGCCGTACACGTCCCGCTGAGCCTTGAGGCGCAGCTGGAAGCGCGCGTGCTGATGATGTCGACTAACAACATCCTGTCGCCCGCCAACGGCAAGCCGATCATCGTGCCGTCGCAGGACATGGTGCTGGGTCTTTATTACCTCTCGATGGAGCGCGAAGGCGAGCCGGGCGAGGGCATGATGATCTCGGACATGGCCGAGGTGCACCAGGCGCTCGACAGCGGCGCAGTGACGCTTCACTCAAAGATCATCAGCCGCGTTCCGCAGACCGACGAGAACGGCAACACCTATATGAAGCGCGTCGAGACGACGCCGGGCCGCATGCTTTTGGGCGAGACCCTGCCCAAGTCGCACCGGGTGCCGTTCGAAACCGTCAACCGCCTTCTGACGAAGAAGGAGATCGGCGACGTCATCGACGTGGTCTATCGCCACACCGGCCAGAAGGAGACGGTGCTGTTCGCCGACGCCATCATGGCGCTGGGCTTCCGCCACGCGTTCAAGGCCGGCATCTCGTTCGGCAAGGATGACATGATCATCCCGGCGTCGAAGGAAGCGACGGTCGACGAAACGCGCCTGCTCGTGAAGGATTACGAGCAGCAGTACCAGGACGGCCTGATCACCCAGCAGGAAAAGTACAACAAGGTGATCGACGCCTGGAGCCGTTGCGGCGACCAGGTCGCGAACGCGATGATGGAAGAGATCAAGGCGACGCCCAAGGACGCGAACGGACGTCTGGCCCCGATCAACTCCATCTACATGATGGCGCACTCCGGTGCCCGTGGTTCGCAGGCGCAGATGAAGCAGCTCGCCGGCATGCGCGGCCTGATGGCCAAGCCATCGGGCGAGATCATCGAAACGCCGATCATCTCGAACTTCAAGGAAGGTCTGACCGTCCTCGAATACTTCAACTCCACCCACGGCGCCCGCAAGGGGCTGGCCGATACCGCGCTGAAGACCGCGAACTCAGGCTACCTGACCCGCCGTCTCGTCGACGTGTCGCAGGATTGCGTTGTCGTCGAAGAGGATTGCGGCACCGAGCGTGCGCTCGAAATGAAGGCCATCGTCCAGGGCGGCGCCACCATCGCCTCGCTGGCCGAGCGCGTGCTCGGTCGCACCACTGCCGAGGACATCGTCGACTCCAAGACCAACGAAGTGCTGGTCTCGGAAGGCACGCTCCTCGACGAAGCCATGGTCGCCCGTCTCGAGGAAATGAGCATCCAGTCGGTGCGTATCCGTAGCCCGCTGATCTGCGAATCGAAGGGCGGCGTCTGCGGCGCCTGCTATGGCCGCGACCTTGCCCGGGGCACCCCGGTCAATATCGGCGAAGCGGTTGGCGTCATCGCGGCCCAGTCGATCGGCGAGCCGGGCACTCAGCTGACGATGCGGACCTTCCACATCGGCGGCGCGGCGCAGCTGAACGAGCAGTCGAACCTCGAAGCGGTCAGCGACGGCCGCATCGAGTTCCGCGACCTGCCGACGATCACCGACAGCCGCGGCCGGCGCATCGCGCTTGCCCGGAACGGCGAGATCGCGATCCTCGACATGGACGGCCGTGAGCGGGCGACCCATCGCCTGCCTTACGGTGCGCACCTGCTCGTGAACGACGGCCATATCGTCCAGAAGGGCGAGCGGATTGCCGAATGGGATCCGTTCACCATGCCGATCATCACCGAAAAGGCCGGGGTGGTGAAGTTCCAGGACCTGATCGAGGGCAAGACGCTCGTCGAGCAGACGGACGAGGCGACCGGCATCGCGCAGCGCGTGGTCATTGAATATCGCGCGACGACCAAGTCGAAGGAGGATCTGCGTCCGCGCATTACCCTTCTCGACGAAGCGTCGGGCGAGGCGGCCCGCTACATGCTGGCGCCGGGCGCGATGCTCTCGGTCGAGGATGGCCAGACCGTCCAGGCCGGCGACGTGCTCGCCCGCGTCTCGCGCGAAGCGGCCAAGACCCGCGACATCACCGGCGGTCTGCCGCGGGTGGCGGAGCTGTTCGAGGCACGCAAGCCGAAGGAAAACGCGATCATCGCGAAGGTCTCCGGCCGCGTCGTGTTCGGCAAGGACTATAAGGCCAAGCGCAAGATCGGCATCCAGCCGGATGACGGCGGCGAGGTCGTCGAATATCTGGTGCCGAAGTCGAAGGTAATCGACGTCCAGGAAGGCGATTACGTCAAGCGTGGCGACAACCTGATCGGCGGCTCGCCCGATCCGCACGATATCCTGGAAGTGCTCGGCATCGAGCCGCTCGCCGAATATCTCGTGTCGGAGATCCAGGAGGTCTATCGACTGCAGGGCGTGAAGATCAACGACAAGCACATCGAGACGATCGTTCGTCAGATGCTGCAGAAGGTCGAGATCACCGAGTCCGGCGATACCACCCTTCTGGTCGGCGAGCAGCTCGATCGGGAGGAGATGGACGAGGTCAACGCCAAGCTGAGCCAAGGCCAGCGCCCGGCCGAGGGCAAGCCGGTCCTGTTGGGCATCACCAAGGCGTCGCTCCAGACCCGCAGCTTCATCTCGGCCGCTTCCTTCCAGGAGACGACCCGAGTGCTCACCGAAGCGGCGGTCCAGGGCAAGAAGGACACGCTGATGGGCCTGAAGGAAAACGTCATCGTCGGCCGGCTGATCCCGGCGGGCACGGGTGCGGGCATGAACCGCCTCCGCGTCGCCGCCTCCAGCCGCGATGCCGCCCTCCGTGCCGCCCAGCGCAACTGGCAGGCCTCGCTCGTGGCGCCGGACAGCGCCGCGGAAGAGCATGCCGCCGAGCTGCGCCGTCCGGTCGAGGACGATAGCGGCGACGATCCGCTCGCAGTCGCGGTGGTCAGCGGCGACGGCTCGGACGAGGCCGCCGGCGATTACCTGCAGAAGTGATCCCGCAGCTCTAGGTGAAAAGGAGAGCCCCGGTGGAAACGCCGGGGCTTTTCTCGTCTTAGGTCACGTCTTACCGTTCGGCTCGGGGGCAAGCGGATGAGCGGGGACGTTACGGCTGGAGAAGCGGCGGCGACGCTGCGGTGGCGGCTCTATCTGCAGCTCGATCCGCAGGCGCGCGCATCTGGCTTGTCGGTGCTCAACCGGCTGCTGATCGTCGCCATTCTCGCCGCCACACTCCTCGCGATATTGGAGACCGAACCGGAGCTGGATGCCAGGTGGAGCGGCTGGTTCGCGGCTGGCGAGCTCGGTTTTTTGGTTCTCTTTGCCTGCGAGTTCCTGGCCAGACTCTGGACCGCCGCCGAACGACCCGGAGTGCCAGCTGCGACCAGCCGCTTGCGCTTTCTTTTCACTCCCTCGTCGCTGATCGACTTGGTGGTCCTGCTCGCGACTGTTGCGCCGCTTATGGGGTCCGCCTTGATGCCCCTGCGGCTCGTCCGTTTGTTGCGTATCTTGCGCCTGGCCAAACTGGGCCGCACCTCGACTGCGCTCCAGCGTCTGCTCTGGGCAGTGCGGAGCCGATCCTATGAGCTGGGGCTGACCTTGGCGGCGCTGCTCCTGATCGTCGGCGCGACCGCGCTGTTCTGGATCGAGGGCCAGCTCCAGCCGCAGCAATTCGGCAGCGTGCCGCGCGCGCTCTGGTGGGCCGTCATCACGCTCACCACGATCGGCTATGGCGACGTCTATCCGATCACGCCTGCGGGCAAGCTCGTTGCCTCTGTGCTGGCAATCGCGGGCATCGGCGTGATCGCTCTGCCGGCCGGCATTCTCGCAGGTGCATTCAGCGAGGCGTTCCAGAAAGGTGCGACAGGCGCGCGACTAGATCAGCAATAGATCGGCTAGTCCGGCGGCACAGGGAAGCGCAAGCGCGGCTCCCAGCACCAGATCGAACACGCGCGCAGGACGTGCATGGCGGCTGCGGCGGATGGTGAGCATGTCGGACAGGGTGATGATCAGGATCGCGCCGCCGCTCACCGCGGCAACGGCAAGAGCCGCGGCGAAGGGCCAGCGGAGCCAGCCTTGCGCGATGGCAAAGGCGGGCCAGAGGAGCAGGGCTGCCAGTGCCGCGCAAAGTCCGGCGCGCGTTGCCTGCCGTTTGACTGTTTCCCCGAGCCGCATGCGCCTCTTTGGCGCGGAGCTGCGCCCCAACGCAAGTTTCACGCTGCTCGGCGCTGACGACGGAACCGAGACGGGTTCGGCGGGTTCACCGGCGGCCTAACCCAGGGAGGCGCATGTGCGTAAGTTGATTAGCTCGGTTCTCGTTTCCGCCAGTCTCGTCTCGGCGCCCGTGTTGGCGGCTCCGGACGCGTCGGCGCTGTCGCTGTCCAATGCCCGGTTGGGCGCGGCGACTTCGGATGGAAATCAGCTGGCGGAAGGCACGGGCGGGATCATCGCGATCGCGCTCGTTGCGGGCATTCTCGCGATCGGTGTACTCGCGGCAACGTCCGACGACGACGCCGAAAGCGCCTAGTCGAACAGGCTGGACACCGAACTTTCGTCGGCGATCCGCTTGATTGCTTCGGCGAGAAGCGGTGCGATGGTCAGCGTGCGGATGCGCTTGCTGCCTTGCACCGCTTCCGTCGCGGCGATCGAGTCGGTGATGACGAGTTCGGCCAACGCCGACCCGTCCACCCGAGCGACAGCGCCCCCGGACAGAACGCCGTGCGTCACATAGGCAACGACGTCCTCCGCGCCCGCTTCGCGCAGGGCGGCGGCGGCGTTGCAGAGTGTGCCGGCTGAATCGACGATGTCGTCGACCAGGATGCAGAAGCGCCCGTCCACGTCGCCGATGATGTTCATCACCTCCGACTCGCCCGGCCGCTCGCGCCGCTTGTCGACAATCGCCAGCGGCGCGTTGTTGAGCCGCTTGGCGAGCGCGCGCGCGCGAACCACGCCGCCCACGTCGGGCGACACAACCGTCAGATTGGCAGCCGGAAAGCGGGCGAGAATGTCCGCCGACATAACCGGCGCGGCGTAGAGATTGTCTGTCGGGATATCGAAGAAGCCCTGGATCTGCCCCGCGTGCAGGTCGACCGAGAGCACCCGGTTCGCACCCGCGACGGTGATCAAATTTGCCACCAGCTTGGCGGAGATGGGGGTGCGGGGGCCGGGCTTCCGGTCCTGCCGCGCATAGCCGAAATAGGGCACGACCGCCGTGATCCGCTTGGCCGACGCACGCTTTAGCGCGTCGATGCAGATCAGCAGCTCCATCAGATTGTCGTTCGCGGGAAAGCCGGTCGGCTGCAGCACGAACACGTCTTCGCCGCGCACATTCTCGTTGATCTCGACGAAGATTTCCTCGTCGGCGAAGCGGCGCACACTGGCTTCGGTCAGCGGCAGTTCGAGATAGTCGGCGATCGCCTGCGCGAGCGGCAGGTTCGCATTGCCGGAGAGAAGTTTCATGGATTGCGTCCCGCCGCTGTCACGATTCTGTCGCGGTCATTAGGACCATCGCTCTTCTTCGTCATCCCCGCGAACGCGGGGACCGAGCTTTTGTGACGAGCCGAGTGACGAACTGGGTTCCCGCTTTCGCGGGAATGACGAGGAGGTTAAGGCCCGGCCATGACCGAAAGGCTCCGCATCGCCCTTGCCCAGATCAGCCAGTGGGTCGGTGACATTGCCGGCAATGCCGATGCGATGCTGGAGTGGCGCGCCAAGGCGGAAGGCGCCGACCTGATCGTCTTCCCGGAACTCCAGCTGGTTGGTTATCCGCCCGAGGATCTGGTCCTGAAGCCGGCGTTGCACCGGCGCGTCGCCGAGCAGCTGGAGCGGTTGGTTGCGGCCAGCGGCGATGGCGGCCCGGCGATGATCGTCGGGGCGGTGCTCGCCGAGGATGGGCGGCTCTACAACGTTCTCCACCTGATCGACGGCGGCGGCATCGTCGGCACGTCCCGCAAGCATGAGCTGCCTAATTATGGCACGTTCGACGAGAAGCGGTGGTTCACCCCTGGGCCGATGCCGGCGCCGATCGAGTGGCGGGGTTTGCGGCTCGGACTCCCGATCTGCGAGGATATCTGGTTCCCGCAGGTCTGCGCTCACCTTGGAACGCAAGGGGCGGAGCTGTTCATTTCGCCGCACGGCAGCCCCTATGAGATCGAGAAGGACGATCTTCGCACAGGCCAGATCGGCGCCGATCGGGTCCGGGAGACGGGCGTGCCGCTCATCTTCCTCAACCGCGTCGGTGGCCAGGACGAAGTGGTGTTCGATGGGGCGAGTTTCGTGCTGAACGGCGATGGCACGCTCGCGCATCAGCTTCCCGACTGGGAAGAGGCACTGGTGCTGACCGAGTGGGAGCGCGGCGATGGCGGCTGGCGCTGCGCCGAGGGTGAGATCCACCCGCTCGATCCATATCCGGCCGATGTCTATCACGCCATGATCGTCGGCTTGCGCGACTATGTGAACGCGAATCGCTTTCCCGGCGTGGTGCTTGGCCTGTCGGGCGGCATAGACAGCGCCCTGTCCGCCGCGGTGGCCGTGGACGCGCTGGGCGCCGATCGCGTCTGGTGCGTGATGCTGCCGTCGCGCTTCACCAGCCAGGACTCGCTCGACGACGCGGCCGAATGCGCGCGCATGCTCGGTGTGCGGCTCGATGCTATTCCGATCGAGCCGGCCGTCGCGGCGTTTGGAGAAATGCTCGCGCCAGTCTTCGCTGGACGGCAGCCGGACCTCACCGAGGAGAATATTCAGTCACGCATCCGCGGCGTTACGCTCATGGGCCTATCGAACAAGTTCGGGCCGATGCTGCTCACCACCGGCAACAAGAGCGAGATGTCGGTGGGCTATGCCACCATCTATGGCGACATGGCCGGCGGCTATTCGGTGCTGAAGGACGCCTACAAGACGACGGTGTTCGAGCTGTGCCGCTGGCGCAACGCGAACAGGCCGGCGCTCGGCCTGGGGTCGGACGGCCCAGTCATGCCGCAGCGGGTGATCGACAAGCCGCCCTCGGCAGAACTGCGCGCCGACCAGAAGGACTCCGACTCTTTGCCCGAGTACGATGTGCTCGACCCGATCCTGCACGGCCTGGTCGAAGAGGAGCTGTCGGTCGCCGAGTTGGTCGAGCGCGGCTTCGATCGCGAGACGGTCGCACGAATCGAGCGGCTGCTCCATGTCGCCGAGTATAAGCGCCGTCAGGCACCGCCCGGCGTCAAGCTCGGCAAACGAAACTTCGGTCGCGATCGCCGCTACCCGATCACTCACGCTTTTCGCACTGCCTAGTCGACAGGACGCCCGTTCGGGCCTATTTTCTGGCCAGAAAGGAAGTCTTGATGCGTCATGTTCCGCTCGCTGCCTTCAAGGATAAGGCATCTGAGTATATCTCGGCCGCAGAAAGGGGAGAGGAAATCATCATCACCCGCCATGGTCGACCGGCTGCACGGCTGACCACTGCTGTTGACCGGGAAGAGCGTCAACGCCGAGCAAGAGAGGCGCTGGACCGACTTGCGCGTTTGCGGGCGAGGATGCGAGCCGAGGGCCGCACTGCCACGATAGAGGAAATGATCGCCTGGAAGAATGAGGGCCAGCGTTGAGCCTGCTCGTCTTGGACGCGTCCATTGTTGGCCCGCTGGTGTTTGAGGATGAGCGAAGTGGATCAACTCAAGCGATCGAACAGTTGATCGCTTCGCATGATTGTTTGACGACCGCCCATTGGCGGCTGGAAGTCGCCAATCTGATCTTGATGGGTGTCCGTCGTGGCCGCGCTCTTGTGACCGAGGCGGACGAAGCTTTTGCACTTTTGGACGGCCTCGGGCTGATCGTTGATACCGAAACAGGGGCTCGCGCCTGGAGCGATAGCTATCAGCTTGCTTCCGCCCACCAGCTCACGATCTACGACGCGGGCTATCTTGAACTGGCGAAGCGAGCATCCGCCGGCTTGATCAGTCTCGATCGGCGGCTCGTAGATGCAGCCCGAAAGCACGCTATCGCGGTTCCGGTACTGTCATGAAAGTCATCACTCGTTTCGCGCCGTCCCCGACCGGGCGCATCCACGTTGGCAACATTCGCACCGCGCTGCACAACTGGCTCTATGCTCGGCAGCAGGGCGGGCGGTTCCTGCTGCGGATCGACGACACCGACCGGGAGCGGTCCGAAGAGCGGTTCGTCGAGGCCATCCGCGATGACCTGCGCTGGCTGGGGCTGAACTGGGATGGCGAGGAACGGCAGTCGGCTCGCTTCGATGCCTATGAGGCGCGGTTCGAAGCGCTACGAGCGGCCGGCCGCGTCTATCCCTGTTACGAGACGCCGCAGGAGCTGGACCTCAAGCGCAAGATCCAACTCGGGCGCGGTCTGCCGCCGGTGTACGACCGTTCGGCACTCCAGCTGACGGACACGGATCGTGAGCGGCTGGAAGGTGAGGGGGTGCGGCCGCACTGGCGATTCAAGCTCGACCACGCCGCGCCGATCGCCTGGCACGACCTGATCCGCGGCGACCAGAGTTTCGATCCCGGGCTGATGAGCGATCCGGTCGTGCGTCGCGCCGACGGCTCCTGGCTCTACCTGCTGCCGTCCGTGATCGACGATATCGATATGGGCGTTACCCATGTGGTGCGCGGCGAAGACCATGTCTCCAACACCGCCACTCAGGTGCAGATGTTCGGGGCGCTTGGGAGTTCGCCGCCCGCCTTTGCCCATGAAGCTTTGCTGACGGGCGCGGAGGGCAAGCTCTCCAAGCGCGCGGGAGCGACGGACGTTGACCACTGGCGTGGGACCGGCATCGAGCCGCTGGCACTGGCGGCAAAGCTGGCGCGGATCGGCACCAGCCTTCCCGTCGAGCCGGCCGCTTCGATGCAGCGTCTCATCGAGGCGTTCGACTTTGCGACCTTCGGCCGGGCGCCGGCGCGGTTCGACGAAGCGGAACTGGCGAAGCTCAATGCCCAGACGATCCACCTGCTCAGCTTCGATCAAGTGCGGGAGCGACTGCCCAACGGCATGGACGCCCGCGCCTGGGAAGCCGTGAAGCCGAACCTGGAGACGGTCGCGGAAGCGGCGGACTGGTGGCAAGTGATCGGCGGCACGATCAGCTCTTCTGTTGCGGAAGGGGATCGGGAGTTCGTCCTCGCCGCCAGAGACGTCGCCGGCGAGATGGACTGGTCCGCCGATCCCTGGCACGCGCTTACCGGCCAGTTGAAGGAGCGGACCGGCCGCAAGGGCAAGCCGCTTTTCCTGCCGCTCCGCCGGGCCCTGACCGGCCGCGACCACGGCCCCGACATGGCGGCGCTGCTGCCCCTGATCGGACGGGAGCGGGCGCTGGAGCGGCTGGCGGCGGCCGCCAATGGCTAAGCTCTATTTCTACTACGCCTCGATGAATGCGGGAAAGTCGACCACCCTGCTTCAGGCGGACTTCAACTATCGCGAGCGGGGCATGCACACCATGCTGTTCACCGCCGCGATCGACGACCGCTATGACAGCGGCGTCATCACCTCGCGCATCGGCATCGACGCCCCGGCGAACAGCTTCGATCCGGAGCTGGACATGCGCGCCGCGATCGAGACTGAACATGCGGCGCGGCCTCTCGCCTGCGTGCTGATCGACGAGGCGCAGTTCCTCACCCGCGACCAGGTGCTGCAGCTGGCAAGCGTCGCCGACGATCTCGGCATTCCGGTGCTCGCCTATGGCCTGCGCACCGACTTTCGCGCCGAGCTGTTCGAAGGCAGCAAATGCCTGCTGGCCCTGGCCGACGTGCTGGTCGAACTCAAAGCCGTGTGCGCCTGCGGCCGCAAGGCGACCATGAACCTGCGCGTCGATGCCGAGGGTCGCGCAGTGCGCCACGGCGAGCAGACCGAAATCGGCGGCAACGACCGCTACGTTGCGCTTTGCCGCAGGCACTTCATGGAGCAGTGGCGGGGCTAGCTCGCCTTGCGCCAGCCGATTGCGCAGAGCGCCAGCATGACGATGTTTCCCACTGCATCCAACATGCCGACCGCAGTCAGCATCGGCTCTTCGAAATAGAAGTACCAGTCGAAGACAAAAACGGCAGCAACGCCACGCCGTAAGCCAGAAACGTGCGCTTCCGGAAATCGGAGAAAGTGGCGAACAGGCCTGCAATTAGCGCCTGGGCGCCGAATGCACCTATCAGCACCGGCACGATCGGAGCATCGGACTGGTATTCGGGCCGTATCGCGAGCGCCAGAACCGAGGCTGGCGATATCAGGCACCAGCCTCCGAGCACCAAGAAAACGGAGGCGAGAAGATACTGGATCGCGCGTACGCTCATCGCCGGCCCTCCTGTTCGGCGCTCAGCTGACGCATCAGGGCGAGCCGGTCCGTCAAGCTCCACTCTTCGACGATCTTCCCATCCTTGAAGCGGAAGATGGTCATGCCTTCGACAGCGATGGACTTACCGGTTCCGGGCATGCCGGCTGCCGCGACGGAGTTGGTGCCGCGCGCGCTCCAGCGAACCGCGACCAGATTGCCCTCGCCGATCAGATGATCGACCGACACGGCAAGATCGGGCACCGCCTCGCGGATCGCTTTGCCCGACGCATTATCCTCATCCAGCGTGTAGCTCTTGCCGGAACCATGCGCCACGAAGCCGGAGCCGTAGATTTGATCGAGCTTGCTGAAGTCGCCGCGGCCCATCTTTTCCAGGAACACGCGGGCCGCCGTGATCTTGTGTGCGGCGACGCCCGCCATGCTCGGCGATGCCAGGCACAGGAAAAGCGCGCCGGCGGTCAGAAACACCGTTCTCATTTTCATTCTCCATAAACTTACAACGTAAGACTCCTTGACCGCGTAAACTTACATTGTAAGCAAGTCAAAGGAACGATCGCATGCGACGAGACACACGAGGGCGCCTCAATCGGGAGACGGTGGTGAGCACGGCACTCGAGCTGATCGAAGCGGAGGGATTGCAAGCGCTTAGCGCCAGGAAACTGGCGTCGAAGCTCGGCTGCGAGGCGATGTCTCTCTATAACCATGTCGCAAACATGGACGACCTGTACGATGCCATTGTCGACCGGTTGCTCGGTTCCCTCTTGCCGATCGGCAGCGACTCGGTCGCCGCTATCGATAAGGCGTCCCAGGCTTACCTGACGCTCGCCTCGAAATGGCCCGAAGCATTCGTATTGATCGCAACCAGAAGGTGGCACACGCCAGATGCCGTCGCTGCGGCGGGCAGCTTCGTTGAAGCATTTCAGCGGATGGGCTGCGACGCGAATGAGTCACTGCGGCGGGTGCGGATCCTCGGAGCCTATCTGAATGGCGCCGGCATGGCCCTTGCCGCCTGGCGCAAGAGCAAGTCTGGCGATGCGGAAGCGGGTGGGAGATCGGTCGAAGCGGACCTGAAGCATGGCCTCGCCCAACTCCTAGACTCCCTGACGCCGCCCCTTCCCGCACCGCAGCATTTGCGCTAAGGGCGCCGCCAACTCCCGCTCAGATCAGGATTATCAATGAGCCTCCGCAACGTGGCCATCATCGCGCACGTCGATCATGGCAAGACCACGCTCGTCGACCAGCTGTTCCGCCAATCCGGCACTTTTCGTGACAATCAGCGCATCGAAGAGCGCGCGATGGACTCAAACGATCTCGAGAAAGAGCGCGGCATCACCATCCTCGCCAAATGCACTTCGGTGGATTGGGAAGGTACCCGCATCAACATCGTCGACACGCCCGGCCACGCCGATTTCGGCGGCGAGGTGGAGCGCATCCTGTCGATGGTGGACGGCGTCATCCTGCTCGTCGATTCGTCCGAAGGCGCGATGCCGCAGACCAAGTTCGTGACCGGCAAGGCCTTGGCCCTGGGCCTGCGCCCGATCGTCGTCGTGAACAAGATCGACCGGTCGGACGCGCGGGTGCAGGAAGTGCTCGACGAGGTGTTCGACCTGTTCGTGAGCCTGGAGGCGAATGACGATCAGCTCGACTTTCCGGTGCTCTTCGCGTCCGGCCGCAACGGCTATGCGTCGGAAGATGCCGAGGCGCGCGAAGGCACGCTGGCGCCCTTGTTCAACAAGATCGTCGAGCATGTGCCCGCACCCAAGGTCGACGAGGATGCCCCGTTCAGCTTCCTTGTCACGCTGCTCGACCGCGACAACTTCCTCGGCCGTATCCTGACCGGCCGCGTCAATGCGGGCACGGTCAAGGTCAACCAGCCGATCCACGCTCTCGACATGGACGGCAACGTCATCGAGACCGGCCGTGCGTCGAAGCTGATGACATTCCGCGGCCTGGAGCGGGTGCCGGTCGAAGAGGCGAAAGCGGGGGACATTATCAGCCTCGCCGGCCTGACGGTGGCGACCGTCGCCAACACCATCGCGGATACGTCAGTGACCACGCCGATCAAGGCGCAGCCGATCGACCCGCCGACGCTGTCTATGCGCTTCGCGGTGAACGACTCGCCGATGGCAGGCCGGGAGGGCACCAAGGTGACCAGCCGCATGATCCGCGACCGGCTGTTCCGCGAGGCGGAGTCGAACGTCGCGATCCACGTGACCGAAGCGGCCGACAAGGACAGTTTCGAAGTCGCCGGCCGAGGCGAGCTTCAGCTTGGCGTGCTGATCGAGACGATGCGCCGCGAAGGGTTTGAGCTTGGCATCAGCCGCCCCCGCGTGCTGTTCCGCGACGAAGGCGGCCAGCGCCAGGAGCCCTATGAGACCGTCGTCATCGACGTGGACGAGGAGCATTCGGGCACAGTCGTCGAGAAGATGTCGATCCGCAAAGCCGAGCTGACCGACATGCGTCCCTCGGGCGGCGGCAAGACGCGCATTACCTTCTCGGCGCCTTCGCGCGGCCTGATCGGCTATCATGGCGAGTTCCTGTCGGACACGCGCGGCACCGGCATCATGAACCGGCTGTTCGAGAAATATGGTCCGTACAAGGGACCGATCGAAGGCCGGAAGAATGGCGTACTGATCTCCAACGGCACCGGCGAGGCGGTCGCCTATGCGCTCAATGCGCTGGAAGAGCGCGGCGTGCTGTTCGTCGATCCGGGCGAGCCGCTCTACGAGGGCATGATCATCGGCGAGAATGCGAAGCCCGAAGACCTTGAGGTCAACCCGCTCAAGTCCAAGCAGCTGACCAACTTCCGCGCTTCGGGCGGCAAGGACGACGCGATCCGCCTCACCCCGCCGCGACGCATGACGCTCGAACAGGCGATCGCCTATATCGACGATGACGAGATGGTCGAGGTCACGCCCAAGAGCGTGCGCCTCAGGAAGCGTCACCTCGACCCGCATGAGCGCAAGCGGGCAAGCCGGCAAAAGGACGCAGCTTGAACTTAGTCAACCTTATGACTAAGTTCGGGCGATGACTACCGTTAGTGTCCATGAGGCGAAGACGCACCTGTCGCGCCTGATCGAGCGCGTGCTCGCCGGCGAAGAGGTGGTGATCGCCCGGAACAAGGAGCCGGTTGTGCGCCTTGTGCGCGAGGGGCCGGCGAAGAAAAGGCCGCTGCTTGGCGCGCTGAAAGGGCGGCTGGGTGACGTAGGCGATGACGTCTGGAAGCCCTGGACTGAGGACGAGCTCGGCCTTGCCGAGTGGGATAACAAACCTCTTTGAGGGTCCTGCTCGACACTCATGCACTGTTCTGGGCGCTTGAGGGCGGACAACGGCTGTCCAGTCGCGCGATCGATGTGATCGGCGATGCCGCAGCGGACCTGCTCGTCAGCGCGGTCTCGGCGTATGAAATCTGCTTCAAGCACAGTCTCGGCAAACTGGCTGAAGCGAGTAGCCTCGCCGAAAACTTCGAGGCAGAGATCGCGTCTTTGCAGGTCAACTGGCTGCCCGTGCTTCCTGCGCACGCGATCAGGGCGGGGAAGCTCGACTTGATCCATCGCGACCCGCTCGATCGCTTGCTGGTGGCCCAGGCTATGGTCGAGAGCGTCCCTGTCGTCAGCAACGAGGCGTTGTTCGATCGATACGGGGTCGAGCGCATCTGGTAGGCTAGCTTCCCGCCATCTCCAGGATCACCGCCCACTCTTCCTCCCGCACTGGCGTAACCGAAAGGCGCGATTGGCGGAGCATTTCGAGTTTCGCCAGGCGCGAATCGGCCTTGATCTCCGCCAGGGTAACCGGGCGGGGCAGCTTCTCGACAGGCTTGACCGCCACTGACGCCCACTCACCCTTTTCGCCATCCGGCTGCCAGGCGCGGGTGATCTCCATGATACCGACCGCCGCCTTCCCCTTGTTCGAGTGGTAGAAGAGCGCGCGGTCGCCGGGCTGCATTTCCTTCAGAAAGTTGCGCGCGGTGTAGTTGCGGATGCCGTCCCATTCGGTGGCGCCGTCGCGGACCAGATGGTCCCAGCCATAGACGTCCGGCTCCGATCGCATCAGCCAGTAACGCATGGTCACTCCGACGCCGGGTAGATGAGGAACTCCTCGACCTTGCCGCCATTCGGCTCGGCGCGCATGCTGATCGTCAGCTTGCGCTTCGGATAGCGCACCTCGAACACTTCGGAGGTGAAGCCGCCGCGGAGCCGCGCCGGGCGCAGCCGGATGAAGCTCTGCGGTTCTCCAAGCGGAGTCAGGCTGGCGCGGTGGTCGGCGATTACTTGGCTCGTCAGGTAAGTGTTGAAGTTGGCCGTGTAGCGTGACCGGTCCGGCCGCCCCTGCCGCAGCTGGTCGAACAGGGCGCGGGCGGCGGCAGTGTCTGGGTGCTGACCGAGGATCATGCCCTCGATCCGGTCCGCGATCACGGTGTGCGCATCGCCGAAGTCCGCATTCACGAACACGATCACCGCCGCCTTGTCGTTTGGATAGACCCGGTCTTCGGACAGGAAGCCGACATGGGCGCCGCCATGGTGCACACGCTTGTGGCCGCGCACCTCGTCGGTGAACACGCCGAGGCCATAGCGCGTCGACTTGCCGTCGGTCAGCCGCACTTCCTGCTCCTGCGCCTCCCAGCTTGCTGGCTTCATCAGCCGCCGCTCGATCCGCGCCATGCTCCACTTCGCCCATTCGCTCGGCGTGGTCGCGAGCTGCCCTGCGGCGTAGAGCCAGCCCGGCTTGACCCATTGCGCGGAGCGCACGGGCCCGAGTGCATAGCGGGTGAAAGGCTGGGCATCGCGGGCCGTCAGGTCGAGGTCCGCGTCGCCCACCTTCATGCCAAGGGGCTGAAAGATGCGGCGCTGGGCAAAACGCATGAACGGCTCGCCCGAGACCTTTTCGACGATCTGGCCGGCGGCGACGAAGCCGGTGTTCGAATATTGCCACTGGCTGCCGGGCGCGAAGTCGAGCGGCGTCTTGGCCCAGCGGTCGAGAATAGCCTGGGGCTGGATGGGCGAGAACATGGCGGAGAAGGCGTAGTTCTGCGGCCAGTAATCGCGATAGCCCGATGTGTGGCTGAGCAGCTGACGGACCGTCACCCTGCCGGAGTCCGCAAGGTCTGGGAGGTATCTGGAAACCGGATCGTCGAGCGAGAGCTTGCCCTCTTCCGCCAGCAGCAGGATCGCGGCGGCGGTGATCTGTTTGGATACCGAGGCGATCGGATATGCCGCTTCGGTGCTGGCGGCGTTCGTCCCGCTGCGCTGTTGCCCATAAGCCTTGGCGAACTGGAGCTTGCCGTCGGTCACCACAGCGACGGAAGCCGAGGGCACGCCGGTCTGCTTCAGCGCATCGGCGGCAATAAAGTCGATCTGCGCAATCTGGGCGTGGGTGAGCGGGGCTGCGAGAGCAGGAGCGGCGAACAGGGCGGCGACCGCAAAGATGACGATTCTCATGCCGTCATCCTGAACTTGTTTCAGGATAAGTGTCGAGCCGGGAAGCGTCGGAAGCCTTATGCTGAACCAAGTTCAGCATGACGCTTATATCAAGCCGAGCTCCTTCAGCTCCGCTTGCAACGTCGGCGCATCCCGGAACAGATGCCCTCGCATACCGACCGCCTTTGCGCCGGCGACATTCTCCGCCCGGTCGTCGATGAAGATCAGTTGCCCGGCAGGAAGGCCGAAGCGGCGAAGCGCCAGTTCGTAGATTTCGCGATGCGGCTTCATCAGCTGCTCGGTGCCCGACACGACGATGTCGCGGAACCGGTCGAACACCGGCTGGGTGTCGCGGAAGGGACCCCAGAACTCGCCGCTGAAGTTGGTGATCGCGAACAACGGCACGCCCTTGGCGTCCAGCTCCTCGACCAGGTCGATCATACCCTCGACTGGAGGTCCCAGGCTTTCGTTGAAGCGCGGTCCCCAGAGCTCGATCAGCTCGCGATGCTGGGGGTGCTTGGCGACGAGCTCGGCGCTGGTCTCGGAGAATGGCCGGCCGGCATCATGCTGGAAGTGCCACTCGTGCGTGACCACCTCGCGCAGAAACGCATCGAGCGCCCGATCGTCGTCGATCAGGCGCTCGTAGAGGAACCGCGGGTCCCAGGTGAAGAGGACGTTGCCGACGTCGAAAACGACGCCGCGCACCTCTTCCACAGCTTAGCCCTGGCGGGCCTTGAAGCGGCGGTTGGTTTTATTGATCACATAGATGCGGCCGCGGCGACGGATCACGCGGTTGTCGCGGTGGCGGTCCTTCAAGGACTTGAGAGAGTTGACGATCTTCATTGTTGTTGCTCGAATCTGGGCTGGAAATCGGACGCGCCCGCCTAGTCGAGAGGGTCTTCCTCGTCAACCATGCAGCTAATTACGGACACGAATCGTTATGTAGGTGTCTGAAAGGGATGAACAAGATGAATGCACGCCGCTTCGCCCCGCTGCTCCTGCCGCTCGCCGCGCTCGCCGCGTGCACCACGCCAATGTCGCCGGTGGACGTGACGCGCTTTCACTTGGGGCAAGTCAATGAGCGGGGCACGGTCGCCATCGAGCCCGCCCCCGGCGGCGCGAGCGGCATGGAGTTCGGCATGTATGCCAGCGCCGTAGCAAACCAGCTGCGCCGCTTGGGCTATGCCGATGTCGCGGGCGTGGGGCAGGGGCTCTATGTCGCGGTCGTCGATGTGCGCAGCGGCACCCGTGAGCGGGCCGGCGGCGGTTCGCCGGTGTCAATCGGCATCGGCGGCGGGACGGGCGGCTGGAGCAGCGGCGTCGGCGGCGGCATCAGCTTCGGCCTGGGCGGCAATCGCGGCGGTCTCGTCGTCGGCACCCAGCTTTCCGTGCAGCTGAAGCGCCGGTCCGACCAGACGGTGGTCTGGGAAGGGCGTGCGCGGGGCGAGGCGTCGGAGCGCGAATCTGGGCAGCTGGCAGAACGTCTTGCTGCTGCGTTGTTCAGGGACTTTCCGGGAGAGTCGGGCCGCACTATCAGCGTGCGATGACCTTCAGTATCAGCAGCGCGTTCGACAGCGGCAATATCCGTGTCCTGAGCATCGACGGGGTTGAGGCCGATCTCGAAATCGAGACCGACCATGGCTCCGATTTCTACCAATGGTTTCACTTTCGCGTCGGCAACGCCGCCGGGCGCGAGCTGACGCTGCGGATCACGAACACAGCCGGTTCGGCCTATCCGTTCGGCTGGCCGGGCTATCGCGCGCGCATTTCCGAAGACCGAATTCATTGGCGCCAGGCCGATACCAACTACAATGACAAGCAGCTGACGATCACCGTTAGGCCCGAAACCAATTCGCTGTGGGTCGCCTATTTCGCCCCTTACTCGATGGAGCGTCACTTCGACCTGGTCGCCCGCATGGCGGCCAAGCCCGGGGTCACTCAGCGCGAGCTGACCAAGACGCTCGATGGCCGACCGCTCGACTGCCTGACGCTCGGCACCGGGCCGAAGCAGGTCTGGCTCTATGCGCGCCAGCATCCGGGCGAGAGCATGGCCGAATGGTGGATGGAAGGCGCGCTTGAGAAGCTGACCGACAGCGAGGATGAGACGGCGCGCCAGCTGCTCGCCGCCGCTACTTTCAACATCGTGCCGAACATGAACCCGGACGGCAGCTTCCGCGGCCATCTGCGCACCAATGCCGCCGGCGTAAATCTCAACCGCGAATGGCATGCGCCGACGGCCGATCGCAGCCCCGAAGTGCTGGCCGTCCGCAATGCGATGGATGCGACCGGCGTTGATTTCGCGATGGACGTGCATGGCGACGAAGCCATTCCCGCCAACTTCCTTGCCGGGTTCGAAGGCATTCCGTCCTATTCGGAAGCCAAGGGCGCGCTGTTCGCCCGCTTTCGTGACACGCTGGCAGAGCGCTCGCCAGATTTTCAGGTGCAAAAGGGCTATGAGATCGCCGCGCCGGGCAAGGCGAACATGTCCATGTCCACGACTCAGCTGGCGGAGCGCTACGGCGCGGTGTCGATGACGCTCGAGATGCCGTTCAAGGATCATGACGACAATCCCGACCCGGAGTTCGGCTGGTCGCCCGACCGCTGCAAGCGACTGGCGCATGACTGCCTCGACAATCTCGCGGCGATGATCGGAGACCTTTAACCGTCATCCCGAACTTGTTTCGGGATAAGCTGCCTGGCGGCTCCTTTGCAGCAACTTCGCGCCCAGATCGGCGAAGCTCCACCCTTATCTCGAACCAAGTTCGGGATGACGAAAGGAAAGTAGATGCCCACGCTCGTCCTGATCCGTCACGGCCAGTCGTCCTGGAATCTCGAGAACCGTTTCACCGGCTGGTGGGACGTCGACCTGACGGAGCAGGGCGTGCGGGAGGCACGTGAGGCCGGCGAGCTGATGAAGGCGCGCGGGCTGGACTTCGACCTCTGCTTCACCAGCTTCCAGACCCGGGCGATCAAGACTTTGCACCTGGCGCTCGAGCCCATGGGACGGCTGTGGCTGCCGGAGGAGAAGGACTGGCGGCTGAACGAACGGCATTATGGCGGGCTGACCGGCCTCAACAAGGCAGAGACGGCAGCCAAGCATGGCGACGAGCAGGTCAAGCTGTGGCGCCGCAGCTTCGATGTGCCCCCACCGCTGCCGGAGGAGGGCAGCCCCTGGGACCTCGCCAAGGACGAACGCTACAAGGGCGTGCCGATCCCGCAGACGGAGAGCCTGAAGGATACGATCGCGCGCGTGCTGCCTTATTGGGAGAGCCGCATCGCGCCCGAGCTGAAGGCCGGCAAGCGCGTGCTGATCTCCGCGCACGGCAACTCGCTGCGCGCTCTCGTCAAACACCTGTCCGGCATTTCGGATGCCGAAATCACGGGTCTGGAAATTCCGACGGGCCAGCCGATCGTCTATCAGCTGGACGGGGCGCTGAACGCGACCGACCGCTATTATCTGAGCGAACGCGCGGCTTAGCCGTCGCTCTTCTCTCGTCATCCCCGCGAAAGCGGGGATCCAGTTTTTCTTTGTGCGACTCCTGGGTTCCCGCTTTCGCGGGAATGACGGTTGAGTATTGACTTAGGCGGGCACGAAACGCTCCGCAACTTCCCGCGGCACGCGCACGATCCGCCCCGCCGCCTTATCGACGATAGCCCAGGTGGTTTTCGCACGAACCCGGACCCGGCCGTCCGGTCCGGCGAACTCGACATGCCGATCGAAGCGGGCGCCCCGCGGCGCTTCGCCGACCCAGGTGCGGGCAGTCACCGTCTCGCCCGGGCCGACATTGCCGAGATAATCGACCTCGTGCCGGACCACGACCCAGATAAAGGCCTCGACATGCGCCGGCTCGGCCGCCGACATCCAGTGGGCGGTCGCGACATCCTGCAGCCACCGCACCCACACCGCATTGTTGACGTGCCCGAGCTCGTCGAAATCAGTGGGCTGGGGTGTGATTTGGAGCTCGAACATTCAGATCCTCCCCGGGAGGTGAACCATGCGAAACATGGTGGAGGGGAGCCAGGGCGAGATGCCAGCTGACGGCCCCCTCCACCACGCCGCTGCGCGACGCGGTCCCCCTCCCCGTCCGGGGGAGGATCTCACTTCGCTAACCCCAGCTGCCAGAGGATGAAGGCGAACTCCTCCGCCGTCTCGCGCAGGCTTTCGAACCGGCCGGACTTGCCGCCATGGCCTGCGCCCATGTTCGTCTTCATGAGCAGAATGTTGTCATCGGTCTTGGTCGCGCGGAGTTTCGCGACCCATTTCGCGGGCTCCCAGTAGGTCACGCGCGGGTCGTTGAGGCCCGCGGTGACGAGGAGGGGCGGATAGGCCTGGGCCGTAACATTGTCGTAGGGCGAGTAGCTGCGGATCAGCTCGAACGCTTCGCGGTCCTCGACCGGATTGCCCCATTCGGGCCATTCGCCCGGCGTGAGCGGTAAGGTCGGGTCGAGCATGGTGTTCAGCACGTCGACGAACGGCACATGCGCCGCAACCGCACCCCAAAGTTCGGCCGCTTCGTTGATTACCGCGCCCATCAGCTCGCCGCCCGCCGAGCCTCCCGCGATCGCAATCCGCCCCGCCCGGGTCCAGCCATGCTCAACCAGCCCGCGCGCGACGTCGATAAAGTCGTGAAAGGTGTTGGTGCGCTTGTCGAGCTTGCCGTCGAGATACCATTGCTGGCCCAGATCGTCGCCGCCGCGGATATGCGCGATGGCGAACGCCATGCCCCGGTCGAGCAGGCTTAGCCGCGAGGTGGAAAAGCCGGGTTCGATGGCGAGACCATAAGCGCCATAGCCGTAGAGGTAGAGAGGACCCGGCCGCTCGAAGCCGCGCTTGTAGACGATCGAGACAGGCACTTTGGTGCCGTCGCGAACCGCAATCTCCAGCCGCTCGGTTGCGTAGAGCGACGGATCATAGCCGGAGGGAATCTCCTGGACCTTGAGAATCGTGCGCTCGCCGCTGGCGAGATCGAGGTCGAGCACCGTCCCGGGCGTCACCATCGACTCATAGGACAGGCGCAGCTTCGCGACCTCATATTCGGGATTGTCGTCGAGTCCGGCCGAATAGCTCGCCTCGGGGAAGTCGATCTGCTTGCCTGGGCCGCCGGCATAATCGTGCAGGTAGATGCGATCGAGGCCATGCTCCCGCCCCTCGACGACGAAGAAATCGGCGAATGTGGTGACGTCGATCAGGTAGAAATCGGTCGAGGGCGCGATGCGCTCGGTCCATTCGCCTGGGCGTTCGACGAACGCGGTGACCAGGCGGAAATTGGTGTGGGTGTCATTGGTGCGGATGAAGAGCGTGCCGTCATGCTCTTCCACTTCATATTCGCGGCCGGGCCGGCGGGGCGACACCATGATTGGCTCGGTCCGAGGATTGTCGAAGGGCAGCAGCCGTACTTCGCTAGTGACATGGTCGCCGGTGTGGATCGTGATCCATTTGCGCGACTGGGTCAGGCCTAGCCCGACCTGGAAGCCTTCGTCCGCCTCGCGGTAGAGCTCGACATCCTCGGTGACCGGCGCGCCAAGGCGGTGGAGCTTGGCGACGTCAATGCGCCAGTGCTCGTTGACTAAGCCGTAGAGCAAGGACTGCCCGTCGCCGGCAAAGAGGAAGCCGCCCAGCGTGCCTTCGATCACGTCGGGCAGCAGCTCGCCCGTCTCCAGATCCTTGATGCGGATGGTGAAACGTTCGGAACCATTGTCGTCGACCGCAAAGGCGAGCAGCCGGTCGTCCGGGCTCACATCCATGCCGCCGAGCCGGAAATATTCCTTGCCCTCGGCCAGCGCCGGCTCGTCGAGGATCAGCTGCGCCTCGCCACCGACTGCAGGCGAGCGCCACCATTTGCGATATTGCGCGCCCTCGTCGAACGCGCGCCAGTAGAGCCAGTCGCCATCCTTCTGCGGCACCGAGGCGTCCGCTTCCTTGATCCGTCCCCGCATCTCCTTGAACAGGGTCTCGACCAGCGGCTGATGCGGCGCCATCGCTGCTTCGAAATAGGCGTTTTCGGCGTTCAGATAGGCGAGCACGTCCGGGTCGGTGACCTCGGGGTACTTTGAATCGCGCAGCCAGGCATAGGGGTCCTCGATCGTGACGCCATGATGCGTGAAGCTATGCGGGCGGCGCTCGGCGATCGGCGCGGCGGGAAGACTGTTCATCGGCTGCCGGTTAGCGGCTGTGCCGGGCGAGGCAAGTCGCCCTTCACATCCTCTTCGTCAGCGGCAAGGATGGCGACATGTGCAATGAAATCCGCCGCCGCATCGCGCTCGGCCAGGTTCGGGACGATTTCAGCCAGATCCGCATTCCGCTGAACTTCCCGGAAGGCTTGCCGAACCTGGCTCCGCTCGACAGCATTCGCATCACCGATCCCGCCGCAATCGTGAAGCAGGGTGTCGAGCCTAAGCTGGTGATGCGCCGCTGGAGCTGGCCCGGGCCGAACGGCAAGCCGGTCTACAACTTCCGCTCGGAAGGGCGGCGCTTTGCTACCGGGCGCTGCCTGATCGTCGCCGACGGCTTCTATGAGTTCACCACACCCGCGGACCCGAAGGCAAAGCGCAAGCACAAATGGCTGTTCACCAAGGCTGGAGAAGAATGGTTCGGCATCGCCGGATTGGTGCGGCCCTGGGGCGAGAGCGAGGCGTTCACGATGCTGACGACTGAGCCCGGCCCGGACGTCGCGCCCTATCACAGCCGCCAGATCGCAATCATCGAGCGCGCTGAGTGGAGCCGCTGGCTGTCGCCTGAGCCCGGTGCCGAGGAACTGCTGCGGCCGCTCCCCGCCGGCAGCCTCACCGTCGAACAGCTTTGCTGACAGGGTAAGCGCCGCGTTTACCAGACCTTCACGAGCATACGTCTAATCATTGCGCATGGAGAACGGTCAGCTCGGCAGTATCGACGACGGCATCGGCCCGATCGTCCGGGAAAAAAGGTTCGCGGTGTTCCTTCGCGGCGTCATCGGACGGGCCGGCTCACGTAACCGGATGCCGCTCACCGTCCGCAACATATCCGCGCACGGGCTGAAAGGCGAATGCGCCTATCCGCCGCTGCCCGGAGAGTGTGTCGAGATCGACCTGCCCGGCATCGGCGCCATCTTCGGCGCGGTTCGCTGGGGCGATGGTCAAGGCATCGGCGTCGAGTTCGACGGACCGATCGACCCGACGCTCGCCTTTACCCGCAACCGTCCAGGCATCCGCCGTTCCGGTCTACTCGCCGCGCATTGATCCCGGCGAAGCCCTGCCCGGCACAGGGGAGGTGGGGAGGAGCGTCGGACAGGGCTTCATCGCTTGCGGTGGAGCCTTGGCAGCGATCAGGGAAGAAGCGTCCGACGAAGCGCCGCAGCCGACGTTGGATATCCTGGACCAGCGCCGAACGTCGCTACGACAGGGCTGAACGTCAGGCCGAGACTCGGCTCAGCTCTCGTCCGGAGCCGACGATTGCCGCCACGGAATCGCGGTAGCTGCGCCCAACCGGCACTTCCTGGCCGGTCTTCAGGCGCACGGCGAGGGCTCCGGAGGGCTTGCGGATCAGCGCGACCACGGCGTTGCGGCGGCAGATCGCCGAGCGGTGCACGCGCGCGAACTCGGCCGGATCGAGCTGCGCTTCCAATCCGGTGAGCGTCCCGCGCAACAATCCGCTGCCGCTCGACGCATGAAGCCGGACATAATCGCCCTCCGCCTCGATCCAGTCGATCGCGTCCACCGCGACGCGCAGCGTTTCGCGGCCGCGGCTGACCCAGAGCGCTTCTGGAAAGCTGGGCTGGCTTTCCACTGCGGAAGGCGCGGATACCTCGGCTGGTGGCGCCTCATGGGCCTGAGCGGGTGCAAAACTCAGAAAGGCCAGCGAACCGCCCAGGAAATAGCCTGCCCAAATCAAGGCGAAGCGCAGATGCCGGTCCAAGGTGGAAGGTGGCTCACCGAACTCCAGCACGATCAGCTGATCGATGGCCGCGCGGCCAAGGATCATGAACGCGCAGCAGCCCAGACCCACGGCCAACAGGATTGCGATCCGCTCCCTGAGCGACCTCGTCGCCACTTTGTCGGCGAGCAGCGTGAAGCCATAGAAGACCGCCGCGCCCAAGGCGGTCGTCAGCAGCCGCCGAGTTTGCCAGATGGCCGAGGGAAACTGATCCTGCAGCTGGTTCCAAGCAAGGAACAGCAGATAGGTGCCCGCCCAGAACGCGAGGGCGCAACCCATGCGGAGGCGTTCGCGCGCCGGGACGCGCTCGATCAGGAATGCCATGCGCGCCAGATAAGGTCGGAAGGGCGCTCGTGGAAGGAAGCTATTCGCCTTGAACCGGAAAACTTCCATTGGTGCTGGGCGGCATGTCGGCGGGTCCTGCGACCTGCAGCGCCAGCCAGACGATCCCGGCCGCCCAGATCAGCGCTTTCCAGCGGCTTCGGAACAGGCTCGATGGACCGAACATACGCTGTTTTGTCGCACGCCGCGCTTAATCGGTCGTGAAGACCACGAAAAAGATTCTCCTGTGCGGTTGATCACATCCGTGGGTGCCGAATCCGGGCAATGAGCCCGCATGTAAGTTGCGTAGCGTTCGGAGGCTTTGTTGGGGATGATCATGAACGCCGAAGATTTGTCGCGTATGATGCCGTCCAACGCGCTGATATCCTCCTGGGGAGCCGCCGAGCTGCAGGATCTGCTGGAGCGCGCGCAGCTCTGCCCGATGAAGAAGGGCGACGTGCTGCTGCACCAGGGCGATGCCGGCGATTATCTGATCATCCTGCTCGATGGCACCATCCGCGTATCGATGGTCGCTTCGAACGGCCGGGAGATCATTCTCGACTATCTCGAGCCCGGCGCCGTAATCGGCGAGATCGCGCTGCTGGACGGCGGCGAGCGCACCGCGAGCGCCACCGCTCTCGGCGAAGGCAAATATCTGAAGCTGGGCGCCAAGGCGTTCCGCGAAGTGCTGGAGAAACACCCCAGTGTGGCCTGGCGGCTGCTGCGCGAAATGGCGCGCCGGCTTCGCAATGCCAACAACACGATTGAGAGCGACCGCGCTTATGCCTCCGGCCCTCGGCTGGCGCGCACGCTCCAGCGGCTGATGCAAACGGGGGCGCAAGGCGCCGCGCTCAGGCTGGACCTCAGCCAAAGCGAGTTGGGCGCCTTTGCCGGCATCAGCCGCGAAAACATCAACCGGCAGCTCGGCGCCTGGGCCGATGCCGGAATCGTATCTCTGGAGAGCGGGCGTGTTCGCGTGCTCGATCGGGATGTTTTGGAGGAGATCGCGATGGCGGCCGAGTAGCGTATCGGCCGAAGCACGCGGCCCCGGAGCTTTGTCGACCCCGCTCCGGCCCGCCTGTCCATCACCATCTCGCCAAGACAGGGGCGGCCCGACCAGGGGGTGGGCCGCCCCATTTTTGTGCGCTGCTTAAGCGGCGGCGCTGTGCTCGATCGTCTTGGTGTCGTTCGAGGCGGACGGCTGGGCGGTCGCGCCGATCGCGATCTTCTGCGGCTTCATCGCCTCGGGAATCTCGCGGACCAGTTCGATGGTCAGCAGGCCGTCGGCAAGGTTGGCGCTTTCCACCCGCACGAAGTCGGCGAGTTCGAAGCGGCGCTCGAAGCTGCGATTGGCGATGCCCACATGCAGGAAGCTGGAACGATCCTGCTGAACCGTCTCCTTCTTGCCCGTGACCAGCAGCAGGTTCTGCTGCGCGGTGATGTCGATCTCGTCCTTCTTGAAGCCGGCGACGGCGAGAGTGATCCGGTAACGGTCCTCGGCCAGACGCTCGAGATCGAAGGGCGGGTAATTGTCGCCCGAGGCGGCGCTGCGGGCGCTGTTCTCGAGCAGGTCGAACAGCCGGTCGAAACCAACCATGGACCGGCGATATGGGGTCAGGTCAAAGCTACGCATATCGATATCTCCTCATGAGCATATTGACTGCATGACGCCCCCAAGCGGGCGGCGCCGAATGCGCCAGGCCCCGGAACCGGCGGCCTGACGTTACGGAATCTAGGTAAGCAGTTTCGGCCTTCAAGAGGTCCGCCATGCTCTTCCGGCGCTGCTCTTTATCGCCTAAGTCCGCCCCTTCATGTTCGACATCGCCCCCACCGAGTTGCTGCTTTGCGCGGTCGTCGCCTTGGTCGTGATTGGGCCCAAGGACCTGCCCAAGGCGATGCGAGTGATGGGGCATTGGATCGGCCGCGCACGAGGCGTCGCCCGCCATTTCCGCTCCGGCATCGACGCCATGATCCGGGAATCGGAACTGGCTGAGATGGAAAAGAAATGGGCCGAGGAGAATGCCCGCATCATGCGCGAGCATCCAATCGCGACAGACACGCCGCAGATGCTGCCGCTGGAACCGCCGCCGCCACCGGCTCCGCCGCCCGCCAGCGAAGGTGAGCGGTGAAGGATATTGACGACACACGCGCGCCGTTGCTCGATCACCTGATCGAGCTGCGCCGCCGCCTGCTGATCTCACTGATGTGGCTGGCGCTCGCCTTCGGCGTCTGCCTCTATTTCGCGCGCCCGATCTTCGCCTTCCTGGTCCAGCCGCTGCTGCGCGCCGGGCAGAACCGGATCATCTACACCGATGTGTTCGAGGCCTTCTTCGTCGATGTGAAGGTGGCGTTTTTCGCGGCGATCATGGCGGCTTTTCCAGTGCTCGCCAGCCAGCTCTGGAAGTTTGTGGCACCGGGCCTCTATCGCAACGAGAAGCAGGCGCTGCTGCCTTTTCTGCTGATGACGCCTTTGTTGTTCGGGCTGGGCGCGGCGCTTGCTTATTATGTGGCGATGCCGATCGCGCTGACCTTCCTGCTCGGCTTCGAAGGCGATGTCGGGGGCGTGCAGCAGGAAGCGCTGCCCGGTGTCGGGAATTATCTGAGCTTTGTCACCAAGTTCATGTTCGGCTTCGGCGTCGCGTTTTTGACGCCGGTGCTGCTGATGCTGCTGGAACGGGCCGGAATCGTCACCCGGGCCCAGCTGATCAGCGGCCGGCGCTATGCGATCGTGATCGCCTTCGTGATCGCCGCGGTGCTTACGCCGCCGGACATCATCTCGCAGCTACTGCTCGCTATCCCGCTGGTGCTGCTCTACGAACTCGCGCTGATCGCCATCTGGTTCACTGAACGCAGGCGGAAGAAGGAGGCCTCCCCGGTCGATGCCGGGAAGGCCTGACCCTTACTTGTTGATCTCTTCCTTCACTTCCTGACTGGCCGAGGAAAGATCCTTGCCGGCGCCGTCGACGGTGTTGCACCCGGCGAGAAAGAGCGTGCCGGCCACGAACACCAGCGCCACGGATTTGCGAAGCATAGTCTGTCTCCTGTTGGACGCGACCCAAAGCGCGCGCCGATCAAATGCGCGAGCGGCGGCACTGTTCCGTTAGCGGAAAGGATTCGGAACGCGGAGGAGAGCAGAAGAAATTTGGGCCCGGAGACACCACCGGGGGGAGGCTGGTGTGTCCGGGCCCATTGTCTTGGATAGCGAGAGCGGGGGGGCAAAAGGTCACTATCCGAACTGCAGAACGCTCTTCGTCGGGAAGGGTTCCGCGCGTTCCGGAACATTTTTGAATTATTTTTGGGCCGAGGCGGCGTCGTCGATGATCAGGGGGAAACAGACCTGGAAGCTACCTCCGGCTCGGTCCCGTTCGAGCGGGCTTCGCAGCTGTCGCGACAGTCCCTCCAGCACTCGGCCGTATCGGGCGGCGAGCAGTTCTTCGATGCGGTCGCTTTCGCGCAGGGCGGGGGAGCCGACTACCAGGCAGGCGCGGTCCGGCTGCGGCTGGCGCAGTACCGAGATGCGGATGGACGCCGTCGGGTCGATCGTCATGGCCAGTTCGACCAGCTCAGTCGTTAGAAAGGCGATCGGGATGGCCGTGTCCTGCCCGACATGAATAATGGGCGCGTCGATCAGGATCGCAAGCCGGTTCGCGTCACCGGGCGCGGTGGCGCGCAGGTTCGCGGCCAGTTCGCCGACCAGCGAGCGCAGATTGACGCCGCGATTTTCCTCCAGCTCCGCATAATGGTTGCGGTGCACGACCGCGAGCGCATCGACACGGCGGCTGATCGATGCATAGGCAGCGGTCGCTTCCGGGCTCTTCGCCGCGCGGGCATGCAGGTTGATCAGGCTGGAGACGACCTGGAGGTTGTTCTTCACCCGGTGGTGCACTTCGCGGGTCAACCGCGTCTGCCGCGACAGGCCGAGAGCCAGCTCTTCCTCATGCGCCGCGACTGTGTGGCTAATCGATTGAAAGGTCTGGCCCAGTTCCTCGATCTCGCGGGCGGGAATGGTCATGCGGCGCAGCGGCCGGAAGATCTCGCCCGGCTTGTAGCTGGCGATATTGCCGCGCAGCTGAGCGAGCGGCGCCATCACCAGCCGATTGAACACGATCCAGGCGACCACCAGCGCGACGAGCCACATGATGATCGGCACCAGCATCGTCAGGATTTCGGCCGCGGTGAACGGCGCCGCACGCACGGAGAAGATCAGCTGCAGGGGTGCATTCGGAATCGGCGTGGCGATCGTCTCCCGCCGACCCAGAGCGCCTCCCCGAACGCCCTCGATCAGCGACAGCGTGGTACCGCCGCCGCTCAGCACGAGATTATAGGAGGTGTCAAAGGTGACGGGTTTCAGCGTACGGATGAGCTGCGCGCGCGGATAGTAAGCGAGGGCGACGAAGGCGCGGGTGTCGCTCGGCAGGATGACCAGCAATCCGCGATCCGAAAGGGCAACCGTTTGGTCCCCCTGGAGCGAACCGCCTGGCAGCAGCGCACTCAGCTCACCGGCGCCGCAGGTCAGCCGCCCGCCGCGGGACAGCAACGCGAAGCGCGTCGCTTCTCCGAAAGAGGTGGCGAGCACGCTTTGGGTGCGGGCGCAGATCGAGTCCGGGTCGCCGCCGCGCTCCAGCAGATTGGCCGCGGAGCGCAGCGCGGTGCCGTTGACGGCGAACTCCGACCCCAGCCGGCGCGCGCTCTCCATAGCGGCGATGCGAACGCTGGCGCGACGTTCAAGATCGGCGCTGCGCGAAATCTGGAGGGAGGCGAGCACCGCCAGCAGGCCAAGCGGCAGCAAGGCGAGCGTCAACAGGATGATGAGGCGGTGCCCTGCCGGCATCCGGGCGAACCGGTCCGCGATTGCGGCAGTCACCGCGCGCGCGGGAGCGGCGCTGGCCATGATCGAATAACTATTTGAGCTTGCCGAGCAGGTCCAGCATCTCTTGAGGAATGTCTTCTTCCACCGCCTTTTCATAGACGGAGCGAAGTGCATCGCCCACCGAACCGTCCGGCACGGTCTTCTTGGCTGGCGGTGTCATCTTACCCTCAACCTTGCGCTTGGCGTTTGAACCCAACATTACCCCCCAACAGCCGGCGTCGCCGCGTGCCCAAGGATTGATCAACCATAAGTACGGCGCGGGCGCTAATAGCCGCCCGATGCCGGTCGTGAAACCAATTAGCGTTTCGTTTGTTCCACCCCCGCGTCATAATTTTCACACCGGCCGCTGCAGGGGGGAAGAGGGGTTGCCAAGCCCGCTCGGCTCGCTCCATGGACGGGTACAACGAAGCGGGAGTTCCAATACATATGTCGCTTGGTCAACAACTGGCCCCTCACCTCCCTTTCCTGCGCCGTTATGCGCGCGCGCTGACCGGAAGTCAGCAACATGGCGATTCCTATGTGAAGGCGGCGCTGGAAGCGATCGTGCAGGCGCCGGACCAATTCCCCCGCGACGTCGACCCGCGGCTCGGCCTTTACAAGACCTTTCAGGCGATCTGGGGCTCGGTGAACGTCGCCAACGACGACGATCCGGTCAGCACCGACGGCAACGACAATGAAGCCGTGGCGCGGGCGCGGCTGGCCCGCATCACGCCGCTGCCGCGCCAGGCGCTGCTGCTAACCGCGATGGAAGGCTTCACGCCCGAAGACACCGGCTATCTGATCGAGGCCGATGCCGATGAGGTCGACCGGCTGGTCGCCGAGGCACTGGCGGAGATCGAGGAGCAGACGCGCGCCGAGGTGCTGATCATCGAGGACGAGCCGATCATCGCGATGGATCTCGAAACGATCGTGCGAGATCTCGGCCATGACGTCACCGGGGTGGCGGTCACCCGCGACGAGGCGGTCGCGCAAGCCAAGGCCCGGCGTCCCGGGCTCGTGCTCGCCGACATCCAGCTCGCCGACGACAGTTCGGGCATCGACGCGGTGAAGGATATCCTCGCCGAGTTCTCGGTTCCCGTGATCTTCATCACGGCCTTTCCGGAGCGGCTGCTGACGGGTGAGAGGCCGGAGCCGACGTTCCTGATTACCAAGCCGTTTCAACGCTCTACGGTCAAGGCGGCGATCGCACAGGCTTTGTTCTTCGATCGCGCGACGGTGCCGGCCTGAACGCCGGAACCTGCTTCGGTCGCGGGCGTTATCCTGCTCATGACCGTAGCAGGGGCGAAATGAAAATGGCCGAAGACGATCTCCACCGCACCGCCACGGAGGCGCGTGGTGCATCGAAGCAGGGCGTGGTCCGCTACGTCCTCGCAATCTCGCTTGCGCTTGTGATCCTCGCGTACATCGTCATTCTGCTCGTCTGAGTTTCACCGCTCGCTTGCGGGCGTCTTGCATCTACTCGAGTCAAGGTTCTGAATGGCCGAAGCCCACGCCCGCCGAATTGACGAGGACGAACCGGAAGCCGCGCCGCACGCCTCGCTGTCCGACGAAGAGTTTCGTCAGCAGCTCGCGCTTGTCATTCCCCATCTCCGCGCCTTTGGCCGTTCGCTCTCGGGCAATCGGGACACGGCCGACGATCTGGTGCAGGAAACGCTGCTGAAAGCCTGGGCGGCGCGCAAGCGCTTTCAGGCCGGCACCAACATGCGCGCTTGGACCTTCATCATCCTGCGCAACCTCTACCTTTCGCAAATGCGTCGCGCGCGCTTCAAGGGCGAGTGGGACGATCTGGCCGCCGACCGGCTGCTTGCCGCGCCCGCAAGCCAGGACCGTCATGTCGAACTTGCCGACATGCAGCGTGCGCTGATGCATCTGCCGCAGCCGCAGCGCGAGGCGCTCATCCTCGTCGGCGCCGGCGGATTCGCCTATGAAGAAGCGGCCGAGATTTGCGGCGTCGCCGTCGGCACGATCAAGAGCCGGGTCGCGCGCGGCCGCGTTGCGCTTGAAGCCCTGCTGACCGAAGGCGCACTGCCGTCACGCCGCGACAGCCCGGGCAATGGCGCTCGTGGCGCGCTCGAAACGATCATGGGCCAGGTCGACGATCTCAGCCGCGATGCCGAACATGCCGAGAACGCCCCTCACGACCATTGATCCGGGCGAGGTCTAGGCCCTGATCCGGTCCAGCTGCTGGATACAGCGCTGCATATCGGCCGGCAGCGGCAAGCCGTCGCGGAACGCCGCCTGCAGCGCACGCCCCACGCCTTCCGAGCGCGACGGCAGCGAGACGGCAATGAACTGGCCTTCCTGCATCTCCTGCTCCCTCTGGTTGGCGGTGCGCATGTCCTTCTAACGTCCTTACATAAGTGAAGTTGCGACCATGTTGCCCGCGCAACGATGACGGGCCAAAGGCTGTGGCATGAACGCCACGCCGGCAGCCTCGCTGACGCAGTCCTTGGAGCGGGCGGCGCGCCATGCGCCTTTTCTTCGGGCGCAGATCGAACGATTTCCGGACTTGGCCGATCTGCTCGCGGCCGGAGACTTGGCCGGAGCGATGGCTGCATGCGAGCCATCCGGCGCCGACTTGCCGCCTGCGCGACGGCTGCGGATGGGCCGCTCACGGGTCGCCTTGGTGCTGGCGATCGGCGACTTGGCCGGATTGCTGTCGCTCGAGGAAGTGACGCAAAGCCTCAGCGATCTTGCCGATCGCAGCCTTGATCTCGCGATCGAAACGGCGATTTTCGAGCGGGTTCCGGATGCGCCGATCGTCGGCTTTGCCGTCATCGGGCTCGGCAAACATGGCGGGCGAGAGTTGAACTACTCGTCCGATATCGATCCGATCTTTCTCTACGATCCCGACACGCTGCCGCACCGGGGCAAGGAAGAGCCAGCCGAAGCAGCGGTTCGCTATGGCCGGCGCGTCATCGAACTTCTGCAGGCCCGTGACGCCGATGGCTATGCCTTTCGCGTCGACCTGCGCTTACGGCCTTCGCCCGAGGTGACGCCGATCGCGCTGCCGGTCGATGCGGCAATCGGCTATTATGAATCGAGTGCGGTCGCCTGGGAGCGGGCCGCCTTTGTGCGCGCCCGCGCGGCGGCCGGGGACCGACGGCTGGGAGAGCGCTTTTTGGACGCCATCCGCCCCTTTGTCTGGCGACGCTCCCTCGATTTCGGCGCGGTCAAGGAGATGCGCGCCATGTCCCACCGCATCCGCGACCAGCATGGCCGCGCGGCGCTCGGCCCCGGCTATGACCTGAAGCGCGGGCGCGGTGGCATCCGCGAGGTCGAGTTCTTCACGCAGATTCACCAGCTGATCCATGGCGGACGCGACCGATCGCTTCGACTGCCTGCGACCGCTCCGGCCCTGACCAGTCTGCAGGCCGCAGGGATCATCGGCGAGGAGGCCGACGAACTGATCCAGGCCTATCGCCTGTACCGGACGATCGAGCATCGGCTGCAGATGGTCGACGATCGTCAGACCCATTCGCTTCCGGCGGACGCCACTGCCCTCGACAATGTCGCCGCGCTTCATGGTCTGGGCTCAGGTGCGGAGCTGGTCGAGCTGTTGCGGCCGTATGTGGATCAGGTCGGCACCATCTACGATGCGCTAGACGATGGCGGCGGCGGCGGCATCCCGGTCGGCGAGGCGCTCGGCGGTGCGTTGGAGCAGGCGGGCTTCAGGCCGGCAGAGCCTGCGCGCGCCGTCATCGAGCGGTGGCGCGGAGGCGGCGTGCGGGCGCTGCAAAGCCCGGCCGCGAGGGAGGCACTGGAGGAAGTGCTGCCGGGCCTCGTTGGTGTGCTCGGCCAGGCGCCCGATCCGCTGAATGCACTGCACCGGCTTGACGACATTGTCGGCCGGCTGCCGAGCGCGATCAACTTCTTCCGCCTGCTCGCCGCGCGCCCGCCGCTTCTCCGGCTGCTCGCCGACATTCTAACGCACGCGCCGACGCTTGCCGCTGCTCTAGGCACGCGCCCAAGCCTGCTCGACGGCTTGATCGACGCCAGCGCTTTCGATCCCGCGCCGCCTGTCGAGGATCTCGTCCGCTCCTTCTCAGCGTCCGAGGGCGGCGACTATGAGCGGCTGCTCGATCATGTGCGCCATGCCGTGGGGGAGCGGCGGTTTGCGCTCGGAGCGCAGCTGATCGAAGGCGCCAGCGATCCGCTCGACGTTGCCGCCGGCTATGCCCGGGTGGCAGAGGCTGCGGTGCAGACCCTCGCTGCCGCCACTTTGGAGGACCACCGGCGGCAGCATGGCGACGTTCCGGACAGCGAGTTCGTAATTCTCGCGCTGGGGCGCCTCGGCGGAGAGGCGCTGACCCATGCCTCCGACCTCGATCTCATATACCTGTTCACGGGGACTCTGGACCGCAGCTCCGACGGCGCAAAGCCGCTGGAAGCGACGCGCTACTTCAACCGCTTGGGTCAGCGGGTCACAGCCGCGCTAACGGTACCGACCGCAGCTGGCGCGCTCTACGAAGTCGATACGCGGCTGCGGCCGTCGGGCGCCAAGGGATTGCTTGCGGTCACGCTCCACTCCTTCACGGAGTATCAGAACAACAGCGCGTGGACCTGGGAGCATATGGCGCTGACCCGGGCGCGCCCTATTTTCGGATCGGCCGAGGCTCGCGCCAACGTGCAGGTGATTATCACCGGAGCGCTGCGCCGGCCGCGCAATCTCAGGACCTTGCTGAACGACATCGTCTCGATGCGGACCGACATGGCGAAGCACAAGCCGCCCTCCGGTCCGCTGGATGCCAAGTTGATCGAGGGCGGGCTGGTCGATCTGGAGTTCTGCGTTCACGCCGCTCAGCTGGAGCATGGCGAGGGGCTCGATTCGAACCTGCCGCGTGCGATCGCCGCACTCGTCGGCACCGGCCGCTTGCCGCCGAGCTTTGCCGACGCGCACGACATGCTGACTCGGCTGCTCGTCATCCTCCGCCTTGTCGCACCCGATGCGCAGGATCCCCCGGAACCGACAAAGGCCCTGGTCGCGAGAGCCTGCGGCTTCGCCGATTGGGACGCGCTGCTTGAAGGCTATGCGAAGGCGCGGCAGAGCGTCGCCGGTCAGTGGGCGCAGGTCGTGGCGCGAAGCAGGGAGGGTCAGTGATGGTGACGGTTGGGGATCAGGCGCCGGACGTCGCATTCGAAGGGCCGGACGGGCAGCAAACCAGCCTCGCCGCGTGGCGCGGCAAGCCGCTGGTCCTCTATTTCTATCCAAAGGACGATACGTCCGGCTGCACCAAGGAAGCGCAGGATTTCACCGAACTGGCCGGTGAGTTCGCTTCTGCCGGCGTCGCCCTGCTCGGCATGTCCAAGGACTCGGCCAAGAAGCACAAGGCGTTTACCGAGAAATATGGCCTGAAGGTGCCCCTCGCTACCGATGCAGAAGGCAAGTTACTGGAGGCATTCGGGGCCTGGGTCGAAAAGAGCATGTACGGCCGCAAATATATGGGCATCGACCGTTCGACCTTCCTGATCGACAAGGACGGGCGGATCGCGGCCGAGTGGCGGAAGGTAAAGGTGCCCGGCCACGCTAAGGCCGTGCTGGAGGCGGCGCGGGCGCTCTGATGGACGTTTCCGAGGCCGCGCTTGCGGTTCTCACATCGGCTGATCCTTACGCGAAAGTGCGCGCGGCGCGGGCCGCTGCGCGTGACTGGCGCATCGGCCGTCTGGCACATCGCTTCTCCGTAGAATTTCCGGACCGTCCGGCGCGCCCAGAGCGGCCGGAGCTGCTTGCGCCCCGGCACATGCCGAAGCGTGGCAAGATCGGGTCGGAGGTGAACCGGATCGCGATGATCCATGCGCTAGCGCACATCGAGTTCGTCGCGATCGATCTGGCGTTCGATCTGCTCGGCCGCTTCGGCGCGCGCTTTCCGGCCGAGTTCGTGGGCGACTGGATGAAAGTCGGCGCCGACGAAGCGATGCATTTCGCCTTGCTGGACCGGCGCTTGCGTCAGCTCGGCAGCCACTACGGCGCCCTGCCGGCGCATGACGGGCTATGGGAAGCCGCAGGAGAGACGGCGCATGATGCGTTGGCGCGGCTCGCGGTCGTGCCCATGGTGCTCGAAGCGCGGGGTCTCGACATCACGCCCGCCACGATCGAGAGATTCCAAGCGGTTGGCGACGAACCGACCGCGCGAATCCTCCGCCGCATTCTGGCGGATGAGGAAAAGCATGTCGGCGCAGGCACGAAATGGTTCCGCTCCGGCTGTGAATCGGCTGGTCTGGCGCCTGCCGAAACATGGCGCGAGCTGATTTCGCGGCATTTTCGGGGGGCGTTGAAGCCTCCGTTCAACGACTCGGCGCGCGCGAGGGCCGGTCTGACCCGCGACTTCTATTCGGTAGGTTGTCATTAACCGGTGAGTTGCAGACAAGTCGGGCAAGCCAAGCGGGGGGCCCGCAAGGCAGCACGAAATCTAGGCCGGGACGGACCGCAAGTGTCCGACCAGGCTGGTCGCCGGAAGGACGTGAGTTTGTTCTCAGCCCAAATCAACGCGGTGAATGGAAGCCGGTTCCGCTTTTCCTTCGCCCGTTTCGCCTTTGCGGTCATGGCTGGCGCGACCTCGGTCGCCGCCTCGGCCGAGACGGGCGATGCCGAATATAAGGCGCTGTTCCAGTCCTGGAAAAAGATGGACCAGGTCGGCCAGAGCACGCCATCGGATCAGGGCAGCATGTCGGTGCCGTCGATGAAGCCGGTCGCCAACCTGCAGTTCACCAGCCTTTACGGCGTCCGTTCCGACCCGTTCCGCGGCACTGCGGCGATGCACGCCGGCGTGGATATTCCCGGTCCGGTCGGCACCCCGATCTATGCGACCGCCGATGGCGTGGTCGGCCGCTCCGGCTGGGTCGGCGCTTATGGCAACCTGGTCGAGATTGAGCATGGCCGCGGCCTCCAGACCCGCTACGGCCATCTGTCGAAGATCACGGTCGCGCCGGGCACCCGCGTCACGCGGGGGCAGGTCATCGGCATGATGGGCTCGACCGGCCGCTCGACCGGAAGCCACCTCCACTATGAAGTGCGGATGGACGGCCGCGCCGTCAACCCGGTCCCATATCTCGACTCCGCGCAATATGCGTCGAACATGAAGCAGCGCGTCAATGCGATGACCGCGCCGCTCGCCCAGGGCGGTCCCACCCTCGGCACCGAGTAAGGTTAGGGAGAGGAGCCGCGGGCCGCGCTTGCCCGCGGCCGCTCTCCCTCCTATCTCGCTTGCTGTGAGCGATATCCAGCTAACCCCATCCGCCGCCAAGCGCGTCGCCGCGATCGCCGCCCGGCAAGGCAAGCCGGCGGTGCTGCGTCTCTCCGTGGAGGGCGGCGGCTGCTCCGGCTTCCAGTATCGCTTCGGGCTTGCAGAGAGCATCGAGCCGGACGACGCGGCGGTCGAGACCGATGGCGTTAAGCTCGTCGTAGACAGCATCAGCCTCGATCTCGTCCGCGGATCGGCAGTGGACTATGTCGAGGATTTGTCGGGCGCCGCGTTCAAGGTTCAGAACCCGCAGGCCGCGAGCGGCTGCGGCTGCGGTTCCAGCTTCTCCATCTGACTGCGCCTCGCTAGGTGAGGTGCATGCGCATCGTCACCTATAATGTGAACGGCATCAAAGCCCGGCTGCCCCGGTTGCTCGAATATCTGGACGAGCAGAAGCCGGATGTCGTGTGCCTGCAGGAACTAAAATGCGCCGACGACAGCTTCCCGGAGCTGGAGATCAGGGCTGCGGGCTACGGCGCCGTGTGGCACGGGCAGAAGGGGTTCAACGGCGTCGCGGTGCTCGCCCGCGGCAGCGATCCGGTGGAGCGAACGCGTGGTCTGGCCGGCGAGCCTGAGGACGCGCACAGCCGCTATCTCGAAGCCGAAGTGAATGGCGTCGTCATCGCGTCCATCTATCTGCCCAACGGCAATCCGGTGCCCGGCGAGAAGTTTGACTATAAATTGCGCTGGATGGAGCGGCTTCGCACACACGCGGAGGGGCTGTCGGCGGAAGAGCGGCCCGTGGTGCTGGCCGGCGACTATAATGTCATTCCCACCGATGACGACACATTCTCCGTCCGCGCGATGGCGCATGACGCGCTGATGCAGCCGGAAAGCCGCCAGGCCTTTCGGCGCCTGCTCTACCAAGGCTGGACCGATGCCCTGCGGGCGCGTCACCCGGTTGCACAGCTCTGGACCTTCTGGGACTATCAGGCGGGCTGCTGGCAGCGCGACGCAGGCTTCCGCATCGACCACCTGCTGCTCAGCCCGCTGGCGGCAGACCGGCTGGCGGACGCCGGCGTCGACAAGAGCTATCGCGGCCGCGAAAAGGCCAGCGACCATGCGCCGACCTGGGCCGTGCTGCGCGACTGACATGGCGGCATGACGTGGTTAACATTTTAGGGTAAAGAGCAGCGCAACGACATTCGGGGCGCACGCGGATTTGACGGCACGGGCGAAGCTACGGACGTGGAGCGGAGCAGCCATGTTGCTGCTCTGCGCGGCCGCCGTTGCGGTCTGGTCCCCCGGCGAGGCGGCACGGACCAGCGGCGCGCTGACGGTGCTCCTCGATCCTCCGCTGCCTGCGCCGCCGCTGCCCGGCGTAACCGGACCGGCAGACGCTCCCCTGGTCGTCATCGATGCCGGTCATGGCGGCCATGATCCGGGCGCGAAATCGGCCGGTGGCGAGCAGGAAAAGGATCTGACGCTTGCGCTCGTACGCTCGGTACGTGATGCGCTGATTGCCAGCGGCCGCGTGCGCGTGGCGCTCACGCGTGCCGATGACCGCTATCTGGTGCTGGGTGAGCGCTCGGAAATGGCGCGACGGCTGGGGGCTTCCCTGTTCCTGTCCATTCATGCCGATTCCGCGGGAGAGGACGATCAGGCGCATGGCGCCACGCTCTACACTCTGTCGGAAACCGCATCCGATGCGGAAGCCGCGGCACTTGCCGCCCGCGAGAACAAGGCGGACGTGGTGCGCGGCGTCAACTTAAGCGGGCGCGACGAGGCGGTCGCCTCGATCCTGATCGATCTCGCCCGCCGAGAGTCGCTGGAGGGGGCAACAGCGTTCGTCCGCCTGTTGCATGGCCAGGCCAAGGGCGTGCTGCCTTTCCGACAGGACTATCATCGCAAGGCGTCGCTGGTGGTGCTGAAGGCGCCCGACGTGCCGTCCGTCCTGTTCGAGACCGGCTATATCACCAATGAGAATGATCGCAGCCTGTTGAGCTCGGCGGACGGCCGCGCCCGGGTCGCCATGGCGGTGGCAAAGGCGGTCGAGAAGCAGCTGATCCCGGTTTCAAAGCGCTAGAAACTTGCTAGAGCCGGGGCCGGATGGAACAGTCTGAGACGGCCGGCACGCGGTTCACGCTGAAGCGGGCGAGCGACTTGCGGCAGAAACTGGGCGAGTGGTGGCAGCTGCGCTGGGTGCGCTGGCTTGCCTATCTCGTCGGCCTGGCGCTGCTCGGCTGGCTGCTCATTCTGCTGATTTTCGCGCGGGGGCTGCCTTCGGTCGACAAGCTGCGGACCTATGAGCCGCCGCTGCCGACCAATGTGCGCGCCATCGACGGTTCGCCGATCCACAGCTTCGCGCGCGAACGCCGCGTCCAGCTCGCCTATGGCGAATATCCCAGGCAGCTGATCCACGCCTATTTGTCGGCCGAGGACAAGACCTTCTTCAGCCATGGCGGCGTCGATTATCCGGGCATCCTTGCGGCGCTGATCTCGAACATGACGCGCAGCGGCCGTCCGGTCGGCGCGTCGACCATCACGCAGCAAGTGGCCAAGAACCTGCTGCTGACCAGCGAGGTGAGCTACACCCGCAAGGTGCGCGAGGCGATCCTCGCCTACCGGATCGAGGACGCGCTTTCGAAGGAAGAGATCCTCGAGCTTTACCTCAACCAGATTTTTCTCGGCCGAAACGCCTATGGTGTGCAGGCAGCGTCGCGCGCCTATTTCGACAAGGATGTGGCGCAGCTGACGCTGCCGGAAATGGCCTATCTGGCCATCCTGCCCAAGGCGCCGTCCAACTACGATCCGGAACGCCGGACTCAGCGCGCGCTCGACCGCCGGAACTGGGTGCTGGGCGAAATGGAGAATAACGGCTTCATCACCGCCGCCGAACGCGCCGCGGCGCAAGCGGCGCCGCTCGGCACGGTGCCGCGCCAGGGCACCAAGTTCGAAGCCAATGCCGGCTATTTTCTCGAGGATGTCCGCCGCGAACTGATCCAGCGCTTCGGCGAAGACGCGAACAAAGGCCCGCACAGCCTTTACGCCGGCGGGCTCTGGGTGCGCACCTCGCTCGACCCGCGCCTGCAGCAGCTGGCGGAGAACGCCTTGCGCGACGGCTTGGTCCGCTACGATCGCGGCCGCGGCTGGCATGGACCGATCAAGAAGCTCGACATCTCAGGCAATTGGGCGCAGCGCCTGGCCGCCGCCAATCTCGGCGCCGGCTATCAGGACTGGCGCGTTGCCGTGGTGCTGCAAAAGGCGGGCAATCAGGCGACCATCGGCTTTCCTTCCGGCCAGACCGGTACCCTTCCCGCCTATGCCGCGAGCATGCCGGTGGCGGGCAAAGGCGGCAGTGCCTTCGATGCGCTCCGTCCGGGTGACGCAATCGCGGTCAAGCAGGAAGGCAATGGCTGGTCCCTGCGGTCGATTCCGGTCGTGTCCGGCGCCTTTGTCGTTCAGGACCCGAACACCGGCCGTATCCTTGCGATGCAGGGCGGCTTCGACAGCCGCATCCACACTTTCAACAATGCGACCCAGGCGTTGCGCCAGCCGGGCTCGACGATCAAGCCGTTCGTCTATGCGGCCGCCCTCGACAACGGCATGACCCCCGCTTCGATCATCGTCGATGGCCCATTCTGCGTTTATCAGTCGGCGCTGCTCGGCCAGAAATGCTTCCGGAACTTCTCTGGCGGCAATGCCGGGCCGCAGACGATGCGCTGGGGGATCGAACAGTCGCGCAACCTGATGACCGTGCGCGCCGCCTCGCAAACCGGCATGCAAGCGGTGACCCGCACGATCGCGCGCATGGGGATTGGCCAATATCCGGGCTATCTGTCGATCGCGCTCGGCGCCGGCGACACCACCGCGCTCAAGATGACCAACGCCTTCTCGCAGCTGGTCGCGTTGGGCCGCGAGCTGAAGCCGACGCTGATCGACTATGTTCAGGACCGGAACGGCAAGGTCATCTACCGCACCGACAATCGCTGCCGCCTGATGCGTAACTGCAATGCGAAGGATTGGGACGGCAAGGCGATGCCGCGCCCGCCGATCCGCGCCCGCCAGCTGATGGACCCGATGACAGCCTATCAGATGGTCCATATTCTGGAAGGCGTGGTCCAGCGCGGGACGGCGACGACCTTGCGTGAGCTTGGCCGTCCGCTGATGGGCAAGACCGGTACCACCAGCGGCCCGACGAATGTCTGGTTCATCGGCGGGTCGGCGGACCTGATCGGCGGCATCTATGTGGGCTATGACCAGCCGCGCTCGCTCGGCGGCTATGCGCAGGGCGGCACGCTCGCGGCGCCGATCTTCAAGCAGTTCGCCAAGGAAGCGATGAAGGACATGCCGGTGGTGCCGTTCCGCGCCGCCCCCGGCATCCGCATGATCCGGATCGACCGTCGCTCCGGCCGCAAGGTGTTCGGCGTCTTCCCCGGCTTCGACGAGCCCAAGCCGGCGGTGATCTGGGAAGCGTTCAAGCCGGAGAGCGAGCCCCGCCGCACCATTCGCCGCGCCGAGATCGCCGCGCGGCCGAAGGAAAAAGACGTGCCCAGCGGCGAACGCCAGGTCCGCCAAGGCAGTGCTGGCGACGCCGACTTCCTTGAGCGCGAAGGCGGGATTTACTAGGCCGTCACGCAAACCGTTCGTTTCGAGCGCAGTCGAGAAACGTTCGTGTGCCCCAGCGTGTCTCGACTTCGCTCGACACGAACGGATTAGAGTAGGATTTCCAATGCGCGCCGAAGCGCAAGCCCATGTCGACCAGATCAACGACGCACTCGCACTGCTCCGCCGCTTTCTCGATTGGGACCGCGCGCTACGGCGGCTCGATGAGCTGAACGCCAAGGTCGAAGACCAGGCGCTCTGGAACGATCCGAAGCAGGCGCAGGCGGTCATGCGCGAGCGGCGGCGGCTGGACGAAGCTATTTCGGCGACGCGGGCGATCGAACGCGAGCGCGACGACACGGTCGAGCTGATGGAAATGGCTGAGGCCGAGGGTGACGAGGCCCTGGTGGACGAAGGCGTGGCGAGCCTGGCCGCGCTCGCGGCGCGTGCCGAGAAGGACAAGGTCGCGGCTTTGCTCGCCGGTGAGGCCGACGCCAACGACACCTATATCGAAGTGAACGCCGGCGCGGGCGGCACCGAGAGCCAGGACTGGGCCGGCATGCTGCAGCGCATGTACACGCGCTGGGCCGAGCGCCACGGCATGAAGGTCGAGCTGATCGACTATCACGCGGGCGAGCAGGCGGGCATCAAGTCGGCGACTTTGCTGCTCAAGGGCGAAAACGCCTATGGCTATGCGAAGACGGAAAGCGGCGTGCACCGCCTGGTCCGCATCAGCCCTTATGACTCGAACGCCCGCCGTCACACGAGCTTCGCGAGCGTCTGGGTTTATCCGGTCGTCGACGACGATATCGAAGTGGAGATCAACGAGAGCGAACTGCGCATCGACACCTTCCGCGCTTCAGGTGCCGGCGGGCAGCACATCAACACCACCGACTCCGCAGTGCGCATCACCCACTTGCCGACCGGCATCGTCGTCCAGTCGCAAAGCCAGCGCTCGCAGCACAAGAACAAGGCGGAAGCCTATAGCCAGTTGCGCGCAAAACTGTTCGAACGCGAGCTGCAGCGCCGCGAGGCGGAAGCCAACGCCACCGCGTCGAGCAAGACCGATATCGGCTGGGGTCACCAGATCCGTTCCTATGTGCTCCAGCCCTATCAGCTGGTGAAGGATTTGCGTACCGGCGTGACATCGACGGCACCGGGCGACGTGCTCGACGGCGACCTCGACGCCTTCATGGCCGCTGCGCTAAGCCAGCGGGTGACCGGAGAGAAGGTCGAGGTCGAGGACGTGGAATGATCACAAACCAGTTCCGTTCGTATCGAGCCCTTCGACCGCCTGCCAAGGCAGGCGCTCAGGATAAACTTCCTGCCAAAGCCAGGAAGTCGAGATACGCTTCTCGACTTCGCTCAAAGCGAACGGCTGCTTTGTGTGTTCTGCTCACCGCCTGTCAGGCGCCGGCGGAGCAGGGCGCGGCCGTGGCCCGAGAGCGGACGGGCACCTTTCCCAAAGCCGATCGCCCGGTCGCCAAGATCGTCTCAAGCCGCTGGTCGACCGAAGAAGCACGCGACCGGCTGCGCGAGGCCGACGAAGTGATGAACCGCGCCGGCATCGTGCCAGGCATGACCGTGGCGGATATCGGGGCAGGCGAAGGCTATTACACGATCCGGCTTGCAGAGCGGGTGGGGCGTGACGGCCGCGTGCTGGCGCAGGACATCGTGCCCGAAGTGCGGGATGCGCTCGCCGAACGCGTCAATCGCGAGCGGCTCGACAATGTCTCCGTGAAGCTCGGTGAGCCGGCCGATCCGAAGCTGCCCGAAAACAGCTTCGACCGCGTGCTCATGGTTCATATGTATCACGAGATCGGCGAACCCTACGCCTTCCTCTGGCACTTGCGGCCGGCCCTGAAGCCGGGCGGGCAGGTGATCGTTGTCGATGCCGACCGGCCGACGCAGAACCATGGCACGCCGCCGACGCTGCTTCGCTGCGAGTTCGCGGCTGTCGGCTATACGCAGGTGCGATTCGAGCGCATGCCCCAGGCGGGCGGCTATTTCGCCGCTTTCGAGGCGCGGGGCGAGCGGCCCGAGCCCGGCGCCATCAAGTCCTGCCGCTCACAATAAGCCGCGCTGGCGAAAAGAACTGAAGGCTTCGCCGCCGAAGACCAGATGATCGCGAACGGTCACTCCTAACACGCGGGTTGCCTGGATCAGGCTACGCGTTGCGTCGATATCCGTTCGGCTCGGAGTCGCGTCTACGCTTGGGTGATTATGCGCCAGGATCAGACTTGTGCTTCCATAAGCCAAGGCGTCGGCGACGATCGTGCGCAACGGAAAGTCGATATGCTTGTCCATCTTGGCGTAGCGCACGCGCAGGCGGATCAGCGCACCGTCGCTGCCGAGATGAGCCACATAAAGACGCTCCGTGCGTGCGCCTTCGAACAGCGGCTGAAGCAGCGCTTTTGCAGCTGCCAGGCTGTCGATGATGCCACCTTGACGGCCGCCCGCGTCCTGCATGGCCGCTCGCTAGGGCCAGAATGGCTCCATTCAGAAGAACGCTAACATCCAAAACGGAGAGAATTGGCGCCAGTCTCCTCCGCTTTGGAGAAAACTGCGTGGTTGTCAGCGACCGCCTATCGCCTTCCAGCTCTCCGCGATCTCGCCGACATTAGCGATGACATCGCGGACCAGCGCCGCATTGCTGTCGATGCTGGCGCGCATCACCGCGTCGCGGCAGCCGCGATAGAAGCGGGACAGCGCCTCAGCCACCGATCCGCCCTTGTCGAAATCGAGCCCCGCCTCCAGCGCATAGAGCAGTGCCACGGCTTTGGTCAGGCGAGCATTCTTGTCCGGGTGATCGCCCCGCTCCGCCGCCAGGGCGCCCAACCGCAGCTCCCGCAACAGATCCTCGTAGAGGATGGTGATCAGCTGGTGCGGGTTGGCGCCGCCGGTGCGGCTCGCCACGTCGACCGAGCGATAGGTCTCACGTGGGTCGCGTGTCAGGCGGGAGGCATAGCTCATGCGCTGCGCGTCCAGCTCTTGATCTGCTGGTCGAGGAAGCTCTGCGTCGCCTTATAGGCGGAGACGCGTGCGTCCATACCGGCGAACTGGCGCGTCAGCCGCTCGCGCAGCGTCGCCGTGTCCAGCTCGATCTTCTCCGCTTCCCTGGCGAGTGCGCTCTGCAGGCGGGTATAGCCGCTTTGGCTGGCGGTGAGGGGCCCGGTCGGCGCCGTCAGCGCGATCGAGATCTGCCGCAGGGCGGAGCCGAGGCCGACCGTCAGGATTTTTTCGACGGACGGGCCATTCTTCGAAAGTGCCGACTGCAGCGCAGCGGTGTTGAGCGTCAGCGTGCCGTCGCGATTGGTGCGGACGCCGAGCTCGCCGAGCGTGCTCGGTTCCCCGTCAGCGGCACTGGGGTTCAGATCGCGATTGGTGAGCGCGCCCAGCTGGCGCATGAGCTCCCGCGCGCCGCTGTCATTGCGCAGCACGCCGTCGGTGGAGCTGGTCTCCGTCTTCGCGATGGTGATCAGCTGATTATAGGTCTCGACGATATCGGCGACGGCTTGCGACAGGGCGGACGTGGGCGCCGAGGTGCCGATGGTAATCGTCTGGCCGGGGACCGCTTTGACCAGATCCAGCTTCACGCCGGTCAACAGGTCGCTGACGCTGTTGCCGGGGCGGCGCACTTCCACGCCGTCGAGGGCGATCAAGGCATCGACCGACTTGCGCGTGAGCCCCATCACTTGCGTGCTGGTGTTGAAGGCGAGGGCGGACAGGCCCGGCGCGGACGCATCTTCCGCTACGTCGATGGTGAAGGCCTGTTCGGCACCGGTAGCGCCCTTGACGACGAGCCGGGAGCCCGTCGCGTCGGTCAGCACCGAGGCGGTGACGCCGGCCTTTGCCAGGTTGATCGCGTCGGCAATGCCCTGGAGGCTGTTCTGGCCGTCGCCGATCGTGACGGTCACCGGGGTCGCGCCGGACTTGGGCGTAAAGCCGGTGGGCGTGTCGCCTGTGTAGCTCATCTCCCCAAGCGTGATGGTCAGCGTGCCCTTGCCGAACGCCGCCGTCTTGTCGGCGACCGTGCCCGAGTTGACGACCTGCGCGGCGGCCAGCTGGCGCACTTCGACATTGGCGGACAGCCCGGAAATGCTGGCGCCCGGCAGCAGGCCCACGTTCAGCACGGACGTGTCCGAGCTGACCGGCTGCGTCGAGAGAGAACCGCCGGAGACCAGATTGGAAAGTGCCGAGGAGAAGCCGGTCAACCCGCTCTTCAGCTGGGACAGTGCCGAGATCTGCGCCGTCAGCGTTTCCTTGCGCGCGGTCAGCGCCTTGGTCTTGGCCGCGAACTGCGCATCGATCAGCGAGGAGACGAGCGCCTTGGTATCGATGCCGGAGCCGGCGCCCAGCGTCACTGCAATGGAATCGGACATGTCTCTCTCCTGACAGCCTAATCGGCCATCGGCGCCAAAGCTTTAGGTTCGCGCGACGCGAACGCCGTTTTCGTCAAATAGGGCAGTGTCGGGCACGATCACGTTCGGCTGGCCGCCGCCCGCGCGCAGGTTCACGCCGAACACAAAGGCGAGCACGGTTGCGATCGCCACATAAAGGTCGTCGCGCACCTGCTGCCCCTCGCGGCTGGTGTAATAAACGGCGCGGGCGAGGGCCGGATATTCGAGCACCGGCTTGTCCATCTCGCGCGCCAGTTCGCGGATGGCGAGCGCCTTGTCGCCGCGCCCCTTGGCGACGACCACCGGCACTTCGTCCTTGCCGCGCTCATAACGAAGCGCGACTGCGAAGTGGGTCGGGTTGGTGAGCACGACATGCGCGCCTTCGACGGCCTTGCGCGCGCTGCCCTTGAAGATTTCGCGCATGCGGGCACGCTGCGCGCCTTTCGTCTCCGGCGAACCCTCGGCCTGTTTATGCTCGTCCTTGATCTCCTGCTTGCTCATCTTCAGCTTGTTGAGCAGGCGGATCAGCTGGATCGGCACGTCGAAGCCGGCGATCAGCAGCAGCCCGCCGGACATGACGAGCAGCAGCACCACCAGCTTCCAGCCGAGCGCTGCGACGCTCGATTCGACGTCTCCGGCGACGAGGCCAAGTGCGTCGCCCTTCATCGACCAAAGCATCCAGGCGCCGATCGAGCCCAGCAGCACGACCTTCATCAGCCCTTTGCCGAGCTCGATCCAGCCGTGCATGCCGAAGATGCGCTTGAGCCCCGCGCCCGGGTTGATGCGCGAATTCTTCCATCCGAACAGCTTTGGCTGCACGTTGAAGCCGCCGAGGCCGGCCTGGCTGGCGACCGCGATGCCGATCGTCACCGCGAACAGGAAAGCGAGCGAAGGCGCCAGCGTCAGGCCCACGCTCAGGATCGGGCGCAGCGGCTGAAAGTCCTCGACATCGGCGCGGCCGAACTGGAGGCTTTCGCGCATCACCGTCTTGAGAGCCGCCAGCAGCGCCGGTCCCGACAGCGCGAGCCAGAGCACGCCGGCCAGCACTACGGCGGCCGTCGCCAGCTCACGGCTGCGCAGGACCTGGCCTTCTTCCGCCGCCTTCTGCTTGCGCTTCGGTGTCGGTGCTTCTGTCTTTTCGCCGAATTCCTCCGCCATCAGCCGAGCACCAGATTGGCGGTGGCTTCCAGCGCCTCGCGGATGATACCGGCCATGGCATCACCCATGGCGGGGAAAGCAATGGCGAGCGCGACCAGGCCGGTGGCGAGACTGGCGGGAAGGCCGACGGCGAACAGGTTCAGCGCCGGCGCCGAACGCGACAGCATGCCGACGATCAGGTTCAGGCACAGGATGATAAAGCCGACCGGCAGCGCCAGCAGCAGCCCCGCGGCGAAGGCATAGCCGCCGAACAGCGCGATGGCCTGCAGCTTGGAAGCGGTCAGCCAGGCCTCGCCCGGCGGCAGCACCTGATAACTTCGCACGACAAGATCGACGAGCAGCAGATGCCCGTCGAGCGCCAGGAACAACAGGGTCATGACAATCGACAGGAACTGGCCAAGCGCGGGCGTCGTTGCGCCGCGCTGCGGATCGATGGTGGTCGCAAAGCCGATGCCCATGGTGTTGCCGAGCGCTTCGCTGGCGACCAAGGGCCCGGCAAAGGCGATCTGGAGGATGAAGCCGAGCGCGAGGCCGACCAAGGCTTCCTGCGCGACCTGGAGGAAGGTCTCGAGCGAAAGCAGAGCATTGGGCGAGGCGACCGGCGCGTTGTTGACGACCAGAATGCCGATCGCGCCTGCCAGCACGATGCGCACCTGCAGCGGAATGGTGACGGCGCCGAACACCGGCGCCGCCACGAAGGCCGCCCCGATCCGCACCATCACGAAGATCAGGCCGAACAGCGACACTTCGACGGCAGGAAGGCCGAAGCCGAGCATGGCGGCTACCGAGTGCTCCGGCGAAGGCCGGAGCCTTGTGCCATCTCGCGCAGAGCTCCGGCCTTCGCCGGAGCACAGGGAAGAGGTGTCACTTCACTAAGTCCGGAATGCGTTCAAAGATCGAAAGGGTGAAATCGCTCAAGAGGCCCAGCATCATGCTGCCGAACACGACGAGCGAAATGCCGACCACGGCAACCTTGGGCACGAAGGTCAGCGTCGCTTCGTTGATCGATGTGGCGGCTTGGACCATGCCGAGCACCAGGCCCGCGATCAGCGCCGGCAGCAGCACAGGTAGAGTGACCAACGCCAGCACCCAGAGCGCCTCGCGGCCGACGCCAATGAAATAGGATGCGTCCATCAGTGGTTTCCCCCGCGTCCGTTCGTTTCGAGCGAAGTCGAGAAACCACAAGCTGCAACCAGCCGCTTCTCGACTGCGCTCGAAGCGAACGGGAGTTTTTCCGTCATGTGTTTCAACTCACGAAACTGTTGGCGAGCGAGCCCATCGTCAGCGCCCAGCCGTCGACCAGGACGAAGAGGAGCAGCTTGAAAGGCAGGGAAATTATTGTCGGCGACAGCATCATCATGCCGAGCGCCATCAGCACGCTCGCGACGACAAGATCGATAACGAGGAACGGCAGGAAGATCAGGAAGCCGATCTGAAAGGCCGTCTTTAGCTCCGAGGTGACGAAAGCCGGCAGGGCGATCGAGAAGGGCACGTCATTGGGGCTCGCGAACGGACCCTGCTTGGCGATGCTGGCAAACATCTGCACGTCCTTCACGCGCGTCTGCTTCATCATGAAGCCGTGCAGCACATTGCCGGTGCGCTCGATCATCTGCGTCGCCTGGATCTGGTTGGCCGCATAGGGCCGGATCGCCTCGGCATTCACGCGGTTGAGCACCGGCGACATGACGAACAGGGTGAGGAACAGCGACAGGCCGATCAGCACCTGATTGGGCGGCGTCTGCTGCAGGCCGAGGGCCTGGCGGAGGATCGACAGCACGATGATGATGCGGGTGAAGCTGGTCATCATCAGCAGCAGCGACGGCAGCACCGTCAGCAGCGACATGATGATCAGCACCTGCAGGCTCAATGACAAAGGCGCGGAGCCGCCGCCCAGCTGCCCAAGTGCGCGGTCGAGCGCCTCCGGTGCACCGGGCTGCGCGGGTGGGGCCACGACAGGTGCTGCTTGCGCAAACGTGGGCTCGCAGAAGAAGAGTATGCCCAGGACGAAGCCGACGAGCCAGAAACCAAGCGTTCCCCGGCGAAGGCCGGGGCCCAGCTGGCGCGCACTCTGGACCCCGGCCTTCGCCGGGGAACGCAGAACGAAGCTAGACATGCGGCGCCTCGATCTTGTCGACCAGGTTCACGCCGCCCCGGCCGACGGATACGAGCAGTTTGCGGCCCTCGAACTCGATCACGGCGAGGCGCAGGCCCGGCGACACCATCATGCTTTCCTTGACCGCGATCATGCGGGTGCCCTGATTGCCTGGCAGCTTCTGCTCCAGCTTCCGCCAGGCCCAGAGGCAAGCGATCAGCAGGCCGCAGACGAGCGGCAGCAGCAGCGCCAGCTTGAGAAGATAGGTGCCGATCACAGCGCGGGCGGCGCCTGGTCGGCGAGTTCGGTGATGCGGATGCCGAAGCGGTCGCCCACGGTCACGACTTCGCCGCGGCCGATGAGCGTCCCGTTGACCAGCACGTCGAGCAGCTCATTGGCATAGCGGTCGAGCTCGATAACGCTTGATTCGCCCAGCGCCAGCAGCTCGCGCAGCTTGAGGTTGGTGCCGCCGACTTCCACCGAAAGGCGGACATCGACGTCCTGCAGCAGCCGGAAATTGGCGGCGATGCCGACGTCTTTGGGCAGGCCGGTGTGGCTCATGTCGCTCATCAGTTACTCTCGTCCTCAAGGGGTTCGATGCGGTGCACGCGAATGGCGGCGCGGCCGTTGAACGCGCCGACCGCGCCACGCGCGAAGCGGTTGCCGGAGACCAGCAGCGGGATTTCAGGGCCGAAGCTGATCGGAATGATGTCGCCCAGCTTGAGACTCATCAGCTGTGCGAGCGGGATGGTGGGCTCGGCGAGCACGGAGCGCACCGGCAGCTTCACGTTCATCGCCGCGCGCATCAGATTGTTGGTCCAGCTCGGGTCTTCCGCATGGCGGCGAGCCTGCACCTTCGATGACAATATTCCGGCGATCGGTTTCAGCGAGGCAGCGGGATAGAGGAGGTCTATCGGCACCGGCCGGCCTTCGCCGATCGTCAGCAGGAAGCGCGTGCGCACCACCCAGTCCTCGCCATCGATGTGCGACAGCATGTGCGGGTTGGTTTCGGTACGGCCGACCTGAAACTCGATCTCGGCCAGTTCGGCCCAGCCGGAAGCGAGCCGTTCGGTGACACCTCTGGCGAGACGGCCGATCATCGCTTCCGCGGTCGGCGTGAATTCGGGTGGCAGCGGATTGGGCGCGAGGCCCGGGCCGCCGAAGTAGAGATCGACGAGCCGGAAGGTGAAGCCGCCGTCGATCACCAGCAATGCCTGGCCTGAGAGCGGCGCCATGCCGATCAGCGTCGCGCTGGCGAGCGCGTTGCAGTTCGCGGTCAGATATTCGTCGAAGCGCTGCACCGTGATCGGCTCGGCCGCAACCTTGACCGGCTGGCGGAGCATCGGCTCGAACAAGGTGCGGAGCGCGCGGGCGACGTGCTGGTTGACCTGGGTCAGCGCCTGCAGGTCGCCAAGTGGATTGGCCGACGCGCTTCCCAGCACCGGCGCATGATGCGCCGTCGCTCGCCCGGAGGCGGCGCCCTGAACGGGTGCTGGTGAAGCGGCCTTAACCATCTCCGTTCACTGAACAATGAAATTGGTAAAGTAGACGTTACTGACGCCGCCAAAGCCTTCCTTTTCTTTCAGAACGGCGTTGATCGCCTTCACCAGCCGCTGCTGCAGATCCTTCTTCCCCTCGGAAGTGAAGATCGCTTCCTCGTCGGTGTCGTTGATCGCCATCAGCACGGCGGAGCGGATCGCGAGCTCATGCGCCTTCAGCGCTTCGGTGACCTTTTCGTCATAGTGGGTGGAGACGGCGAGACCGATCTGGATCAGGTGCGAGCTCTCCTTGAGGTTGGAGGTGAACTCCTTCTCCAGCTGGAAATAGCTCGACTCATATTTGGGCGCGTCGCCTTCCTTGGAGCCGCCCTCTTCCTTGCCTTCCGCCTTGGGCTTGGAGCCCTTGGGAAGGAGCTTCGGCATGTCCTTCTGCTCGACCTCTTCCTTCGCGCCGATCATGCCGGTGAAGAACAGGCCCGCCCCCACGCCGGCGCCGATCAGCACCAGCAGGGCGATGATGAGGATGAGCTTCTTGCCCTTTTTCTTGGGAGCGGGCGCGTCGGTCGGGAGTGCGGCAGTGGCCATGATGTCGAGCCTTTTTGGAGCTTAGGTCAGGCGATCAGGTCGCCATTGGGTTGATCTTGAGCGCCCTGCTCCGGCGCGGCGGAGCGGGGGCGCAGCGGGGTCTGATTATGCTGTTCGGACGGCGTGCGGCGGTCCTGCGGCTGGCCGCCGCCGATGTCCGCCTGGGCGAAGCGGAGGCCGCGGGCCTCGGCGAGTTCCTGGAGGCGCGGCGCCGCGTCGCTCAGCAGCTGCCGCGCCTGGGCGTTCTCGCTGGTCAGCGTCACGTGCATCTGCTCGTCGCGCTGGACGATTATCACTTCGACGGCGCCAAGTGCGCTCGGCAGCAATTTGATCTGCGCCTCGCGCCGGCCGTCCGCCTGAACGATGTCGCCGATACGGTCGATCATCGCCTGCATCCATTCGGACCGGCCAAGGTCCACCGGCGAGGAGGGCGCGGGAATGCTGGCCGGTGCGGCAGGAGCCGGCGCAGCTGCTGCCGCGTGCGGCGTCGGCGCGGACTGGTCGACTGGGGCAGTAACCTGGCTGGTTGGCGGCGAGGCTTCAGCGACCGAAGGACGGATCAGCTGTGCCACCTGACGGGCGAGCTCCGGCGGGATGGAAATCTCGGGACGAGCGGGTGCTGCCGCCACTGCAGCTGACGCACGAGGGGCGGCCGCAGCCGGCAATTCGGGAAGGGTGCGGCTTGGCTGGTCCGGCGCTTCCTGCTCAGGATCCGGTGCGGGTGCCTGGCTATAGCGGATAATCGGGTGCGGCGAGCGCGTGGGGCGGGCAAGCACGACCGTCGTACACGTTGGCGAAGCTGCCGCTGCCTCGGCGGGGACTTCAGTGGCGTCGGTCGGCTCGGCTGCGACCGGGACAGGCGCGACAGTGATCGGTGCAGGCGGCACGGGCTCAGGAACGGCGGCGGGTGCGACGAGAACGACCGCAATCTCCGGCAGCTCGCCTGTCTTGCTCTCAGCAGCAGAAGGCTCCGCGTCGATCGGAGCGGGCATTTCGTAGTCGGAGATTGCGGTCCGCACAGGCGTGCGGCTGAGGGCGAGAACGGAACTGGTGTGAAGGGTCCAGCGCTTGAGGCCGGGTTCCGGCGCCTGGATGGCATCGGGACCATCCCTCTCCGGTGCATCAGCGATCGGCAGTTGCGGAGTCGGGTTGGCCAGCTTGCCCAGCCGCAGCTCGGGCTGCCAGCCGCAGCCAACCATCACGCCTTCCACGTCGACCGGTGGCAAGGGTTCCGGCAGGTCGGCAATGGTTGGCCGGGGGAGCGGCAAAGACGTGCCGCTGTCCGGCGCTGGCGGTGGCGTCGGCGCCGCGGGAGGCGCCGCGTCGAGCATCATTGGATTGCCGGCTATTCCGCCGATTATCGCTGCAAAGTTCGCGGCTTCGCCCCCGGCGCCGGGCACGATAGCGGCCGGAGCGATGGCGAGGAGCGTAGCCGGGAGAGCCGGCGTGGCAGCGACAGTGGCAAGTGTGTTCGGCATCAGCCGCTTTTCAGCAAGGTCCGTGCCAGCGCTCGTGTAGGGTGAGGGGCGTCTTCCAGCGCCTTGCGGGCGGCGGCCGCCCGGGCCTCCAGCTCGCGATCGATCAGTTTCTCGACCGCGCCATGGTCGCGCTTGGCGGCGTTGGCGGCGTCTCGCGCCTGGTCGAGCAGCTGGTGCGCGGCGGTGACCCGGCGCTGCGCCTCCGCCTGGCTGCGGGCGAGCCGGTCGCGATAATGGGCGGCGGCGAAGAGGCTCAGGCCCTGTTCGCTGCCCTGGCGCGGGGCAACGTCCTGACGCAACGACTCGATGCGGGCGGCGAGCGCCGCGGCGCTGGACGCGCGCTCAGCGGCGGCTGCCTGCTCGGCGCGTGCCAAGTCGAGCTGCAGCGAACGGACGCGCAGCATCCGCCCGAGCTTCTTCGCGTCGCGCGCCATCAGCCGTCGCCGAAGATGCCGACCAGCTCGGTGACCGCCTCTTCGATGCCCACCGCGCTGTCGGCGTCCTGACGGATATAATCGAGGATGGCGGGATGGTAGGCGAGCGCCTGGTCGATCTGCGGGTCGGCGCCGCCGCGATACGCGCCCATCAGGATCAGGTCCCGGTTCTCCTCATAGGTGGCGAGGTGGCGGCGGAGAATGCGGGCCGCGCCGACATGTTCGGGCGCGGCGATGTCGGTCATCACGCGGCTGACCGAGGGGCCGAGATCGATCGCCGGATAGACGGCGCGCTCGGCAAGGCTGCGCGACAGCACGATATGGCCGTCGAGGATGGAGCGGGCGGAGTCGACGACCGGATCGGAGCCATCGTCGCCATCGGCAAGCACGGTGTAGATCGCCGTGATCGAGCCGCCGCCCTTGGCGTCCTTGCCGGCGCGCTCGATCAGATTGGGCAGCATGGCGATGGCGGACGGCGGGTAGCCGCGGGCGGAGGCGGGTTCGCCCAATGCCAGGCCGATCTCGCGGCCGGCATGGGCGACGCGGGTCAGCGAATCCATGATCAGCAGCACGCGCTTGCCTTCGGCGCGGAACGCCTCGGCGATCGCGGTGGCGCGCATCGCGCCGCGGATGCGGAGCACGGGCGAATGGTTGGCGGGCACGGCAACGATGACTGCGCGCTTGCGGGCTTCGCCCACGACCTTGGTTTCGAGGAAGTCTGTGACTTCGCGGCTGCGCTCTCCGATCAGGCCGACGACCACCACGTCCGCTTTCACCTGGCGAACGATCATGCCCAGCAGCACCGACTTGCCGACGCCGGAGCCTGCCATAATGCCGACGCGCTGGCCCTGGCCGATGGTCAGGAGTCCGTTGATCGCGCGCACGCCGACATCCAGCGGCTCCGTCACGCGCGCGCGATCGAGCGGGTTCTGCAGCTTGCCGGCGAGCGGCCACGACTTGGCGCCGCGGATCGGGCCGAGGCCATCGATCGGATTGCCGGCACCGTCGACGACACGGCCGAGCAGGGCCGAGCCGACCTGCGCTTCGCCGGGCTGACCGATCGGCCGCACCGGCGCATCGGGCAGCAGCGGCGCCGGGCCACCCAGGTTCATCATGATCGTCTTGCCGGAACGGAAGCCGATCACTTCGGCTTCGACCTCGCCCTTGCCGGAGCCGATGCGACACACGGTCCCGACCGGCAGCGACAGGCCGACCGCCTCCATCAACAGTCCGTCGAACGACGATAGGCGCCCGATCACTTCCGGCTGCGGCGCGAAATCGAGCTGGAGGGCGGAGAGATAGTCCTGAGCGAAGGTCTTCAGCATCAAACGCCTTTGCATCCGTTCGTATCGAGCGAAGTCGAGATACGCTTCTCGACTGCGCTCGACGCGAACGGGAAGGTGGAGCTAGTCACCCGGCAAAGCGGCGCGGTCGAGCGCGGCAGCGAGTTGTTTCAGCCAATTGGCCGGACCGTCCTCGATCGCCCCGGAGCGGGTCTCGATGCGGAAGCCGCCGCGGCCGATGCTCTCGTCGCCGACGAGCGTGACGCGGTCCGGCTGATGGCCGTCGACCAGCGCCAGGTCGGCGGGGTTGAGGCGCAGCTGAGCGAGTTCGGCGCTGTCGGCGATCAGGGCGGCGGCCGCTTCGATGCGCTGGTTCAGCAGATCGGCTGAGACGCCAACTTCGCCAACCAGGCGGGTCACCAGGAACATCACGGTCTCGCGCAGCCGGCTGGCGAGGGCATCGCGGTCGAAGCCGCTCATCATCTGGAGCAGGCCGGCAATCTCCGCGAGCGCCTGAGCGTCCGCCTCGCCGCGCTCGGCGGCCATCCGCTCGGCAGCGGCCATGCCGGCCGCAAAGCCTTCGGAGCGGGCAGCGGCAATCGGGTCCGGAGTCTCGGGAGAGGCTGAGGCTGCACTCTCGCCCAGCGGGTCGAACGGGCCCCAGCCCGCAGTCGGGTTCACGCCCGGGTTGGCGGGCCGGAAATGCTTGGGCTCTGGCGCAGGCGAAAAGTGCACAGGCCCGCCTTCCGAGAAGCCGCCGCGCAGGCCGGACATCGCCGCGCCCAGCGCGCCAAAGTCCACCGCACGCGCTTCCGAAGCTCCTGCGAACCTAGACATAATCGTCGTCTCCGCCGCCGAGGCGAATGGTGCCGTCCTTGGCGAGCTGGCGGGCAATGCCGAGAATCGTCTTCTGCGCTTCCAGCACTTCGGACAGCTTGACCGGGCCGCGCGCTTCCATTTCGTCGCGAATGCCGTCGGCGGCGCGGCTGGACATGCAGCCGAGGAAGCGTCCGCGGGCGGCCTCGTCCACGCCCTTCAGCGCCAGCACCAGTACATCGGCCTCGACGCCGCGCAGCAGCGTGCCCATCGACTTGTCGTCGAGCGCCAGCAGATGATCGAAGACGAACATCTCCTCCTCGATTGCCTTGGCGGTTTCCTTGCTGATCTTGGCGACCTTCGGCATCACCCGCTGCTCAGTGGCCTTGCGGGCATTGTTCATGATCGCCGCCGCTTCCTTGGCGCCGCCGAGCGGCATCGCGGCCGGGGTCTTGGCCGAACCGGCAGCGCGGCTCAGCACGTCGCGCAGCATGTCGAGCGCGTCGGGCGAAATGGGTCCAAGCGTCGCGATTCGGTGCAGCACGTCGGGCTGCATCGCGTCCGGCAGCTGCTCGATCACCTGGGCGGCGACGGCCGGATCCAGATTGACCAGCAGCACGGCCGCGATCTGCGGATGCTCGTCCTTGATCAGCGCCGCGATCTCCGAGGCTTCCAGCCAGTCGAGCAGATCGATCGCGCAGGCCTCTTCGCGCGGCGTAATGCGCGAGAGGACGTTCTCCGCCTTGTCCGGGCCCAGCGCCTTGGTCATCATGGTTTCGATCTGCGGGCGAGGATCGAAGCCGATCGTGTTCTTGTCCTTAGCCTTGCCGACGAATTCGTCGAGCACTTCGGCCACTTGCGGCTCGCCGACATCGGCAACGGCGAACATCGCCTTGCCCAGCATCCGCACTTCCTCGGGCTCCAAATTCTGGAGGATGGCGGCGGCCTCGTCCTCGCCCACCAGCATCATCAGCACGGCGGCCTTCTCGACGCCCGTGAAGGTCCGGGCAGGTTCCTGCATCATGCGGCGGCTTTCCCGTCGGAACGGATCATGTCGCGAACCGCGAGCGCTGCGCGCGCCGGATTGTCTCGGGTGAAGTCGCGGACCAGCTTGACACGATCCTCATAGCCCTGCGCGCCTTCGACATGCTCGATACTGACCGGCGGCCGGCCGATCGCCGGCTGTCCCTCCGCATCTGCAGCCTCACGCTTGCGCGACAGCATCTTCAGCATCGGCTTCAGACCGACGAAGATCACGAGCAGTGCAATGATCAGCGCCGTCAGGTTGCGCGCCAAAACCGGGAACCAGCCCGCCTCGTACCAGGGCGTGCCTTCCTCTTCGGTGGCGCCCGCAAACTTGCGGGAGATGACGGTCACCTGATCGTTGCGGGCGGCATCGAAGCCGACGGCAGCGCGGACCAGGTCGCTGATCTGCGCGATCTCCTGCGGGCTGCGCGGCTTGGCGCCTTCAGGTTCGCGGAGGACGACGGCGACAGAGATACGCTTCAGCCCGCCCGGCACGGCCCGCGTGACCGAAATCTCCTTGTCCAGCTCGAAGGCGCGGGAGAATTGGTCCGACTGTTTCATGCTGTCGGGGACCTTGGGCGCAGCCGCTGCCTTGGGAGCCGCTTCCGCCCCTGTCTTGATCTCGGCGGCGGCGGGCGGCGTGTTGGAGAGCGTGCCGGGAATGCCCTCGGCGGCAGGCTGACCCTGCTGATTGCCGGTCCATTGGCCTTGCTCGGCGCGAAGCACGCCTTCCTTGCCATAGGCTTCGCGCGTCGCCTGGGTCTCCGACAGGTCGACTTCGGCGGAGACTTCCGCGCTGAAGTTGCCCGCGCCGACCAGCGGGGTCAGCAACTGGATCAGCTGCTCGCGATACTTGCCTTCGACACGGCGCTGGAAGTCGATGCGCTCGTCGCTGGCGCCGATGCCACTGGCGCCGCCCGGCTTGGTCAGCAAGGAGCCGGCGCCGTCGACGATCGTCACCGCATCCGGCTTCATGCCAGGCACGGATGAAGCGACGAGGTTGATGATCGAACGCACCTGATCCTCAGGCAGCGAGCGGCCCGCGGCCAAGCGCACGATTACCGAAGCGGAGGGCGCCGCATGATCGCGGACGAAGACGGTGTTCTCGGGAACGGCCAGATGGACGCGCGCTTCGGTAACACCCTCGATCTCCTGGATCGAACGGGCAAGTTCCGTCTCGCGTGCCTGGCGCAACCGTTCGCCTTCCACGGCGCGGCTGACGCCCATCGGCAGCTGGTCCAAGATCGCATAGCCGCCCGGCGTCGCCTTGGGCAGGTTTTGCGCTGCAAGCGTCATACGCGCCTTGTAGTAATCGTCCTCGGCGACGGTCAGCGTGCCGGTGCCATTGTCGATATGGCTGTCGATATTCGCCTGGGCGAGCGCTTCGACGGCCGCCGCCTTGTCGGCGTCGTTGAGCCCCGAGAAGAGCATCTTCTGCGGCGGCGTCGCGACCATGGTCCAGGCGAGCGCGGCGGACGCGAGTAGCCCGATCAGACCGATCATCGGCGCGGACTTGCGGACCGCCGGCTGCGACCAGAGGCTGCGGATCGCGCCCATCGGATTGCGGCCGAGTTCGGTCAGCGGCGGCACCGGCGTGCCGGCGGCGGGAGCGGCGGGCAGAACCTCGCCTTGCGTGGGGGTAAGAGCGTTCGTTGCCATCTAGGTTAAACCGGCATGCTCATAATGTCCTTATAGGCGGACAGGAGTTTGTTGCGAGCCTGCAGCGTCGCTTCGAAAGCGATGGAGGCCTGTTGCCGCGCCAGCATCACCTGGGCGACATCGACTGTCTCGCCGCGCTCATAGGCTTCGCTGGCCTTGGATGCGGCGCTTTGGCTTTCGTTGACGCTCTTGAGCGCGGCTTCAAGCGTCGCGCCGAAGCTGTTGCCGGGTGTCGCGTTCGTCGCAGGCGCGCTGGCGTTGCCGATCTCGTTGGCCCGCTGCAGCGCTGCGTTGCGCTCGAGGATCTGGGCGCGGATAGCCATCACGCGATCGGCGCTGGAAACGGCTGAAATACTCATGCCCAGGCACTCCGGCTAGGGGCCACATTGCCGCCGGCCTCGCGGATGCGGGCGAGGCGGTAGCGCAGCGTCCGCTCGGAAATGCCGAGCCGCCGCGCGGTTTCGGTGCGATTGCCGCCGCAGGCGGCGAGCGCATCCTGGATCGCTTGCACTTCGTGAAGGCGGACAATGTTGCCGAGCGTCGGCTCCGCGACCGGCGCGGCGACCGGCAGGGGCCGAGCGGTCGCGTCGAAGATGATGTGCGCGGCCTCGATGCGGTCGCCAGGCGCGAGCAGCAGTGCGCGCTGGATCACATTCTCGAGCTCGCGGACATTGCCGGGCCAGTCATGACCCTGCAGCGCGTCCAGCGCTTCCTGGGTCGGCCAGGGAATGACGGAGCGGCTGCCGGCGTGACGCAGGATCATCGTCGCGGCGAGCGACGCAATGTCCTGGCGGCGCTGCGAAAGCGGCAAGGTGGCGAGCGGGAAGACGCTCAGCCGGTAGTAAAGGTCGGCACGGAAGCGGCCCGCTTCCACTTCGGCGGGAAGGTCGCGGTTGGCGCAAGCGATGACGCGGACGTCGATCGCTTCCGGGGTCGTGGCGCCGAGCGGCACCACCTCTCGCTCCTGCAGTACGCGGAGGAGCTTGGCCTGGAGGCCGATCGGCATTTCGGCGATTTCGTCGAGAAGGAGCGTGCCGCCATGCGCCGCACGGAAGAAGCCCTGGGCGGCGGCACCGGCGCCGGTGAAAGCGCCCTTGGTGTGACCGAACAGCAGAGCCTCGAGCATCGCCTCGGGCAGCGCCGCGCAGTTGACGGCGACGAACGGGCCTTCGCGGCGCGATGAATGATTGTGAATGTGGCGGGCGAGCACTTCCTTGCCGGTGCCCGTGGGGCCGTTCACCAGCACGGTGATGTCGCTTTCTGCCACGCGCTCCGCCAGCGCGAACAAAGCGAGGGTATTGGGGTCCGCGGCGGCCGGGGCGGTGCCGCGCAACAGGGCGGCGGCAAAGGCATGGCCAAACACCAAATCCTCGCGGCCGTAACTCAGTCGGGCGGGAGTCGTATCGGTGGCGCGTTCCAGCCGGCGGACGCCGGTGTCGCCCAGCACCAGGGTCGCGCGGGGGGCCGGCATCGCTTCGCCTTCGGTGACGATGTACATGTCGCCGGTCCGGACCCGTTCGCCGCGATAGGGGCGGACTTCCTGACCGAGACCCCGCAGCCAAGACAGCAGCACCGCATGCGCCTGGCCCGCGGCTTCGCTGTGGATGATCGACTGCATCGGCGTTCCCCGTTTCCCTGTTGAGCTTCGATATCGGCCAACAGGGTAAAGCGGCGGTTAACGACACAGTTAATGCCGCCCACGCGCGCGAGAGGCGGTGAAAAAAAGCGTAACGATGCCCCTAAAGTCCCGCAACGCTCGGCCGTTCACTGCTGTGGCGGCTCTGGCTTCGTTCCGGCTTTACCGGGGGAAAGGAGCGGCAGCCGGAACTGAAACGGAGATTGTTATGACTGTTATCTCGACCAACTCCGCCGCCCTGCGCGCCCAGAATGGTTCGCGTATGGCTGAGGCGTCGCTGCAGACGGCGATGGAGCGCCTGTCCACCGGCAAGCGCATCAACAGCGCCAAGGACGACGCGGCGGGTCTCGCCATTGCTTCGACCATGACCGCCTCGATCCGCGGCATGGGCCAGGCGATCCGCAACGCGAACGACGGCATTTCTTGGGCGCAGACCGCGGAAGGCGCGCTCGCGGAAGTCACGAACATGCTGCAGCGTATCCGCGAGCTGGCGGTGCAGTCGGCTTCGGGCACCTATTCGTCCACCGACCGCACGAACCTCGACGAGGAAGTCACCGAGCTCAAGTCGCAGATCACCAACATCCTTGCGACCACCGAGTTCAACGGCACCCGCATCTTCAACTCGTCGGCGTCGGGCACGACCTATTCGGCGCAGGCCGGTTCCATCTCGATCCAGGTCGGCTCCAACAACGGTGACTCGGTCAGCCTGTCGTTCACTTCGCTGAGCGACCTCGCCTCTGGCACCTCGGTGTCGAGCGCGACCAACGCGAACACCGCGCTCGACAACGTCGACACCATGCTCGACAACGTTAACACCACCCGCGCCTCGCTGGGTGCGGGCCAGAGCCGGCTTTCGTCGGTGGTCAACAACCTGACCAACAACGTCAACAACCTGTCCGACGCGCGCAGCCGCATCGAGGACACGGACTTCTCGGCCGAGACGACCAACCTCGCCAAGGCCCAGATCCTGACGCAGGCGGCAACCGCGATGCTCGCCCAGGCGAACCAGAGCCAGCAGAACGTGCTGAGCCTGCTCCGCTAAGCAGATCGCGTTAGTAGCGTAAGCTTCAAGAACTGGAGACCCCCGGCGCTGTGCGCCGGGGGTTTTCTCTTGCGCGCAACCTCGCCTCGCACGAGACGTTGGGGCCGCCATGTCGACAAAGACCCGCATCCCCACGGCCGCCAAGCTCGGCCTCGTCGCGGCCGCGCTTGGCGCCGCCGCGCTATTCAACCGCAAAAAGGCGCGCGATGCCGAAGCGGAGCATCCGCCGGCTGGCAAGTTCATCGAGGTTGACGGGATCAAGCTCCACTATGTCGAGCGGGGCGACGGCCCTCCGCTCGTTATGTTCCACGGCATGGGCGCGCTGGTGCAGGATTTCCTGGGCAGCGGCCTGATCGACCGGGCTGCGGAGCGGTTCCGGGTCATCGCGTTCGATCGGCCCGGCTATGGCTATAGCGACCGGCCGCGCGGAGGACGCTGGACGCCCGAGGCGCAGATGGGACTGGCTCGCGCCGCCATCGCCAAGCTGGGGATCGAGAAGCCGCTGGTGCTGGGGCATAGCTGGGGCACGCTGCCGGCGCTGGCTTGGGCGCTCGATCACCCGGACGAAGTGGCCGGGTTGGTGCTGGTCGCAGGGCCGTACTTCCCGTTCAAGAACCCGAGTCCCTTGCTGATGTCGATGCCGGCTTGGCCCATGATCGGTGCGGTCATGGCGAACACGACCTCGCCCTTTGTCGTGCGCGCGGCAGGACCGGGCGTGCTGAAGCAGGTGTTCGCGCCCAATCCGGTGCCGGCGAAGTTTCACGAGGAGTTTCCGCGCGGGCTGGCACTGCGGCCGAAGCAGATCAGGGCAACGTCAGGCGATGCCGGCCTGGTCCAGCTGGCGCAGATCCGCCTGTCCAAACGCTATGGCGAGCTGAAGCTGCCGATCGCCATTGTTCATGGCGACGGCGACAAGGTGGTGCCCTTCATCCATGGCGAGCGGCTCCATGCGGCCGTCCCGCACAGCAGCTTCCATGTGGCGCACGATGTCGGCCACATGGTGCATTGGATCGAGCTCGACACCGTGCTGGCCGCGATCGACGCGGCCGATCAAGCCGCCTGAGCGAGTTCGCCTGCTTCGCCGCGGCGGACTACCGGGCGGAAGACGATGTGGAGCAGCAGGTCGACCGGCCGGCTGAGGTTCGGCGGCGGCGCCATGGTGAGCGCGGCCGGACTCGAGCAGCGGTAAAGATCGCCCGCGATCCGCTCCAGCCCGTCATGGACGAGCTGCGCGGCGACTGAGCCCTGGTCGTTCGTTATCCCGAAGCTCTCGACAACGTGGAAACGCGCAGAGTCGACCTGCACACATTCGAAGGAGCTGCCCCATTGCACGGCAGCAGTGAAGCGGCCGGCACCGACAGGCACGGCCATGGCATAGAAGCCGTCATGGGTGGGATGGGCATCGGCCTCGATCACTGCCTGGCCCTGCGCATCGGCAAGGATAACGGGCACCTTAATCGCTGCGCCCGCCATGTCGCCCGTTGTGATCTCGAGCGCGAAACGGCGCCAGGCGAGCATCGATAGGTTCAGGGACAGGCCATGCTCGCGCACTTCGCCGGGAATGTAGATGCGCTGGGCGTGCATCAGATAGGGCAGGCCGCGCGACTTCAGGCCGGCATGCGCCGCTTCAGGATCGACCAAGGGCATCAGCGCCTCGGTGCCCAGATTCACGTCATGTTCGAAGCAGCGCAGCACATCGACTTCTTCCGCTGTCGGCATGAAGAGGAGGCGCGCAAGGGTCTGGCCCGCCGTGCGGCGCCACGCGTCCGAACTCCCCGGCAGGTTCAGCTCGGCACAGCTCCGTGCAAAGGCGAGCGCCCCCGCCTGGACGCGGTCGCGTGTGGCGCTCTGGTTCGACTTGATGCCGGCCGCCTGGCGGACCGGCGAGCCGTCCCATTTGTAATCGACGACCGAACCTTGGGCGACGGTGCAGAGCTGCTCGACGACGGCAATCGGGTCGCACAGTGCGTCGATGGTGCGGAAATCGTAATGGCGCGCATCGATCAGGCCCTTCTTGTCGAGCCCGGTCGGCTGCTCCTCGCGCAGCAGCAGATAGCGGCCCGCGACCTTCAGCTTCATGCGCTGTTCGAGAAGGGCGGATACCTTGTCCTGGACCGAGCCGTGATAGCCCAGATCGGCGAGGATCACCGCGTCTCCCTCAGCCACGCCGGCGCGCTTCAGATGCGCGATCAGCCGGTCGGCGAAGCGGGCCGAGCGGTGGACGATGGTGCCGATCGTATCCGGTTTCAGCACTTGCTCGACGAACTTCGGGTCGTTGGCCGACACGTCCAGCTTGCCGAGCCGGGCCAGCTCGCCCTGTTTGAAGTGGAACTGACGCGCGAGCACCTCGACCGTGTTGCGCTTGCCGTCGTGGAGCAGACGCGCGCGGATCGCGTCCTCGTCGATCAGGCTGGCACGCGAGGCGGTCTGGCGGCTGATCTCGACGCGCTGCGTCGGCTCGGCATGGATCGCCTCGAAAATCTCGGCAGGCAGGAAGCCGTCGCGTAGCAGGAACAGGAGGTGCGTCTTCCGCCCAGTCTCTGCAGCGACCGCCTCCCGCTCGTCGCGCAGCCAGCTTGAAAAGGAGCGGAGCAGCGGCCCGAGCACGTCGTGGCCGAGCGCGAAAGCGGCGTCGTCTTCGTTCCGCAGCGAGAGGAGCGGACGGTGCGGCTGGAAAGTGGGGCTGGTGACGCGCGCATCCGGGTGAATCAGGGCGCCGACCGCAGCTTCGAGGCGCAGGCGCGTCTTCGCCTGTTCGTCGAACTGCACCAGGTGAACGGTGTTGATGCCGAGTTCCGACGGCGCGACCTGGTCGGCGACATAGTTGTCGCCGACATGGACGATCTCGGCCGGCGCGCGGCCGAGCGCCTCCAGCACGGGCTCGAACAGCCCGTCAGCCTTGTTCATGCCATAGGCGCTGGACGGGAAGATGCGGTCGATCGCGTCGGCGATATCGGGACCGGCTGCCTGGCCGATCAGGGTGCGAAGCTGGTCTTCGTTCAGATAGGTGTCTGACACGATCATCACCTGCAGCCCGCGCGCCTTGGCATTGCGGATCAGGGTCTTCACCGGCTCGAAGCCGTAGCAGTGACGCGCCTCTGCCGAGAGCTCAGCTGCAACCGACGCAGCAACGTCGCCACCGGGGCGAAGCCGGCCGTGAATTTCTTCGATCGACACCTCGAAGCTGTCGCGGAATAGCTTGGCATTGTGGCGCGCGGCACCTTCGGCGCGGCGGCGCGGCTCCATTGCACCGCCGGCAAACTCCAGATCGGCGAACACGTCCGCTGGCGTCGCCGTGTCGCGCCAGACCAAAGTGTCGAAACAGTCGAGCGACAGCCAGCGCGTGCCGGCCGGCGCCTCCTCAAGCACACGGCCGAGTTCGAACGAGCGGAGCTTCAACTTCATCGGGGCACCCCTTTGTGACGTGCCTGTTTCGCCGAAGATGGTTGAGAAGGTTTTAACCAAAGGGTGCTGCTCCCCGGCGAAGGCCGGGGTCCAGCAGCTAGGCGTGCCAGATGATCCGGCTGCCATGCGGGTGGCCGGTGGCGAGGTGGCGCTCGCGGCCGCCCGGCCAGGTCTGCAGGTGCAGTTCGGCAGCGCCCGTCTCTCCTTGCAGCTCATAGCGCAGCCAGGCCAGCGGACGTTCGAGCGTGGCCTGCGCGCCGGCGCCGGCTAGCGCGTTGCGAATCCGCTCCTGCTTGTCGGCCGGCAGATAAGTCCAGAAGATCGTGTGATAGACGACACGGCACATGCCGTCCGGCTGCGGCTCGGCCAGGCAGCGCTCGACGAAGTCGGCCGCGTCGCCTTGCTCCAGCGGCGGTGGGGAAAGGTCGGCGAGAGCAAGCGCTGCCTGCAGCCTTTGCATCCGCTCCGGCTGGTCGGGCCAGCAATAGGCGATCAGCCGCTCGCGCTCGGCAGGATCGGCGGTGCGCACCGGGTTCTGGTCGACCCCGCGCCGCGCCAAGATCTTGACCTCTGCGGCCGGAGGGTGGCCGCCCTCCCACAAAGGGGCGAGCTGAAGGGGTGAGGCGAGATCGCCCGCCTGAACTCCTCCGAGCACAAAGCCGAACCGGTCCATGTTGAGGTTGAGCCCGGCGCTCGCGCCGAGTTCGATCAGCTCAAACGGCAGCCGGTATTCCGCGGCGAGCAGCATCAGGCCCGCCATGATCGCCCCCGCGCGCCCTGTTTCGTTCGTCTGTGGGGGAGAGTCGAGCCAGCCGACGAGCTCGGCATCACGACGCTGCAGCGTTTCGGCGACCACGGCGTGCGCGTTCTCGATTTCGCCTCTGTAGAGACGGGTCAACCGCCGTTCCACTCCGCGTCTCGCCAAGGCGTGAAAGCCGCCTGCCAGCCTGAGCGGCACCGAGTCGGCACTGCCTCGCGGATCGCCCGACCAGCCCAGGGCCCTTCGGCCGGTTTCGGTCGAGCCGTCCAGCACCAGTCCGATCGCGCCCACGATAGCGGCGGTCAGCGGCGCGCCCGAGCGATCGCAGAACTGAGCCTGGTCAGTAAACGCCTTCCGAACATCCGCTTCGGCCATCGCTCGACTTTGCATGCGCGGCTGGAGCGGTAAAGCGGAAGTGCTCGCGCTCGAGTCGAGCTTTGAAAAATCAATGTTCTAACTGGTTAATAATCGGTGTAATGGTCGCTCAGCGAGTCCTGTAGACATCGACTCGCCCAAGGGGGTTTCAAATGAAAATCTACTGTGTCGCGCTTGCAAGCGCGTTGGTGCTGGCCGGTCCGGCAACGGCCCAGACCTATGATGCGTTCACCAGCTTCAACGGCACGCAAGGTGCCGGAAACTTTTATTATGGCGAAGCGAATGCCGCGACGCCGGGCGTTTCCGGCAGCTTCTTCACGGCAAACACGAACTGCTTCATCGACAACTCGCTGTGTCTGCAGCTGGCACCCAATCACGATGTTCCGGGCTTCACCAAGGGCGGATCGCCCGCCTTTCAATACGGCACCGTGAACGTGCCGCAGGATCGTCTGCTGGCGCATCCGGACGACGACACCGACCAGACGTTCATCGCGTTCGTGGCGCCGACGGCAGGCTCCTATAAGTTCACGGCCACGTTTAACATTCAGGACATCAATCCGACTGGTGTGGGGATCAATCTGATCGAGACCACCTCGGGTGGCCTGCCGCTCATCTTCACTGCTCTGGGGACGATCGACGGTTCCAATCCCGTTTTCACCTACACGCGCACCTTTACGCTAACGGCGTCCCAGGCTGTCGGGTTCGGACTCGACAATGCCGGCAACTACTCGAACGACTCGACGGGCGTAAACCTCACGGTCACGGCTGTGCCTGAACCGGCGACCTGGGCCATGCTGGTCGCCGGATTCGGCGTGATCGGCGCGGCTTCGCGGCGCCGGTCGCGAGCGACCGTCACCTACGCCTAAACCTCCGCTGATCGGAAACAACCGGGAGCGCTGCCAGCCTGTAAGCTGGCAGCGCTCCTTTTTCGTCGCCCGATCAGGCCTCCTCCAGCTCCGCTTCCGCCGCCTGGCGCGCCCACATTTCGGCATAAAGGCCGTTCTGGCGGAGCAGGCTGGCGTGGGTGCCGCGTTCGGCAACGCGGCCGTCGTTCAGGACGACGATCTCGTCCGCATCGACGATGGTCGAGAGGCGGTGGGCGATGACGATGGTGGTGCGCTGGGCCGAGACATCGCGAAGGGTGCGCTGGATCTCGGCCTCGGTGCGGCTGTCGAGCGCGCTGGTCGCTTCGTCGAGGATCAGGATCGGCGGGTCCTTGAGCAGGGTGCGGGCGATCGCGACCCGCTGCTTCTCGCCACCGGAAAGCTTCAGGCCGCGTTCGCCGACCTGCGCCTGATAGCCGTCCGGCAGCTTCTCGATGAAGTCGTGGATCGCGGCGCCCTGTGCCGCGACCTCGACATCCTGCTGGGTCGCGCCCGCGCGGCCATAGGCGATGTTGTAGCCGATGGTGTCATTGAACAGCACCGTGTCCTGCGGGACGATGCCGATATTCTCACGCAGCGTGCGCTGCTGGACGCGGCCGATATCCTGCCCGTCGATCGATATGCTGCCGCCCGTTACGTCGTAGAAGCGAAACAGGAGCCGGGCGATGGTCGACTTGCCGGCACCTGAAGGACCGACGATCGCGAGCGTCTTGCCGCCGGGGACGAGGAAACTGACGCCTTTCAGGATCGGCCGCTCGGGATCATAGCCGAAGCGGACGTTGTCGAACTTCACCCGGCCCTCACTGACGATCAGCGGCTGGGCGTTGGGCAGGTCGACCACTTCGGCCTTTTGGTCCACCAGGTCGAACATCGCAGCCATGTCGATCAAACCCTGGCGGATGGTGCGGTAGACCATGCCGAGCATGTCCAGCGGCCGGAAGAGCTGGGCGAGCAGCGTGTTCACCAGCACAACGTCGCCGGGTGTGAAGCGCCCCGTGCTCCACCCCCAGACGGTATAGGCCATGGCGCCGGCCATCATCAGGTTGGTGATCAGCGACTGGCCGATGTTCAGCCAGGCAAGCGAGTTCTCCGACTTTACCGCCGCATTGGCATAGGCCCGCGCGGCCTTCTCGTAACGCGCAGCCTCGCGGTCTTCCGCGCTGAAATATTTGACCGTTTCATAGTTCAGCAGCGAATCGACGGCCTTGGCGACGGCGCCGGTGTCGAGATCGTTCATCTGCTCGCGCAGTTTGTTGCGCCAGTCGGTCACCACGCGGGTGAAGACGATATAGGCCGCGACCATAATAAAGGTCGCCGCCACCATGCCGAAGCCGAACTTGACCCAGAAAATGATCGCGACCGCGGCCAGCTCGATGATCGTCGGCGCGATGTTGAACAGCAGGAAATAGAGCATGATGTCGATGCTCTTGGTCCCGCGCTCGATGACCTTGGTGACGGCGCCGGTGCGGCGCTCCAGGTGGAAGCGCAGCGACAGCTCGTGCAAGTGACGGAAGACGTTGGTCGCGAGCCGCTGGGTCGCGTCCTGTCCGACCCGCTCGAACACGGTGTTGCGCACATTGTCGAAAAAGACGCCGGCGAAGCGCGCGCCGGCATAGGCGATGACGAGCGCCCCGGCGACGCTCACGCCCGCTTCCAGCCCGGGCGCCATGCGGTCGATTGCCGCCTTGTAGGCGAATGGCATCATCAGGGTGGTCGCCTTGGCGACGACGACCAGCACCATCGACCAGACGACGCGCCGGCGCACGCGCTTGTCGTCCGCCGGCCAGAGATAGGGAAGGAAGCGGCGGAAGACGCCCCAGCTTAGGGAATCTCCCTGAGTGCCCCCGGTCACAGAATTCTGCATCTTGGTCGATGTAGGAAGGATCGCGGGCGAAACCAATGCAACGGGCGGCGAGCTGGTTGGTTGAGTCGGCCGGCAGGAGAGAGACGATGGGTCCCTTCGTTTACGTGATGGCGATCATGGGTTGCGGCGATGGCGCCACGCAGTGCGCCGAGGCACGCCTGGTCGAGACCCGCTACGAGACGCTCGCCTCCTGCCAGCAAGCCGCGAGCGCGCAGCTGATCAAGAATGGCGACCTGGACTATCCCGAGCTGATGGCCAGCTGCCGCTCGATCACCAACCAGATCGTGATGAACACGGCAAAGGGGCGCTGAGCTCCTATTCTCCGTCATCCCCGCGAAAGCGGGGACTCAGCTTTCTGCCGCATCCCTCTGGGTTCCCGTTTTCGCGGGAGTGACGAGTGGAGGTTGTCTGGTCCGGCAGCACCTCCTACACCGCCGCCGCCATGGCCGAACCCGTCATCATTGCCGTTCCCAAGGGGCGCATTCTCGAGGAGGCGCTGCCCCTGCTCGCGCGTGCGGGCATCGAGCCGGAGGCGGCCTTTTCCGACCATGGCAGCCGGGCGCTGCGGTTCGCGACCAATCGGCCCGACATTTCGCTGATCCGTGTCCGCGCCTTCGATGTGGCGACCTTTGTCGCGCACGGCGCGGCGCAGCTCGGCATCGTCGGGTCGGACGTTCTGGAGGAGTTCGACTATTCCGAACTCTACGCGCCGGTCGATCTCGGCATCGGCCATTGCCGTATTTCGGTCGCGGAGCCGGCCGAACTCGCCGCGTCCGACGACCCGCGCGAGTGGAGCCATGTGCGGGTGGCGACCAAATACCCTGCGCTGACGCGGCGGCACTTCGAGGCGCGCGGCGTGCAAGCGGAGTGCGTCAAGCTCAACGGCGCGATGGAGCTGGCGCCCTTGCTCGGCCTGTCGAGCCGGATCGTCGACCTGGTCTCCTCCGGCCGCACGCTCAAGGAGAATGGACTGGTCGAGGTGGAAGTGATCGCGCAGGTGAGCGCCCGCCTGATCGCCAATCGCGCCGCCTTCAAGATGCGGTCCGCCCAGATCGCACCGCTGATCGACGCGTTCCGCGCGGCGGTGCGATGATCCGACTGTTCGCCTCCGACCCGGACTTTGCCGTTCGCTTCGATGCGCTGGTCAATGCCCGGCGTGAAGCGGATGCTGACGTGTCGCGTGACGTCGCCGCCATCCTTGCCCGGGTGCGGGAGGAAGGGGATGCAGCGCTGGCGGACTATACGCGGCGCTTTGATGGGCATGAGCTGCGCGAGCCGATCGACCCGGTCGAGTGCCGGGCGGCGCTCGATGCGCTGGGGCCAGAGCTGCGCAGCGCGCTCGAACTCGCGGCCGATCGCATAACCGCTTATCACGAGAAGCAGCGGCCCGAGGATCGGGACGAGACCGATGCGCTGGGCGTACGCCTCGGTGCGCGCTGGACGGCGGTGGAAGCGGCCGGCCTTTATGTGCCGGGCGGGCGGGCGGCTTATCCTAGTTCGCTGCTGATGAACGCGATCCCAGCCAAGGTCGCAGGCGTCGCGCGGCTGGCGATGGTGACGCCGACGCCGGGCGGAGAGATGAACCCGCTGGTCCTCGCCGCCGCCGCCCTGATCGGGATTGAGGAAATCTGGCGCGTTGGTGGGGCGCAGGCGATCGGCGCGCTGGCCTATGGCACCGAGCGCATCCGGCCGGTGGACGTGATTGTCGGTCCCGGCAATGCCTGGGTCGCCGAGGCCAAGCGGCAGCTTTACGGCGTCGTCGGCATCGACATGGTGGCGGGGCCGTCCGAAATACTGGTCGTGGCAGATGCGGCGAATGATCCGGAGTGGATCGCGGCGGACCTGCTCAGCCAGGCGGAACACGACCCGACCAGCCAGTCGATCCTGCTCACCGATGACGAGGATTTCGCAGAGCGGGTCGTGGCCGCCGTTGAGGGGCAGCTGGCCGACCTGTCGATGGCTGCGCGCACCAGCTGGCACGTCAATGGCGGGGTGGTGCTGATCGAATCGCTGATCGAGGCGGCGCCGCTGATCGACCGCCTGGCGCCCGAGCATCTGGAGATCGCCGTCGAGGATCCGGAGCCGCTGTTTCGCGCCGTCCGCCATGCCGGGTCCGTCTTCCTCGGACGGCATACGCCGGAGGCGATCGGCGACTATCTCGGCGGGCCGAACCACGTGCTGCCGACCGGGCGCCGGGCCCGTTTTGCCTCGGGGCTGAGCGTGCTCGATTTCATGAAGCGCACGAGCTTTCTGGGTTGCACTCCTGACGCGCTCGGCACACTTGGCCCAGCAGCCATCGCCTTGGCCGAGGCGGAAGGGCTTCCCGCCCATGCCCGCTCGGTCGCACTCAGATTGAGACTATGAACCAGACTGCCCGCTCCAATTCCCGTTCCGCTGCGCGTCTCGCGGCCGTGCAGGCGCTCTATCAGCAGGAAATGGAGCAGACCGCCGTGCCGGCGCTGCTGCATGAATTCCACCGTCACCGGCTCGGCGCGACGATCGAGGACGTGGAATATGCCGATGCGGAGGTGACGTTCTTCGACGACCTGGTGAAGGGCGTGGACGCGCGGCGCGACGAAATCGACCGGCTGATCGGCGCCAAGCTGGCCAAGGGCTGGAGCCTGGAGCGGCTCGACCGGCCGATGCGCCAGATCCTGAGGGCCGGAACATACGAACTGCTCGCCCGCGCCGACGTGCCGGTCGGCAGCGTGATCAGCGAATATGTCGATGTCGCCCACGCCTTTTACGAAAAGCGTGAGACGAGCTTCGTGAATGGGCTGCTCGACGCGGTGGCGAAGGAAGTTCGTTCTTCCTGATCGTCATCCCGAACTTGGTTTGGGATAAGCTTGGGACCAGGCGGTCAATCACCGGCTTGGTAGCGAGCGTAAGTCTTATCCGGAAACGAGTTCGGGATGACGTTCTAGTGCCCCGCCTGCGGCCCCCGCACGATTCCTGACGCGGCGAGCTGCTCGTCGATCTGCGCGACGAGGCGGTCCAGCCCGGCCTGGTCCTTCGCCTCGGCGCGGGCGACCAGCACGTCCTGCGTGTTGGATGCGCGGAGCAGCCACCAACCGTCTTCGGTATTCACGCGGGCGCCGTCGGTGCGGTTGACCTGGGCGCCGCTCGCCTCCAGCCGGTCGAGCACTTCGTCGACCACCGCGAATTTGCGCGTTTCGTCGACCTGGAAGCGCATTTCCGGCGTGTTCACCATCGCCGGCATCTCGGACTTAAGCTCGGTCAGCGACTTGCCCGAGTGCCGCACCGCGCCGAGCAGCCTGACGGCGGCGTAGAGCGCGTCGTCGAAACCGTAATAGTCATGCTTGAAGAAGATGTGGCCGCTCATCTCTCCGCCCAGTGGAGAGCCGATTTCCTTCATCTTGGACTTGATGTGGCTGTGTCCGGTTTTCCACATCAGCGGCTCACCGCCGAGTTCGGCAATGCGATCATAGAGCGCCTGTGACGCCTTGACGTCGCCGATGATGGTCGCGCCCGGCTCCGCCTTCAGCACCGGCTCGGCCAGAATGCCGAGCAGCTGGTCGCCCCAGATGACGCGGCCCTGGCCGTCGATCGCGCCGATGCGGTCGCCGTCGCCATCGAACGCGATGCCGAAATCCAGCCCCTTCTCCCGCACCAAGGCGCGGAGATGTTCGAGGTTCTTCTCTTCCGTCGGGTCCGGGTGATGGTTGGGGAACGTCGAGTCCACGTCAGTGAAGAGCGTGTGGTGCTCGCCCGGCAGCAGCTTGACCAGACGCTCGAGCGCTGGGCCGGCGGCGCCGTTGCCCGCGTCCCAGCCCACACGGAACGCACCGCCCTGATAGCCGACGGTGAGACGCTCGACATATTGGTCGAGAATGTCGAAGTCGGAGACCTGGCCCGGCGTGTCCGCCTCTTCCCAGTCGCCGTCCGCCGCCAGCTTGCCGATGGTCTGGATATCGGCGCCGAAAAAGGGCCGGTGCTGGAACACCATCTTGAAGCCATTATAGCTCGGCGGATTGTGGCTGCCGGTGATCATGATGCCACCATCCACTTCGAGCACCGCTTCGGCATAATAGAGCATCGGCGTCGGACCGAGGCCCACCCGCACCACGTCGCAGCCGCTGCGGGTCAGGCCGTCGACCAGCGCTTCCGCCAGCATCGGCGAGCTGTCGCGCCCGTCCCAGCCGATCGCCACGCGCGTGCCGCCGGCCCGGCGCAGCAAGGTCGCGAAGCCGCGGCCAATCGCGCGTGCGTCATCGGCGCCCAGCGTCTCGCCGATGACGCCTCGAATGTCGTACTCGCGCAAAGAGGTGGGATGGAAGCTGTAGGTCATTGTTGCTCCAGATCTGCCCCAAAGCGGTTCGGGCTGAGCTTGTCGAAGCCCTCCCTTTCTTTGAAGCCGTAAGAAGAAGGAAGGCCTTCGACAAGCTCAGGCCGAACCGAGTTTAGGCGTTAATCGTTTCGCGTTCGGGACAGTTCCGCCAGCAGGATGTCGCGGGCGAGATTGGTGCGGCGGGCGAGTTCGGGTGTGCCGCCGCTGTCCGGATGGACGCGGGAAATGATGCGGCGATGAGCGGCGCGGATTGCCTCGGCATCGTCATATTCGTCGACGCCGAGCAGTGCGCGTGCTTCGTCCAGGCCCATAACGTCGCGCTGCCGCTGCTGATTGCCCTTCAGCCAGAAGAGCAGCAGGACGATCACGCCTGCGATCAGCAGCAGCTTGAACATCAGGCGGCGGCGCCGATCCGTTCGGGAAGCGACAGGCCGGAGACCAGTTCGCGCAACTCCTGCCGCGCAGCGACATGACCCAGACCGATATCGGGGATTTGGCCGATGTCGAGCATGGTCAGGCCCGAGGGGAAGAGCTCGCGATAGATGACGCGCTCGCCGAGGCCCGGAATGATGCGGAAGCCAACACGCTTCGATAGTGCGATCAGCGCCTCGCCGACCCGGCGCATGTTGCGCGCCTCGATATGCTGCATGCGGTTTCGCAGCACGATCCAGTCGATCGTGGCGCCGTCAGTCTTGGCGCGCGCCTTGCGGGCATCCCAGATCAGCTCGGAATAAAAGCTTGGCCGGCTGACCTTGTAGGTCTCGGCATCCACCTGGCCGATCAGGTCGAAATCGACGAAGCTGTCGTTCATCGGCGTGACCAGCGTGTTGGCCCGGGTCGCGGCGCGGCGGGCGATCGGGTCGTCGCGGCCGGGCGTGTCGATCACGACGAACTCGGCGTCGCGCGCTGCTTCCGCGAGGCGCTCGTCAAAATTCTCCTCGCTCGATCCGTCCACGACTGCATAACGCGGCTGGGGCAGCTCGACGCCGCGGCGTTTCATCGTGGCGGCGCGATTTTCGAGATAGCGGGCAAGAGTGCGCTGGCGGTGGTCGAGGTCGAGCGCGGCGACCGAGCGGCCCTGTGCGGCCAGTGCGACCGCCACGTGCACGGCGGTGGTCGACTTGCCCGTGCCCCCTTTTTCGTTCGCGAAAACAATGACGTGGGCGCCGTGCGTGGCCATGAAGCGGCTTTCCGTAGCTCGGGTTACTTGATCGAGGTGCTGACGCCCCCCTATGGAAGCTAGCCATACCAAGCCAGAGTCATCGTGCAAACCATCCGTCAGCTGAAGCCGCTTCGGAAAGCCATCGCCGCGCTCCGTGCCGAGGGGGGCAAGGTCGCTCTCGTGCCGACCATGGGCGCGCTGCACGCCGGCCACATGGCGCTTGTTGCCGAAGCGAGGAGGCGCGCGGATCATGTCGTCGCGTCGATCTTCGTCAACCCGAAACAGTTCGCGCCGACCGAAGACCTTGCCGCCTATCCGCGCCGTGCGGCCAAGGATTCGGCGATGCTTTCCGAGGCGGGCGTATCCGTGCTGTGGATGCCGGACGTGGAGGTGATGTATCCGGCCGGTCATGCGACCAACGTGTCGGTCGGGGGCGTCAGCGATGGGCTGGACGGCTTGGCGCGGCCCGGACATTTTGACGGGGTCGCCACGGTCGTCGCCAAGCTGTTCAACCAGGTGCGGCCGGATATCGCGCTGTTCGGCGAGAAGGATTTTCAGCAGCTGGCCGTGATCCGCCGGCTGGTCGTCGATCTGGACTTCAACATCGAGATCATCGGCGTGCCGACCGAACGAGAGGAGGACGGCCTCGCTCTCTCGTCGCGCAACGTCTATCTGACTGAGGAAGAGCGGCAGCAGGCGCGGGCCCTGCCGCGCGCACTGGGCGCTGCAGTCACCGCGATCGAAGGCGGCAGCGATGTGGCCGAAGCGCTCGCCAGGGCCGAGGCCACCCTGATCGAGAGCGGCTTCCAGTCAGTCGACTATGTTTCCCTGTGCGATGCCGTCACGCTGCAGCCGATCACCTGTCTGGACCGGCCGGCCCGCTTGCTCGCCGCAGCCAGGATCGGCGCGGCGCGTTTGATCGACAATGTGCCGGTAGTCAGAAAATAGGGACTGTCCCTATTTTTCAGTGCGGAGTTCCTTGATGATGCGCGAGACGCGGACCGAGACCGACAGCATGGGCTTCATCGAGGTTCCCGCATCGGCCTATTGGGGCGCGCAAACGCAGCGATCGATCGAGAATTTCCCATTCGGGCCGGAGGAGCGGATGCCGATCGGGATCGTCCATGCGCTCGCCATGGTGAAGCAGGCGGCGGCGCGCGTGAACAGACGGCACGGCCTGCCGGCGGAGATTGCAGATGCGATCGAAGCGGCGGCGGCCGACGTGGCCTCGGGCAAGTTCGACGATCAATTCCCGCTCCTCATCTGGCAGACGGGTTCCGGCACCCAAAGCAACATGAACGTCAATGAGGTGATCGCCGGCATCGCTAATGAGCGGCTGGCGGGCACGCGGGGTGGCAAAGCGCCGGTGCACCCGAACGATCACGTCAATATGAGCCAGTCGTCGAACGACAGCTTTCCGACGGCGATGCACATTGCCGTTGGCCTGGCTCTGCGGGACCGACTGGAGCCGGCGCTCGACCGTCTGCTCGCCGTGCTCCTCGCCAAGGCGGGGGCGTGGGACGATATCGTCAAGATCGGCCGCACGCACCTGCAGGACGCAACGCCGCTGACCCTCGGCCAGGAATTTTCCGGCTATGCGACCCAGATCGCCAAGGCCAGCGGCCGCATCGCGAGTGCTGCAACGGACGTTTACGAGTTGGCGCAAGGCGGCACGGCCGTCGGGACGGGGCTGAACGCACCGCCCGGTTTTGCCGAGGATTTCGCGACGGAAGTGCGGGCGCTGACCGGCATCGAGTTCGTCAGCGCGGAGAACAAATTCGAAGCGCTTGCTGCCCATGACGCGCTGGTCGAGCTATCGGGCGCGCTCAACGTGCTTGCAGTGTCGCTGACCAAGATCGCCAACGATATGCGGCTGCTCGGTTCCGGGCCCCGCTCCGGCCTGGGTGAACTCGATCTGCCGGCGAACGAACCCGGCAGCTCGATCATGCCGGGCAAGGTCAACCCGACCCAGGCCGAGATGCTGACCATGGTCGCGGCGCAGGTGATGGGGAACCATACTGCGGTGACGATCGGCGGGCTGCAGGGGCATATGGAGCTGAACGTCTTCAAACCGCTGATCGGAGCGGCGGTGCTGCGGTCGATCCATCTGCTGAGCGTCGGCATGCAGAGCTTCGCCGAACGGATGGTGGAAGGGACAGAGCCCAACCGTGGCCGCATCGCCGAACTCGTCGACCGTTCGCTGATGCTGGTGACCGCGCTCGCGCCGGAGATCGGTTACGACAATGCGGCCAAGATTGCGAAACATGCCCATGCGAAAGGGCTGACGCTGCGCGAGGCGGGGCTGGAACTGGGCCTGGTCGATGCGGACACGTTCGATCGGGTCGTGCGTCCAGAGACGATGGTCGGACGCTAAGCCTTTATCAACCATCCCGATTCCGCAGGGGTTAAGCACGTCCGCGCCACTGTGGCCGGATGGGTATCGCAAGCCAGCTTCGCCTTATGGTCCTTGGAGGCACGTTCGCCGGGCTCGTCATCGCTCAAGCCATTCCGGCCAAGCCGGCAGATCGCCCGGTCCGCAGCTTGGCGGTGCGGGTGATCGACGGTGACACGTTCGACTATGCCGGCGAGCGCATCCGTATCCTGGACATCGACACGCCGGAGACGCATCCCGCGCGCTGCGCCTTTGAGGCCGAGCTGGGCGCGCGCGCAACCGAGCGGCTGCGGCAGCTGCTGGCGCGGCCCTTCGAGCTTCAGGCGGCGGGCCGCGACGAGGACCGCTATGGCCGCAAGCTCAGGCTGGTGATGGTCGGCGGCCGCTCGGTCGGCGACCAACTGGTCGCAGAAGGTCTGGCGCGGCGCTACGAAGGGCGGCGCCGGCCCTGGTGCGAGAGCGCGTGAATCTGTGCTCCGGCGAAGGCCAGAGCCCTGGCCAACGCTCCGGCCTTCGCCGGAGCACATCAATTGTCAGCCGCGCCCGTCGGCTAGATCGAGCAAGGCGCGGCCATAGGCTGTCTTCTCGAACAGCCTGCCGCGTTCGCGCAGTGCCTCCGGGCTGATCCAGCCATTGTGGAAGGCGATTTCCTCCAGGCTGGCGATCTGGACGCCCTGGCGCTTCTGGAGCGTGCGGACGAACTCGCTGGCTTCAAGCAAGCTGTCGTGTGTGCCGGTGTCGAGCCAAGCGAAGCCGCGGCCCATGCGCTCGACGAACAGCTCGCCGGCTTCCATGTAGATGCGGTTGAGGTCGGTAATCTCGAGCTCACCGCGCGCGGAGGGCTTCACGGATTTGGCGAACTCGGTCACCCGCTCATCGTAGAAGTAGAGGCCAGTGACCGCCCAGCTGGATTTTGGCGCCTTGGGCTTTTCCTCGATCGAGAGGGCGCGGCCTTCGCCGTCCAGCTCGACCACGCCATAGGCCGTCGGGTCCTCGACATGATAGGCGAAGACGGTGGCGCCGCGGGTGCGGGCGCGGGCGCTCTGCATCAGATTGCCAAGGCCGGCGCCGAAGAAGATATTGTCACCCAGCACCAGCGAGCCGGGGCCGCCCGCGAGGAACGCCTCACCGATCAGGAACGCCTGGGCGAGGCCTTCGGGCCTGGGCTGGACGGCATAGTCGACGGCGAGGCCGAACTGCTCGCCCGAGCCGAACAGGCGCTTGTAGTTGTCGAGATATTCGGGCGAAGAGATGATCAATATGTCCCTTATCCCGGCCATCATCAGGGCCGAGGTGGGGTAGTAGATCATCGGCTTGTCATAGACCGGCAGCAGCTGCTTGTTGATCGCCAGCGTCGCCGGATGAAGCCGCGTGCCGGACCCGCCGGCGAGAATGATACCCTTCACATGCCCCCCTTGACGAGCGCGTCGACCACTTCGCCGACTGCATCCTGCCACGGCCGCGGCACGATGCCATAGTCCCGCTGAAGCTTGGCGGTCGACAGGCGCGAATTGGCCGGGCGCCTGGCGGGCGTCGGATAATCGGCCGTCGTGATCGCTTCGACCGGCGTGTCGATGCCGGCGCGGGCAAGCACGAAGCGAGCGAGGTCGCACCAGCTCGCTTCACCGGCGTTCACGAAATGATAGGTGCCGATATGGCCGTGGCCGCCCGCAATGGTGAGCAGCGCTTCGGCGATGTCGCCGGCGCTGGTCGGGCAGCCGCGCTGATCGTCGACGACGCGCAGCAGCGGGCGCTCGCCGCCCAGCCGCAGCATCGTCTTCACGAAGTTGTTGCCGTGCGGGCTGACCACCCAGGCGGTACGGAGGATGACGTGATCGGCATTGCCCTGCCGCACTGCCCGCTCTCCCGCTTCCTTGGACGCGCCATAGGCACCGAGCGGGGCGACGGGATCGCTTTCCTCGTAAAAATCTTGCTTGGTCCCGTCGAACACATAATCGGTCGAAACGTGCAGCAGGCGGATGGCGCGCTTGGCGGCGGCTCGGGCTATGATGTCGGGCCCGACCGCATTCACTGCCTGCGCGAGGTCCGGCTCACTCTCGGCTTTGTCCACCGCGGTATAGGCGGCGCAGTTGATTACCGCGTGCCAGGGATGATCGTCGAGAAACCGCTCGATGGCGCAGGTCGAGCCGAGATCCAGCTCCGATCGTGTGGGTGCGACCAATTCGAAGCCATGCCGGGCAGCGCGCAGCCGCAGCTCGGTGCCGACCTGGCCGGTCCCGCCGGTGACGAGCAGCCGCTTCACGCCGTCGCCTTCAGCCCCAGCCGCTCGCCCGAATAATTGCGCTCCAGGATCGGCCGCCACCAGCTCTCGTTATCGAGATACCAGCGGATCGTCTTATCCATGCCCGTCTCGAAGCTCTCCTGCGGCTTCCAGGCGAGCTCGCGCTCCAGCTTCGAGGCGTCGATGGCGTAGCGGAAGTCATGGCCGGGTCGATCCGCGACGAAGCTGATCTGCTCCCGATAGCTCTTGCCGCCGGTGCGGGGGCGGATGCGGTCGAGCGTGTCGCAGATGGTTTCCACAACAGCGAGGTTGGTCCGCTCCGACCGGCCGCCGACCATATAGCTTTCGCCGGGCGTGCCGCGCTCGAATACTGTCGTCAGCGCGCGAACGTGATCGTCGACATAGAGCCAATCGCGGACATTCGCGCCCTTGCCATAGACCGGCAGCGCCTCGCCCGAGAGGCACTTGATGATCATCAGCGGGATCAGCTTTTCGGGAAAGTGATAAGGTCCGTAATTGTTCGAGCAGTTCGTGATCAGCACCGGCAGGCCGTAAGTGTGGTGCCAGGCCGAGACGAGGTGATCCGACCCCGCCTTGGACGCCGAATACGGCGAGCGCGGATCGTAAGGCGTCTCTTCGGTGAAGAAGCCGTCATCGCCAAGCGCGCCGAACACTTCGTCGGTCGAAATGTGGTGGAAGCGGAAGGCGTCCTTTTCGGCGCCCTCCAGGCCGCGCCAGTAATCGAGCGCCGCAGCGAGCATCGAGAAAGTGCCGACCAGGTTGGTCTGGATGAAAGCGGCGGGGCCGTCGATCGAGCGATCGACATGGCTTTCGGCGGCGAGGTGGGTGATCACTTGCGGCCGGAAATCCTGGATTAGCTTCGCGACGGCGTCACGGTCGCAGATGTCGGCCTTGGCGAAGCGGTAGCGGTTGCTCTGCGCGACTGGCTCGAGCGACGAGAGATTCCCGGCATAGGTCAGCGCATCGACGTTCAGCACGGCATGACCGGTGTTGGCGATCAGGTGCCGGACCAGGGCCGAGCCGATAAAGCCGGCGCCGCCGGTGACAAGGATACGAGCCATCAAGCGTCCACAAGTTGGAGAGGTTGCCCGTCATAGGCGAAGGGGCTGACGAAATCCTTGAGAAGCGGCAGCTTCTGGTCCTTGTCGGACAGCGCGGGCTCGGCGCCTTTCAGCGGCCAGTCCACGCCGAGGTCCGGATCGTCCCAGCGAATGCCGCTATCGGCCTCAGGCGCGTAGAAGGCGTCGACCTTATAGGCGACCTCCGTGTCGGGCTCGAGCGTCAGAAAGGCATGGCCATAGCCCGCCGGAATGAAGAGCTGTTCGCCGCGCTCCGCAGTGAGTTCAGCCGCGACCCACTGGCCCTGCGTGGGCGAGCCAGAGCGAAGGTCCACGGCGACATCCCAGATGCGGCCGCGCAGGCAGCGCACCAGCTTTGCCTGGGCGGACGGCGGCGTCTGGAAGTGGATGCCGCGCAATGTGAAGGCAGGCGCCGAAAAGGAATGATTGTCCTGCACGAACTCCGTGTGGATCCCGGCCGCGCGGTAGCGATCGCGCTGGTAAGTCTCGCTGAACCAGCCGCGCGTATCGGCGAAACGCCTGGGTGTGATGCGGATGACCGGCATGGGCGCGGGGCCTAAGCCGGACCCCGCCCGAGTCAAGCAGTCAAAGCCCGGTTAACCGTCCTTCTTGCCTGAAAGGCCCGACATCGCCTGGCGGCCGAACGCCGCGATCATCTCGCCGATCTCGCGCACCTGGGCCATGCTGCGCGTGCCCTGTTCGCGCACATATTCGGACTGGACCTGCATCAGCTCGGTAACGCCGCCAGCCTTGGCAGCGGCGCGGAGCGCGGCGAAGGCCTGCCGCGAATTCTCCTCGGCATGGTCGATGACCTTCATGCTGAGCGCCGCGCTGTTCTCGGCGGCTTTGGTGGCGCCTTCGCGAACCGCGTCGCCGGCGGCCTTCATCTTGTCCGGTTCAAGCATGTTGCTTTGCTCCTTTGGGCTTGGTGGCGGACGGAATAGCAGCGGCCTTGAGCTCCTCAAAGCTCTGCCGCAGCCCATCGGCATAGACGGACGGATCGGGCATGGCGTCGCGATCGGCGGTGAAGCTGATCGCGATGGTGTCGACATAGGAATAGATGGTGTTGATCAGGCCCATCGAGTCGAAGATCGGCCCGAGCCCGTACATGGAGACCATCTTCGCGCCGGCGAAGTAAAGCGGCACGCGGCTGCCAGGCACGTTCGTGACGACCGTGTTGAACACCGGCGCGTGGGCATTGGCAGCGCCGAGGCGGGTGTAGAGCCGGGCCGCCACGCCGGACAGGCCGGCCGGCATGAACTGACTGTAATCGGTCAACGTCCGTGCGCCCACCGCGTTGGTCAGCGCCTTGGAGTTGACTGCTTCGGCATGGACATGGCGCAGCCGCTCCATCGGATCGGCGATATGGGTGCCGAGACCGACCACCATCGCCGAAACGAGGTTGCCCAGCGCCGCCTTTTCGCCCTCGGCGCGGACGGAGATCGGCGCCATGGCGGTCATGCTTTCGGCCGGCAAGGCGCCGCGGTTTAGCAGATAGCGCCGCAGCCCGCCGCCGACGATCGTGAGGATGACGTCGTTGACCGTCGCGCCGGGCACCGCGTCCTTGATCGTGCGGATGTCGGCCAGCGGAAACGGCGCCGCGTCGAACACCCGGTGCGAACCCACCTTGCCGTTCAGCGGCGTGCGTGGCGCGGGCCGCTGATTGGCGATCGACACGTCGCCCTTGGATACGCTCTGTCCGAGGCGCGCTAGGCCGGGCACGCCGCGCGCTATGGTTTCGGCGAACTGCAAGGGTTTGCGCAGCGAGTTGAAATAGCTTTTGATCAGCAGGTCGGAGACGCCGGGCAGATCGTCAGGCTTCCAATCGTCGTTGGCGATGCGGTTCGGCTTGTCGGGCGAGAGATCGTGGATGGCGGCCGACATCTCGACCCCAGACATGCCATCGATCGCGGCATGGTGGACCTTGGCGACCAAGGCGAAGCAGCCTGGCGGGAGGCCCTCGATATTGTCGAGGCCCTCGACGATGATGAACTCCCAGAGCGGCTTGGACAGGTCGAGCGGTCGCGAATGGAGCCGCGCTACCTGGATGCAAAGCTGCCGCCAGTCACCCGGCTTGGGCAGGGCGATGTGGCGGACATGATATTCGAGGTCGAAGTCCGGATCCTCGATCCAGTAAGGGTGGTCGAGATCGAAAGGCAGCCGCACCAGCCGCTGGCGGAAGGATCGCGCCCCGCCAAGCCGCGAACCGATAAACTCCAAGATATCCTTGAAGCGGACAAAGCCGCCGGGCGCCGTCGAGGGATCGTAGATGCCGACCGAGCCGATATGCATCGGCGTGTGCGGCGTCTCCAGATAGACGAAGCTCGCATCCTGGCCGCTCAGCTGCTGCATCTTCTCTCTCCCCTCTTTTGTAACAGGCTGCCCGAAAGGCTGCGCATCCGCAATCCGCGCCGCGGCCGGATCAACCGAGGGGCTGGTCCAGATCGACGCGCCAGAAGCGGGTCTCCACCCCCTCCACACCGAAATCATTGTCGTTCACGAGGAGCAGGCTGTCGGGGGCGAGCAGCACCATCCCCTCCAGATCGGGTCCGATCTCCGGGTGATCGTCCGTCGAAAAGATGAGCTGTTTCGACAGCAGCGGCACTCCCGATCCGTGCCGGCTGAGTTGCTCCAGGCTCGGCAGTGTCGAACGTTCCGCATGCTCTGCGGGCAGGCGGCACGAGTCGGTCAGCCTGACCTCGTAGAACTTCGTCGTATGCGAGCCGCGTTCGAGGAACAGCAGGTGGTCCTCGCCGATGACGGTCAGCTCGCTGACCTTCAGGTCCGCCCAGTCAATTGCGCCGGCCTCGCGGTCGCGCCGGAAGGTCGCGGGATCGTCGAGCGGGTAGGCGAACTGGGCCAGCAGATCGCCGGTCGCCTTATCCAGCTTCCACACCCGCACCCAGCGGCCCTGTTCGTGCGCTGCTTCGTCCGGATGCGCGAGCGGGCTCTGGAAGGCGAGGTAGAGAAGGCGCTGGTCGGGCGATATGCCGAGTGCCTCGAAGCCGCGGTTGATCTGCCGCTTGGCCGCGATCGACGGCAGCGCGCCCACGACAGGGTAGGGCGCTCCTGCGAAAGCCGCTTCGCTGCCGGACGGCACCCAGCGCACCACGACTTCGCCATTTGCGCCGATCCGGAGCAGAGATGGGCCATATTCGTCACCGACCCAGAAGCTGCCATCGGCAAGCGAAACAATGCCCTCGGTGTCCGCGCCCGACGGGCTGGGCGAGAGACGTTCGCCGTCCAAGTCGATCGCCGGCTCGGTCGAGCAATGGTCGCTCCCGGGTGCCGGCAGGCCGGACAGCGGACGCCCGTTGCAGTCCCGCAGTTCGATGGTCCGGGCGATCTCGACCCGGTCAGCTCGGACGTCGAGTTCCGATATTGCGGGGCCGATAGCGACGCACGGCATCAGCTTCGCGCCCGAGGGGAAGCTCTTGTCCGCCAAATGCCTCAGGCCATAGCGTTCGATCGCTAGCTTCACCTTCAGATTGGGTCCCCGGTCGCCTATCGCCCAGATCCGCCCGTCCGGACTCTTGCTGAGCCCCGAGCCGATCCCGCGCAGCACGCGCATGTCACCACCGGGCAGTTTCAGCCTGGTCAGTTCCTGGTCAGAGTAGAGGAGTGGCGTGATCCCGATCGCGTTCATCTTCCTCGAACGCACCAATCGGCTCGCCGACTGCATCGTGCGCCTCGGCCATCAGCCAGTCTCGAAAGGCTTGCCGGGCCAGAGAGCCGGAGGCTTGCTCGGGCGTGACGAAGTAATGGCTCCAGCCGGTTGGGATTGCGGGGCCGAGCTGGTGCAGACGGCCGTTGCGGATTTGGCTGGCGAAGATCGACACGTCCATCAGGCCGACGCCCAGGCCGGCAAACACCGCCTCCGCGACCAGCTCACGCCCGTCGAGCGACTGGCTCCGCCGTAGATCGGGCACTTTGCTGCCAGTGGCCTTGGACCAGATGCTCCACTCCGGCGGCTGGCGGCTGTTCACGATCATGCTTTCGGGGGCGAGCTCTCCTAGCGGCCTCCCGGTCGACGGATGGTCGGGCCGGCAGACGGGCGCAAGTTGCTGGGAGAAGAGCAGCTCCGCGCGGAGACCCTGCCAATGTCCTGGTCCGCACCGGATCGCGCAATCGACGCGCTCCGCGTCGAGCTTCACCAGCCGCTCGGTGGTGAGGATCTGCACGTCGATCTCCGGGTGCAGCGCGCGAAAGCCGGCCAGGCGGGGCAGCAGCCACAGCGCGGCGAAGTTCGGGAGCATGGTGACCGTCACCGTCTGCGACGCGTTCGACAGAAAGCTCGCCAGAGACGCGTCGATTCGCGCGAATGCCGCCTGGAGTTCGCGTGCCAAGGACTTGCCCGTCTCCGTGGCGGCAAGCGCGCGGCCGTTCCGCGTCAGCAGCTTCTGGCCGAGGCCCGCTTCCACCTGACGGACCTGAAACGCGACGGCCGAGACGCTGACGTTCAGCTCGCGCGCTGCCAAAGTGAGGCTCTCCAGGCGCGCGGCCGCCTCGAAGCTGCGGAGCGCCTTCAGGCTCGGTTGGAAGCTCGGGTTCATCTTTCAGTTTTTCTGCATTCAGCGGCGCGAAGTTTCAAATTTTCCGCGCTCGGTGCGCAGGATAGCCTGCCGCCATGACAGGCATTTTCACGCTTTCCTTTCTCCTGCTGCTTGGCGCCGGAGCGGAGCTTACGGCCTATGAGCGCTTCCAGCTGCACAATCGCGAGTCGCGGGCAGCGCAGGACCGTAAGGACTACCCAGCCTATCTCGGCCATGTGCGGGAGGTGCATGCGCTGCTTCCCGGCAACGCCACCATTCGCTTCCGCCTGGCCAGAGCCCATGCGCTGAACGGGCAGCGCGATGCGGCGCTTGCCGAACTACGGACGCTGGCGCGGCAGGGTTTCGGCTACAAGCTGTCCGAGGAATTGGCCTTCGCGGCCTGGGCTGACGATCCGGAGTTTCGCCAAGTGGAGGCGACGCTGCTGGCCAACAACGGGGGCGATATTCGGTCGAGGCTGGGCTCCATTCCGCTCGCTGACGAGCTACGCGGAGAAGCGATTGCCTGGTCGCCCGCGAGCAAGTCCTTCCTGCTCGGCGGCAAGGGCGGCGTCTATAGTCTCGATCGCGACGGGCGCGGTCAGCGGCTGCTCGCGGGATGGGCCGAAGGCGTGCTCGGCATCCGTCCCGATCCCGCCACCGGCAGCTTTCTGGTGTGCGTCAGCAACGAGAAGGTGAAGACGGCGCAGGTCGCGCGGCATCGCCTGTCCGACGGCGCGGTGCTTGCGACCTATCCGCTCCCTGCTACGGGCGCCTTGTGCAACGACATCGCCATTCTCCCCGGCGACGGCTTCGCCGTCACCGACAGCAACAACAGCCTGGTCTTTCGCCTGGAGAATGATCGGCTGGCGCCGGTCAGGCTTACCTTGCCCATCTTTCTGCCGAACGGAATCGCCGCCGACCCCGCCGGCCGCCTCTTCGTCGCCGATGCAAACGGCATCGTGGTGCATGACCTCACCACCAGCGAAAGCTGGCAACTGGAGCCGGAGACGAGCAGCTTCGCCGCCCTGGACGGCATGGTGTGGCACGAGGGTGCCCTCATCGGCGTGCAGAACCAGACCGTCCCCGCCCGCCTGCTTCGCATCCGCCCCGACGCGGCGGCGCGGCGGGCGCGGGTGGGGGTGCTGCTCGCCGACGGGGCGCTCCGCAACTCGGCAACAGTGGCCGTCGTCGGCAAGGAGGCGTTCGTCTTCACGCGGACACGGGACGAGCAGGACAAGACTCTGCCCGCGCTCGTCCGGGTCAGGCTCTAGGGTTACTTTCCGAAGCCGAACACGTCCTGGTGGTAACGGCCCTGTTCCATCAGCTCTTCCAGCCAGGTGGAGCTGTATTCGTGATCCGTGCCTGACATGGTGCCGTGGATCGCGATCAGCGTGTCGCGCACCGCGGGCGCCATGTAGCGACCGTCGCCGCAGACGAACACTTGGGCACCAGCCCGCAGCCCCGACCAGACGCGCTCCTGCTCAGCGAGCAGCGCGTCCTGGACATAGCGCCAGGGGTGATCCTTAACCGTCGAGTATGCCAGGAAAGGCTGGACGAGACCGTCCGCGGCCCAACCTTCCACCTCTTCGCGGCAGAGCCAGTCATGGTCCGGATGGCGGCAGCCAAAGAAGAGCAGGATTTCACCGGTGCGGCCGCCCGCGGCCTTCTGGGCGGCGCGCTCCTGCAGGAAGCCGCGTAACGGAGCGAAGCCGGTCCCCGGCCCGATCAGGATCATCGGCAGGCTCGGATCGGCTGGGGGCGCGAAGGGCGGGTTCGGCGAGCGGACATAACCGAACACCTCGTCGCCCGGCTTTACGTCGCGCATATAGGAGGAGGCGAAGCCCTGATGCTCGCCGAGGCCGGACCAGGCGGGCGCGCGGGTGGTGCCGACGATCAGGTCGACATGGTCGGGCGTGACCAGCGGGCTGGACGCGATCGAGTAGAAGCGAGGGGCGATGGCGGGCGAAAGTTCAACCAGCCCGTCCAGGGGCAGCTCGGCGGCGGGCACGAGGTCGAGTAGGTCCAGCACCGTCATGCGGCGGGCGGCATAATCGTCCCACTTACCTTCCATTTCGGTCAGCTGCGTCCGGCTGTTGGGGCAGCGCGTGTGGCGGGCGATCAGGTCCAGCGCGCGGCGCGGCGCCGGCTCCTGCAGTTCGACGAAATCCGTCAGGAGCTGGCGAACGGAGACGGTCTGGCCAAGCGGCAAGTGGCGGAAACGGCTGCCCTGACCGCCGACTTCGACCTGAGTTTCGCCAGAGAGCCCCAGGCGGGTGAGCGCCCGTTCGACCAAAGCGGGCCGGTTGCGGGCGTAGACGGCGATGTGATCGCCGGTCCGATAGCTGGCTCCTTCTGGCAGCTTCAGGCGAATAAAGCGCGTGGAGTCGCGCGGCGACTCCAGCGCGTAATCCCACAGGCCATCGGCCGGGCGGATTAGTTCACGGTTCTCGACGATCGTCAGACGCGTCGCGTGTTCGGGCAGGGCCTGGGCGCGGATCGCGCCGGCTTCGACGATGCGCAGCGATAGGGTCGGCTGCGCCTGGCTTGGCTCGGCCTCGCCGCCAAGCGCCTTCCAGAGGTCGCGCAGGAAGGTCGCGATGGCGCCATCGAAATCGCCGTCCGCGTCGGCTTCGGCACGTGGGACGAGACGGCGGGCGCCCGTCTTTTCCAGCACCTCGTCCACGCGGCGGGGAAAAGCCTGGAAATTGGGCCATTGCGAGTTGCCGAGGCCGAGCACGGCGAAGCGCGCCTCGGGCCAGTGCTTCGCGTCGAAGAAGCCGGCCTCGATCGCTTTCTCGACATTGACGGCGCTGTCCGGCGCGCGGCCGTTATAGGTTGCCGTAACGACAACCAGCACTCGGTCCTCCGCCTCCAGCCCGCGCGCGAAGCTTTCGTCCATCGCGCGGACGACGGTGTCGAACCCGTCCAGCGAGGCGCGCTCGGCGATTTCCTCCGCCACGTCGCGCGCCGTGCCCAGGCTGGTGCCGTAGAGAACGGCGAGGCGCTGGCCGCCGCCGCTGACGGACGCCATCTCCTTTTCCGCCTTCGTCTCGGCGACACCGGCGACCGACAGCCGCTCATGCGAGCTGCGGCTGCGGACGCGCATGTGGAACTCGTCGGGCTTGATCGACAGCGTCTCCTTGATGGTCAGGCGATAGCCGTGCGGGTCGCTGATCGCGAAGCGCTGCAGGATCATGGCGATGGCGAGCTTCGCTTCGACGAGCGCGAACTGCCGTCCGATGCAGGCGCGGGCGCCGTTGCCGAACGGCTTGTACGCATGCGGGTGCCGGGCGCGCTCGGCCTCGGGCAGCCAGCGGTCGATGTCGAACTCGTCGGGGTTGGCCCAGACCTTCGGGTCGCGGTGAAGGCCGGGCGAGAAGACATTGACCGGCCGATCCTTGCGCATCAGCCACTTGCCGCCGATCACCTGATCCTCAAACGGTGCGAGGCTGAAGGCGGGCGCGGTCGGCCAGAGCCGCTGCGACTCCTTGATGATCCGCTCGATCACCTCGAGCCGGGCGAGGTGATGGAATTCGGGCCTGGTGTCGCCCGGCAGCACACGGTCGACCTCGGCATAGGCCTGGGCCAGCACGTGCGGGTGGCGGAGCAGCAGGGCGAAGGTGAAGGCGAGCAGGCCGGACGTGGTCTCGTGGCCGGCGATCAGGAAGGTCAGCACCTGGTAGCGGATGTTGAGATCATCCAGGCGCTCGCCAGTCTCCGGATCGACCGCGTTGATCATCAGGTTGAGGAGATCGTTCGACTCGATCGGATGCTTGCGCCGTTCGGCGATGATGCCGTCGACCAGCGCGTTCATCTCGGTGATGTCGGCGTCGAACTGACGCTTTGCTTTTTTCGCCAGCCGGTTCTGGATCGGCAGGCGGGTGATCGTGTTCAGGGACTCGCCGAGGGCCCGGGCGAGCGCTTCGAGGAAGCTGTCGAGCTGATCCTTCTCGAAGCTGTTGAAGCGGTGGCCGAAGCCGGCGATCGCGATCGAGTCGAGGGTCAGCCGCGTCATGTCGTCGGCGACGAGGATGTCCTGCCCTTCGAGCTTCGACCATTTGGTGATCAGCTGGTCGCACACTTCCAGGATCAGGTCGTAATAGCCCTTCATCGCGCGCTGGCTGAAGGCGGGCAGCAGGATGCGATGCGCCTTGCCCCAATTCGGCTCTTCGCTGAACGCGGTGAACAGCCCGTCGCCCGCAAAGCGGCGCACGACACGCAGCCCCGGCCCGGGCATCTTGCGAAAGCGCGTCTCGTCGCACAGCTCGGCGACCAGATCGGCCGAAGTGACGAACAGGCCGACGCGGCTGCCGAATTTCAGCTTGAAGATGCCTTCCGGCATGTCCCGGCTGACCTCGAGCAGGTGGCCCACCAGCCCTGATTTGGCGATTTGGTGGAGATGGCCGACGATCGGCAGGCCGGGAGGGGAGGGAATGCTCGCTGGTGCTGTGCTCGCCATGGCCGCAGCTTGGCGGAAGGCAGCCGACCGCTCAAGGCGTCATCCCGAACTTGTTTCAGGATAAGGTTAGAGCAGCGGGATGTCTGGGGGGCACCCTGGTACTCGGAGTGGCGGAGACCTTATCCCGAAACAAGTTCGGGATGACGAGATTTAGCCGCTCCAGCCGTCCTGCCACAGGTTCGGGAACGCCGCCTTCAGCGCGACCAGCTTGGGCGCGTCGTGCGCGCGGATATAGCCGTGGTTCGGGTTCCGGCGGGCGAAGTTCTGGTGATAGGCTTCCGCCGGAAAGAAGGGGCCCCGTTCGATCCTGGTCACGATCGGCCGCGGATAGGCGCGGGCTGCGGCGAGTTGGGCCAGGTAGGCGCGGGCCACCCGTTCCTGCTCAGCACCGATCGGGAAGATCGCCGACCGGTAACTGGGGCCGATATCGGGACCCTGGCGATTGAGTTGCGTCGGATCATGCGCGACGGCGAAATAAACGCGGAGCAACGTGCCGTAACTGATCTGGCGCGGATCGTAGAGGATGCGGACCGCTTCGGCATGGCGGGTCTTCTCGGTCGAGACCGCATCATAGTTCGCCGTTTTCTGGTCGCCGCCGGCATAGCCCGAGGTGACGCTCTTCACGCCCTTCACATGCTCGAACACCGCCTCGACGCCCCAGAAGCAACCCCCGGCGAGGACGGCCGTCTGCAGCCCGGTGGCGCGGGCGGCGTCCATCTTCGGAGCAGGCACGGCAACGGCGCGCGCGCTCTCGGCGATCGACGCGCCGCCGACGGCCCAGGCCGCCAGGCTCAGACCCGCGATGATGCCGAACGAGGCCCGCGCGCGCATCGCGTCAGGCCTTGTAGATCGACTCGATCTTGGACTTGAGCGTGTCGGTGCCCTCGGCCGGCGTCATCGCCACCAGAGCCGCCAGGCCCATCACAAAGCCTCCGCTCAGGCTGCGAAACAGATCGGACCGAAACAGCGCACGCATGACTTTCTTTCCCTTGCTCTGCTCGGGTCTTGATGACCCTTCGCTCCATTTACGGAGTCGTTTGCCAGATGGATGCTGCCCCTGCTGTGAACAGCATCACAAGGCGAGGTTCAGACGATCAATCCGGCTGATTGGACGATGAACATGTAGGGACGGGATGAGGTCGTTACAGGTGCGGAATTTGAAACGCTGTGTTTCGATAAATCCTCCCCGGTGCGGGGAGGGGGACCATGCGCAGCATGGTGGAGGGGGCCCGCCGCCCGAACTGCAGCATGGTGGGCCCCATCCACCACGCCGCTTCGCGTCGCGGTCCCCCTCCCCGTGCCGGGGAGCTTACTTCAGCGCCGCGCACGCCTCCTGAATTCGGGTGCAGGCTTCCCGCAACACCTCTTCCGAAGTCGCATAGCTGACTCGAAAGGCGGGGGAGAGGCCGAATGCCGTGCCGCACACCGCCGCGACGCGAGCATGGTCGAGGAAATAGCCGATCAGGTCGTCGTCGCAGCCGATCCGCTTGCCGTCGGGCGTGGTCTTGCCGATGCAGCCGCTCGCATCCGGATAGACATAGAAAGCGCCTTCCGGCGTCGGGCAGTGCAGGCCCGGCGCTTGGTTCAGCATGTCGACGACCAAGTCGCGGCGCTTGCGGAAGGCGGTCTGGCGTTCGGCGAGGAAATCCTGCGGACCGTCCAACGCGGCGGCAGCGGCGGCCTGGGCGATGGAGCAGGGATTGGACGTGGACTGGGACTGGAGCTTGGCCATCGCCTTGATCAGCCAGGCAGGGCCACCCGCATAGCCGATCCGCCAGCCGGTCATCGCATAGGCCTTGGAACAGCCATTCTCGGTCAGGATCCGGTCCTTCAGGTCCGGGCAAAGCTGCGCCATGGTGGTGAAGGGGAAGTCGGCATAGAAGATGTGCTCATACATGTCGTCGCTGAGCAGCATCACATGCTCGTGCCTGCGGAGCACTTCGCCCAAGCCCTTCAGCTCCTCGGCCGAATAGGCGGCACCCGATGGGTTGGACGGCGAGTTGAGGATCACCCAGCGGGTCCGCGGCGTGATCGCCCCAACGAGCTGTTCAGGCGTAATCTTGTAGCCCTGGTCCGCGCCGCCTTCGATGATCACCGGCGTGGCGCCCGAATAGGCGACCATGTCGGGATAGCTGACCCAATAGGGCGCGGGGATGATGACCTCGTCGCCGGCTTCGCAGGTCGCGACGAGCGCGTTGAAGATGACGTGCTTGCCGCCAACGCCGGCGATGATCTCATTGGGCGCATAGTCGAGGCCGTTCTCGCGCTTGAACTTGCGCGCGATCGCCTCCTTCAGCTCAGGCGTGCCGTCGACATTGGTATATTTGGTTTTGCCTGCCCGGATCGCGTCGATCGCCGCTTCCTTGACGAAGTCGGGCGTGTCGAAGTCGGGCTCCCCGGCCGAAAGCCCGATGACGTCCACCCCCTGCCGCTTCAGCTCGGCGACGCGGGCGGTCATCGCCAGCGTCTGCGACGGGTGGATGCGGTCGAGCGCGGCTGACAGGCGAGGCATGGTCGGTTCCCCCAATCGGACGGGGGCGGCTATACCGAACGCAGTCGCGCCCGCAACAGTCCCCGGGCGGAGTTGCCCATGAAGAAATCGCCCGACAAATCCTCGGCACGGAGGTCGGCCTCGACGGCGCGGCCCGTCTCGATCAACTCGGCGCGGAGCACGCCCGGCAGCATCCCGCGCGAGAGAGGCGGCGTCAGCAACATGCCGTCGCGCTCCACGAAGATGCTGGTGAAGCTGCCTTCGGTGAGAAAGCCGTCCGTGTCGGTGAACGCGACTTCGAAGCAGCCGGCGGCGCGGCGAGCCTGGTCGTAAAAGCCTCGATCTGTCGTCTTGTGCCGAAGACGGAAGTCATCAGAGGAGACAGGCAGCGGCGCGAGCGCGACCTCGACCGTATCCGGCGGCTGTTCAAGCCGGCGCACCTCGATCGCATAGCTGCCAGCCGGCGAAGCGAGTAGACGGATTCGGGATGGTTCGCGCAGGCGAAATGTCGCCGCCTGCAGCTCGTTTCGTGCGGCGTGGCGGTCGAAGGTGAAGCCGAATGCCTCGGCGCTCGCCTTCATCCGCGCCATGTGGCGGTCGAGGCGGGTCAGGCCGTCGTGCGGATCGAAACCCATGGTCTCGATCAGATCGAAACGACGGTCGGACTCCACGAATACTCCCTTCGCCAGACATTCCAGCCACTCGGCCGCGGGCACGGAGTCGGCGACGATGCCCGAACCCAGCCCAAGAGTGGCCGTGCGCGCGCCCGGCTTCAAGTGCAGGGTGCGAATGGCGACGTTAAAGGCGGCCTCACCTTCGGGGTTAATGTGCCCGATGGCGCCGGTGTAGATGCCGCGAGGCGCCTGCTCGACCTCGGCGATGATCTCCATCGCCCGGAGCTTGGGGGCGCCGGTGATCGAGCCGCAGGGGAAGAGCGCCTCCAGAGTGCCGATGGTGTCGCGGCCCTCCGCCAGCGACGCGGTGACGGTGGAGGTCATCTGCTGGACGGTCGGGTAGGTCTCGACCGCGAACAGCTCGGGCACCGAGACGCTACCGGGGGCCGCCACCCGCGACAGATCATTGCGGAGCAGGTCGACGATCATCAGATTTTCGGCCCGCTGCTTGGGATCGCCACGCAGCAGCTCCGGGTCGGCATCGGGAGCCGCGGTGCCCTTCATCGGCTTGGCCGTCAGCCGGTCGCCTAGTCGGTTGAAGAAGAGTTCGGGGGAAAGGGACAGCAGCCAGTCCTCGCCCGTCCAGATGAGCGCGCCATAGGATGCGCGCGCGCGCTGGCGCAGGCCAGCGTAAATGGCGCGCGGATCGCCGGCGACAGGCACTTCGGCGCGGAAGGTGAGATTGGCCTGGTAGATGTCGCCGGCGACGATCGCCTGCTGCACGCGGTCGACCTGACGAAGATAGTCGGCACATTCGATCAGCGGCCGCGGAGCGCCGGTCGATCCGCCAGCGGCATCCGGAAGCCAAGTCTTCGCGTCGACTTCCTCCACGTCGTCGAACAGCCCGAACCACAGGAGCGGGGTGTCTGGAGGCCGGAACATAGTCGCGAGCCTCGGCTCGAGCGCGAATGCTGCTTCGTAGGAGATAAACCCCGCCGCGTGGGTGCCTGCCCGCCGCAGTGTCTCCAGTGACGGCCGGACCTGTTTGAGCGTGTCGGCCCGCACGATCTGACGGGGCTTCCGAAACAGCCGCGCAGGTGCGCCGGATCGTGCGTCGTCGAGGAGGATGAAGGGCGGCACAGAGAGGCGTAAGAGCGGAAGCCGACCACCCGCACAAGCGTCATCCCGAACTTGTTTCGGGATAAGGCCCAGCTCGCAGCCAACCGGACGGGATCACGCCTGGCACGACCCTTATCCCGAAACAAGTTCGGGATGACGGCGTGGGTTGTCCGGGCGGGGCAAAGTCGCCACATCGCCTTCATGCCTAATCCCCCGCTCAAAGCGGCGATCGTGCCGGTTACGCCGCTTCAGCAGAATTGCACGCTTCTCTGGTGCACCGAGACCAACAAGGGCGCCTTCGTCGATCCCGGCGGCGACCTGCCGCGACTGAAGGCGGCGGCGCAACAGGCCGGCGTCGAGATCGAGAAGATCCTGATCACCCACGGTCATATCGATCATTGCGGTCAGGCGGCGGTCCTGGCGGAGGAACTCGGCGTTCCGATTGAAGGCCCGCACGAGGCGGATCGTTTCTGGATCGCCCGGCTGGAGGATGACGGCCGCACTTATGGCATTTGCGGCAAGGTGTTCGAGAGCGACCGCTGGCTGGTCGATGGCGATCAGGTGACGGTGGGCAATCTGACGCTCGACGTGCGCCACTGCCCGGGCCACACGCCGGGCCATGTCGTCTTTCATCATGCGCCGTCGAAGCTGGCGATCGTCGGCGACGTGCTGTTTCAGGGGTCGATCGGCCGGACCGACTTCCCGATGGGAAACCATGCGGACCTGCTGAACGCGATCACCACGCGCCTATGGCCGATGGGGAACGAGACCGCTTTCGTGCCGGGGCACGGTCCCATGTCCACCTTCGGGCATGAGCGGAAGACCAATCCGTTCGTCGCGGACCGGGTGCTGGCGTCCTAGCCACTTCGCCCGAATCGTCTCGCTGGTGTCGCGGCTGCCGTCATGGCTCCAGCCGGGCGGGCCGAAGGCGTAGCCGAGCTTGCTGCCCCAAGGCGCTCGCCACAGGTCGCGGGCTATGCCGACCCATTCATGGAAGGCGGCCCATAAGATGTTAAAGGTGCCGAGGTTCTTGACCAGCCCGTAGCGCGGGCGGTCCTCATCCAGTTCGGGCGTGAAGCTGCCGAACATCTTGTCCCAAACGATGAACACGCCGGCATAATTGGTGTCGAGATAGCGCGGGTTGGTCGCGTGGTGGACGCGGTGGTGCGAGGGCGTGTTCATCACCGCTTCGAACCAGCGGGGCATCCGGCCGATCACTTCGGTGTGGATCCAGAACTGGTAGATCAGGTTCAGGCCGGCGCAGAAGAACACCATGGCCGGCGGGAAGCCGATCAGGAACAGCGGCAGACGGAAGATGAAGGCGATGCTTAAGAAACCCGTCCAGGTCTGCCGGAGCGCGGTCGAGAGATTGTAATGCTGCGAGCTGTGGTGGATCACATGGCTCGCCCAGAACCAGCGTACCCGATGCGCCGAACGGTGAAAGACGTAATAGGCGAGGTCGTCGAGCACGAAGCAGAGCGGCCAGGCCCACCAGACATAGGGAATATCGAACAGGCGGAACTGATGCGTCCAGCTGGCGAGCGCGAACACCGTGCCGCCGACGATCGCGCTGGCGATGGTGGAGCCGAAGCCGAGCATCAGCGAGGTAAGCGTGTCCTTTGGGCAGTAACGCCGGTGGTCTCGAGCGCGCGCCACGAGCATTTCCGCCAGCACCAGGGCGATGAAGCCGGGCACGGCGAAATCGACGGGATCGGGCAGGTTGGGCACGGGTAAAACTTACCTCTCCCGTCGGGAGAGGTCGAGACGCGCTTTCGCGCGTCCGGGTGAGGGGATCGCGCGCAATCCGGACAGCTCCGATCCCCTCACCCCGCTCGCTCGCTCGAGTCGCCCTCTCCCGACGAGAGAGGGGAGGCCACAAACTGCGCACCGTGCTGGCGGATCCGCAGCGTGCGGCCGTCCGCGCCTGTGACCCTGGCGCTGCGCCTGTCCTTCGCCAGTTCCGCGGACACAGCCACGAAGCCCGGTATTTCGGCTTCGGCAATCTGAATCGCCTCGGCCTCATCCGCCAACTCGCCGCCGCCGAGCCCTAGCAGCTTGGCGATCAGCGCCAGGCCAAGCACGCCCGCGAGCGAGCCGGCGAGCAGCGTCCAGTTCATCGCTGCGCGAGCGCGTCCAGCATCGGCCGGATCGGGCGGAGATCATAACCCGCCGCTTCCGCCTTCTCGGCCAATAAATAGGGACTGTCCCCTATTTTCGCGCGTGCCAGGGCCCAAAGATAGGTGGAGCGGGTGCCGGAGCGGCAATAAGCGAGCACCGGTCCGTTCGCCTGTTCAAGCGCCGCGCACATCGCCTCCACCTGTGCATGGCTGAAGCCGGCATGGGTGACGGGAATAGCCGTGTAGGTGAGCCCAGACGTCTGCGCCGCCGCAGCGATGATCTCGCCGGAAGGCTGGCCGGCCTCCTCTTCGTCGGGGCGATTGTTGATCACATGGGTAACACCGAGCGCAGCAGCATCGGCCAGGTCCTGCGGCGAAAGCTGGGGCGCTACGTAGGTATACTCGTCGAGTCTGCGGAACATGCATCCCCTTACCCGTTCGTATCGAGCGAAGTCGAGATACGGCTCGAATCGAACGGAGCTAGCGTTGCCGGATCACCGCCAGGAACGCCTCGCCATAAGCCTCCAGCTTGCGCTTGCCGACGCCGGTGATCTCGCCGAGCTGGGCCAGCGTCTGCGGCCGGACCGCCGCCATCTCGCGCAGCGTCGAGTCATGGAAGATCACATAGGGCGGCATTCCCGCTTCCTCGGCCAACTCTCTGCGGCAGGCGCGGAGCGCGTCGAACAGCGGATCGCCGACCGGGTTGGGCGCCGCGTCTCGCTTGCGCCTGCGCTCGCGCTTTGGCGGGACGATCAGCGATAGGCTGTCCTCGCCCTTCAGCAGCCCGCGCGCGGCTGGGCCGAACTCCAATCCGCCATGGTGATTGGCGCGGAGCGCATCCTTCAGCAGCAGCGCGCGGCCGATGGGCTTCAACAGCGCGGCTTCCTCTCCGTCGACAATGCCCCAGACCGACAGCGTTTCGTGGCCGTTCATCAGGCTGCGTTCGGACGACTGGCCGGTCAGCACGCTTTCGATATAGCCGGTGCCGAACATCTGCCCGGTGCGGAACACGGCGGACAGATATTTGCGGGCGAGTTCGGTGGCGTCGACCGACTCCGGCGGGTTCAGGCAGTTGTCGCAATTGCCGCATCCCTCGGGCGGCGTCTCGCCGAAATAGCGGAGCAGCAGCGCGCGCCTGCAGCCGGAGGTCTCGACCAGCCCGCCAAGGGCGGTGAGCCGCGCGCGCTCGCCCTGGAGACGCGATGCATCCATCTCCGACAGACGCTGGCGCGCCTTGGCGAAATCGTCGGCGCCCCAGAACATGTGCGCGACGGCTGGGTCGCCGTCGCGACCGGCGCGGCCGGTCTCCTGATAATAGGCCTCGATCGATTTGGGCAGGCCGGCATGGGCGACGAAGCGCACGTCCGGCTTGTCGATGCCCATGCCGAAGGCGACGGTCGCGACCATCACCATGTCTTCTGAGGCAACAAAGGCCGTCTGGTTGGCAGCGCGGACCGGCGGCTCCATGCCGGCATGATAGGCGCGGACCGGGCGGCCGGTGCCGGCGATCTGCGCGGCCAGCTTTTCCGTGCCGGCGCGGGACTGGACATAGACGATGCCGGGGCCGGGCTGCTCGCGGAGCAGGTCGGCAATCTGCTGGCTCGTATTCTGGCGCGGCGTGATCGCGTAGCGGATGTTCGGCCGGTCGAAGCCGGCGACGATCAGGCCTTCTGCGGGAATGCCGAGCTGGACGAGAATGTCGTCGCGGGTGTGGGCGTCGGCCGTGGCGGTGAGGGCGAGACGCGGCACGTCCGGGAAGCTGTCGAGCAGCGGCCGGAGCAGGCGATAGTCGGGGCGGAAATCATGCCCCCATTCCGAGACGCAATGCGCTTCGTCGATCGCGAAAAGCGACAGTTTGGCGCGCGAGATCAGCTCGCGGAAATGCCCGGTCGAAGCGCGTTCCGGCGCGACATAGAGCAGGTCGAGTTCACCGCCCTTAAACCGCTCGATCGTCTCGGCGCGATTGTCGTCGGCCGAGGTCAGGGTGGCCGCACGGATGCCGACTGCAGTCGCTGCGCGCAGCTGATCGTGCATCAGCGCGATCAACGGCGAGACGACGATGCAGGTGCCGTCGAGCGCGACCGAGGGCAACTGGTAGCAGAGCGACTTGCCCGCGCCCGTCGGCATGACGGCAAGCGTGCGATCGCCCGCCATGACGCGGTCCACCACCTGCCGCTGGACGCCGCGGAAGTCGCTGAAACCGAAAGTGGAATGGAGCAGGTCGGAAAGGGACACGGGCGCCCCTTACCCGTTCGCTTCGAGCGAAGTCGAGAAGCGGTGCTGGGCGTTACGCGCGTTTCTCGACTGCGCTCGAAACGAACGGCACGAGATTGAGACACTTGGCGACCAACTCGTAGCTTCGCACGCGCGGGCCGTGTTCGGGCAGGATGTTGACCAGCATCATTTCCTGCGCGCCATAAAGCTTCGCGACGGTCTGGACCTCCTCCGCCACTTCGGCGCCGGTGCCGAGCAAGGTGCGGCGGCGAGCGGGCGGCAGCGGGTTGGCGGCGAGCCAGGCCTCCGCCTCTTCTACGGTAGGCACCGGGATCAGCGAGCCCCGGACGAGATGCGCGAACATCATCCGGGCCGGTCCGGCGATCCGCTCAGCCCCAGCGCGATCCGACGCGGCGATCGCCCAGACGGCGACCATCACATAAGGCTCCGGGCAGCGCTCTGATGGCGTGAAATGCTGGCGATAGAGATCGGCGAGCGGCAGCGCGTCCGAGTTGATGAAGTCGGCGATGCAATAGGGCAGGCCCATCTGCCCGGCCCACACCGCACTGTCGCTGGAACTGCCGAGCATCCACAAATCGGGGCTCCCCCCATGGCCGGCCGGGAGTGTCGCTTCCAGCGGCTTGAAGAGATGATCATCTGGCAGCGTGCCTTCGAGATAGCCGAGCAGTTCTGCCACCTGCTCGGGGAAGTCGTTGACCAGCATGCGCTTCGACCGGTCGCGCTGTAGCGCATAGGCGGTGCGCTGATCGCTGCCCGGCGCGCGGCCGACGCCAAGATCGATGCGGCCCGGACCCATGGCGCCCAGCAGGCGAAACGTCTCCGCGATCTTGAACGGCGAAAAGTGCGGCAGCATGATGCCGCCCGAGCCGACGCGAATGCGGCTCGTCGCCAGCGCGACCGGTCCGATCAGCGCCTCAGGCGCGACTCCGGCCAAGGCGGGCGAGGCATGGTGTTCGGCCATCCAGTAGCGGTGATAGCCGAACCGCTCGGCGGCCTGCGCGAGATCGATGGTGTTGCGGACCGCATCGGCAGCGGTGCCGCCAGCGGGAATGGGCGATTGATCGAGGACGGAGAGCTTCACTTGGAAGAGATAGGTGCGCCCGCCGGCTTGGCAAAGCGCAGTACCGCCCAGCCGGCGAGTGCCGAGAGCAGCGAGCCGCCCAAAATGCCGATCTTGGCTTCGTCGATGAAGCGCGGCTCGCCGATGAAGGCGAGGCCGGAGATGAAGAGGCTCATCGTGAAGCCGATGCCGCAGAGCAGGCACACGCCGTAAATCTGGGCCCAGCTGGCGCCTGCCGGCCGGCAGGCAAAGCCGAGTTTCACTGTCGCCCAGATGGCGCCGAAGACGCCCAGCTGCTTGCCGAGGAACAGGCCCGCGGTGATGCCGAGCGGCAGCGGATCGAGAAGCGAGGCCCCGCCCAGCGTCACGCCGGCGTTCACGAAGCCGAACAGCGGCACGATCCCATAGGCGACCCAGGGATGCAGCCCATGCTCCAGCCGGTGCAGCGGCGAGTCGGCGGCATCGGGCGCGGCTGGCGTGATCTTAATCGGGATGGTGAAGGCGGCCAGCACGCCCGCGATCGTGGCGTGCACGCCTGACAGCAGCACGAGATACCAAAGCAAGCCGAATCCCAGCCAATAGGGCCAAAGGCTCCGGACCCCGGCGCGGTTGATGCCGAACATAGCGGCGAGCACCAGCACCGCTCCGGCAAGCGCCAGCAGGTTCAGCGACTCCGTATAGACTGCGGCGATTATTGCCACCGCGCCCATATCGTCGACGATGGCGACGGTCGTCAGGAACAGCTTGAGCGAGGTGGGCGCGCGTTTGCCCAGCAACGCCAGCACCCCGATGGCAAAGGCGATGTCGGTGGCGGCCGGAATGGCCCAGCCACGGGCGAGATTGTCCACCGATCGGGTGATCGCCAGATAGACGATCGCCGGCACCGCCATGCCGGCGGCTGCTGCGACGATCGGCAGCACGCGGTCGGCCGGGCGGGAGAGCTGGCCGTCCAGTAGCTCGCGCTTGATTTCCAGCCCGACCAGGAAGAAGAAAAGCGCCATCAGCCCATCATTGACCCAGAGATGGACGGTCATGACCCCGAGCTTGGGGCTCAGCACCGGCCCGGTCTCGGCATGGATGAAGTGCTCGTAAAGGGAGTGAGTGGCCGGGAGATTGGCGACGATCAGCGCAAGCAGAGCCGCTGCGATCAGGACGATCCCGCCGGAAGCTTCGCTCTCGAGAAAGTCCCGGAGGGCGGAACGAGGGCCTGCGCGCACCATCGGCCGTCCTGTGTCGCGAACGGCCCAGAGGTTCAATGGCAATCGGTCTTGGACCGTTATCCCGAACTTGTTTCGGGATAAGACTGCCGTCGCTTCAAGTGCGGGAAGGCACGCCGGACTTCCCGCTGCTCAGCCCTTATCCCGAAACGAGTTCGGGATGACGATCGAGAATTTACCGCGCGCTGGCCTTCATCGCCCGCGACCAGAGGCGCTGGACGGCGGCCTGGTGGATGCCGGGCACGCTCGCCAGCACGCCGAAGGCCTCGGCGCTGGTCGAGTTGAAACGGATCGGCCGGCCGAGCGCGTCGGTGACGATGGCGCCGGCTTCTTGCGCGATCAGGTGTGCGGCGGCGATGTCCCATTCGCGGCCCCAGCGGAGCGTCGCCACCAGATCGACCTCACCGGCCGCAAGCATCGCGATGCGGAGTGCGATGGAGTTGGGCCGCGGCACGCCGATCAGGTCCGCGTCCGTCTTGGGAAGCGTGTCGGCGGGAACGCGCGCGCCGGGCAGCTCGTCCCGGTCGGTCACGCGGAGGCGTTCGCCATTCAGCCACGCGCCTCCGCCCGCTTCCGCGCACCATTGCTGGTTGCGTGATGGAGCGTCGAGCACGCCAAGAAGCACCTTGCCGCCTTCGACCAGCGCGACCGAAACCGCCCAACCGGTACGGCCTCGGATATAATCCCGCGTGCCGTCGATCGGATCGACGACCCAGGCCTTGGACTGGAGCAGACGCTCGGCGCTGTCGGCGGTCTCTTCGGACAGCCAGCCGGCTTCGGGATCGATCTCTTCCAAGCGGGCGCGGAGCAAGTCGTCGACGGCCAGATCGACTTCGCAGACCGGATTGCCGGGCGCCTTTTCCCAGCGCTTGAAGTCGCCGCGCCACAGGCCGTGCGCCATGCGGCCCGCTTCGGCGGCGGCGGCGCTGACCGCGGCAAGGTGGGGATCAGTCACCGGCGACGGTCATCCCCTCGACCAGCAGCGTCGGGGTGTTGACGGCATAGCGGAATTCGAGATCGTCCGCCGCCGTCATGCGCGCGTACATGTCCTTCAGGTTCCCCGCGATCGTCACTTCGGCGACGGGGTGGCCGAGCTTGCCATCTTCGATCAGGAAGCCGCCCGCGCCGCGGCTGTAATCGCCGGTGACGCCGTTCACGCCTTGGCCGATCAGTTCGGTGACGTAGAAGCCGCGCTTGATGCCTCCGATCAGCGCATCCCGGCTTTGGCGTCCCGGCGCGACATGGACATTGCTGGCCGAAACGCCCGGCGCGCCGCCGACACCCCGTGCGGCATGGCCGGTCGGCTCCAGGTCGAGTTGGCGGGCAGAGGCGCTGTCGAGCAGCCAGCCGGTCAGGCGGCCGGCGTCGATCAGCTTGCGTGGCGCGGTCGGCAGGCCTTCGCCGTCGAACGGGCGAGAGCGCAGGCCGCGCACCCGGTGCGGATCGTCCAGGATGGTGACCGACTCATCGAACACCCGCTCGCCCAATCGATCGAGCAGGAAGCTCGTGCGGCGCGCAATGGAGGGGCCGGAAATGGCGCCGAGCAGATGGCCGATGAGCGAACCGCCGATGCGCGGATCGAAGACGATCGGCATGGAGCCGCTGGGCAGCTTGCGCGCGCCCAGCCGGGCGACCGCGCGCTCGCCCGCGAGCCGGCCGATCGCTTCGGCATTGTCGAGCTGATCGAGAAACCGCACCCAGTGCCAGGCGCCGTCGCGCTGCTTCTGCTCGTCGCGCTCGGCCAGCATCGACGCGCCGATCGAATGGGCGCTCGCGGCATAGCCTCCGGCAAAGCCATGGCTGGTGGCGAGCGCGACCTGGCTGCGGCCTGTTGAGGCGCTGGCGCCTTCGCTGTTGGTCACGCCGGCGATGGAGCGCGCCGCGTCCTCGGCTGCGAGCGCTCGTTCCTTCAGCGCGGCAGGGTCGGGCTCCCGGCCGTCATCAAGGTCGAGATCGGGCGCGGCGCCGCGCTGAAGGCGGTCCTCGGGCGCCAGTCCGGCGAAGCGGTCCTCCGGCGCTTCCCGTGCCATGGCAACGGCGCGGTGGGCGAGCGCGCGGAGCGAGTCGGGCGCGAGATCGGAAGCGGAGACGCTCGCCGACCGGCTGCCGACGAACACGCGCAGGCCGATCTCCTCGCCTTCCGACTGATCGACATTCTCAAGGGCGCCGAGGCGCACATGCACATCGGTCGAGCGGTCGCCATGGTAGAGCGCATCGGCGGCGTCGGCGCCGGCCTTGCGCGCGGCAGAGACGAGGTCCTGGAGCCGGGATTGCGCATCGTCGAGGGAAAGCATCGCCGATGCACTTAGGGATGCAGGTCAGGCGGCGCCAGTGCCGACCGTCAGGCAGGCGAGGAAGACGAGCAGGCCGGCAAAGCGGTTCGAGCGGAACTTGGCGAGGGCATCGCCGCCGTCCTCCACATCGAGGCTGAGCACCTGCCAGCCAAGCTGCAGCGCCGCCGGCACCAACGCGACGAAGGCGAGAGGCTCAGGCCGGATCAGCCAAATCGCGACGCTCCACAGCGCGAGTGCGGCGGCGTAGAACAAGGCGACGCCAGTCTTCACATGGCGACCGAGCCGGAGCGCCGACGACCGGATGCCGATCAGCGCATCATCCTCCCGGTCCTGCAGCGCATAGATGGTGTCATAGCCGATCACCCAGACGATGGTACCGCCATAGAGGAACCACATCGGCGCGCCGATCTCGCGCGCGTACGCCGCCCAACCGACCAGGGCGCCCCAGCTGAACACGATGCCGAGCCAGGCCTGCGGCCACCAGGTGATCCGCTTCATGAAGGGGTAGGCGGCCACGAAGGCAAGGCTGCCGAGGGCGATCATGGCGGCGAGCAGCGGCAGCTGGACAAGCACGACCAGGCCGATCCCGCACAGTATCAGCAGCCAGGCCCAGGCCGCCTTCAGCGACACCGCGCCGCTGGCGAGAGGGCGGCCCTTGGTGCGCTCCACCTGCGCGTCGAGGTCGCGGTCAACAATGTCGTTATAGACGCAGCCCGCCCCGCGCATGGCGATGGCGCCGAGCAGCATCCAGAGGATCAGGTCGAAGCGATCGAACGCCCCACCCGCGAGGGCCACGCCCCATGCACAGGGCCAGAAGAGCAGCCACCATCCAATCGGCCGGTCAAGCCGGGCCAAGAGGATGTACGGGCGCAGGCCTCCGGAGCGGGCGAGGCGGTGATGTTCGGTGTCAGGGAGGGCGTCAGTCGGCTTGGCTCTTTGCACCCTAAACTCCGTTCGGCCTGAGCTTGTCGAAGGCCTCCCTTCTTCTTCCCTTTCATCAGAAAAGAAAGGGAGGGCTTCGACAAGCTCAGCCCGAACGGTAATGGTGGATATATGCCCGCTACGCCCGCATGGCCGCCGAACAGCGCGCCGCGCCTCTTCATCGACCAGCCGCTCGGCGACGGCATGGAGCTGCGCATCGAGGGCGGGCAGGCGCATTACCTCTCGTCCGTCATGCGGGTGCGGCAGGGCGGTACGGTCAAATTGTTCGACGACCGAACTGGCGAGTGGCTGGGCGAAGTGACCGGCGTCGGCAAGCGCGACCTGATGCTGCGCATCGCCGCACGCCTGCGGGAAAGGGAGGCGGTGCCGGACCTGTGGCTCTGCGCCGCGCCCATCAAGAAGAGCCGCATCGACTGGGTGGCCGAAAAGGCGAGCGAACTGGGCGTGGCCCGGCTGATGCCGGTGGTCACAAGGCGCACAGTGGTGGACAAGCTCAATGGCGAGCGGCTGCGTGCGCACATGATCGAGGCGGCGGAGCAGTGTGAGCGGACGGCGCTGCCGGAGTTGGCGGAGCTCACCCGATTGGATGCGCTGCTGCGCGACTGGCCGGCCTCCCGAACCCTGTTCTTCGCCGATGAAGAGGGCGGCAAGCCGATGCTGGAGGCGGTGCGCGAGCATCCCGGACCCGCGGCGATCCTGATCGGGCCGGAAGGCGGCTTCGACCTGGTCGAGCGGGTCGCGATCCGCGCCTTGACCAAGGCGGTGCCGGTCTCCTTAGGGCCCCGAATCCTGCGTGCCGAGACGGCGGCGCTGACGGCGGTCAGCGTCTGGATGGCAGCCAATGGAGACTGGACCTGACCGGCAGTTGCATTTTGCCACTCGCTCCGTAAGGCGCGGCAATGAGCACGCGCGAAGAGACGGGCAAGGTCGATCCGATCATCGAAAGCCGCGCCCAGCTGATCGAGCTGTTCGCGTCCGGCGAGAAGCCCCGCAAGGCTTGGAGGATCGGCACCGAACACGAGAAATTCGTCTATCGCACGGCCGATCACCGCGCGCCGAGCTATGACGAGCCGGGCGGCATTCGCGATCTGCTTTCGGGCCTGATGCGCTTCGGTTGGCAGCCAATTACTGAGGGTGACAAGGTCATCGCGCTCAGGGGCGTGGACGGCACGATCAGCCTGGAGCCCGCTGGGCAGCTGGAGCTATCCGGCGCACCGCTCGAGAATCTGCACCAGACCTGCGCCGAAACGGGGCGGCATCTTGAGCAAGTCAAGGCGGTCGGGGACGAGCTCGGCCTCGGCTTCCTCGGCCTCGGCATGTGGCCGGACAAAAGGCGCGACGAGCTGCCGATCATGCCCAAGGGCCGCTATGCGATCATGCTCAATCACATGCCGAAGGTGGGCAGCCTCGGCCTGGACATGATGCTGCGGACCTGCACCATTCAGGTTAATCTCGACTATGAATCCGAAGCCGATATGGCGAAGAAGTTTCGCATCGGGCTGGCGCTCCAGCCGCTCGCGACGGCGCTGTTCGCCAACTCGCCTTTCACTGAAGGGAAACCGAACGGTTTCCTGTCTTTCCGGAGCCGTATCTGGTCGGACACGGACGGCGCCCGTACCGGCATGCTGCCATTCGTGTTCGAGGACGGCTTCGGCTATGAGCGCTATGCCGACTATGCGCTCGACGTGCCGATGTACTTCGTATTCCGCGAAGGGCGCTACATCGATGCCGCCGGCCTCAGCTTCCGCGACTTCCTAAAGGGCGAGCTCTCGGTCCTGCCCGGCGAGAAGCCGCGCCTGTCCGACTGGTCGGACCATCTCTCCACTGCCTTCCCGGAAGTGCGGCTGAAGACCTTTCTGGAAATGCGCGGTGCCGATGGCGGCCGCTGGAGCAAGATCTGCGCGTTGCCGGCTTTCTGGGTCGGGCTGCTCTATGGCGGACCCGCGCTCGACGCGGCCTGGGATCTGGTGAAGGCCTGGTCGATGGAGGAGCGGGAGGCGCTTCGCCGCGATGTGCCGCGCCTCGGGCTGGATGCGCCGCTTCCCGGTGGCGGCAAGCTGATCGACATCGCGGGCGAGGTGCTTTCGATCGCCGCCTCCGGCCTTCGCTACCGCGCCGAACTCAGCGGTTCCGGCGAGAGCGAGGTCGGATTCCTGGAGCCGCTGCAGGAGACGGTGCGCACCGGCAAGACGCCGGCGCAGCGGCTGCTTGAGCTTTATCGCGGCAGCTGGGCGGGCGACCTGTCGCGGATCTACGACGAGTTCAGTTTCTGAGCCTCTTCGTCATTGCGAGGAGCGTAGCGACGCGGCAATCCAGTTGCTCGCGGCCGCCTGGATTGCTTCGCTTCGCTCGCAATGACAGGGGAAGTTAATCCGCGAACAGCAGGACGGGCGTTTCCAGCAGCTTTTTCAGCGCCTGCACGTAGCTGGCCGCGTCCCAGCCATCGACGACGCGGTGGTCGCAGCTGATCGACAGGTTCATCAGCTTAGCGCGGACGAGGTCGTCGCCGTCGAAGACCGGCCGCTCGACGATCTTGTTCGGGCCGATGATCGCGACTTCAGGGCGGTTGATGACCGGGGTGGTGGCGATCCCGCCCAAGGGCCCGAGCGATGTGACGGTGATCGTCGATCCCGACAGCTCCGCCGACGCCGCCTTGCCGGTACGCGCCGCCTCGGCGAGCCGCCCGATCTCGCGCGCGAGCTGCCAGACATTCTTGTCCTGCGCATCGCGGATGACCGGCACCATCAGCCCGGCATCGGTCTGCGTCGCCATGCCGATATGGACGGCGCCATAGCGCGTCACCACGCCCGCTTCGTCGTCATAGCGCGCGTTGAGCATGGGGAAGTCGGGCAGCGTCTTGCAAATGGCGACGATCAGCAGTGGCAGCATGGTGAGCTTGGGCCGCTCGCCGCGATTCTCGTTCAGGTCCGCGCGCATGTCTTCGAGCGCGGTGACGTCGATCTCGTCGACATAGGTGAAATGCGGGATGTGGCGCTTCGATGCCGCCATATTCTCGGCAATGCGGCGGCGCATGCCGATCACCTTCACCTGCTCGTCGCTGCGCGGCGCCGAAGGGCGGCCATAGCCTTGGCCGGCATTATAGGTGAGGAAGGCGTCGAGATCCTGGTGACGGATGCGGCCCTCCTGGCTGGGCTTCACCTGCGCGAGATCGATGCCCAGCTCCTTCGCCCGCGCGCGGACGGCAGGGGAGGCGAGGACGGAATGCCCCTCTCCCCCTGAGGGAGAGGGAGGGGCCCGCTCTGCGTCAGCAGAGTGGGAGGGTGAGGGGGTGTCGGAGCTAGGCTCCACGCTCGCTTCGCTTTGCTCTGGACCCCTCACCCCGCTCGCCTCCGGCGAGTCGCCCTCTCCCTCAAAGGGAGAGGGGCTGAGGCGCGGCATCGGCTCGGTCGACGTCTCGCTCGCCACGGGGGCCGCGACGTCCGTCACCTCCTCGGCCTCGTCCTCGACTTCGATCACGGCAAGTGCCGAGCCGATCGCGATCACGTCGCCGACTTCGCCCGCTACTTCGCGGACCACGCCGGCCACGGGCGATTCCATCTCGACCGTCGCCTTGTCGGTCATCAGGTCGGCGAGCTTGCCGTCTTCCTCGATGCGGTCGCCGACCTTGACGTGCCAGGCGACGATCTCGGCCTCGGCGATGCCTTCGCCAATGTCCGGCAGCCGGAAAGTGAACAGGCCCATTTCGTTATCCCCCCACCCGTTCGTGTCGAGCGAAGTCGAGACACACTTGTCTCGCGGATGCGGCTTCTCGACTGCGCTCGAAGCGAACGGAGTTGTTTAAGCTCGCCATCATCAGTCCTTCATGATCTTCTTGAGCGCCTCGCCGATGCGGACGGGGCCCGGAAAATAGGCCCATTCGAGGCTGTGCGGATAGGGCGTGTCATAGCCGGTGACGCGCTCGATCGGCGCTTCGAGGTGATAGAAGCAGCGTTCCTGCACCAGCGCGGACAGCTCGGCGCCGAAGCCTGACGTGCGGGTCGCTTCGTGCACGATCATGCAGCGGCCGGTCTTCTTGACCGACGCCTCGATGGTGTCGATGTCGAGCGGCAGCAGCGTGCGCAGGTCGATCAGCTCCGCGTCGATCCCCTGCTCCTCGATCACGCCGGCGCAGACATGGACCATGGTGCCATAGGCGAGCACGGTCAGCGCTTCGCCGGGCCGCACGACCTCAGCCTTGCCGAGATCGATCCGGTAATAGCCCTCCGGCACCTCGCCGCCGGGATGCTGCGACCAGTTCTGGGCGGGGCGGTTGTAATGGCCTGAGAAGGGACCGTTGTAGATGCGCTTGGGCTCGAAGAAGATGACGGGGTCATTGTCCTCGATGGCGGCGATCAGAAGGCCCTTGGCGTCATACGGGGTGGAGGGGATGACCGTCTTCAGCCCCGAGACATGGGTGAAGATGCCTTCCGGCGACTGGCTGTGGGTCTGCCCGCCGAAGATGCCGCCGCCGAAGGGCGAACGGACGGTGATCGGCGCGGTGAACTCGCCGGCCGAGCGGTAGCGAAGCCGCGCCGCCTCGGAGACCAGCTGGTCGAGGGCCGGGTAGATGTAATCGGCGAACTGGATCTCCGGCACCGGCCGCAGTCCATAGGCGCCCATGCCGACCGCGACACCGATGATGCCGAGCTCGCTGATCGGCGTGTCGAAGACGCGGGTCTTGCCGTATTTAGCCTGCAAACCCGCGGTCGCGCGGAACACGCCGCCGAAATAGCCGACATCCTCGCCCATGACGACGATGTCCGGGTCGCGATCCATCAGCACGTCCAATGCCGAGTTGATCGCCTGGATCATGTTCATCCGCGCCATCAGCAGGCACCCGAAAGAAGGCGTTGGTTCACGCGGAGGCGCGGAGACGCGGAGGGTCCGAGTCTCCGTGCCTCTCCGGCGAAGCCAAATGAATATTGCGGCTCAGCTTCGCCGACTATGCTCGGAAACACCGCACCCTCCGCGTCTCCGCGCCTCTGCGTGAACCCATTCCCCATCACGTGGTCTCGATCCCTGCGGCGCGGGCTTCGGCGAGCATTTGCTGGCGCTGTTCCTCAAGATGCCATGGCAGTGTCTCGAACACGCCTTCGAACATGGTGGACATGGGCTGGTGCATGCCGTGGCCGAGAATGCCGTTCTTCTCGGCTTCCTTCTGCGCGGCCTTGACGGCGTTTGCGCATTCCAGGTCCATGGCAGCGTGCCGCTCATCATCCCATTCGCCGGTGACGACGAGGTGCTGCTTCAGGCGTGCGATCGGATCGCCGAGCGGCCAGGCAGCGCTTTCGTTGGCCGAGCGATAGGCGCTGGGATCGTCCGACGTGGAGTGGCCCTCGGCGCGGTAGGTGAAGAACTCGATCAGGGTCGCGCCCTGGTTGGTTCGCGCCCGCTCTGCCGCCCATTCGGTCGCGGCATAGACGGCAAGCGCGTCATTGCCGTCCACGCGCAGGCCCGCAATACCATAGCCGATCGCCCGCGCCGCGAAGGTCGTCGCCTCGCCGCCGGCAAACCCTGAAAAGCTCGAAATCGCCCATTGATTGTTGACGACGTTCAGGATGACCGGCGCCTTGTAGACGGTCGCAAACGTCATCGCCGAATGGAAGTCGCCTTCCGCGGTCGATCCTTCCCCGCACCAGGTGGCGGCAATGCGTGTGTCGCCCTTGATCGCCGAGGCCATTGCCCAGCCCACCGCCTGAGGCAGCTGGGTGGCGAGGTTGCCGGAGATGGAGAAGAACGACCCCTCCTTCGTCGAATACATGATCGGCAGCTGCTTCCCCTGCAGCCGGTCGCCCTTGTTCGAATAGATCTGGTTCATCATGTCGACCAGCGACCAGCCACGAGCGATCAGCAGGCCCTGCTGCCGATAGCTGGGGAAGCACATATCGTCGCGGTGGAGCGCAAAGGCCTGGGAGCAGGCGATCGCCTCTTCGCCCGTGCATTTCATGTAGAAGCTGGTCTTGCCCTGCCTTTGGGCCCGGTACATGCGCTCGTCAAAGGCGCGGGTCAGCGCCATGGCCTTCAGGATCGCGCGCAGCGTGTCGGGCGAAAGCTTCGGGTCCCAGGGTCCGACCGCGCGGCCCTCATCGTCGAGCACGCGCACCAGCGAGTAGGACAATTCGCGGAAATCATGCGGTGCCGCTTCGATGGCAGGGCGCGGTGCGGCGCCCGCGGGCGGAATTGCGACGTCGCTGAAATCCGCCTCGTCGCCGGGCCGGAATCTCGGCTCGGGAACGTGCAGCCGCAGCGGCGGCAGATTGGGACGGCTGGACATCCTCTCTCCAGATTCGGGCTCTGAAGCGCCCTTTGCCGCGAGTGTAAGAAAATTACAAAGGCTGTGAGGACGGATAGATTGCTGCAGGTGCGAAGGCACCATGCAACCAAGCTGCATGTCCTTGCGTTTGTAAGCTTATGTTCAGGGAAGCCACAGCCGAAACGACCGCCTTCATTCCTCGCCAGAGCCAGCAAAAGCCGCGCCCGGCGGCGCCGCGCGACCTGGTCAAGGTGATGCTCGCGGCTGCCGAAAAGCTGCAGGCCAACCCGCAGCTGAAGAGCGCCCGCGCCTTGTTGGAGCGCGGCAGCGACGAGCTAGCCGGGCTGCTCGACCCGGAACGCCGGCCTGATTGGGCCTGGTTCGAGATCATGTTCGAGGATGATGCGTGTCGTCTGCCCGAAGCGCTGATGCGCGCCGGCCGCATCCTGCACCGTGATGATCTGGTGCAGCGCGGGCTCGATACGCTTGAGTGGATGTTCTCGGGCCGTGTGCTGCATAAGTGCTTGGACACGATGGCGCAGGCTTGTGACGCCGCTTTCGCCACCACGGGCGATCTCAAATGGCTGATGATCAGCCGAACGGCCACTCTGGCACGCCGGGCACCTCAACGCGAAAACTGAAGATCCCGCCCGACTGCGGCTCGCCCTCGCGCCGGGCGCTGGTGACATAAGCCGTGCGCCGGTCGTCCCCGCCAAACACGATCATCGTCGGCCGCGTGACGGGCAGTTCGACTTCCTCGACCACCTCGCCCGAAGGCGAGAGCCGGGCGATCCGGCCGCCATCGAACAGCGCGGACCAGTAGAAGCCGGCCTCGTCGAACGAGCCGCCATCGGGCCGCCCCTCGCCGATCGGCCATTGGTGGAAGGTGCGGCGATAGGTCAGCTTGCGATCGACGACGTCATAGAGGCGCAGCGCATGGCTGGGCGTGTTGGCGTGCGTGAAGCGGCTGCCGTCGGCGGAAAAGGCGGCGCCGTTGCAGGTCAGCATCTCACCCTCGATCCAGGTCACCCGCCCGTCGGGGTCGAGCCGGTACAGTGCCGCCTCGCCGGTCTGCTTGGTCATATCGACGCTGCCGGCCCAGAAGCGGCCCCATGGATCGGTCCGGCCGTCATTGAAGCGATAGTCCGGCTTGTTCGCCAGCACCTGCTCGCCAAACGGCTCAGGCTCCGTCTCCCAGCTGTCTAGCGTGGCGAACCCGTCCTTCATCGCCAGCAACAGCCCACCTGAACGCCGAAAGGCGAAACAGCCGACCGGTTGATCGAACACGCGCTTCTCATCGGCACCGCTTTCGGGATTGAAGCGGTGCAGTTCGTTACGCGCGATATCGACCCAATAGAGCCGCCGCTCTCCCGCATGCCAGCGCGGCCCTTCGCCAAGCTCCGCGCGGGCATCGACGACCAGCGTAGGGGTATGCGTCACGGAACGGCGGGCGCCTTCAGATACTTGTCGAACCATTCGAGTGTGCGGCGGCGGGAATCCTCCTGATTTTCGAGCTTCCTGAAGCCATGACCCTCAGCCGGATAATAGACCGCCTCGACTGTGCCGCCATTCGCCTTGATCAGCTTCATGACTTCATCGGTCTGCCCCTTGGGCACCCGCACGTCGTTCTCGCCCTGCAGATTGAGCAGCGGCACCCTGATGTTCTTGGCGTAGGTCATCGGCGATTGTTTCTCGTACAGCGCCTTGTCGGCCACCGGATCGCCGACCAGCGCACGCTGATATTCGCGCAGGCCGCCAACGGAGTTCTCCCACATCGAGAACCAGTTGATGATGCCGAACTCGTTGACTCCGGCGGCAAACACCTCGGGGCGCTTGCCCAGCGCCATCAAAGTCATGAAGCCGCCATAGCTGCCGCCGGTGATGCCGATCCGCTTGGGGTGAACATAGCCGGTGTCGACGAGGAAGCGCGCACCGGCAACGACATCTTCAAGGTCGCCGCCTCCGAGATCGTTGACATTTGCCTCCTGAAAAGCGCGGCCATAGCCGGTCGAGCCGCGGAAGTTCGGGCGCAGCACGATATAGCCACGCGAGGCGAACATGGTCGCCTGGCGAGAGAAATTGTCCTGTGATTGTCCGGTGGGGCCGCCATGCGGAATCACGATCGCCGGATTGGAGCCGTCCCGTTTCAGGTTGAAGGGCAGGGTGAGGACGGCGCTGATCGGCGTTCCGTCGAAGCTTCGATAAGCGACGATCCGCGATTTCGGCAGGTTCGCGGGGTCGAGGCTGGCGATCGCCAAGCGGGTCACCGCTTCTGAGCGGCCGCTTGACGGGTCGAGCAGCCAGAGGTCGCCCGGCGAATCGGCGCCGTTGCGCAGCACGAGCAGCCGACCGTCACGGCTCCAGGGTTCCGACGCGTTGCCGAAGCTGTTGACGCCTTGCGGGAAGGGCAGCGGCCGCTCCGCTGCGGTTGCGACATCGACGATCGACAGATCGGAGCGACCATCCGCGTTTGTGCGGATCACCAGCGACCGGCCATCAGGCGAGAAGGCTCCGGCCAACTGTTCCCAGGGCGTGTTCTTGAGCCAGCGGCTCTTACCCGTCGCGAGGTCCATCAGACCGGCCCGCAACTGTCCGTTTGCTTCGTTCGAGCTGACCGCAATCAAGCGGCCGTCCGGGGATACGCCCGACGCCTGCACGATCAGGCCCGGAGCTTCGCGCGTCACGGCGGTGGCTTGCCCGCTCGCCAGATCGATCCGGTAGATTGCGGAACGGGTAAAGGTGATGTCGCTGCGGTTGGCGATCAGCGTGCGACCGCCATCGGTAAAGCCCGCAGGCGACCAGAGTCGGGCTGCATCCTTTTCGTTGGTAAGCTGACGGACGGCGCCCGTGCGCCGGTCCATGATCACGAGGTCGATGATGGTCCCCGTCTTTGCGCGCCGGGTCATGACCAGCGACGATCCGTCCGGGGTCAGCCGGGCATCGGCTTCCGCGAAGTCGGGCGTCTTGGTCACGTTGACCACCGCCCCGCCCGAAAGCGGCACGGCATAAAGATCGTGAAGCTCGTCGCCGCCGCTATCCTGTTCGAACAGCACCAGATTGTCGGGCGTGACGGCCACCGGGTTGTGCGTCTCGTTCGAGGCGGTGAGCTGGACCGGAAAGCTGCCGCCGAGATCGACGCGCCAGAGATTGAACCGCCCGGTCAGGTTGGTCGAGATGACGAGCGACTTGCCGTCGGGCGCCCAGGCGGCACCATAAAGGCCCCGGACCGCCGACAGATCGCCAAGCGGCACTGGCTGCGCCTTGGGATTGGCGGGCGAGGTAATGCTGGCGGAATCGGTGATCGTCTTGACGGGAGTCGGGACGGGCGTTGCGGCGCTGGCGATTGTGGCGACGCCAAGCGCAACTGAGGAAAGTAGAAACCGGCGCATGGTGATCCCCCCTGATTTTTGGGGAGAAGCTAGAGGTGCGGCGGATCGGCGGCAATACGCCACGTCTATCAAGTCCTCCCCTTGACGGAAACGTAAAGCATGGCTCTTCTGCCCTGAATAGGAGAGGTCCATTGCTCGATAGCCACGCCCGCACCGTTTACACGCCCGACCACGAAGCTTTCCGGCAGACCGTCCGCGCCTGGCTGCAGAAAGAGGCGGTGCCGCACGTCAACCGCTGGGAAGAAAACGGCATCGTCGACAAGGACATTTGGGTGAAAGGCGGCGAGATTGGCATGCTCTGCCCGACAGTGCCGGAGGAATATGGCGGGCTCGGCCTCGATTTCGGCTACAATGCCGTGATCGACGAGGAAGTAAGCTATGCGGGCACGCCACTGGGCTTCAGCCTGCAATCCGACATCGTCGTCAACTACCTCGTCTCCTACGGTTCGGAAGAGCAGAAGCGGGAATGGCTGCCCAAGATGGTCTCGGGAGAGGTCGTCACCGCAATCGCGATGACCGAGCCGGGCACCGGCTCCGACCTGCAGGGCATCCGCACGACCGCCCGAAAGGACGGCAATCACTATGTGATCAACGGCTCCAAGACCTACATCACCAACGGCCAGAATGCCGACCTGATCCTGGTCTGCGCCAAGACCGACACCGAAGTGCAGCCCGCGTGGAAAGGCGTCTCGATCATCCTGGTCGAGGCCAACCGCGAAGGCTTCAAGCGCGGCCGCAACCTCGACAAGATTGGCCAGGACGCCGCCGACACGTCCGAGCTGTTCTTCGAAGACGTCCGCGTACCGATGACCAACTGCCTGGGCGAAGAGGGCAAGGGCTTCATCTATCTGATGTCCGAACTGCCGCAGGAACGTCTATCGATCGCGGTCGGCACCCAGGCTTCGGCGCAGCGGGCGTTCGACGACACCGTCGCCTTCGTCAAGGAGCGGAAGGCGTTCGGCAAGACTGTGTTCGATTTCCAGAACACCCGCTTCACGCTCGCGGACCTCAAGTCGAAGCTGCAGGTCGGCTGGGCGCATCTGGACTGGGCGCTGGCCCGCCACCTGCGGCGCGAGCTGACGCCGGAGGAAGGCGCCGCTGCCAAGCTGTGGCACACGGAGTTGCAGTGGGAAGTGATGGATAAGTGCCTGCAGCTGCATGGCGGCGCCGGTTATATGAACGAATATCCGATTGCCCGCATGTGGCGGGGTGCCCGGGTTTCGCGCATCTATGGCGGCACCAGCGAGATCATGAAGGAACTGATCGGCCGCAAGCTCTAACCGCCGGAAAATGGGGACAGTCCCTATTTTCCCCGAAAGAAAGGGGTCTGTCCCGGAGCTTCGCCAAAATTGGGACTGTCCCCATTTTCGTCAGAGATGTGCTGACTTGCGTGCTTAACACACCGCGCCCATATCGCGCCCCATGCTGAACATCGCTTCCATCGTGATCGGCATCGGCGCGCTGCTCTGGGCGCTGGTGGCCTTTCTGCCTTTTATTGGCGCGCTGAATTGGCTGGTGCTGCCGTGGGCGATCCTGGGCCTGGCGCTGGGCGTCGTGTCGAGCCGGACCTCCGGGCGGAACCTGAACCTGGTCGTGATCGTCGTGGCGAGCCTGCGCTTGATGCTGGGCGGCGGCATCTTTTGATTTCGGACGCCGAGGCGAAGAAGGGGGTCGGCTTCGGCCTCTCCGCCTATCTGCTCTGGGGCTTCCTGCCCGTCTACTTCAAGCTGCTGGGCGAAGTGCTGCCGACCGAAGTGGTCGCGCAGCGTGTACTGTGGTCCGTGCTGCTGCTGGCGGGGCTGATCGCGGGCACGCGGCGCTGGCCGCAACTGCTTTCGGCCTTAAGGAATCCCAAGGCGTTGAAGCTCCTTGCCGCGTCCGCACTGCTGATCGGCTTCAACTGGCTGGTCTATATCTGGGCGATCGGCGCCAGCCACGTGCTCGAGACGAGCCTCGGCTATTTCCTCAATCCGCTGGTCAACGTCGTCATGGGCGTGGCCCTGCTGAAGGAGCGGCTGACGCGCGCGCAAGGCCTGGCGGTGGCGCTCGCGGCGGCGGGCGTCGCGGTGCTGGCGGTCGGCGCGGGGTCGGGATTGTGGATCAGCCTGGCGCTGGCGCTGAGCTTCGCCACCTATGGGCTGATCAGAAAGATCGCACCCGTGGACAGCCTGGAAGGACTGACGATCGAGACCGTGCTGCTGGCGCCGGTCGCCGCGGCATATCTTTTCTGGCTCTCGGCGACAGGCGCGATTCGCTTCGGGACCGAGCTCGACCTGTCCGTGCTGCTGGCGCTGGGCGGCGTGGTCACCGCGACCCCGCTGCTGTTGTTCGCGGCCGGCGCGCGGCGGCTGCAATATTCGACGCTTGGCTTGCTGCAGTATATCGCGCCGACCATCCAGTTCCTGCTGGCCGTGCTCGCTTATGGCGAGCCGCTGACCACCGCCCACCTGATCTGCTTCGCCTGTATTTGGAGCGGGCTTGCCATCTATGCGGCGGACGGGCTGCGCCGCGCCGCGCGGCCGGTCAGCGCTGCGCCTTCCCGAGCCTGAACTCGCCGGCGGTGCTGCCGCCCGCCTCCTTCAGATCAAGCGTGTACCAATTGCCGTCGCGGCTGGTGCCGGCAAAGCCGCCGCTGGTGGTCCGCGCCTCGAAGCGCTGCTGCGTGAACTGGTCCTGGAACCATGCCGCAACCTTGTCGCGCGGCGCCGGCGCCTCGAACCGCATGGTGACGCGGCCCTCCTGCTCGCCCTTGGCGTCGATGTCGACGCCGGAGATCTTGGAGCCCGGGAAGAGCTTGACCCCATCGACCTCCATCTTATCCGATATCATGCTGACCAGCGGCAGGTTGACGTCCGCCTTGAAGCCGTCGGCTTCGATCTTCAGCCGGCTCTGCCCAGGCTTTTCGGCAGAGCGGATCTCGACGGGCGCGTCGTTCGTGCGGTCGCAGGCCGCGAGCAGGGCAAGGCCAGTCATGAGCGTCAACCGTGCGTACACCAGCACCTCCACTGTATTGCTATAGCAACACAGTAGGTCGGCGGAGGTGCGCGGTCAAGGCTCGAGCGGGATGGACGGCAGGAGTTCGTAGACGTCGAGCAGGGCGCCGTCGCCCGGTTCGGGAACGACGAGCCGCCAGCGGAACGGCGCGACCCGCTCCAGATACCCCGCCACGTCGCGGCTCTCGTCCTCGCCATAGGCGGGCGCGTCTTCGCGATCGAAGCCCATCGCGCCCAGGAACACCAGGCGGCTGTCGCTATCGGCCCAGAGCCGGCCCGCCGGGCGCTGCGAGCCGGTGCCCTTGACCAGCGTCAATAGGTCGCCTTCGGCCTCGACGTAGCAATAAAAGGGCCGGAAGGCGATGAAGGCAGGCCGGGCGCCAAGCTTCACCACCCGGCAGAGATAGGCGCCGGGCGTCGGCATCGCCCGCGGCAGGGCTGCGTCCGGGTCCAGCAGCGGACCTTCCGACGCGATCGCGCCGCGATAGCGGCGCGCGGACGCGAGCGCGGCGCGCCAGGTCTCAGGCATGGCTTCCAGCCGCTCCTGGTCACGGGGGCTGGCGACAGACTTCCATTCCAGCGGCACCGGATCTTCCGTCACCTCGACCACGGCCGCAGGTGCCGCGGGTGCGGGCTTGGCGCGGAACAGGGCGCAGCCCGGCAAGGCGAGCGCCAGCAGCATCGGAACAACGAACGCAACACGGCCGGTCATCGGACAGGCTCCAGCAACAAACGCGCACTGTTTACCTCAAGGTCAGCAGGAGGGCCATGGTTAGCGGAGCATTGGCTCCGTTCCGGAGCAGTTCGCATGCGGCGCGGCTTGCGCTAGCTTGGGCGGGAGGGGAGACGATCATGCCCAGCACCGATCCGCGCGTCGACGCTTATATCGATGGCAAGCCCGCATTCGCCCGGCCCATCTTGCAGCATCTCCGCGCCGCCGTGCACCGTGCCTGTCCCGGCGTGGAGGAGACGCTCCGCTGGTCGATGCCCAGCTTCACCTACAAGGGGCAGATCCTGTGCCAGATGGCGGCGTTCAAGTCGCATGCGACCTTCGGCTTCTGGCGCGGCAAGGAAGTGTCGGGCGAAGATGAGAGCCGATCGGCCATGGGCCAGTTCGGGCGGCTGACCAGCATCGCCGACCTTCCCTCCGATGCAGAGCTGGACGCGCTGATCGGCAAGGCCGTGGCATTGATCGACAGCGGCATGAAAGCGCGGCGCCCGGTCAAACATCCGAAGCCCGAACTGACCATGCCAGCGGACCTTGCCGAAGCCTTGTCCGCTTCACCCGCGGCGCAGGCGACCTATGACGCTTTCCCGCCCAGTTGCCGTCGCGACTATCTCGAGTGGGTGGTCGAGGCGAAACGCCCCGAGACGCGCGCCAAGCGTGTGGCCCAAGCCGTCGAATGGATGGCTGAGGGCAAGCGCCGCAACTGGAAATATGAGAAGTGCTGAGCTCCCCAACTCTCGTCATTCCCGCGAAGGCAAGAACCCGGAAAGGGCATAGTGTGAGAGCTGGGCCCCGCTTTCGCGGGGATGACGATCAGGTGGGGCAAATCTTCAGCGGAGCGGCGTCGATAGCAGGCCGGCCAGCTTCGCCCGAAACGCCTTCAGTTCATTGCCGCTCAAGAGCGAGGTGCTGACGAAGTTGACGCTCTTCGGATTGACGGGGGCGCCGCCGCGATAGACTTCGAAATGCAGATGCGGTCCGGTCGACAGACCGGTCGAGCCCACATAGCCGATCACCTGCCCCTGGCGGACCATCTGGCCGGCGCGGACGGCGAAGCGGCTGAGGTGCGAATAGCCGGTCGCCATGTTGCCGCCGTGGAGCAGGCGGATATAGTTGCCATGACCGCTCGCGCGGCCTGCCATGGCGACGCGGCCGTCGCTCACCGCATAGATGGGCGAGCCATGGCCCGCGCCGAAGTCGATGCCGCGATGGAAGCGGTTGTAACCGAGCAACGGGTGGAGCCGCATGCCGAAGCCCGAGGTCTGGCGCCCCGCGACCGGCCGCGTCAGGCCCGCCCGCTTTTCGCCGACACCCGCTGCGTCATACCATTCGGCGCGGCCGCCGACATTCCACTTCAGCAGCTGCAGCTTGCGGCGGCCCTGATCGAGCCCAGCGAACAGCAATTGCCCGGTCTCGACTTCGCCGGTTTCGGCACGGCGCTGCTCGACGATCAGGTCGAAGCGGGCGCCGGAGCCGATCGATCCGATCGACACCTTGCCCGCCAGCGCGCGGAGGTAAGTTTCAACGGCTCCAGCCGGAGCGCCGGCCGCGCGGGCGGCGCGATAAAGGCTATCGCCGACTACGCCCTGGACGCGCAGCGGCGTGTGATCGACGCGGATCGGTATCGGCGTGAGCCTGAGTGCGCCATCCACCCGCGTCAGTTCGATGCGCAAATCGAAGCGGGCGCGGAAGGCCAGCGCCTCCAAGGGGCGCGGCACGAATTTATTGGGGCGCCGTCCGAGGCGGATGTCGAGCCTGGTGCCATCCGCAATGCCTGATAGCGGCGTCGTGCCGGCCACCAGGTCAGCCACGCTCTTGGCTTCCGCCGCACCGACGCCCGCGCGTTCCAGCACTCGTGCAAAGCTGTCGCCTGCGCCAAGCGCGGCCGTCAGCTCCAGCATCGGCCGTTCGGGCGCTTCGCCGAGCGGGCGCACCAGGTCGCTTGCGGCCATGCGGCTGCCGGTGTCGGCGCCATAGGCGAGCGGAGAGATGGATTGCGCGCGCGCCTGCTCGGCTGCCTCGCCGGTCAGCGGCGCCGGTGCCGGCGCAAGGACGGGACGATTAAGCGAGGGTCCGAGCGCGATCGCAGAGCCGCACAATGCGATGAGCGTCGCGAGCCCTCGCCACCAGTCGCGCGAGCCGATGCGGGCGCCGAGATCGGGAACAAGGTCGAAGTCCGAAGCAGAGCGGACGGGGAGGGCAACAGCCGGTCCGCGGCGCCCGAACCCGGCAGGAGCCAGCGCAATCGCGCCTGCGCTGCCGCCGAGGCTGAACTCCTGACCCTTGTGCTGGTACAAATCTGCCCCCCGGCATGGCGGCGCGTGTGGCGTCGAGGTGCTTCTGCTGTGGGCAATCGGGGTTAACGTCAACCTAAAGCGCCGCGCCAGAAGCCGTTGCTGCGGCGAAACGCTGGACTCGTGCGTTCAATGGATCAAGTGCTTGCCAAGTCTGGCGGAACCCCCAAGTTGGAGGCGCCATGTCCAGTTTTGCGTCCTCGCCCGTTGCGGCGGTGCTCGGCCCCACCAACACCGGCAAGACGCACCTGGCGGTCGAGCGGATGTGTGCCCACTCCTCCGGCATGATCGGCTTCCCGCTGCGGCTGCTGGCCCGCGAAGTCTATGACCGGGTGGTCGCGATCAAGGGCGAGGCGCAGGTTGGGCTGATCACCGGTGAAGAGAAGATCATGCCGCCGCATGCGCGCTGGCTGCTCTGCACGGCGGAGTCGATGCCGGTCGACCGCGACGTTGCCTTCGTAGCGCTTGATGAAGCGCAGCTGGGTGCGGACCCGGAGCGGGGGCATGTCTTTACCGATCGGCTGCTGCGCGCCCGTGGCCGCGAGGAGACGCTGATCCTCGGGTCCGAAGCCATGCGGCCGATGATCCGCACCTTGCTGCCGAAGACGGAGATCGTCACCCGGCCGCGCTTTTCGACGCTCAGTTTCGCCGGCGCCAAGAAGCTGTCGCGGCTGCCCAAACGGTCGGCGATCGTCGCCTTCTCGGCCGAGGAAGTCTATGCCGTCGCCGAGACGCTGAGGCGGCTGCGCGGCGGCGCGGCAGTGGTGATGGGGGCGCTCAGCCCCCGTACGCGCAACGCCCAGGTGGCCATGTTCCAGGCCGGCGAGGTCGATTATCTGGTCGCAACCGACGCCATCGGCATGGGCCTCAACATGGACGTGGCGCATGTCGCCTTTGCGTCGCTGCAGAAGTTCGACGGGCGGCGGACACGCCGGCTGACGGTGGCCGAGATGGCGCAGATCGCCGGTCGGGCGGGGAGGCACCAGCGGGATGGCACCTTTGGCTCTCTCGGCGGAGAGGACGGGCCGGGCGCCTTCACGCCCGAAGAGATTGAGGCGATCGAGAACCACGACTTTCCCAGGCTCGAGCATCTCTACTGGCGCAACGGCGAGCCGGGTATGTCTAGCCTCGACGACCTGATCGCGTCGCTGGAGGAGAAACCGGACCAGCCGGTGCTGCGTGCCGCGCCGCAAGCGATCGACCTGGCCGTGCTCAAGAAGCTGGCGGGCGAGGACTGGGTCCGCGCCCGCACGCGCAGCCCCCAGGCGGTGAAGCGGCTCTGGGTGGCCTGCGGTCTACCCGATTTCCGCAAGACCGGGGCGGACCATCATGCCCGCTTCGTCGGTCGCCTCTACCAGCATCTTTCCGAAGGCCATGTGCCGCACAGCTGGTTCGCCGAGGAGATCGCCCGGCTCGACCGGATGGGCGGCGACGTGGACACGATCGCGGACCGCATCGCCTCTATCCGCAGCTGGTCCTATATCGCGCACCGGCCCGATTGGCTGGAGAACCCGGCGCATTGGGCCGAGCGGACGCGCGCTATCGAGGAACGGCTCTCCGACGCACTGCACGCGGCGCTCACCCAGCGCTTCGTCGACCGTCGCACTTCGGTGCTGCTGCGCGAGATCGGGGCTGGCTTGAGCGAGTTGCCGGTGGTCATTGGCGAGGATGGTGCCGTTACCGTCGATGAAGAGCCGATTGGCCGGCTCGATGGCTTCGCCTTCACTCCTGATGCGAGCGCGCGCCACGGCGACACCCGCCGACTGATCGCCGCCGCCGATCGGCTGCTCGCAACGGAGCGTGTCAAACGTTCGCGGGCCTTGGCGGCGAGTGGGGACGAGGCGTTCGCGCTATCAACCGAAGCCGGGCAGCCCCCGACCATTCTGTGGCAAGGGCGGCCGATCGCCAGCTTCGAGCCGACGCGCGAATTGCTGCGCCCGCGCCTGAAGCTGGAGCGCGCGGCCGCCGCACTCGAGCCCGCGAACCGCGACCTGATTTTCGCGCGCCTCCACAAGTGGCTGGAGGAGCGCACGGAGAAACTGCTCGATCCGCTCGAGAAAATGACGGCCGCCGCCGCCGATCCCGCGACGCCGAGCGCCTTGCGGGCCTTGCTCGCACCTCTGGTCGAAGCAGGCGGCATCGCTGATCGGCGCAGCGTCGAGCCGGGGCTCGCTGCTCTGACGCGCGAAGACCGCGCCGCCGCCCGCAAGCTCGGCATCACCATCGGCGCCATGGACGTGTTCGCGCCGGCGCTGCTGAAGCCGGAGCCGCTGCGCTGGCGCACTGCGCTGCTGGCCGTCCGGCGCGGCGCTCCGATGGCCGAGCTGCCGCCTGCCGGAGCGGTGATCCTGCCGTCCGGCAATGTGCCCGGCTTCCGCAGCATCGGGCGGCAGCAGGTGCGGATCGACATGGTGGAGCGCATCGCCCGCGCCGCGCACGAAGCGCGCGAGGGCAAGCGCGCCTTCGTGCCCGATGCCTCGCTCGCGACCTCGGTGGGGCTGGAGCCGGCGACGCTCAACCGCCTGATGCTGAGCCTCGGCTTCCGCGCTCTGCCGGTCGAGGCTGGCGCCGCGCCGTCATGGCGTTGGCAGGGCCGGCGCCGGCGCGAGGAGGAGGTTCAGGTCAATCCCAACAGCCCGTTCGCCAAGCTGGCGGAGTTGGGGCGGTGAGCGTACATTTCTGGTCATCCCGAACTTGTTTCGGGATAAGAGTGGGGCAGCGGACAGCATGGGGGTTGCTGCGGACCAAAAGCGAGGGAGGCCCTATCCCGAAACAAGTTCGGGATGACGCCTTTTGAGCGACACCCTCCGCCTCGACAAATTCCTCTGGTTCGCCCGCCTCGCCAGGACGCGGACCGTTGCCCAGGCAGTCGCCGAGGCGGGCCACATGCGGATCAGCGGCAGGATCGTCGACAGGGCGCATGCTCCGGTTCGGATCGGCGACGTGCTGAGCTTTCCGCTGCACGGGCGCGTGCGGGTGATCCGGGTCGAGGCGCTGCCGGCGCGGCGCGGCCCCGCCTCTGAAGCGCGGCTCTGCTATGCCGACCTGTCGCCCCCTGTTGACGCATCCGCCTCGGCGACATAGCGACAGGGAAACACCTAAGGGGCCCGCACAAATGACCTATGTCGTCACCGACGCCTGCATCCGCTGCAAATATATGGACTGCGTCGAGGTCTGCCCGGTCGACTGCTTCTACGAAGGCGAGAACATGCTGGTGATCAATCCCAGCGAGTGCATCGATTGCGGCGTGTGCGAACCCGAATGTCCGGCCGAAGCCATCCTGCCCGACACGGAGAGCGGCCTGGAGCAATGGCTGGAGCTGAACGCGACCTTCTCCGCCCAATGGCCGAACGTCACCCGCAGTCGCGGCGCCCCCGCCGACGCCGACGAGTTCAAGGGTCAGGAAGGCAAATACGACAAGTTCTTCTCGCCGGAGCCCGGGCAGGGAGACTGATGCTCCTCGTCATCCCGAACCAGGTTCGGGGTGACGACTAAGGGGTCACTGACACCGCTGGCAATTATATTGCGAATCTGTTAAGTGGTCTCCCACCGGGCTTGGCTCGGAACAGATGTCCCTTACATCTGCAGAAAGGTCCAACTCCTCCTCTGACCGTCCAATCCCGATGAGGTCGCTTATGCTCCCCGGGGCCCGGGAGCACGCGTCGGGACGGACCAAGAAGACAGAAAGGTCACTCATGGCTGCCAAGGCGCTCAGCTTCGACGTTGGCGATTATGTTGTTTACCCCAAGCACGGCGTGGGCCGCGTCGTGGAACTGCAGCGGCAGGAAATCGCCGGTGCAAGCCTCGAACTTTATGTGCTGCGTTTCGAAAAGGAGCGGATGACGCTCCGCGTTCCGACCAACAAGGCGGAAAGCGTTGGCATGCGCAAGTTATCGTCGGACAAGACGATGCGCGAGGCGATGGAAACGCTGAAGGGCAAGCCCAAGGTCAAGCGCACCATGTGGTCGCGCCGCGCCCAGGAGTATGAGGCCAAGATCAACTCCGGCGACCTCGTCTCGATCGCGGAGGTCGTGCGCGACCTGTTCCGCGCCGACGACCAGCCGGAGCAGAGCTATTCCGAGCGCCAGATCTTCGAAGCGGCCGCCAGCCGCCTCGCCCGCGAGCTCGCGGCGATGGAACAGCTGGACGAGCCGGGCGCGCTGAAGAAGATCCTCGAGATCCTCAACAAGGCCGCCGCCATCTACAACAAGGCCAAGGCCGAGGCGGCCGCTGAGGCCGAGTAGGCTTAGGTCCGACAAACGAAAGGGCGGTGCCGGAGACGGCGCCGCCCTTTTCCTTTGCACGAACTCATTCGCTCGTCGTGAGCCCTCCGGCTGCCTGCTGAGGCCGGCGCTCAGGATGAACTTCATGCCTCCGGCATGAAGTCGAGGGCGCGGCTCAGAGCAGGCGCCCTTCGACTACGGCCTGCGGCCTTCGCTCAGAACGAGCGGGGAGGATGCTGGACATCAAATCGAGCGTGGTGTATTGCGCATGCAACACAGTTCGGGAGGACCTGATGTCACGTCTGCCACTTCTTGCCATTGCGATCGCCACCTTAAGCGCCTGCGGCATGGTCCGCGCGGAAAGCGGCGACGGCGGCGCATCCGGCACGCGCAGCTTTGCCGTGCGCGGCTTCGATCGGGTCGAGCTGCGCGGATCGGACAATGTGATCGTCAAGGTCGGCGGCGCCGAGTCGGTCACGGCGACCGGACCGGAGGATTTGCTGGAGCGGCTTGAAGTCGAAGTGGTCAATGGCGAGCTGCGCGTCGGCCGCGAGAAGAAGTGGCGCATGGGCTGGTCGCCGGACCGCAAGCCGGTGACGATCACCGTTACTCTGCCGCGCATTCGCGGCGCTTCGGTCGCCGGTTCCGGGGACATGCATGTGGACCGGGTGCAGGCCGCCTCATTCGACGGCTCGATTGCGGGCTCCGGCAACCTGGCAATCGGCGGTCTCCAGGCGGAGGAGGCGTCGCTCAGCATCGCTGGATCCGGCGGGGCGTCGCTGGTCGGTCAGGCGCGCTCGATCGATGTCTCCATCGCGGGCTCGGGCGACCTTTCCGCGCAGGGGCTGAAGGCCGAGCGGGCCAAGATCAGCATCGCCGGTTCCGGCAATGTCCGCGCCCAGGTCAGCGGCGAAGCGGACGTGTCGATCATGGGCTCGGGAGACGTCCAGCTGGTCGGCAATCCGCGCTGCAAGGTCAGCAAAATGGGCTCCGGCACCGTCCGCTGCGGCTAGACTTCACTTCGTCATCGCGAGCGCAGCGAAGCAATCCAGCCGAAGTTGGAGCAACTGGATTGCTTCGTCGCTGCGCTCCTCGCAATGACGATCCTCTCTATACGAGAGCCAAGGCACTCAGCTCTTGCAGCATCTGCGGGGGGAGGTTGGCGAGGCCGCTGCCGCCGCTGACATCGGCCGGCGCGTCGGCCGCCGGCAGATAGCGCCAGCCCTGGTGCGCGCGCTTCGGCGCGCCGAGCACCGGCACCAGCCGTGCCTCCAGCTCGATGATGCAGCGCCGGTCCTCAGCCTCGGCAAAGCCGAGTATTTCCTGCCGCCCGACCAGCTGGTGCTTGATGATCCAGTAGAGCGATCCGCCGATCAGCTCGGCATGGCGCGTCGGCCGATAGCGCGTGACGATCCGCATCACCCCGCCCTCGGCCCGCGCCGCGACGCGCGCGCGCAGCGCCTGTGCCGTGGTGCAACCCATCGCCACTTTCGTCAAATGCAGAGACATCAAATGCTTAGCTGGCGAGTCCTGCCGCCGTTGCAAGCCCCAGAAAGGCGAGAAAACCCATCGAGTCGGTCAGCATCGTCACGAACACCGAGGAGGCGACCGCCGGGTCCTGGTTCAGGCGGTCGAGCAACAACGGCACCATCACTCCGGCAAGCCCGGCGATCAGGATATTGATCAGCATGGCCGCCGCGATCACGCCCCCAAGCTGCGAGTTCGCAAAGACAAGCGCGACGCCGACGCCGATTACCACCGCCACCGTGCCGCCGTTGAGGAGCGCGATGCGAAGCTCCCGCCAGATCGAACGCCAGGTATTGGACTGGGTCAGCTGGTTGGTGGCGAGCGCGCGCACGGTCACCGCCATGGTCTGCGTGCCGGCATTGCCGCCAACGCCGGCGACGATCGGCATCAGCGCGGCAAGCGCCACCATGCGTTCGATCGTCTGTTCGAACCGGCTGATGATGAAGGCGGCGAGCAGCGCCGTTGCGAGGTTGGCGATCAGCCAGCGCACGCGATTGCGGTAGCTCTGGACGACCGGCTCGTTGATGTCGCCTTCGCCGACGCCGGAGAGGAGCAGCGCGTCCTCGCTCGCTTCCTGCTGGATGATGTGGACGATGTCGTCGGCCGTGATCATGCCGACCAGCCGCCCGGACCCGTCCACCACCGCGGCCGAGATGAGCGCATATTTCTGGAAGCGCAGCGCCACTTCTTCCTGGTCCATGTCGACCGGGATCAGCGTCTGCTCGCGCTTCATCACATCGGCGACCGCGACCGACCGCGGCGTCCGCAGCACCCAGCTGAGCTGGCAGGTGCCGACCGGCCGATGCGCCGGATCGACGACGAAGATTTCCCAGAAGTCGGTCGTCAGATCGTCATTGCCGCGCAGATAGTCGATGACGTCGCCGACGCACCAATGTTCGGGCACCGCGATCAGCTCGCGCTGCATCAGCCGCCCGGCCGACTCCTCGGGGTAGGAGAGCGCCTCCTCGATCGCCGCGCGATCGTCCGGCTCCATCGCGCGCAGCACTTCGCGCTGCTCGTCCGGCTCCATGTCCTCGATGATCGCGACCGCATCGTCGGTATCCAGCTCCGCCGCGATGTCCGCCACCTGGGCCGGTTCCAGCGCGTCGATCAGGTCCTCGCGGACCCAGTCGTTCATCTCGGCGAGCACGTCGCCGTCGAGCAGATCCTTGAGCGCCACGGCAAGCGGCTGCCGCCAGTCGGACGGGGCAAGCTCGAACAGGTCGGCGATGTCGGCCGGGTGGAGCGGCTCGACCAGCGCGTGCGCGCCTTCCTCGTCGCCTTCCTCCAGCCGATCGATGACGGCGCGGACGAACTCCGGCTTCAGCCGGTCATCCTCATCGAGCTGGGTTTCGGGCTCCTGGGGCGTCAAGTCGAGTTCGGTCTCGCTCATTTTCGCCTCCTTTCCCGTGCGCCGCCGGGGATTGGCGCGACGGAACGGCAAAGGCAACCTTCCATCGCGAGAGCCGGTCTCTATATGGGCCGCTTTCATCCACAGGAGTTACACCATGGCCGGCGACACGCTCACTCTTACGCTCGATTCCGGCGGCGACGTCGTCATTCGCCTGCGCCCGGACCTTGCGCCCGGCCATGTCCAGCGGATCACCGAGCTGGCGAACGAAGGCTTTTACGACGGCGTGGTGTTTCACCGCGTGATCGACGGCTTCATGGCGCAGGGGGGCGACCCGACGGGTACCGGCACCAGCGGCTCCAACAAGCCCGACCTCAAGGCCGAGTTCAACAGCGAGCCGCACGTCCGCGGCGTCTGCTCGATGGCGCGCACCAACCAGCCGAACAGCGCCAACAGCCAGTTCTTCATCTGCCTGGACGACGCGACCTTCCTCGACCGGCAATATACGGTGTGGGGGGTCGTCGAGAGCGGAATGGAATATGTCGACGCGCTCCCCAAGGGCGAACCGCCGCGCAATCCGGGCAAGATACTGAAGGCGACCGTCGCCTAAGTAACCGCACATCGCCGTCATGCGGGATTTGATCCGGCATCCCCCTTCTTGACCGAAAGGCAGGTGGACCCCGGATCAAGTCCGGGGTGACGGTGAGGGGTGTTTGATCGTAGAGCCACCCCCATGAACACGCTCCTCGTTATGGCCGGCGGCGCAGTGGGCGCGACGGCTCGTTATCATCTGGGCGGGATGATCGGCCGCGGTTCCGTCCTTCCCTGGGGGACGCTGGCGGTGAACATATTGGGCGGATTGCTGATGGGCATGCTTGTAGCGCGGCGAACATCGGAGAACGTCCGGCTGCTTCTGGGCGTGGGCTTGTTGGGCGGCTTCACCACCTTCTCCGCTTTCAGCCTAGAGACGGTGACGTTGATCCAGCGCGGCGCGATCCTGCCGGCCACCGCCTATGTGCTCGCTTCAATTCTCGGCGCATGCCTGGCACTGCACGGCGGCCTGCTGATTGGGCGTCCGGCATGAGCGAAGTGCGCACTTTCAAGGTCGGCGCGGACGACGACGACATCCGGCTCGACCGCTGGTTCAAGCGGCATCTGCCGGAGATCAGCTTCACTCAGGTGTCCAAATGGGCCCGGACGGGTCAGTTGCGTCTCGACGGCAAGCGGGCAACGCCAGGCGATCGCATCGCGGTCGGTCAGCTGATCCGGGTGCCGCCCGCCGAACCGCCCGCTCCCGAAAAGGCCAAGCCGCAGCGCCAGAGGCCGGTGATGAGCGACGACCAGATCGCCTTCGCCAAGGAACTGCTGATTCACAAGGATGCGCAGGCGCTCGTCATCAACAAGCCGCCGGGCCTCGCCACCCAGGGCGGCACCAAGACGCACGAGCATGTCGACGGCCTGCTCGACGCGCTGCAGTTCGAGGCGGAGGGGCGGCCGAAGCTGGTCCACCGGCTCGACAAGGACACGTCGGGCGCGCTGCTGCTCGCCCGCACCAGCCGCGCCGCCGCCTTTTTCGGCAAGAGCTTCTCCAGCCGCACGGCGCGCAAGGTTTATTGGGCGCTGATCACCGGCGTGCCTTCGATCGAGGACGGATTCATAGAGCTGCCGATCGCCAAGCAGCCGGGGACCGGCGGCGAGAAGATGCATGTTGATGAGAAGGAGGGCAGTCCTGCCAAGACCCGCTACCGTGTGATCGAGCGCGCCGGCAATCGCGCCGCTTGGGTTGAGCTTCAGCCCTTTACCGGCCGCACCCACCAGCTGCGCGTGCACATGGCGGCGATCGGCCACCCGATCGTCGGCGACGGCAAATATGGCGGGCAGGAGGCATTCCTGACCGGGGGCATCAGCCGCAAGATGCACCTCCACGCCCGCCGCATCCGCATCGACCATCCCGATGGCGGCCGCGTCGACGTAAAGGCGGACCTTCCCGCGCATTTCGCCGAGAGCCTCGACTTGCTCGGTTTCGAGCTCGAGGCAGGCGACCTGCCGCTCGACGAAGTGAAGTTCAGCGAAACGCCCGAAGGCAAGAAGCGCGCGGAAAGCGCCGCCGCCAAGGCCCGCCGCAAGGAGCGCAAGGGCGAACGGCGCGGGCGAGGCCGCAGCTGATGCATGCCAACCGGGCCTTTCACGACCTGGATGACGAGCAGGCCATGGCGTTGGCCGAACGGATCGCCTTCGCGCACATCTTTGCGAGCACCCAGGCCGGGCCGATGGTAGCGCATGCGCCAATCGTACGGGACGGCGAGCGGGCCTTCCGCTTCCACCTGGCGCGCGGCAATCGCATGACGGCGCATCTGGACGGCGCGACGGTGCTGCTGAGTCTGACGGGGCCGCACGGCTATGTCACGCCCAACTGGTATGATCCGCCGGGCGACCAGGTGCCGACCTGGAACTATCTGGCCGTCGAGTTGGACGGCATCGCTCGGCTGATGCCGGACGAGGCGCTGATCAAACAACTCGATAGGCTGGCGGAGCTGCACGAGCCGGGCCTCAGCCCCGTGCCCTGGACGCGCGGCAAGATGGATCCGGCGAAGTTCGATGCGATGCGCAAGGCGATCCGCGGATTCGAGGTCGAGGTGTCGGCGGTGCGGGTCACGCGCAAGCTGAGCCAGAACAAGCCGGCTGAGGACATTGCGGGCGTGATCGCGGGCCTTTGGGCGAGCGGCAATCACCGCCTGGCCGAGGCCATGCAGTCGCTATGAACCGCCTCGCTCTGTTCGATTGCGACGGCACGCTCGTAGACAGTCAGGCGTCGATCTGCCGGGCCATGACGGCTTGCTTCGAGGAACATGACCTGACGCCGCCGGACCGAGCGGCGACGCGGCGCATCGTCGGCTTGAGCCTGCCTGAGGCGATGCGCACGCTCCTCCCGGAAGGAGAGGCAGCGCTGCACGACTCCCTCACGCAGAGCTACAAACAGGCATTCTTCCGCCACCGCGAACAGGGATTGGTCGGGGAGCCGCTGTTCGATGGGCTGGCCGACGCGCTGGACGCCTTGGAGGCGCAGGGTTGGCTGCTCGGCGTCGCCACCGGCAAGTCGGACCGCGGCCTGCGCTTCTGTCTGGAGCATCACGGCATCCACATGCGCTTCGTGACGCTCCAGACCGCCGACCGCCACCCGTCGAAGCCGCACCCGGCCATGCTCCACGCCGCCATCGCCGAAGCCGGCGGGTCGCCCGAAACCACGGTCATGATCGGCGACACCAGCTTCGACATGATGATGGCTGTCTCCGGCGGCGCCCATGCGCTCGGCGTCGGCTGGGGCTATCACGCGCCGGAAGAACTGCGCGCGGCGGGGGCGGCTGAGGTGGTTGGCACGGCGTCGGCTCTCGTCGACTATCTCCACGCTCTCCCACCCGGTTCGGGCTGAGCTTGTCGAAGCCCTCCCTGTTTCTACATCGACGAAAGAAGGGAGGCCTTCGACAGGCTCAGGCCGAACCGAGTTTTGGATGCCCATCTGAATGACCGACCCAGCCCGCAATCGCTTTTTCATTATCTCGGCAGTTCGGCTGGGCGGCGCTGTGCTGATGCTGCTGAGCCTGGTCGTCGCCTCAGGGCGATGGGAAGGCTGGCCGCCCGAGGCAGGGATGGTCGGAGTGCTGATCGGCGCATTCGGCTTCGCGATCGCGCCGCGCCTGCTTGCCCGGCGCTGGCGGAGCCCGGAATGAAGCGCTTCTGGAAAGAGGCGCGGGCCGATGGCAGGCAGGTGCTCCTCGACGGCCGGCCGGTCCGCACGCCGAAGCGCAATCTTCTGGAGGTCCCCAGCGCGGCCTTGGCCGAGGCTATGGCGTCGGAATGGAACGGCGTGGGCGAGGAGCTCGATCCGCAGGCGCTGCCGCTGACTGGCCTCGCCAATGCGGCAATCGACATCGTGGCCGCCGATCATCAGGCGTTCGCTGAGAATCTCGCCCGCTATGGCGAGACCGATCTGCTTGCCTATCGGGCGACCAGTCCCGACGAGCTGATCGCGCGGCAGGCGCGCGAGTGGGACCCGCTGCTCGACTGGGTGCGCACGCGCTACGATGTGCATGTCGATGTCGTCCGCGGCATCATGCACCAGCCGCAGCCCGAAGCCACCGTCGCGCGGTTGCGCGAAGCAACGTTTGCGCGCACCGATTTCGAACTCGCCGCCCTGTCGCCGATCGTCACCATCGGCGGCTCGTTGGTGGTCGGCTTGGCCTTGCTGGAAAGGGCGTTCGAGCCGGAACAGCTCTGGTCCGCCGTTAATCTCGACGAGCTGTGGCAGGAGGAACTGTGGGGCGAGGACGCACTCGCACTCGAAGCGCGCGAGGCACGCCGGCGCGACTGGGACGCGGCGGTGCGGTTCCTGTACCTCCTCTAGTTCGTCATTCCCGCGAAAGCGGGAACCCAGAAGGGAACGCGCTCAGTATTCAGCCGCTGGATCCCCGCTTTCGCGGGGATGACGGCAGAGGGGGTCACTCGCCCGGGCGGTACACCCGCTTGGTGTGACCCTTCAGCTGGTCCGGGTAGAAATAGACCTCGCGAAAATCTCCGCTCGCATAGCGCTCGGCCTGATCGGCGAAATGCGGCGACTGCGGATCGCCGCTGACGCCGCCGGCGGTCACGGCGCGGGCGCTCACACGCGGGCCGAACTCGACCACCGCGACGAAGCTGTTGCCGTAATTGCCGTACCAGCGCTTGGTGTTCGGATAGGGCTGCGAGCCATAGGCGGCGAGCGAACCATAGTTGCCGGAGACGAAGCCGACCGGAATGCTCGGCTGAGTGTCGTCGAAGCGCGGCTTGATGTCGCTGGTGATGCGCTGAAAGCGGTTGATCTCGCCCCAGGTCATGCGCCAGCGGCCGAATTGGCGCTGCAGCCGGTCGACCGCCGCCGAAAGCGCGTTCAACTTGTAAGGCGCAGGAGCGGCCGCATACCAGTCGGTCGCCTTGCCCGCCGTGCGTGCGTCGGCGGGTAGGCCCCGGCTCATCTCATTGCCCCAGAAGACGGCGAGGCTGGTCGCTTCCGAGCCCGTTCCCCATCTGTAATCCCAGGCGCGAAGCAGAGCGATCGGCTCCCGCAGCTTTTCCTTGAGCGGGTCGGAAGACGGCAGTGCCTCATACGCGGCGAGCAGCGGCGGAATGGTCTCGGCAAAGGCGGGCAGATAGGGGCTGAACGCCGCCTCCAGCAGGCTGTCGCGCGTGAAGCGCCGCGGCTGTTGCAGCAGCATCAGCGCATGTTCGCCCCGGGGATTCTCCTCGCCGGTCTCGATATAGCGCGGGAAGGCCTCGGCGCGGATGCTGTTCACCCCGGCCGCGGACCAGGGCCAGTTGTTCGTGTTCTGCACCCAGCCGGTGCGGGGATTGATCGCTGCGGGCAGCTGATCGACGGGCAGCAGTCCGTTCCAGTCCCCCGACGGATCGCTGCCGTCGACGGCCTTGGTGTAATCCAGCGCCGGATTGCGGCGCGGCATGAACTGCGGAAACAGGAAGGCGATCTCGCCCTTGCGGCTGGCGAAGACCGTATTGTTGGACGAGTTGGCGCGGTAGGTCGAGGCAACTTGCTGAAATGAGGCGAGGTCGCTGGCCTTGGTGCGCAGCCAGCTCTGCTGCAGCGCCTCGACGGGGCGGTTCATCAAGGCGGTGGCGATCCACTTGTCCCCCTCCGCCCGCACGATCGGGCCGTGATGCGTGCGGAAGGTGGTGAACTCGCGCGTACCGAGGCTCCCGTCCGGCTGGCGGAAACGGATGCGGATGATGCGCTGTTCGACCGGCCGCAGCGTCCCGCCATGGCGGTAGCCGAGCCCCTTAGGCCCGCGCACGATCGTCTCCGCGAACTCGTCGACATTGTCGGCGCCGACGCTCGACGTGTGCATCCAGCCGATATTCTGGTTGAAGCCCTGATAGATGAAGAACTGGCCCCAGGTGGAGGCGCCATAGGCATTCAGCCCTTCTTCGCTGGTCATCTGCAGCTCGGAACGGAAATAGAAGCTGGTGTGCGGATTGATCAGCAGCAGGGCATTTCCGGTCGCGCTCTTCGCCGGCCCGATCGCGAAGCCGTTAGAGCCGAGCGGCTCCTTGAGCGGCACCGGATCCGCCGCGACGATGGCGGGCGACTCCTCGCCATAGAAGCGGCGGAGCTGGTCGAGATCGATCCGCTCGATGTCGCCGCCGATGCTGCCTTCAGTGAAGGACAGCGCCATCCATGGCTCGAAGCGAGTGAGCACGTTAGGCTTCACTTCCGGGTGGGTGGCAAGGAAGTGATTGAGGCCGTCGGCCCAGGCCTGCATCAGCCGCTGCATCGGTGCGGGGCTGCGGGCGTAGGCGGCGCGAAGCTCGGCCTCGTCGAGATAGAGGCGGTGGCGGAGATCGTCCCAGATCGCGCCTTCGCCATCAGCCTCAGCCTGGCGGCCGAGCGCGGTCAGATAGTTGCGTTCGATGCGGGGGAAGTCGTCCTCGGCCTGGGCGTAGATCGCGCCGAACACCGCATCCGCATCGCTCCGCCCGCGCACATGGGCGATGCCCCAACTGTCACGCGTGATCGTGACCCGCGCCGCCTGCGCGTGCCAGCGGGGAAGGTCGGCATTTGGAGCGGGAGCGGCGGCGGCGAGGAGGATAGCGAAGGCGAGCATCGGTCGAGGCTAGGTGATTACGATAGGAAACTAAACTCCGTTCGCTTCGAGCGCAGTCGAGAAGCGACATTTCGCCCCAGACGCGTTTCTCGACTTCGTTCGAAACGAACGGCGATCAAAGCGGCAGGCGCATTTCGGCGCGAAGCCCGCCTCCCTCGCGGTTCGCAAGTGTGAGCGTGCCGCCATGCGCGTCGACGATGGCGCGGGCGAGGGCGAGGCCCAGGCCGGAGCCGCCCGTGTCGCGGCTGCGCGAGGCCTCGAGCCGGGTAAAGGCCTGGAACATGCGCTCAATCTCTTCGGGCGGAATGCCGGGGCCGTCGTCATCGACCTGCACCAGCGCGTCCGCCCCATCCGGCCGCACCGTCAGCCGGGCGCGCACGCCATATTTGAGCGCATTCTCGATCAAATTGCGGAGCGCGCGCTTGATCAGGTTCGGGCGCATCGGCACGGCCAAACGGTCCGCTTCCTCGACCGTCACATCGGCGGCCAGATCCTCGAACTCTTCGACCACGCTATCGACCAGCGCCGGCAGGTCCACCCGCTGTTCCGGCTCGCTCGGGCGGCCGAGCCTGGCGAGCGAGAGGATGTCGTCGAGCGTGCGGTTCATGTCGTCGATCGTCGCGGCCATCCGCGCCCGCTCGGCCTCGTCCTCGACCAGCTCGGTGCGCACGCGAAGCGAGGCGAGCGGCGTGCGCAGATCATGGCCGATCGCGCCGAGCATCCGGTCCTTCTCGTCGAGCATGCCCGTGATGCGAGTGCGCATTTCGTTGAAGGCCGCGATCAGCCGGCGGATATCGGCAGGCCCCTGTTCGGCGATGGGCTCGGGCGCGGTGCGGCGGTCGAACCGCTCGGCGGCCTGGCGCAACTCCGCCAGCGGCCGCGCCAGCCGTCCGCCGACCCACAGCACCGTCAGCAGCACGAAACCGTAAAGCACAAAGGTCTGGAAGATCAGCCAGCCGAACACGCCCCGATTGAGCGGCGGCAGCGGCGCGGCGGTGGTGATCCAGCGGTTCCTGGCGATCTCCGCCGACACGACAATGACGCGGCGCTCCAGCACCGCCGCGCGCCGCAGCATCCGGCCTTGGCCATCGACCTGCACCTGGAACTCGCGGGCGGGCACCTGTGCCGCCCTGATCTCGCCGACCACGATGCCGACCTGGCCAAGCATTTCGCGCGCCTGGGCGACGACTTCGGGCTTCAGCTTCATCGTGCCGTTGACCGGGCTTTGAGCGGTCGACAGCGATCCACGCATCATCGCCGGCGTGGTCTGGCCGGTGCGGGTGCGCTGCACGGCCTCGGCCAATCGGGCGATCGCCAGCGTCGCTGTCTGCACATGATTCTGGCGCTCCGTGGCCTGCAGCAGCAGCGCGAAATTGACCGCCTGCGCGACCCCAAGTGCAAGTGCGACCAGCAGGGCAAGCTGGGCGCCAAGGCTTTTGGGCCAAAGCCGCTTCAAAGGCGGGTCACGTCCGCGGCTAGGGTATAGCCGCCACCCCAGACGGTCTTAATCAGCGCTGGGTTTTTCGGGTCCGCTTCGATCTTGCGGCGCAGGCGGCTGATGTGGTTGTCGATCGCGCGATCGAACGCATGCGCCTCCCGCCCATAGGCGAGGTCGAGCAGCTGGTCGCGGCTGAGCACCTGGTGCGGGTGGGTCGCGAATGCCAGCATCAGGTTGAACTCGCCGGTGGATAGCGGCACCGAAACGCCATCCGGATCGACCAGGCCGCGTTCGCCAGCCTTCAGCACCCAGCCGGAAAAGGCATAGCTGCCGGTCTCCGGCGCTCGCTGCTTGACGCCGCCGCCACGGCCCATGCGCCGCAGCACGACCTTGATGCGCGCGACCAGTTCGCGCGGAGAAAAGGGCTTCACGACATAGTCGTCAGCGCCCATTTCCAGCCCGACGATCCGGTCCGTCTCCTCGGCCATGGCGGTCAGCAGGATGACCGGCAGATCGGACGTCTCGCGGATATGGCGGCACAGGCTCAGCCCGTCCTCGCCGGGCATCATCACGTCCAGGATGACGAGGTCGATGGCATAGCCGTGCAGCCGCTCGCGTGCCTGGGCAGCGTCTGCGGCCTGGGTGATGCGAAAGCCGTTGCGGCCGAGATAGGTGGCGAGCGGTTCGCGGATCGAGCGTTCGTCGTCGACCAGCAGGATGTGCGGCTTATCGTCCAAATTCATGCTCCGCTTGCACCTTGTGTCGCTCCTAACCGCACGAGCAGACATGCGAAAGCGGGCGAAGCACAAGCTCCGCCCGCTCTTTCCGGCGGCCGCGCCACAGGGGGTGAAGACGCGGTGCGCCGGAGGAGCATCCGGGCCGCAACGGGGCCGGAACGCTCCTTCGCCCGACCGCCTATCGGACCGAAGCGTCGCCTGCCTTTGTCAGCCGCCGCACGATATTGTCGCAATCTGTCGCGGTGCCGGGCCAGCACGCCGCCAGCCGATGCGCGGCGGCAGGCGCCAGATCTTGCTGCAGCCACTCGACCGCGGTGCGGACGAGGAGAGCGACGCGCATACCGTGAGCCGGCAGGTGCGCCGGGTCGACGAGCAGCTCCATCAGCGCGCTCCGCAGCAAGCGGGCGGGTTCGTCGGGCAGACCGCTGCGGCGCGCAGCGTCGAAGCTGTGAGTCAGATAGGCGAGCTCGGGGCGGAGGTCGGTTTCGGCAACCTGCGCCGCAAAGCCGCAGATGATCTCCAGCCCGCCATTGATCGCGTCGAACCGCGCACGGCCCGGCAACTCGCGCGCAGAGGCGCGCTCGATCCGAATGGCAGTGAAAGCGAGCACGGCCAAGGCGACGCGGTCGGAGACCGGCTGGCGCCAGAAGGGAAACAGATCGGCGAGGCCGTCGACCACGAACTCCTGCGCCGTAGCGAGCAGCACAGCGGCCGCTGTCAGCGCTGCTTCATCCCCATCTGGCAGCCGCTCCAGGTCCTGCGGCGTCAGGCAGTAAAGCGTGTCGAAGAACTCGGTGGTGTCGCGCACGCCTGCAGGTACGGCGAACCGTCCGCGTTCCGCCCCCACCTCCATCATGCTCATCGCGCCACACTCCTCCCGATCTTCACGGGTGAATAACAGCCTCTTCGCTAAGATTTGATTGCGGCTGGGGATGAACGGGCAACGCAGCTTGTAGTGATTGTTTCTGTTTTGTTACAGGGGGCGCTCGACGGCTTTCGCGCCGGCCCTTGAACCTCTGTTGCTTGGACGTTGCAATCCGCCAGATCGCTGCCCTGCCCTACCGCACCGCCGGTCCTGCCGTTGACGCTGCCGTGTCTGTTCTCCTCGTCACGTCGCGGCAGTCCAGGCGCTGGGTGCTGCCCAAGGGCAATCTGGTCGCGGGCCTGAGCGCGCATGACTCGGCCGCGCATGAGGCATTGGAAGAAGCGGGCGTACGCGGCGGCGCCTGTCCCGCGTCCATCGGCCGCTATCGCTATCGCAAGCGGAAGAGCAGCGGCGCCTCCGTGATGGTCGAGGTGGAGGTCTTCCCGATCGCCGTCACCGAAGAGCTCGACGAGTGGGACGAGGATGACGAGCGGGAGCGGCGCTGGTTCTCGCTACGGGAAGCGGCCGACGCGGTACAAGAGCCGGAGCTGAAGGACATCATCTGCTCCTTCCGCGCATCGGAGGTGGCACCTCCCCGTACATTTCCGCTCGCGCCGACGGTGATCGGCCAGAAGACGAGGCAAGGCATGTTTCACTGGTTCCACGCGCTGATGCCGAAGCAGGGCAACTTCTTCGGCCTTTTCGAGGCGCATGCCGCCACCTTACTGGCCGGAAGCGATGCCCTGGTGCGGCTGCTCCAGGGCGGCGACGGCATGGCCGACCATATTCGTGAGATCGAGGAGCGCGAGCATGAAGCGGACGAGATCATCCGCGAGGTGCTGCAGAGCGTGCGCCGCACGTTCCTGACGCCATTCGATCGCAGCGCCATTATCGGCCTGATCGGATCGATGGACGATGCCATCGACCAGATGCAGCAAACGGCTGGCGCGGTCAGCCTCTACGAAGTGAAGGTGTTCGATAATGAGATGCGCGACATGGCGGCAATCATCGTCGATTGCGCGCGCGTCACGGCCGAGGCGCTGCCGCTTCTGCGTGAGATAAAGCCCAACGCCGCCCGTCTGCATCAATTGACCGAGCGGCTGGTCAAGCTGGAGGGACAGGCGGATGACATCCACGCCACGGGCCTGAAGAAGCTGTTTCGGGAAAAAGGCGAGCAGAACCCGCTCGCCTTCGTCGTCAATCGCGAGATCTACAGCCACTTGGAACGGGTGGTCGATCGCTTCGAGGATGTCGCGAACGAGATTGACGGGCTGGTGATCGACCACGCCTGATGACCGCCACGCTCGCCTTTCCTCTGCTGGTCGGGCTGATCGCGCTTGCGCTCGCCTTCGACTTTCTGAACGGCCTGCACGACGCCGCTAACTCGATCGCCACGGTCGTATCGACGCGGCTGCTGTCACCGGTCCATGCGGTTCTGTTCGCCGCTTTCTTCAATTTCGCGGCTTATTGGGTGTTCGGGCTCAAGGTTGCCGAGACAATCGGGAAGGGCATCATCGACAAGGATATTGTCGATCCGCAGGTGATTTTCGGCGCGCTGATCGGTGCGATGTTCTGGAACGTGCTGACCTGGGTGAAGGGCATCCCATCCTCGTCCAGCCACGCCCTGATCGGCGGGCTGATCGGCGCGGGCGTGACCAAGGCGGGCATGGAGGGCATTGTCTGGTCGGGCGTCCTCAAGACCGCGTCGGCGATCGTTTTGTCGCCCACAGTGGGGCTGATCGTCTCGATGCTGATCATGCTGGCGACGTCGTGGCTGTTCTTCCGCGCCACAGCGCAACGGGCCGAGGGGGTGTTCAAGAAGCTGCACCTGCTGTCGTCCGCCGCCTATTCGCTCGGCCATGGCGCCAATGACGCGCAGAAGACGATGGGCATCATCACCGTGCTGCTCTATTCCCAGGGGATGCTCGGCGGCGAATTCCACGTGCCGGGTTGGGTGGTGCTGAGCTGCTATATCGCCATCGCGCTCGGCACGCTTTCGGGTGGATGGAAGATCATCGAGACGATGGGCACGCGCATCACCAAGCTGTCGCACCATCAGGGCTTCAGCGCCTCTGCGGGCGGGTCGATCATGCTGTTCGTGGCGACCGGCCTCGGCATTCCAGTTTCCACCACGCACACCATCACCGGTTGCGTGGTCGGCGTGGGGGCGGCGCGCCGCGCTTCTGCCGTCCGCTGGGGGGTGGCAGGGCGGATCGTGGTCGCATGGCTGATCACCATCCCCGCCTCGGCTGCTGTCGCTGCTCTCTTTTATGCTCTTACAACGTTGTTCTGATGAAACGCTGCCTGTTCCTCGCCCTGACCTCTGTTGCGGCGCCCGCGGCGGCGCAGACCAGTGACGAGCTGCGCGCGATCATCGCGAAGCAGCAGGCACAGATCGACGCGCTGACCGCCCGGCTGACGGCGCTCGAGGCCAAGGCGGAAACGCCGGCGATGGCGTCCCCGCCTCCCGTCGCCGCTACCGCTCCTGCGGCACCTAAGCCTGCCTCGCCGCCGCCAGTTGCCGTCGCCTTCAAGGGGTCGCCCGAATTCACCACCAGCGACGGCTGGCGCTTCAAGCTGCGCGGCCGCGTCAATCTCGATCTGGGCTATGTCAGCAAGCCGGAGAACATCCTTGTCTCGCCCGACCTGGGGCTCCGAACCCGCTTCCGCCGCATCCGGCTGGGCGTGGAGGGCGATACGCCGGGCGGATTTGCCTATAAGGCCGAAGTGGATTTCGCCGACGGCGTTGCACGCGCCGCCGATGTGATGCTGACCTACCGCGCCTCGAAAACAGCGCCGTTCGAGATCGGCCTCGGCCACACCGAGCCATTCAACGGCTTCGAACAGATTTCGAGCTCCCGCTACACCAGCACGATCGAGCGCGGCGAGTATAACGAGGCCTTCGCCAATGTGCGCCGTGTCGGCGCCTTCGCGACCTACATCTCGCCCGACAATGAGCTGCGCGTCTCCGCCGGCGTGTTCGGCGATGCCTTTGGTGCCGACCGCAGCAGCGACCGCTTCACCCTCGCGGGCAGAGCATTCTGGGCGCCCAAGATCGGGGAAACGCAGCTCCATCTCGGCGCCAATGCCTCCTATCGCACCTATCCGGGCTCGCAGCTGGGCTTCGCCTATCGCGCGCGGCCGTTCGTCGCGACGACCGACGCCCGCTTCGTCAACACTGGCAACCTGGCGCTCACCAGCGACCGCATCCTCGGCTATGAGTTCATTGCGATCCGTGGACCCTTTCATTTCATCACCGAAGGCCAGTGGCTGACCGCCAACACGATCCGGCCGGGCCAGCTGCTGGAGCCGAACGAAACGGCGCTCGGCCGCCGCACCAGCTTCGACCCGACCTTTTTTGGCATGGTCGCCGAAGCCGGCTATTTCTTCACAGGGGAAACGCGCGCCTATCAGAACGGGCTTTGGGCGCGAACTCGCCCGCTAAGGCCGCTCGGCAAGGGCGGCATCGGCGCGGTGTCGCTGAACCTCCGCTATGATCACCTGGACCTGAGCGACAGGCGCGGCGGGGCAGGGCCAGAAAACACGGTCGATGGGGGCGAGCAGGAAGGCTATCTGGCCGCCCTGGTCTGGCAGCCGAACGACTATGTCCGCTTCACTTTCCAGTATGCGCATGGCGAGGTGACCGCCGGGCCGCTGCAGCTGATCGTCAACCCGAACGGCATCCTCCCGGTCGAAAAACGCAGCTTCGGCTTCGACACCGCCGCCATCCGCGCGGCCTGGGACTTCTAGGCGAGGGGCGGCCCAACCGCTCCACGCTCAGCGCAGGTTGTCCACCTCCTAATAAGCCGTCGTGCCTGCCTTGGCGCCTTCCGCCTGGGAGAGCGCATCGGCCGGGGACCCTCGACACGGCGGGCCTCAGCAGCGCTTTTCGATCCTGCTTAATCGACGTCTGAGGAGGGGCCCGAACTTGCTCGAAGTGCGCGGGACCACCTGAAAATCGCGTTAGTGGCGAGAGCCATAAGGATGGAAGTCACTAACACCACTACCATGAAGTGGATGTAGTGAAGAGTGATCAATCCCGCAGGCTGCCAGGCGAACGTGTAGGTGCCGTAAAGGGTAATTCCCCAGAGCACGCCGGCGATCGCCGCCTCCGCCCTGACGTTGCGGAAGAGCAGCGCGACGACGAACGCTGAGAGGATCGGCATAGAGGTCAATCCGTTCAGCTGCTGCAGCAGATTGATGATGCTCTCTGCGTTCTGGTAAAGCGGCACGAGCAGGATCGCTAACAGTGTCACAATCGTCGAGACCGTCGCGCTCAGCCGCCAGTGGTCGCGGACCTGGCCGACGAACTGCTCGTGAAAGTCGATGGCGTAGAGTGCGACCGTGCTGTTCAAGACGGCACTGAAGGTCGTGATCACGGCGGCCGCCACCATCGCGGCGAACGCGCCAGCCAGCCAGCCGGGCAATACTTCGCCGACCAGCCGGCCATAGGCTGCGTCTCCGATGTCGCCGAACAGCTTGAAGGCGACAACGCCGGGCACGACGACGATCGGCGGCACGATGAGGATGCGGATCACGGCGGCCGCGACTACACCCTTCTGCGCCTCGCGGATGTTGGGCGCCGCCATCGCCTTTTGCGTCAAATTCTGATTGGTCGACCAATAATAGATCTGGATGAAGATCATGCCGGTCAGCAGCGTCTGCCAGGGGATCGGCGAGTCCGGACCGCCGATCATCGACAGCCGCTCCATCGGTACGCTTGTCACCAGGTCGAAATCGACGGCGGCGAGCGCCAGGAATACGATCAGCAAGGCCAGGCCAAGCACGCCTATGCCTGAATAGGTGTCCATGATCGCAACCGCCTTAAGGCCGCCGAAGATCGTGTACGCGGCGCTGATCACTGCGAGGCCCGTCGCAAAGGCGAGCAGTGGAATGTCCGTCCCGAACAGGGTCCGCATGAAGAGGCTGCCGCTGTAAAGCGCAGCGGGCAGGTAGATCAGCACGTTGCCGAGCAGGAACAGCGCTGAAATAAGCGTGCGGATGCTGCGCCCGCCATAGCGCCTTTCCAGCAGCTCGGTCACCGTCGTGCAGCGCTCACGATAATAGATTGGCACGAACACGAAGGCGAGGATGATCAGACCGACAAAGCCGGCAATCTCCCACCAGGCGAGCAGCAACATCTGATTGCCATTCATGCCGACCAGCTGGTCCGTCGACAGGTTGGTGAGCGTGATCGAGCCGGCGACGAACGGCCAGGTGAGCGCGCCGCCCGCCAGAAACACGTCCTTGCCCGAACCGTCGGGTGAGCTGCGCCGGCGCCCAAGCTTGAGGTATGTGGCAATCGCGACCAGAAGGGTGAGCGCGACGAAAATGGCGACCTGGACGGGTCCGCTCGACGAAAGGCCGGTCTCCACTGCCACCTCCGATAGCTGGTTATTGACGATTAGCACAATAGTGCCTCAAGGGAAGCAGCAATGCCGGACCCGACCTTCTTGCGCCTGGATCGCGGCGACACGAGCCTTGCATTTCATCTGCGGGACGGCGGAGTGGAGCTCCTCTATGCCGGGCCAAGCCTGCCGGGCCACGAGGACGGGGATGCTCTCATTCAGGCGAGGCGACGGGGACACCATGAATCTCAGCCCGACCGTCCCGTCGCGCCGTCGCTGCTCCCGCAAGCCGGTACCGGTTATCTGGGAAAGCCCTCAGTCGCCCTGATGCGCGGGGAGCGACTGACCGTGGCCGGTCTTTCGCTGCTGCGCGTCCATCGGGACCAGTACGGCGCGACCTTCACGTTTGCCGATGCAGCTGCCGGTGTGGACGTGGTTCTCACTTGGCGCATTGCCGCTTCCGGGCTCACCGTCTCGAGCGCAAGGCTGACTAATCTCGGACAAGAGCCGCTGGTCGTGCTCGGCCTCGCATCGCTTACTTTGCCTTTGCCCGATTGGGCGCGCACGCTGGTCCGCTATTCCGGCCGGTGGGCAGGCGAGATGCAGGCCGAGCGCCTCGCTCTGCCCGCCGGCGCGGTCGAGATGGCGTCGCGCGGAGGACGGCCCGGCTTTGGCGGTGGCCAATGGGTCTGGCTCGAGAGCACGGGCGCGACCGAAGAGGCAGGACGGGTCGTCGCGGCGCATCTCGCCTGGAGCGGCGACCACGAGACGCGGATCGAACGCGATGCCGAGGGCGAAGCGGTGCTGTCGATGGCGGCACGCCTCGAACCGGGCGAGGTGGTGCTGCAGCCCGGCGAAAGCTTCGCTACGCCCGACGCGCTGTTCAGGATCACGGATAAGGGGCGGGCGGCGGCGTCGCAGGCCTTTCACGCGCAGCTGCCGCCCAGTCCAGGCCCCCGCAAGGTTCATCTGAACAGCTGGGAAGCGCTTGGCTTTGACATGGACGTGCCGCGGCTCACAGCATTGGCGGACGATGCGGCCGCGCTGGGCGTGGAACGGTTTGTGGTCGACGATGGCTGGTTTGCCGGACGCGCTGACGACCGATCTGGCCTTGGCGATTGGCGGCCCGACCCCGTCCGCTTCCCCGAAGGCCTTCAGCCGATCGTCGATCACGTGCGGGCGCGCAGCATGGACTTCGGCTTGTGGGTCGAACCGGAAATGGTGAGCCCCGACAGCGACCTGTATCGCGCACATCCCGATTGGTGCCTGCATGTAGCAGGCGAGCGCCCGATGCAGCGGCATCAGCTCGTCCTCGACATGACCCGGACGGACGTGACCGCTCATCTGTTCGACGTCATCGACCGACTGCTGTCCGATCACCCGATCGCCTATCTCAAATGGGATCATAATCGCGATCTCTTCCCGCTTGCGGGCAAGGGGCACGCGCAGACGCGGGGGCTTTATAGCCTGCTCGACCGCCTGCGCGCCGCCCATCCGGGGGTGGAGATCGAGACCTGCGCGAGCGGCGGCGGCCGGGTTGATTTCGCGATGCTGTCGCGCTGCCAACGTTATTGGGCGAGCGACAATAATGACGCGATCGAGCGGCTGCGGATCAACCGCGGCTGGTTCCGCTTTCTGCCGCTGCGCGTCACCGGCAACCATGTTGGCCCCAGCCCCAATCCGGTCACCGGCAGGCGGCTCGATATGAGCTTCCGCGCCAAGGTGGCGATGTTCGGCCATATGGGGGTGGAAGCCGAACCCGCCGCCATGTCGCAGCAGGATCGTGCACACTTGGCAGCCCATATCGCGCTGTACAAGGAGTGGCGGCCGGTGCTGCATGAAGGGCGGTTGAGCGAGATCGTTTGCGAAGCGCCAGGCATCTTCGGCTGGTTCGCTTGGCGCGGCGATCTGGGCCTGGCGCTTGCCGCGCAGACGCAGTTCAACCGCGACTTCAACGCTCGGCCGGTGCGGCTGACCGGGCTGGATCCCCGCCGTCAGCACCGGGTCCGACTGACCGAGCCCTGGCCGGCGAAGGCGTCCCGCTACCTTCCCGCGCCGGATCTATGGCGCGAAGGCATTGTCCTGACGGGCACGGCACTGGCTGAAATCGGCCTGGCCTTGCCGCTGACGCATCCGGAGACGGCTTGGCTGATCGCGGTGGAGGCACTTTGATGGCGGACGAAAAGATGCGCCTGGGCGTCTGCTATTATCCCGAGCATTGGCCCGAGGACTGGTGGGCCGACGATGCCCGCCGCATGGCCGAGATGGGGCTGAGCCGTGTCCGTATCGGCGAGTTCGCCTGGAGCCGGATCGAGCCGGAGCCGGGCCGGTTCGACTGGCACTGGCTCGACCGCGCCGTCGACACGCTGCATGCGGCGGGGCTCGGCATCCTCATGGGCACGCCGACGGCAACGCCGCCCAAGTGGCTGGTCGATCGCATGCCGGACATGGTGCCGCTGGACGCACACGGCCGGCCGCGTGGCTTCGGATCGCGGCGGCATTATTGCTTCTCGCATCAAGGATATAGGGGCGAGGCCGCCCGGATCGCCGCGGCAATGGCCGATCGCTATGGCCTGCATCCGGCGATCGTCGGCTGGCAAATCGACAATGAATATGGCTGCCATGACACGGTTGTCAGCTACTCGCCCGCGGCTGCCCAGGCGTTCCGTGCATGGCTGGAAAGGCGCTACGAAACGATTCAGGCGCTGAACGCCGCCTGGGGGAATGTGTTCTGGAGCATGGAGTATCGCTCCTTTGCCGAAATCGAGCCGCCGAATCTGACGGTCACCGAGCCGAACCCGGCGCATATGCTCGACTTTCGCCGCTTTTCCTCCGATCAAGTGGTGGCGTTCCATCAAGTGCAGGCGGAGATCGTCCGGGCCCGGTCGCCGGGCCGCGACATCATCCACAACTTCATGGGCTTCTTCACCGAGTTCGATCATCATCAGCTCGGCCGTGCTCTGGATGTGGCGTCGTGGGATAGCTATCCGCTGGGCTTCCTGGAGCAATTCTGGTTTTCGCCGGAAGAGAAGCAGGCCTATCTGCGCCAGGGCCATCCCGACATCGCGGCGTTCCACCACGACCTTTATCGTGGCTGTTCGAAGGGCCGCTGGTCGGTGATGGAGCAGCAGCCAGGGCCGGTGAATTGGGCCCCCTATAATCCCGCGCCTCTGCCAGGCATGGTCCGGCTCTGGACCCTGGAGGCGATGGCGCATGGCGCCGAATTGGTGTCCTATTTCCGCTGGCGCCAGGCGCCCTTTGCCCAGGAGCAGATGCACGCCGGGCTGCTCCGGCCGGACCGGGCCGATGACCAGGGCGCCGTCGAGGCCCGGCACGCTGCGGTCGATATCGATCGGATCGGTCCGGCCGGCGCGCCGCCTAGAGCCGTGGCGCTGATCTTCTCCTACGATGCGGCTTGGGTCACCGACACTCAGCCACAAGGCCGCGGCTTCAGCGCCCTTCGGTTGGCCTTCGAGACCTATTCGGCGTTGAGGCGGCGCGGTCTCGACGTCGATATCGTCGCGCCCGATGCGCCGCTTGACGGCTATGGAATAGTTGTCATCCCATGCCTGCCGATCTTTCCGGACGCTCTGGTGGACCGGCTGGCGGAGTTCGGCGGCCCGGTCTTGGTCGGCCCGCGTTCGGGCAGCAAGACCGAGAGCTTCAACATTCCGCCCAACCTGCCGCCCGGACCGCTTCACACGCTGGTGCCGCTGCGGGTAGTGCGGGTGGAGTCACTCCGGCCCGGCTGCATCGAAACCGGCGTTGGTGTCGACGTCGGGAAATGGCTGGAGCATGTCGAGACGGACCTGCCGGCCGAGGAGTCGCTGAACAACGGCAGAGCCATCGTCTATCGCTCGGGGCGCATACGCTATGTCGCTTGCTGGCCCGACGCTGCTCTGCTCGACCGGCTGGTCGGCCGCATGGCGGCAGAAGCGGGCCTGTTGACGCTCGACTTGCCTGCAGGCGTGCGCGTGCGTCGTGCCGGAAGACTATGCTTTGCCTTTAATTATTCGCACGACGAGGTCCGCTTGCCCGTGGCCGATGGCCCGGACTTCATCATTGGTGGCGCGGCGCTGGCGCCCGCCGATGTCGCGGTCTGGCGCTCCTGATATTCATCTTGAGGAATGTCTCGATTGCTTCATTCGCGAGCTGTGGTTTCTCCATCGTCGCCCAATGACCGACGCCCGGCAGCCGCACGATTGTCGGCCGCTCGGCATATTCGCCGAAGCGCGACCAGGCCTGCTCGACAAAGGTGCGGTCCTGATCGCCCCAGATCAGCAGCGCGGGAACCTTGATCTTGGGATTGGCTGCCGGCCAGCGCGTTTGTGGCGTGATTGCCTCGAAGCTTGGTATGTTGGCGCGATACCAGTTCATGCCGCCATGGATTGCGCGCGGGTCGGACAGGGCCTTGCGGAACAGCTCTGCCTCTTCTCCCGTCAACGCTCCGCTCTCGACCAGCCCGGCATAGGATTGCCGCGCAATGCGCTCCGCTATGTCCCCGCTCGAGACGCTGGCGAGCGTTAGTGAACGAAAGCGCTGCATATAGGCGGACCGTGCCTGCTGTTCCGGGTCTCGCGCCACCAGATCGAGGAAGAGATTATATGGCGGCGCGCTCAGGCCGACGACCGCATGGAGCCGCTCGGGATAGGCCTGCGCATAAGCGAATCCGAGCGCGGCGCCCCAATCATGGCCGATCAGCACGAAGCGCTCGTTGCCCGCCAGGTGGCGCGCCAGCCGGTCCAGCTGCGCGGCAAGGCGGTCGATCCGATACGGCGCCTCGCCTTCCGGCTTGGCGGATGAGCCGGCACCGAGGCCGTCCACCGCGACCACGCGATAGCGCGATTTCAGCGCCTCCATCTGGTCGAAGAAGGAAAACCAGAGGGATGGGAAGCCATGGTAGAGGATGACGAGCGGTCCGCTCCCCGTTTCAACATAGTGGAGGCGTTCATCGCTGCTGCCGAACGATCCTTCACGGTATTGGACAGGGCCTGCAGTGACCCGGTTAGCGTATTCTACCGCCGGCGTGGCACCTAGTGCCGGACCGACGCCGGCGAGCGCGCTCAGCAGCAGGCAAAGGGTTTCGAGCCACCTCATTGGGCTGTGCTATGCACTATTGCACGTTCCGTCAATAATGCTACGCCTGTCCTATGGCTCGCATTTTCCCGTTCCTTCCAGCTGCTTTGATGGTCTTGTGGGCCTCGTGCGGTCTCGGGCAGGAGAGCGGGAGCGATGTCTTCGGGCAGGCCGAGCAGCTCTACCGGAGCAACTGCGCTGCCTGTCACGACAATGGGGCCGGGGGAGCCCCGACCCGCGCCGCGATCGGCCAACTGACGCCCGCCCGCATCCGCGCCGCACTCGAGACTGGCGTCATGAAGCCGCAGGGCGATGCGTTGACGCCGACCGAGCGCGGGCTGCTGGCCGAGCATCTCGGCGCCAAGCTCCGGGTCGATGCCACTGCCCAGACGAAAGCCTGTACAGGCAGGCTGGAACTCTCCGAAGCACCACTCTGGAACCGCTGGGGCAACAGCCTTCACAACGACCGCTATCAAGAGGTCGCGCAAGGCGGTATCGCGCCGGAGCAGGCGAACAGCCTCGAACTGAAATGGGCCTTCGCTTTCCCGGACGCAGCACGCGCCCGGTCCCAGCCCGCGGTTACGCGAGAAGCGATCTTTACCGGCAGTCAGAGCGGCCGCGTCTACGCGCTGGGCGTGGAGGATGGCTGCGTCTGGTGGACGTTCGATGCCGACAGCGAAGTGCGCAGCGCTCCCACGCTCGGCCAGGACGCGTCCGGTCGCATCGACCGGCTCTATTTCGGCGACTTCAACGCCAATGTTTACGCCGTCGATGCTCGAAGCGGCCGGCTCATATGGAAGCGCAAGGTGCAGGATCATCCAGCCGGCACCATCACCGGCTCGCCGACGCTCCATAAGGGGCGGCTCTATGTGCCGATGTCGTCGACCGAGGTGGTTAGCGCCTATAGCCCCGATTACGAATGCTGCACCTTCAGGGGCGGCGTCGTGGCGCTCGACGCTGCCGACGGACGGCCGCTCTGGCGCAGCTACACAGTGCCGCCGCCCAAGCGTACCGGCGAGAACCCGAAGGGCGTGCCGTCCTGGGGTCCATCCGGGGCGCCGGTCTGGTCTTCGCCCACCGTGGATGCAAAGCGCGGGCTGATCTATGTCGGCACGGGCGAGAATTACTCGTCGCCGGCCACAGACATGAGCGACGCGATCGTCGCTTTCGACATGACCAGCGGGAGAACTCGCTGGGTCCGGCAGACGGTGCGCGGCGACGCCTGGAACGCGGCCTGCGGCCCCAAGAACAATCGCGTCAACTGCCCCGAAGAGGATGGGCCCGACTTCGACTTCGGCGCTCCGCCCATCCTGGTGAAGCTCGCGAACGGCCGCGATCTGCTGCTGGCGGGGCAGAAATCGGGCATGATCTATGCGCTCGATCCGGCGGCGAAGGGTCGCATCGTCTGGCAGCAGCGCGCCGGCATGGGCGGCTTCAATGGCGGCGTGCATTGGGGCATGGCGACCGATGGCCGCACGCTCTACGTCGGGATAGCCGATACACCGGGCCATCTGACCCCGACCGGCCCACCCCGCCAGGGGCTGCACGCCTTCGACGTCTTGACCGGCAAGCCGCTTTGGAGTCGGATCGAGCCGCTTGTCTGCGCCGAAAACAAGCATGAGTGCCGCACTGCGTTGTCCGCGGCGATCACGTTGACGGATGGCATCGTCTTCGCCGGAGCGCTGAACGGCAAGCTCATGGCCTATTCGACAGCGGATGGCCGCACCCTCTGGTCGGTCGACACCCACCGCGCCTTTCCCACCATCAACGGCGTCAAGGGCATGGGGGGTGCGATCGATTCCGCCGGCCCGGTCGTGGCGGGCGGTTTGCTGATCGTGAACTCCGGCTACGACAAATTCGGGCAGATTCCCGGCAATGTCCTGCTCGTTTTCGGACACAAGGAAAGGAAACGCCCGTGACGCGGATGATGCTGGTTGGCCTCTTGCTCGGGGCGGCCGCACCGGCCTCTGCCGGTCCGATCACAGGCATAAGGACGATCGGCATCACCGTATCCGACATCGACGACACATTGACCTTCTACGGCAAGGCGATCCCATATCCTGTCGTCAAGCGCTTTATGGTGCCGGCCCGCGCCTTTCCCGCCCGGTTGGTGAAGGCGCGGCGCGGCAGCGTCGAGATTGCTGTCGTCCGCATGCCGAACATGTTCATCCAGCTGATGGACTTCGACCCCGAGCGGCGGGAGGCGGCCGCCAAGCGGCCGGTGATCGGTCCAGGCTATACCCATATCTGCTTTCAATCCCCGGCTGCCGATCCGGCCGAGCCCAGATTTCGCCAGGCCGGCTTGGAGATGGTCTCGCGCGGCGACAAGCCGATCGACATTGGCGGCTACGGCGTCGTCTATTCCTATGGCCGCGATCCCGACGGCATCATGATCGAGAACGAAGTGCTGACGTCGCCCAAGCGGAACGACCGCGTTTGGGTTAGTCACATCGCCACCGTCACGCCAGATCGGGAAGCAATGCTCGCTTTCTATACGCGGCTCCTCGGCTTCAAGCCTTGGCGCACGACCGAGCAGGAGAACCGCAAGCCGCTCGACGAGATCGCGGACATCGACAATCTTGCGATCAAGGGCGGCTGGTTCGGGGTCGGCAATATGGAGATCGAAGTGTGGCAATATGCCCGCCCGCAGACTCCGCGCCCGTCCGGTGACCAGAGGCTGGACGCGATCGGATACAATGGAATCGGCTTTGAAGTGCCGAGTCTGAAAGCGGAGCAGGCGCGGCTGAAAGGTCTTGGCGTAAGGCTGGCGGGCAAGCCGATGCGCATCGGCGGCTGGTCCGTCCAATATGCTTATGACCCGGACGGGAACCTGTTCTCAGTGCAACAGAATGTCGGTGGCGACATTGCGGAGTCCATCGCCGCCTGGACGCACAACTACCCGCCTGTTCGGTGAGGTGAAATCTGCTATCGCCCCGGCGATGGCAAAAGGGGCATCATCGCAGCAACGCCGCCGGTTGAGCCCGGAAGCACGCCGGTCGTTGATCCTCGACCATACTGCCGACATCATCGCCCGGGAGGGCGTCGCGGCAGTCACCATTGAGCGGATCGGCAAGGAAGCCGGCATCAGCAAGTCGCTCGTCTACAACTACTTCCCGAACCTGACCGAACTCCTCCAGGAGCTGCTGAAGCGCGAGCTGCGGCGGCTGCGTCGATTGCAGGCCGAGGCGGCCGACAGCGCGGACACGTTTGAGGGCCTGGTCCGCGCCGTCACCCATGTTTATCTGAGTTATATCGCCGAGCGTGGGCTGATCATCGAACGTCTGCAGGTCGAGCCGAGCGTCTCTGACATTCACGATCCGACCGATTTCGGCCGCGAAGCGGCGGTCGATTATCTAACCGATATCGTCATCAGCCACTTCGGCCTGCCGGGCGATCTCGCTCGCGCGGCAACGGACATTTCTTTCGGCCTGCCGGCGTCTGCAGGCGCCTATCTGCACCGCCACGGCATGGACCTGCAGACGCTCGAGGACTTAACCGTCACGATGATCGTCGGCACCTTCGCACATCTGAAGAGCGAGCATTTCATCCGCCGGCAACCGCTGGGGCGTCCTTCGGCAAGCCCGTTCGCGACCGGGCGGCTACAGCGGAAAGATCGAGTGACCGCCGTCGAGGATTAGGCACTGGCCGGTCATGAACCGGCTCTCTTGCGACGCCAGGAACACGGCGATCCCTTCCATGTCCTCCAGCTGTCCGATCTGCCCGGACGCGGCGCGGCGGCGGCACGCGTCCTGAAAGGCTTTGGGCGTGTCGAGAGACATTTCGGTTTCGATGAATCCGGGCAGGATTGCGTTCGCCTGGATGTTCGCGCGGCCCAGTTCGATCGCAAGCGCGCGCACCAGGCCCATCACCGCCGCCTTGGTCGTCGAATAGCCGCTCGCGCCCGCCAGCCCGACGATCGCTGCCAATGACGAGGTGACGATCAGCTTGCCCGGCTGCTGCCGCTCCAGCCAGTGACGCGTGGCGAGCTGAAAGGTGGTGACGACGCTCTGCAGGTTGAGGTCGATGGTCTGCGACCAGTCGGATCGGCTGAGCTCGTGAAACGGCCCGCGGACCCCGGCGCCGCCGGCATTGGCGAAGCAGCTATGGACAGTGCCGAAACGTTCCAGCGTCGCGGCAAAGGCCCGCTTAGCGGCGGCATCGTCCGTGACGTCGCAGGCGAATGCGGCCGCGGTGCCGCCCATGGCTTCAAGCTGGGCAACGGCATCGGCGTTCTTCTCCGCATTCCGCCCCCAGATGGCGACTTGCGCGCCGGCCTTCACCAGCCCTTTCGCCATGGCCAGGCCGAGGCCGCCATTGCCGCCGGTCACCAGGCCGACATGGCCGTTCAGATCGAACATCGAATACTCCCGCTCAAAGTCATTTGGCCGCTTTTGCCGGCCGGTGATGCAGTTCGAGGCCAAGCGCCCATCGGCGCTGGAAGCCCCGCCAATATCCAGGCTGATCCGGGCCCGCCGTCGTTCCACCCCATTGCTGGCCGAAGGCGCTGGGCCACACTCCATCGCCCGCAACGGGTACCGGCACGTCCAGATATCCAGCCTTGGCGCTCTCGCCCTTGAGGTGAAGGTCGAGAAAGGCCGTGACGAAATGCTGGTTGATCTCGTTGATGCGGTCGTGCCGCCAGACTGGCTCGTGGAAGGCATCCACCGCCGCGAACGGCGCATCGGGGGACAGGGCCACCGGATTGCCAGCGATATTGTGCCGCGCTTCGCGGAAGACGAGCAGGTGGCGGTTCGCTCCGGTGAGGGAGTCGAACAGCCAGCGGACGCCGTTTTTGTAGTCGACGATGTCGTCCTGGTCGCCGGACACGATCAACGTCGGTGCACGGACCTTGGCGAGGGCGGCGCCCTGCCAGACGCGGTTATCGGGCGCAGCGCCCCAGGGCGCGAACAGGATCAGCGCCCTGATTTTTCTGGCCGTCGCGGCGTCCGGGACGAGCGTCGCCCGGCCGACCGCCGGCATCGGAGCGTAAACCTTGCTGTTTGTGTCATAATCGGCGCCGGCCGTGCCGAGTGCGCCATAGCCACCCATCGAATAGCCGATCAGGCCGATCCGGGCCGGATCGACACGACTGAGCGGGCTCGTCCGGTCCGATCGCATCGCGAGCAACCGTCCGAGCGCTTCGCGTTGGTCGCGGGCGCGGTCGATCAGCACCTGGCCGAACGCAATGGCAAAGGTGGCCGGGCTGTCGAAGGGCGTATCGCGGTGATCGAGCGCAGCGACAACATAGCCGCGCGACGCGAGATGCTCTCCAAGCCGGCTCAGATGCGCGCTCCACCCGCGATAGCCGTGGGAAAGAAGGACGAGCGGCACCGTTCCGTTTGCCGGGACGGCATTGTCGCGCGCGACGCCCCGCTCCACGATCTCCAGCGCGCTGCCTGCCGCGAAGCGCGCAACATGCCGGTACATGGCCGCCGGCCCTGTCCCTGCTTGCGCGGGATACCAGAGCCGAACCCCGATGATGCGCGGCTCCGCGACCGCGGTAAGGCCGACACGCGGCCCCAGCGCCAGCTCCAAAGTCCGGGTCCCGACCGGCGCTTCGCCTGCCCGGCCCAGCACCGGCGCTTCCAAGTCACGAGGCTGCGCAAAGGCGGGCGCTCCCAATGCCAGGGTGGCTGCCAGCGCCAGGACTCTCGGCCAAATCGATCTCATCTCGTGCCCCGGTTTCTGCCGGCCAAAATGGATGGCGGAGGAAAGCCTCCGCCATCCCAGTGGGAGGCCCTTGTCCTGTCAGAAGCCGACGCGGAGTGCGACGCCATAGACTCGCGGATCGAGCAGGAACGCACTGCGGAAGCTGCCGACCAGCTCTGAGTTCGCCTCGAGGAAAGTGATTGCGTCTTCGTTCAGCACGTTCTTGACGAACAGGCTGACGCTCAGATCCTTGTCGCCGCCGCGCGCTACTTGCACCGAGGCGTCGAGCTGCTTCCAGCTGTCCACACGGTCGGCGCCGAGGTTGAACTCGCGCGAATAAAAGCCGCTTTGCGAGTAGAAGTCGACACGTGGGCGGATCGACCAGTCATTGCCGAACTCATGAGTATATTCCGCCGCCAGCTTGAGCGTGCGACGCGGCGCGTTGGGCAGCTGATTGCCCCGAAGCTGGAAGCGGGCACCCCCGCGCGTCGGATCGGAAGACAGGAAGTCGCTGCGGATCTCCGCGTCCAACAGGCCGAGCGCGCTCTCGAAGCGCAGCCCAGGCACCGGCGTCGCCACTACTTCGAGTTCGAAGCCCCGCACACGCGATTTCGGGATGTTCACGTTGGTCGCGAGCGTGCCGACGATGTTACCGACGATCAGGTTGCGATAATCATAGTTGAACAGCGCCATGTTCACGCGCAGCCGGCCGTCCAGCAGTACATTCTTGTGGCCGAACTCAATCGCATCGATCGTCTCGGACTCAAAGGTCGGCACTGCCACGTTGCCCGGATTGAACCCGCCCGACTTGAAGCCGCGCGAGAAGGACAGATAGATGTTGGTATCGTCGGTCAGATCGTTGGCGGGGTTCCAGTTGATGCTGGCGCGTCCGGTCACCTTGTCGAAGGTCGCCTTGCCCCGGAACGGCGCTGGCGTGACGAAGGTCCCGCTGGCGGTGACGATCCGCTTGCGATCTTCCGAATAGCGCAGCCCGCCCAGCACCTTCAGTTCGGGCGTGATATCGAAATAGGCCTCTCCGAAGATTGCCTTGGAGACCACCTTGCCGAGCCGGGTGTCGCCGATCGCGATCGAACCGAAGGTCCGGTTCGCCGGCACATAGGTGGCGACGAAGCCGCTAGCCCGCGCGTTCAGATAATAAGCGCCAACCAGGAAATCGAACGGGCCTTCGAAGTCCGAAGCGAGGCGCAGTTCCTGGCTGAACTGTTTGGCCGAGCCCCGGCCCTCCTGCGCCGTGCGGTAATCCGTGGTGGTAACGGTTTTTCCGTCACCGAGCAGATAGGTGAGCACGCCATTGCCGCGTCCGTCATTCGCGAGCGTCACCGGTCCCAGGGGCGTATTGAACGTGCCGGGATTGAAGGCGTTGGGGCGCGACCCCTGGTCGAAATCCCGCACTGAGCTGTTGTCGCCGTCGCGCAGGCCGGTCACCGAAGTGAGGGTGAGCGCGCCGATTTCCTGATTGATCTCCAGCGTGCCGAGAAAGTCTTCAGCCTTCTGCACCGGATCGACGTCGATGCTGACCTCGCGCAGGTTGCGGGGATTGGTGGTGAAGGTGCCGGGCCGCACGGCGCCGGGCAGGAAAGCCGCATCGATGCGGAAGTTGGTGGTTGGGAAGGCGGTCGAGACCGAGTCGGGCCCGCAGCCGAACGCAGCGTTGGGCGTGCAGAGCGACTTGGCCGCGTTCTGCCGATCGCTATTCTCAGAGAAGTAGGTGAGGGTCAGATCGACCGTTGTCGTGTCGGTCGGTTCGATCCGAGTCGTCGAGCGCAGCGTGTACTGATCGCGACCGTCGATGCGAGAGCCGTCGAAAAGATTGCGGGTATAGCCGTCGCGCTTGATGAAGTTCGCCGCAAAGCGTTGGGAAATGCCGTTTGCGATCGGGATGTTGATTGCACCGGACAGCCTGACACCGCGATAATTTTCAAGCTGCGCGTCGACAAAGCCTTCGAACTCTTCAGTCGGGCGCTTGGTGATGAAGTGGATGACGCCGCCCGTCGTGTTGCGGCCGAACAGCGTCCCCTGTGGCCCGCGCAGCACCTCGATCCGCTCAAGATCGAAGAACTCACCAAAGGAGCTCCCTGACTGCAGGAAGACGCCGTTTACCAGCACGCCGATATTGGTGTCGCCGGTCCCGCCGAACGAGGCCGAGCCGACGCCACGAATGGTGATGTTGCGATTGGCCGACAGGGTGACGTTCGGCGCATTGAACTGCAGGTCCTTAGAGTCCTCGATCCGCGCGGCGGCAAGGTCGGCGCTGGTCAGGGCAGTGATCGCAATCGGCACGTCCTGAACGTTCTCGGCGCGCTTTTGAGCGGTGACGATGATCTCGCCCACCGTATCGCGTGCCTCCGCCTGCGCTTCCTGCGCCTGACCGGGCGTGCTCATGCCCGCGATGATCGCAGACGCGGCTGCCGATGCAGTCCACCAACGACAAACTCGATTGATCACGGAACCCTCTCCCCTTGTTCTTTCCTCCTCATACCGCGTTGTTGGACAAGTCGTCAATATAACATACGTGCACCATCTCTTTCGGTCTTAGCGGCGCCACTTTCCTCAGCCAAGAAAGCTTGTTGTTGTAAAGGACGTCATCAGACCCAACGGTGGCTGCGATCATCCACCTTCCCGGTGGCAGGTCGCGACAGGCCGGTGTGGACGCAGACCGCGGCGTCGTTCCCGCATTGGAATCTGCAATGTCGATCCTTGAGCATCTCGGCTCTACGTCGAAGCCCAGCGAGCCTTCTGGAAAGAGTCGGATGAATGATCCGGTGCCAGCACTCGGCTCGATTATCAGGAACTCACGTGGATCGAACTGCTCTTGGAATGACTCGAAGTGGCTGCCGCACTTTCTGCGTCATGAAGTGGAGCGCGGCATCGCCTATCGCCTGCAGGAGAGGGCGTGGGGTGGGCTGCCGATCGATCTTTGTCGCGAGCTTGACGGCCGTGCGACTATCTCCGTTCCGGGTCAGAAGCCAGAGAAGACAGGCCCGAGACTTCGGCTGAAGCCCGGCAATCGGCTCGTCCGCCGCTGGCGTGGGACGACCTACTCGGTGCTGGTCACGGAAGGCGGCTTTCTGTTCGAAAGCCGGAGCTACTCGTCGCTGAGCACCATAGCGACCGAGATCACCGGCACACGCTGGTCGGGCCCGCGCTTCTTCGGCCTCACGGAGAGGGCAGCATGACCAAGCTTGTCCGCTGCGCCATATACACCCGCAAGTCGACCGAGGAGGGTCTCGAGCAGGAGTTCAACAGCCTGGACGCGCAGCGCGAGGCCTGCGCTGCCTATATCCTCAGCCAGAAGCACGAGGGCTGGAGCCTCATCCTCGAGCAGTTCGACGATGGTGGTTTCTCCGGCGGCAACTTGGATCGGCCCGGGCTTCCCGCGCTGCTGGATCAGGTCAGAGCCGGCAAGGTCGCTGTGATTGTCGTTTACAAGGTAGACCGCCTGACCCGCAGCCTGTCGGACTTCGCCAAGATCGTCGATGTGCTGGACGCGGCCGGAGCATCCTTCGTGAGCGTCACACAATCGTTCAACACCACGACCAGCATGGGGCGCCTGACACTCAACGTGCTGCTCTCCTTCGCCCAGTTCGAGCGCGAAGTGACCGGCGAGCGCCTCCGCGACAAGATTGCCGCAGCCAAGAAGAAGGGCATGTGGATGGGTGGCAATCCGCCGCTCGGCTACGATGTCGCGGACCGAAAGTTGATCATCAACTTCGCCGAGGCTGACACCGTTCGCCACATCTTCAGCAGCTATCTCGAAGCTGGCTTAGTGCGGTCACTGCTGGAGCGCCTGCATGAGGAGGGCGTTACCACCAAGTCGCGGGCTGGCCGAGCCGGCATCCCGTTCGGCCGCGGCAGCCTTCGACACCTTCTTCAAAACCCGCTCTATCTGGGTGAGGTGCACTTCAAAGGTGGCGTTTACCAGGGACAGCATGAAGCAATCATCGACCGAGTGCTCTGGGACGCCGTTCAGGCCAAGTTTGCGGCCGCGGCAGTCGATCGGGGTGAAGGTCGCCGGGCAACGGAGCCGAGCCTCCTGAGCGGATTATTGTGGGATGCGAATGGGGGGCGGATGACGCCGAGCCATGCCGTAAAGAACGGTCAGCGGTACCGCTACTATGTGACGCTGGCAGATCATCAGGTGAACCATGCAGCTTTCCGCTTCTCCGCTCCGCTGCTGGAGCAGGCAGTCACCAGCCGGATCGCTGAATGGCTTAGCTCTGCTCAACCAGTCGATCGCGCCGATGCAGACCTGGTGGCAGCCCGCCTCGCGCAGAGCCGCGCCGATATCGCGATGCTGCGGGAGCCGACTCCCGCCGATCAACAGGCAACCATCCGGCGGTATGTTGAACGTGTCCAGCTTGGGCCAGGACGACTCTCTATCCAGACCCGCGTTGTGGAGGGACTGCGTCCGACCCTGCTAATGGCAACTCTGGGCCGCATCCGATGCGGAAACGGCACGCGGATCGTTGTTCGTGCCGAGCCAAGTTCGAGCGGGGGCGTTGACGAACAGCTTGTGCAGATCCTGGCTAACGCAAGGGCAGCCCAGAAGCTGTCGCAAGCGCATCCATCCAGGACCCTCGCGCAGCTCCCCAAGCTCGCCGGCGTCTCCGAGCAGCGGGTGAAGCAGCTTCTGCGACTGAGCTTCTTGGCCCCCTCGATCGTTGCTAACATTGTCTCCGGCGAGACTCCCGAGGTCATAGCCGGAACGAGCCTTCGCCACCTCAGCGACATCGCGCTCGACTGGGCTGAGCAGCGCCGAGCCTTCTGCTCGCCTGCCGCCTCGATCTAGCCCGCATCTAAACCGATTTCGCGAATTGCCGCTCGGGAGAACCGAGCCCGCTCTGAGCGGACTTGTCGATGTCGAAGCCGTCTCTGCGGATTAGCTGGCCTTCTAGCGCCCGAGTATGTGACGGAACTATCGCGAATTATCCGCCTGCAGGCGCCTCGCCGCCGGAGACACTCCGATCGGGGGACTGCGTGGAGCGGGTAGCGGGAATCGAACCCGCGCGTTCAGCATGGGAAGCTGACAGGCTACCATTACATCATACCCGCATGGCGCGCCGGCACACTTAGCTGCGGCCTCGAGCACGGGCAAGGTGGCGCGGCCAATCGAAGGCGGCAACAAACTGTGATTCGATGCCCGATATCCACGTAATCCACAGGCGCCTGTGGGTTGCCGCGACTCGGATCTCATGAGAGCTTCTCTTTGTGGTTCGGAGCGACCGGCCGGAAACGGCAAGCGAGCTTTGGAACACCGCCCGAACCGCCAAGCTCTTTCGAGAGCGGGCAGGGAAAGGCGGGGCGAGCGAGGACGATGAGATCGGCAAGAGGCGCAAGCCTCACGCGGTTCGCACTGTCCGGACCGTCCAGCGAAACCTGAGCCTTTGGGCGAGGGGATAGCGAAAGGAGCGGCCGAGCGAGCAGCAATGCTTTGACAGCCAATCCGACCAGGGGATCACCGGTGCAGCGATGCACTTGCGAGACCCGAGAGGGAGCACCTGACCGAGAGGCAAAGGACTTCCGATCCGCCCAGCCCTGCGGCCACCCTTCGGGGCAGCGCAGCGGGCCGGGAAAGTGGGGGCTGATGGCAACATCAGCCCCCATTATCATCTGGGCGCCTGTCTCCGTTCATCGGTGTCGTTACCTCTGGCGATGGCTTTGGAACCATGTTCGGGAAATGTCCTCAGCCAGCAGGAGGCGGCCCAATGAAAGCATCCCCGCATCATGGCCGTGCCGCGATCCTCGCAGCTTCGATCGCCCTCGTCTCGGCCGCTCATTCATCGGCGGCCTATGCCTTGGCACCAGCCGCTGGCAGCGCGCCGGCGGAGCAAAGCGAAAGCGACGCCTATAGCCGGTACGAACTGCTGGAGCCCGGTTCGGGCAAGTTCCGCATTCTTTACGAGGTCTCTGCCACGACGCCCGGCGCGCGCTTCTACTTCAACCCGATCCGCAAGGGCAGCATCGCCACCGACGAGCGGGTCATAGATCGCGCGACGGGTAAGGCGCTGCCTTTCGAGATCGTCAGCGGCGCAGTCGCGCGCGCTGGTGGCGTGCGCGGCGCGGATGCCGATGGGCAATATATCCGCGTGACGCTGGCCCGGCCTGTCCCGGCGGGTGGAGAGGCGCGCATTCTCATCGACAAGACCTATGCCGACCCGAAAAGCTATATCGCCGATCGCGACACCATCACCTTCGACCGGTCGCTCGGCGTCAAGCGCAACGCGGTCGTCTTGCCACCCGGCTATGAGCCGGTTGCCGTGAACTATCCCGTGCAGGCGCTGCAAGAGCGTGACGGCCGCATCAAGCTGAGCTTTTGGAACGTCGGCCCGGCGGCGGTGCCGCTTGTCGTCAAGGCGAAACGGGCGAAGGCGCCGGCCGCTCCACCGGCCAGCCTTGCCGATCGCCTTCAGGAGCGGGCCAGCCAATCTCGCGAGATCGTCTATTACCTGGGCGAGCCGGAAACGCACAGCTTCGACCTGACCCACGACTATACCGAGACCCGACCGGGGGTGAGCGTCTACACGAACATCGTGCGCGCGGGCAGCCGCGTGACCAATCCGTCCGCCCTCGACCTCGACACGGGCGAAAGACTGAGCGCCGAAACGCTGAAGGGCGCCGCCATCGCAAAGGCGGGTGGCGATGCGCCCGATGCCACGGCCGATACCGAGGCCGTGCTGTTCCGTTTCAAGCCGCCGGGAGCCGGTGAAACTCGCCGGATCCGCATATCGGAGACCTATACCGATCCCGAGCGCTACAGGCGCGAGGGCGACACGCTGGTCTGGGACCGATCGTTCGGGCGCCCGGTCAATGCTGTGGTTCTTCCCAAGGGGTGGACGCTTTCGAACAGCTCGTCGCCGGCCACGATCACTACTCTCGACGATGGCCGCGTGCGGTTGGACTTCATCAATCCGCGGGCCGACGAGCTGTCGGTCCTGATCACGGCCCATCGACGCAAATAGCCGGGCGGGGCCGCCCCACCGCAAACCACTTCTTAGGCTGTTCCGCCTATGCGCGAGGGGTGCGCTTTGCTTACACATCTTTGGACGGGTGGCGTGGACAAGCGGCGCTGGCCCTGCTGGCGTTCGCTGCCGGTTGCCTGGTCTGGCTTTCGGGGGTTGGCGCGGCGATGGATCGGGCGCTCGATCCGGTGCGCTTCTCGACCTGGTCGCAGGAGCCCTCGGGGCAACTGGTCATCGTCGAACTCGACGCCGCGAGCGCCGCCGCGATCAAGCGCTGGCCCTGGCCGCGCGACCATTATGCCGCGGCCGTCGACCGGCTCCGGGAGGCCGGCGTTTCATCGATCGTGTTCGACGTCGATTTTTCCTCACCCTCGACGGCGGACGGCGATGCCGCCTTTGCGGCCGCGCTCGCCCGTAGCGGCGGCCTGGTCGCCCTGCCGACCTTCGCCCAGCAGGCAAATGCGCGCGACCGGCGGAGCATCGACAATCTGCCGCTGCCGGCATTCCGTGACCATGTCGCCATGGCTTCGGTCAGCATCGCGCCCGATCCGGACGGCACGGTGCGCTCGGCGCCGCTCGCGACGATCACCAGCGGTATGCCGAGACCTTCCTTGTCCGCCTATATAGCGGGGCGTTCGGGCTCCGCCGATCGCGCCTTCCCGATCAACTACAGCATCGACGCGAGCCGTATTCCGCGGCTGAGCTTCGTCGATGTGCGCGACGGCCGCTTCGACCCGGCGGCGGTCCGCGGGCGGCAGGTGCTGATCGGCGCCACCGCAATCGAGATGGGCGACCGCTACGCTACCCCGCGCTTCGGCGTCCTGCCCGGGGTTGTCATCCAGGCGCTCGCGGCCGAGACGCTCTTCGCCGGCATGCCGGTGGCGCTCGGGCAGCCGGCCGCGCTCCTGATCGCACTGATCCTGGCGCTACCGGTGCTCCGGTCCCGCTCGCCCCGAAGCTGCGCGATTGCCTCGGTGCTGATGCCCGCAACCCTAGTGGCAAGCGCGATCGTTCTTCAGTCGGTCTGGCAGATCATGCTCCCGATCGGCGCGGGGCTGGTGCTGCTGGCCACGGCGGCGCTGGCCCGTCTTGGATTAAGCGTCGGGGAGAGCTTCGAGACACAGCGCCTGACCGACCAGCATACCGGCCTCCCGAATCGCGCCGCGATGACGATCGACCAGAAGCAGCGGGCGCCGGCGACTTTGGCGGTGCTTCAGATCACGAACTTCGAAAGCCTGCTCACCGTGCTCGGGGCGGAAGCCGAAGGCGATCTGGTGCTGCGCCTCGCCGAACGCGCGCGCTTTTTCGCGGAGAGCGGACGCGTCTATCGCGTCGCGGACCGTCTCCTGGCCTTTGGGCTCAGCGATGCCCCGGAGGGGGCGGAAGCGCTCGGCGGCATGCGCGCCATGATGATTCAGCCGGTCGAAGTGAGGGGACGACGCGTCGATGCGTCGGTCTCGCTCGGCATTGTCGGTACGGACGGGGGCGCGGGTCTCGCCCAGGCGGCGCTCGCGGCCGAGGAGGCGGCGGCGGCGGGGACTTTCTGGCGCCGCTTCGCGAGCGACGAGGCGCAGCTGACCGACCAGGTCTCGCTGATGGGCGAGCTCGACCGCGCCATTCTCGATCGCCGGATCCGCGTCTTCTACCAGCCCAAAATGTCGGTCGGGACCAACCGCATCATCAGCTGCGAGGCGCTGGTGCGGTGGGAGCATGAACAGCGGGGCATGATCAGCCCGGATCTGTTCATCGGGCTGGCCGAGCAGACCGACCGCATCGCGCCGCTGACGCTCCATGTCGTCGAGCAGGTGTTGGAAGATCTCGCGCAATGGCACCGGCGCGGCAACCGCATCTCCGCTGCCATCAATATTTCGGCCAAATTGCTCGGCTCCGACAGCTTCAACGACGAGCTCTGCCGGCTGCTCGCGCGCGGTACGGGGCCTGTCACGTCGCTGGTGTTCGAGGTGACGGAGTCGGCGGCGCTGGCTGACTCGGACGAAGCGGCCGCCATCTTGGAAGGCTATCGGCAGCTCGGCATCACCATCTCGATCGACGATTACGGGACTGGGCAATCGACCTTGTCCTACCTTCGCCAGTTGCCGGTGTCGGAGCTGAAGATCGACCGCAGCTTCGTGCAGAATGCGCATATCAACACGAACGATGCGGTCCTGGTCCGCTCGACCGTGCAAATGGCGCACGAGCTGGGGCTGAAGGTGGTCGCCGAGGGGGTGGAGACGGAGGAGTGCCTTGCCTTCCTCCGCGAGATCGGCTGCGACATCGCGCAGGGCTATCTGATCAGCCGGCCGGTGCCCGCCGAGGCATTCGAAATGCTGCTGACGACCGACGCCCGCCGCGCCGCTTGAAGGCTGGCTAGAGAACCCGCGACAGGCGCAGCGAGATGCGGGGGCGCTTGTCGCCGGTGTCGAACCGGTCCTTGTCGAGCGGGAAAGCGAGTTCCGCCATCGCCTCGAACCTGCCCAGGCCCAGCCGTGTGCCGAAGCCGGCGGAGGCAAGCGTGCCTCCGGTCTTTTCCGGGCCGCGATTGGTGACCTTGCCGCCATCGGCGAAGACATAGAGGTGCGAACGCTCGATGAGCCTGTCGGCGATCTTGCCGGTGTCGAAGCGCAGTTCGGCCGAGCCGAGCAGGCCCTCGTCGCCGGTCCGTTCCGCGAAATCATAGCCGCGGCCGAAGGCAGGGCCGCCGGCGCCGATCTCGGCGGTGGCGAGCAAGGCACGCGAGGCGACTTGACCTGAGGCGGACAGCAACAGGGTGGTGCGCGGAAATAGCGAGCGGATCCAGTCCGCGGTGAAGCCGAGCGCCACGAAGCGCGCGTCGCCATCGACGCGGGAGCGGAGCGGCTCTCCGAGGCGGGACACGCGGTCCAGCGGCAAGCCTATGGTGAAGGCGAACTGCCCGCGAGCCGTGCCTCCCGCCACTTTGCCGATGCCGTCCAGCGTGGCGGTGAGCGTGTCCAGCCGGTCGCGCCGGAAGGTTCCCCCCTTGGCCCGCTGATCGGTTTCGATATGGCGCAGCTCCAGCGCGCCAACGACGCTTGCCGAGCGCGTGCGGGCAATCGGTTGACTGACCAGGATTGCAGCGTCGACGGATTCACCGACGATCCTGAGCGGCTTGAGCAGAGCGCCGGGCCGGGACCTGCCATAGGAACCCGCGACCGAGATGGCCCCGCCATCGGGACCGAACGGCATCTGATAGCGGCCGCGCAGAAAGACGAACTCGGACAACTGGGGTGCGGTGTTGGAGAGCAGGACCGCCAGTTCGTCGCCGTCCTGCAGGATCTGGCGCGCCGACCCCAGCAGCGTCGAACGGATCGGGCCCACTTCCTCGCTGCCACGATTGTCGAGCTGGGCATAGCCGCTCGCCCGGTCCCGCGCGATGGTGACCAGCATAATGCTGAAACCCTGTTCGCGGGTCAGCCGGCTTTCCGTGACCGTCACGCCCGGCAGGTCGCCGACCAGCGACAGCGCGCGCTCCAGATCGGTTCTCCGGACCGGACGGCCGGTGACCAGAGTGCGGCTGAGCAGGCGATCGGCGCGGATGCTGGTCGCGCCCACGACGCGCACCGCATCGATGCGGCCTTCGTCAACCTGCACGCGGAGAACGCCGCCGGCCATATCTTGAGGTTCGATGCTGGCAGTCGCAAAAGGGTAGCCGGCGCGGCGCGCCTCTGCCGCCACGTCGGAGACGAGGCTGGCCAGTTCCGTCCTGTCGAGTTCCCGCCCCACATAGCGGAGAATGACGTCCGCAAAGCGATCGGCGGGCAGTTCCGATCCGGTGACGAGAATCGCCTGGGGCGTGACCTTAAGCGCGGGCAGGGCGACCGCCGCGGACGGCGCGGCGATGAGAGGGGCTGCGCGCCGCGCTGGCTCCTGCACTCCGCGCGTCGGCAGCGCCTGTTCGGTGATGGTCGGGTCGGCACGATCGAGAATCACCTGTGCTGCCGCTTGGTGCGACAGCAGCAGGCTGACGAGGGCAGCCGTGATAAACAGATCGGATCGCTTCATCGACGCGCCTTTGACCATCGCCACCCGATAAAGAGCTAACACTGTGAAAAGCTTAACGCTGCAACAGCCCTAACGGCTGGTTAAGCGCATCCGGGAAGACCCCGGTAACCTGCGCCCGAGCATGACAGGTCGGAGGACCCGGCCTGCGCCGGGGGGAGGACGCGATGCGTAACTTGATGATGGCGGCTCTGGCCGTAACCTGCTCCAACGCGGCGATCGCCGCGGGCACGCCGGAATGGACGGTCAGCGAGTCTTCGGGCCCCGTGCAGATTTCGCACAACGGTCTGGTGAAGGTCGCGACGCGCGGCGTGGCGGTGAAGGCCGGCGGCGTCGTCACCACCGGGCGCGGCGGCCGCGCCGTGCTGGTGCGCGGTACCGAATATATGATGGTCGCGCCGTCGTCGCAGCTCCGGCTTCCCGGCGAGGAGAGCGGCAAGGGCATCACTCGCGTGTTCGAGGACTTCGGTAACGTCGTCTTTATGATCAAGAAAAAGATCACGCCGCATTTCGAAGTGAAGACGCCGTATCTGGCCGCGGTGGTGAAGGGCACCACCTTCTCGGTCGGCGTCGGCCCCAAGGGCGCCTCGGTGCAGGTGCTGGAAGGCGCGGTCGACGTGTCGACGCTGGATGGCGGTGCGCGCGACCTGTTGCGGCCGGGCACGGTGGCGCTGGTCGGCGCCGACAATCTGCGGCGGATGCAGGTCGATGACGGCCAGACCAAGCGCGTGATCGACAGCACCGGCTCTGGCAGCGCCCCCGCCCCGGCTCCGGCGGAGCAGCCGGCGGTGATCGTCGCCTCCGCTCCGCAGGAGCAGCCGGCAGCCACCGTTATCACGCAAGCCGTGGTCGAGCAGCCGGTGTCGCTCGAGGACACGACCGGCGGGCTGGTGAAAGGCGTGGTCGGCGGCGCTCCGGCCGAGCTAGAAGCCTTGACCAGCGCCTCCCAGGTGACGGCGGAGGCGAGCAAATCCACCGTGGAAGCGGTTCAACTGGCGAGCCTCGTCGTCTCGACCGGCGAGACTTTGGTCCAGGCCAATGCCACGGCGGAGAAGCAGACCGGCGAGGCCGAAGCTGCTGCGGCTGCGAAGGCCAAGGCCGATCAGGCTGCGGAAACAGCCAAGGCTGCGGCCGAGGTGACCGCTGCGGAGGCGGCAAAGGCTTCCGCTGAGCAGGCCGAGCGCAATGCCGTAAAGGCTGCTGCCGATGCGGCGGCCGACAAGGCTGCGAAGGAAGCGGAAGCGGCCGCCGAGCAGGCCCGCGCGGCCGAAGCGGAGCGCAACGCCAAGCTGGCGCAGCAAGCCAAGGCCGAAGCCGAGGCGAGTAAAGCGGCCAAGGCCGCCGAAGAGGCGAAGCGCGCGGCCGAGGACAAGGCTGCTCGCCAGGCTGCCGAGCTTGCGGCCCAAAAGGCGGCGGACAAGGCAGCGGCGGCTGAAGCTGCAGCCGCGGCGGCTGTTGCAGCCGAAGCGGCGCGTGCGGAGCGGGAGGCTGCAAAGGCTGTCGCCGAGGCCGCTGCCGACAAGGCCGCCAAGGACGCGGCCAAGGCTGCGGAGGAGGCGGCGAAGGCGGGTTCCGACGCCGCCGCACAGGCCGCTGCCGAAAAGGCCGCACGCGACGCTGCCAAGGCTGCCGAGGACGCGCAGAAGGCGGCGGAACAGGCGGCCCAGGCTGCTGCCGACACGGTCGCTCGTGACGCCGACAGGGAAGCTGCAAGGCTCGCCGCCGAGGCTGCCAAGGCGGCCGAAGAGGCTGCTCGGGAAGCCGCTCGCCGCGCGGAGGAAGACGCTGCGAAACTCGTGGCCAAGGCAGTGAAGGACGCGGAGGCAGCTGCCGAAAAGGCTGCCAGGGCCGCTGAAGAGGCGGCGCAGGCCGAGCTGGACAAGGCCGCGCGCGAAGCCGCGAAGCTTGCAGAAGCGCAGCGGGCCGAAGCGGCGGCGCTGGCTGCGGCAAAGGCTGCCGAGGAGGCGCTGAAGGCCTCCCAGGAACAAGCCGCGAAGGAAGCCGACCGCCTGACGCGGGAGGCCGAACAGGCTGCAGCCCAGGCCGCGGCCGATGCAGCCAAAGCTCAGGAAGAGGCGGCCAAGGCGGCGCAAAAAGCGGCCGAGGACGCGTTGAAGGCCGCAGAGAAGGCTGCCGAAGACGCGGCCAAGCAGGCCTCGGGCTCGGCTCAGGAGACGATCAAGAAACTTGGCATCACTCCGGCCAAGATGTGAGGCGACCGCCATGGCGACCGGACCTGGCGCGGCCGACACCGCTCCCCGCGCTGCCAACCGCTACAAGACTTTCCTGCCTTGTGCGGTCGAGCAGAATGGCACCCCCAATCGTGCCCACATTCTGAATGTGTCGCTCACCGGCGCGATGATCGCGACGCCCGAAACGATGCGGCCCAGGGATTGGATTTCCCTGCAGTTCCAATCCGTTTCGTACAAGGCGGTGGTGGTCTGGGCGCGGGATCACCGGGCTGGCCTGCGCTTCAGCCTGCCCTTGCCGCAATCGACCTTGCAAAAGCTGATCGCCTGACTGCCGAGTAGGCTGCGCAAAGACCGGAGCGGCCGGCGGGCAACCGCCGCGCTCTCCGCGCTGCTCGATTGACGCCGGCCCGAAAGCCACGCAAATGCACGGAAACCCGCGCATGGGCGGTTAGCTCAGTTGGTAGAGCATCTCGTTTACACCGAGAGGGTCGGCGGTTCGAGCCCGTCACCGCCCACCACTGCGCAGCAGGCGAGACGCGCCGACATGGCGCGCACGCCGGCAAGCGCGGCCGGCCTCGCGTGAAGCGGGGACCGACGGCGCGGGCTTTTGCCCGCGCCGCCCGCCTCAAAGATCAGGCGTAAGTGACCACCGGCCGCGACCGACGCCGTGCCGCCGCGCCGATCAGGGCGAAGCCGCCGATCATCATCGCCCAGCTGGCCGGCTCCGGCACGCCCGCGGCGACATAGCCGAAGCCGCCGCCAGCCTTGGCGACCAGCGCACCGCTCGCCGAGGTGACCAGCACGGCCTCACCGGCTTGCGTGGTGGCGGTCAGTCCGGAGAATTTCGCAGTGTTGAAGAAGTCGATCGTGGCGCCTTCATCGACACTGTCGGCGTACATCCAGGCGGCGAGGGTGAAGCTTTCGCCCGCAAGCACCTCGAAGTCGAGCGTCAGCGTCGTCGGGTCCCAGGACCGCTCGATGCAGCTCACCTCTTCGACGCACAGCGACGCCATGTCCAGAATGGCGGGCGCGCTCGCGAGGGTAGCGCGGGTGTTGCCCAAGGTCGTGCCCAAGGGCGTGCCGTTATTGTAGAAGATGGGCTGGCCGGTCGGCATATCGGGAGTGCCGCCGCGGAAGAAGTCCTTGTAGTAATAGCCGCCCTGATAAAAGCCGCCTTGCGCATTGTAGGTGACGATCCGGAAGACGTCGTTTTCCACGTCGTGCGTGAGCTCGCTGGCGAGTTCGCCCGGCTGCCCGGCATTGTTGCGGAAGTTGGTGACCGTCCGCGCGTCGTTGCCCATGTTCATCTGCGTGAAGTTGCCGTTCGGCTGCTGACGCTGGAGATAGACGGTGTCATAGCCACGGCCGGGGGAAAGCGCGGCGAAACGGCCGCCATGTGCCTCTTCGTTGACGGCCGCTATCGTCCAGCCGCCGCCGCGCATGGCATAAACCTTAAAGCCATATTCAGGAGCGTCGTCGCCCATCTCGCCCTTGAAATCGGCGAGGCCGTCGACGGTGAAGGACAGGCTCATCTTGACCTTGGTGCCCGCCGGCCCTTGCGCCGTGTAGGTGTCCATCCAGGCAGAGGTCGCGGTCTGGTCCTGCAGCAGGCTGCTGCTGGAATAGACTTTGTTGACGCCATAGTCAGTCAGCACGCGGCCATTGGTCGTCGCGTCGCTGAAGGAAACCAAACGGCCCGCGACCGTGCTGACGCGATCCATTTCCGTCTCGTCGTCCTCGAGTTCGGTCGTGATGGCGCTGAGAATCTGCTTCTGCGCGTGGGCCGGCGAAGAGACGCTGACGGCCAGGATTGCAGCCGACGCGAACAGCTCGGCCCGATGAAAAGCTACCATGATTAACCCCCTGAACAAGCGACGGAAATCGAGTCGCTAACGACTCGTTAGCCATTCGAGCTTTGGGGCAGATAGGAAGAAACAGCCATTAGGCCGAATGGCCTAGCTTCTGTGTCAAATCGGCACGCAGGTGCCGGTCAGAGGCTCCGCACCAGCCGGACTGCGCGGGCCAGCCAGGGTGGATCGGCATAGACTTGCTGCCGGGCGCCGACGCCCAGTGGGAGTAGATGGATCTTCCCTTCCTCCCGCCCGAGCAGACGGCCGAAGGCGAAGCGGCCGGCGGGGCGGGGGACGAGCACGTCGCGGTTGAGGGCGCTGGTGAAGGCGTCCGGCGACAGGCGTTCGCACCAGATTTCGTCGCCCGCGCGATAGTCGCCGACCGAGGCTTCGGCGATCACCGCCACCAGTTCAGGCGCGGGCTGGGGCGCGATCACCACGCCCTCCTTGCGCGGCGCCCGGGCGCCGTCCGGTCCGATCAAGGCGGCGACCGGCAGGTCCGGCCGTTCCGGCAGCTTGACCAGATCGGCCGCCTCCACGCCCAGTGCCGCCGCGATGCGGTTCAGCCAGCCGACCGAGACGGTGCGTGTGCCGGTCTCGAGCCGGCCGATCGTCTGGGCGGTGGTGGGTGGTTTGCAGCGCCTGCCGACCTCTTCCAGCGTCAGCCCTTTGGCGCGGCGCACTTCGCGGATGGCGGTGATCATCGGGCGATCCTTGTGAAACCAAATCGGTTCACTGCTGTCCTACATCCCAGCCATTGTGGCAAGCCCCATCGCGTGGTGATTCGCGGAGGCAAGCAGATGGGCAGAGTGTTGGCGGAGCGGCGGCTGAAGGGCCCGGGCAACCGCAGCGTGACGGTGAATCTGGCTGAATCGCCGCTGGGCTGGCTCGCCTCGCGGGGCCGGATCAGCGAACGGCAGCTGATCGCGGGCGAAACGCTCCGTGCCGATTGGGAGCGAGCCGGGCTCAGCCCCAGCGTCACGATGCGCTGGGACGCCTCGCCGAGGGGCGTCAAGGGCGGGGCGCTGGCGGCGGCACCCGATCCGACCACCAGTCAGATCGACGCCAAGCGCCGCTTCGACGCGGCGATCGCCCATGTCGGCAGTGGGCTGTCAGACGTGCTGTGGCGCGTCGCCTGCGCGGGCGAGGGGCTGGCGGATGCCGAGCGCGGGCTGGGCTGGCCGGCGCGGGCAGGAAAATTGGTGCTGGGCCTCGCGCTCGACCGGCTGGCCGATTTCTACCGGATCCGCTGAACCCGCACCGCCGCTCCCGCGTTCGGATTTCCCGAACAAGGAGAGCAACATGGCCGAAGAACATCCCCGCATTGCCGCCGCCCGCGCGCATGACGACAAGGATCTGATCGAGAATATCGAGCCGACGCCCTCGCACAGCGGTGTGTCTGGCGCCGGACCGGCGGAAGCGCTTGGCTCGCTCGACGAGCTGAAGACAGCGACCGGGGACGATCCGAGCCACACGCGCCTGAAAAAGTCGATGAAGGCGGACACATTCGTGCCGACCAGGGCCGATTTCGACGGGTAGACTGCCAGATCGTCATTGCGAGCGAAGCGAAGCAATCCAGCTTGGGCGCGAGTCCCGTCTGGATCGCTTCGTCGCTGCGCTCCTCGCAATGACGAGAGGCGGACTCAGCCGCGCTTGCGGACCGTGAAGCGCGTGAGCTCCCGCTTCGGCACGTCCCATTCGGGAGCGAGTTCGCTCGCTTTCTGGTAATCGGCAAGCGCGCCGGCATAGTCGCCGCCCATTTCGCTGCTGATGCCGCGGCCATAATGCGCCAGCTCCGGGCGGCGGGTGCGCCGTTCGATCGCGGCGCCGAACAGGTCGCGGGCCTGGCGCCAGTCCTGCTTCACCTTCAGCACCAGGGCCGCCTTGTTGAGATAAGCATCGGGCTCGGCCGGATCGAGCCTGATCGCGCGGTCGTAATCGGCAGTCGCGCCGGCCCAGTCGTTCAGCCGGGCGCGGAGGATGCCGCGATTGACATAGGTCGCCACCTGATCCTCGAAGCTCAGCGCTTCCTCGGCCAGTGCCTTGTCGCAGAGCTCGACCGTGCCGGGCGACGCCCGTTCCTTGTCCGCGGCTTCGAAGCACGACCGCGCATAGCCCGATCCGATCACCAGGCTGGACGCCTCGGCGGCACCGGGCAACAGCAGCGCGGCCGCCGCAAGCGAGAGGAAAGAGCGCATTCGACCCTCCATCGCTGGACGGCGCCAGTCTATCATGATTGCTCGGCGTGCAACAGGTCGTGCCGCCTGAGCGCATGGCGCAACTGGTCATAGGTCAGCGCCAGCGCTTTCGCGGTCAGCCGCTGATTGTAGCGGCAGCGGCGCAGCGCCGCCTCCAGCAGCCGCCGCTCATGCGCTTCGCATGCCGCCTTGAAGTCGCTGCAGTCGAGATCGTCATTGGCAGGGGCAGGCGAGGCCGTTTGAACCACTTGCGGGGCCGGCGTCATCGAGCGTGCCGCATCGCCTTTCGGCCGCCAGGGTGAAGCGAAGGGATCGAACTCGATCGCGTCGATGGCCCGCCCGGCATCCTCCCAGCGATAGACGGCGCGCTCGACCACGTTGCGCAGCTCGCGGACATTACCCGGCCATTCATAGCCGACGAGAGTCTCCATCGCGGATTTGGAGAAGCCCGGCCAGCGCTCCCAGCCGAGTTCCGCCGCCATGCGCCGGCCGAAATGGTCGACGAGCACCGGCACATCCCCTTCGCGGGCGCGTAAGGGGGGGAGGGTGATCACCTCGAAGCTCAGCCGGTCGAGCAGGTCGGCGCGGAAGCGGTTCTGCTCGACCAGTGCCGGCAAATTCTCGTTGGTCGCGGCGACGATGCGCACATCGACCCGCATCGGCCGCGAGGCGCCGATCCGGGTGACTTCGCCATATTCGACCGCGCGCAACAGCCGCTCCTGCGCCGCGGCGGACAGCGTGCCGAGTTCGTCCAGGAACAGGGTGCCGCCATCGGCTTCCTCGAAGCGGCCCGGTCGCGCCTTGGTCGCGCCGGTGAAAGCGCCCGCTTCATGGCCGAACAGTTCCGCTTCGATCAGCGTTTCGGGGAGTGCCGCGCAGTTCATGATGATCAGCGGACCGTCCCAGCGCGGGCTGAGGCGGTGAAGGCGTTCGGCGACCAGCTCCTTGCCGGTGCCGCGCTCGCCGATCACCAGCACCGGGCGGTTGAGCGCGGCGGCGCGGCTGGCCCGCTCGACCGAGTCCAGAAAGGCCAGCGACTGGCCGATGAATGCCCCTTCCCGCTCCATCGCCGAAACATGGCGAAAAATGCCAAGGCTTGGCAAGCGGCAATTATCCCGAGCTAGCTTTGTCGGGCGGAAACCGCAGTTTTCCGTCACTTTTTGGAGTTGGCACGCGCCCTGCAAAGTATTTTGCGAGGCCGCTGGCAAGGCGGCGAACAGACAGGATCAAAGGAGCACGCCATGTTCTCGTTCGAAGCCAAGAAGACCTTCTCCGCCATCCTCTGCACCGTGATCTTCAGCGCCACTTGCGTGCTGAGCGCGGTCGGACCGGCAGGGGCGGTCGAGGTTCGTCCGGTTTCCGCCGTCAGCACCCCTCTCGCTTGACGGCACAACCTGCCGGGGCGCTTGGCCCCCTTGTAGCGCCCCGGCACCCTTTCAGTTTCAGGAGTTCTCCAATGGGTATTTTCAGCCGAACCAGAGACATCATCGCCGCCAACATGACCGATCTGCTGGATCGTGCCGAAGACCCCGCCAAGATGATCCGCATGATCATCCTGGAGATGGAGGAGACTTTGGTCGAAGTTCGCGCCTCCGCCGCGCGCACGATCGCCGACCAGAAGGAAATGCGCCGTCACATCGCCAAGCTCGACAAGCTGCAGGAAAGCTGGGACGAGAAGGCCGAGCTGGCGCTGTCCAAGGGCCGTGAGGACCTCGCCAAGGCGGCGCTGCTCGAAAAGCGCAAGGCGGCCGACATGGCCGACCAGCTCAAGGCCGAGATCGAAGTGCTCGACGACGCCCTGCAGGCGTCCGAGGCCGATATCGCCAAGCTGCAGAGCAAGCTGCGCGAAGCCCGCGCCCGCCAGAACACGATCATGACGCGGCTGGAAAGCGCCCACAATCGCATGAAGCTGCGCGAGGCCTATTCGGGCGCACGGGTCGAGGATGCGTTCAGCCGCTTCGAAGTGCTGGAGCGCCGCGTGGACTTGGCCGAGGGCCGCGCCGACGCGGCCGGCATGGGCGAGCCGAAGACGCTGGAAGACCAGTTCGCCGAACTGCGCTCGAGCGATCAGGTCGATGAAGAGCTGGAAGCGCTGAAGGCGCGTCTGGCCAGCCGGGGAGCGTGATCAGATGGACGAAGTCCTAATGCCCGTAATCATCTGCAGCATCCTCTTCATCGGGATGCCGTGGATCATCCTCCACTATATCACGAAGTGGAAACAGCAGACCGGCACGATCAGCCGGGAAGACGAGAATCTGCTCGAAGAGCTGTACGAAACGGCCCGCCGTCTCGACGACCGGCTGCACTCGATCGAGCGCATCATGATTGCCGAAAATCCGGAGCTCGAGGTTCGCCGCCCTTCGCCCGAACTGCCGCGCGCCGAAGTCCGCCAGATCAGGGAGAGATAAGATGGCCGAGAGCCGTACGCGTTTCTACGTCGACAAGCAGAACAAGAAGTGGCTGGGCGTCTGCGCCGGGATCGCGGACTATATGGGGTGGGATGTCACCCTGGTCCGGATCGGTATGGTGGTGATCACGCTCGCCGGTGCCTTTCCCTGGTCGGTGATCGCCTATCTCGCCGCCAACTGGGTGGCCAAGCCCAAGCCATACGGCCTTTATAGCGACAAGGAAGAAGAGCAGTTCTGGCAGGGCGTCCGCCGCTCGCCGGCGCGGACCACCCGCGAAGTGCGCGGCAAGCTGCGCGACATCGATCGCCGCCTGGCCGACGTCGAACTCTATTACACCAGCCGCAACCGCCGCCTGGCCGACGAGATCGACAGCCTGCGCTGAGCGCGGCTGAATAGGGGAGAATCGCAATGAGTTGGGGTGGACCATTATTCATCCTCGCCATTATCGGAATGTCCTTCGTCTCGTGGATCGCGACGACATGGATCAGGGCCAGGCATGGCTATCCGGTGGAAGGCGAATGGGGCGGCACGGTCGGCAAGGGCGACCTCGCCAACAAACGCAAGGTCGAGCTGCTGGAGGCCGAGAATGGCAAGCTGCACGGCCAGGTCATTCGGCTCGAGGAGCGGATCGCGGTGCTGGAACGCATCGCCACCGACCCCGCCGAGCGGACCGCGCGCGAAATCGACGCGCTGCGCTGAGGGAGGATAGCATGGACAGGCTCGCATTTTTCGAAACCATGGCGCCGGTGATCGCGCTGACAGGCTGCGCCTGCCGAACTGAGCGCCCTTGATCGAAACCAGCGGCAGGTTTGTCGAATTTGGATCGAAGCACACGCCGCTTCGCGGCGGGACAGCACCCAGACAGGAAGACGTGACATGAACCCGTTCGAAATGGTGATCGGCATCGTGCTGATCGTGACGATAGGCCGGATCATCCAGACCAAGCTTGGCAGCGGGCGCCGCTTCGGTCCTCCGGGCAGCGTGGCGGCCGACAGCGGTGAAAGCCGCCGGCTTCGGGAAGAAGTCCGCACGCTTAAGGAGCGGGTCGCGGTGCTGGAGCGGCTGATCACCGACGATCGCGGCTCCCGCGAGCTGGAGCGCGAAATCGAGGCTTTGCGGTCGCGCGACAGCTGAGCGCGTGCCGGGAGGAGAGAAAAGATGGAACCGACCGTCTATCTGCAAATGGGAATGGTGGGCCTGGCCGGCATCGGCATCATGACCGCCGGCGCGCTGCGCGGCTGGAAGGGCTGGCTGGAGCTGAAGCGTATGGAACTGCAAGCGGCTCGGCAGGAGGACACGCTGCCGGCGCCGAACATGACCTCGCGCATCGAGATAGCCGACCTGAAGGAGCGCATCCGCAAGCTCGAAGCCATTGCGGCGGGGGTGGATCTCTAGGGCTCGATCGCGTTCCCTTGGATCGTCATCGCGAGGAGCGAAGCGACGACGCGACCCACGGAAAGGTCACTGGACTGGATTGCTTCGCTGCGCTCGCAATGACGAAGTGCTACTCGGCCGCGAGCGAGCCCTTGGACTGGCGCGGTGCGGAGCGGCAAGCAATACCGAGAAGGTTACAGCGGGTGCGGAGCCCTTCCTGGGTGCGTCCCATCAGCCGGGCTATATCCACCAGATACTCGCCCGCCTCGCAGCGGCGGCGCAGCTCCGCATCCTCTTCAGGCGTCCACCGTGCATGCTTTTTCGGCAGTGATCGCACCATGATCTCCTTGATAGGCCCGATGCTACCAGCTGCCGATTAAGCTTCGCTTAACCTTCGTTGCTGCTGCGGAACGATCCTTGCAGAGTCAGCAATTGCCCTTACGGCCATCGGCGCAGTCGCCAACCGACTCGACGTCGTTTGCAGCGCCGCGCAGCGTGTTCCAGCCTGACAGAGTAAGGCCACCGGCAACGGCCAGGATCACGAAAAGCTTTTTCATCATCGTCTCCATTCGCCTCCCGAGCAGCCTATCGCTGCAGGGGCGGGGCAGCGAAACATCCGCGTTGGCGAGCCGGTTCCGGAAGCGGCGCTAGTCCGCGCGGGCAGCAGGCCAAAGCGACAGGAGCAGGCCGCCAAGCAGCAGCGACGCCATTGTTCCATTGACGTAGAGTGGCACCTGGGAACTGCCGGTGCGTTCGACCGCATAGGCGGCGATGACTAGGCGTCGGGCCGCGAACTCCAGCGTGAACAGCAGGAAGACGAGCGGCGTCATCGCGCGGTAGCGGACCAGCGCCAGCACACCGATCAGGGCGAGCGCGATCTGGGCGACGGCATTGGCTGCAAACAGCATCAGCACGCTGTTCGCCGCTTCCGGTCCGTAGCGGTCGAGCGGGAAACCGTCGGCGCCCGCTGCGACCTGCCTGGTGTTCAGCACCGAGTTGATCCCGATCAGCAGCTTCAGCGCAACCAGCAGCGCGAGCAGCCACAAAGCGGCGCGCTTGCCGGAAAAGCGGTTGTCAATCAGGCGCGGGAAAAGCCGTTCCATCATCGACTTTGCTCCTTGTCTTCGTCGCCCGGAACGTGGCGCAATATGTCGGCGGGCTGACAGGCCAGCGCTTCGCAGATGGCATCAAGCGTCGAAAAGCGGATCGCGCGGGCCTTGCCGGTCTTGAGGATGGAGAGGTTGGCGAGCGTGATGTCGACCCGTTCGGCGAGCTGGCTGAGCGTCATGCGGCGATCGTGCAGCACATCGTCCAGTGTGACCTTGATCGCCATGATCAGATCGTCGCCTCCAGATCCTCGCGCATCAGAGCCCCTTCCGCAAACACCCGGGCGAGGATGAAGGTGAGGAGCACCGCCAGGCATCCCGCGATCGAGGGTCCCGCGTCGATGTCGATCGGGTGGCCCGGTCTCGACAGGCTCTCGGCGATGGCGGCAATGACGAGACCGATAATCTCCAGGCTCAGCAGGGCCCAGGCGATTGCCTGCAACCGGCGGGCGTTTGGGCGCACGAACGGATCGCCGCGACGGACGGTATCGACCATGGCCAGCATGCGGGTCAGCAGGAAATGATTGATCGGGACCCCGATCAGCCCAATGCCGGCAATAATGTAGAGCCCGAAGACGATCCGATCCGCTTCGGCGCCCGGCTGCAGTTCGAGCGCGGACATGATCCAGCGTTCCGCCGGCATCACCATGACCAGCACGATCATCGCCGCCGCAATCAGCCAGTTCAGCACGACCAGGATGCGCAGCAAAACATAGGCGACCGGCAAGGCTGCGGAATAGTGACCCGACACGACGTCCTCCCCAAAATATTATCGAATATCGATATCATCTATGCTGAAGATCAGCAAGAGATTTATCGATTTTCGATGTGTACGGGAGTCAGGCAGCTCTCAATCGGGTTAGGAAGTCGCCGGCCGCCGCAGTCAGGCTGCGGCTTTGCGCGTCCAGGGTGCCGGCAAGCGCCCGCATCGATTCGGTGAGTTCGTCGGTCTGCCGGGCGCGGTCGGCGAGCTGGGCGATGTTGGTTTGAACGTCTTCCGCGTCCTCGGCGGCAGCGGCCACGTTTTGGCCGATATGATCGGATGCCTGGCGCTGCTGGGTCACCGCCTCGGCGATCGCGGCGGCGCCTTCGCGCACCGACTCGACTTCCGCCGAAGATTTGTCGACCGCGGCGAGCGCTCCGGCGACGCGCTCGCGGATCGCGGCAGCGGTGGCGCCGATGCGGCTGATCGCGGCGCCGGTCTGGGTGGCGAGGCTCTTCACCTCCTGCGCGACCACAGCAAAGCCGCGACCCGCCTCACCGGCGCGAGCGGCTTCTATGGTTGCGTTCAGCGCCAGGAGATTGGTGTTGGCGGCGATGTCTTGGATCAGGGTCGCGACGCTGGCGATGTCTTCGGCGCTGACGGCAAGCTCGTTGAGCGCATGACGCGTCTCTTCGGCCGACCGGCGCGCGGTGCCGCTGGCCTTGACCTGATCGGAAACGCGGGCCGAGACATGGCCGACTGCTGCGACCATCTGTTCGGACGCCGCGGCGACGCTCGCGACGGCGCGGCTGGCGCTGGTGGCGCGATCCGACACGGTGACCGCCTTGGCACTCGCTTCGCGGCCGATATCGTGCAGCGTGCCCGATGATGTCTGAAGCTGCCCGACGGCCTCGCCCAGGCTGCGGACGACGGCCAGCACGCTCGCTTCGAACTGGGTGCCGAGGCGCAGCAGCTCCTCACGGTGGCGCGCCTGTTCGAGCGCACGAGCACGGTCGCGTTCGGCTTCGAGCGCGCGCTGCTCGTCAGCGCGGCGCTCAAGTTCGCGACGCTGGCGCTCGCGCTCGAGTTGCTCCGCTCGGCGCAGTTCCTCAGACGATGTCAGCTGGCCGACGAACAGGTTGGCGAGGTCGAAAAAGACGCGGACCAGCATGAACACGTAAACCGCGGTCCCGAAGTACAGCGCCGCAGGAATATGGATCGGCTGCATGGCAAAGGCGAAGGCCACAGCCGCGCCCATCACGCCGGTGTAGAGCAGGGCAGCGACCGGCAGCATGGCCAGGATCAGACCGCCGACGCACATCGCGGCAATGAGGATCGAGAAGAGGTAGATCCGGTCAGCTTCGCTGGCGGTGAGCAGCGGCAGAACCATCATCACCGACCAGACCACGCCGGTGATGAACGAATAGATGTGGAGGACGCGCCTTTGCTGAACCGGGCTATGATGGCGCACCCGGCAGAACGGCATGTGCGGCAGGTAAAATAGGCTGCTGACCGTCAGTCCGATGAGCGCCGCGCAGCTGGCGAGCAGCGGCACATTATGGTCGATGTCGATGAAGATCCACGCCAGCATGATGGCCGACAGGATGTTTATCGGGACCGCCTGCCTGAGCTGTTTGGCGACTTCGCGCACCTGCGCATCGACAATCTCCGGCCCGACCTGGAAGCTGCGCGTCACGCGGCGCCGCTCGGCGCGCAGGCCGAGGCGAAGCCGTAGCAGCAGTGAGGTCAGGTAAGTGCGCGCGCTCATGCCGGCAGCTTCTATGACCTGGATTGGTTAAGGGCGCGTCAACGGTTTGCGTGCGGACGGCGCCCTCCCTATTTGCAGGCTCAAACAAGGACTCCTGCGCCGATGACGACTCACAAGACCCGCATGCTGATCTTGGGCTCAGGCCCCGCTGGCCTGTCCGCCGCCATTTACGGCGCGCGCGCGGGGCTGAAGCCGATCGTGGTGCAAGGCATCCAGCCGGGCGGCCAGCTGATGACGACCACGGACGTCGAGAATTATCCGGGCTTTGCGGACGTGATCCAGGGCCCCTGGCTGATGGAGCAGATGCAGAAGCAGGCCGAGCATGTCGGCACGACGATGATGTACGACATCATCACGGGCGTCGACCTGTCGCGCCGGCCGTTCCGGCTTACCGGCGACAGCGGCGATGTCTATGAAGGCGAGACTTTGGTGATCGCGACCGGCGCCCAGGCGAAATGGCTGGGCCTCGACAGCGAGAAGACGCTGGCCGGCAAGGGTGTGTCGGCCTGCGCCACCTGCGACGGCTTCTTCTATCGCGGGAAGAAAGTGGTGGTGATCGGCGGCGGCAACACCGCGGTCGAGGAAGCGCTGTACATGACCAATCACTCGCCGGACGTGACTCTGATCCACCGGCGGGACTCGCTGCGCGCCGAGAAAATCCTGCAGGAGCGGCTGTTCGACAATGAGCGCATCTCGGTCTTGTGGAACAAGCAGGTCGAGCGGTTCGTGGCCGGCGGCTCGCCCGAAGGTCTGGTCGGCGTGGACCTTAAGGACACGGTGACGGGCGCTCACAGCCATGTCGCCTGCGACGGCGCTTTCGTGGCGATCGGCCATTCGCCCTCGACCGAGCTGTTCGCCGGCGCGCTGGCGCTGGACGAGGGCTATATCACGGTCGAGCCGGGCACTTCGCGCACCGCGATCCCGGGCGTGTTCGCTTGCGGCGACGTGATGGACAAGCATTACCGCCAGGCGGTGACCGCAGCCGGCACCGGCTGCATGGCCGCGCTCGATGCTGAGCGGTTTCTGGCGGAAGCGGAGTTCGCCGAGAAGAAGGCGGCGGCTGCTTAGCTCATATCCGTCATCTCGAACTTGTTTCGGGATAAGGCTGCAGTCACGCGGCGTTAGAGCGGACCCTCAAGCATCGGTCCGGTGGAAAGCTTATCCCGAAACGAGTTCGGGATGACGGTGATTCATTGCACCTTGCGATCGAGATAAGTGACCAGCGCGCCGAAGCTGCTCAGCATTTCGCCGTCCACTTCATCGTCTTCGATGACAATGCCGAGCCGGTCCTCGATCTCGGTCAACAGGCCGGCGACGGCCATAGAGTCGAGCTCGGGCAGCGAGCCGAACAGGCCGGTCTCCGCCTGGAACGTCGCAGCGCGTTCCGGGGCTATACCGAGCACATCCACCAGCACGGCGCGCACGGTGCGTTCGACCGTTTCGTGATATTCCGGGACCATGGCTCGCCGCGCTAGTCGAGCGGCGGGCGGCGGACAAGGGCCGCGGCGCGGGCGGCGAGCGCCGGCGCCCAGGCGGCGGGTCTTCGCGGGTTGAACAGGTCGAGGCGGCGGAGCACGCGGCGATCGTCCGCCCAATCGGCGAGATCGGCCTCCCGCCCATTGCCAAAATCGATATGCTGGGCGTGATCGACATTGATCGCATAACGCAGCATCGATGAAGTCAGCTGGTCGGAGGGAAAGAGGTGCTTCGCCTCCCGGTCCTCCGCGCGCCAATGGGCAAAGGCCTGGCCGTTCTCGACCGTCCAGAGCTGCGCGGCAACCGGCGCGTCGCCGACCCGCGCGATGCCGAGGCGCAAGGTGCGGTCGAGCGTCGCGTCCTGGCCGAGATCGCGCAGAAAGGCGTCGGTGCCGCCGAGCAGCTCGACTTCTTCCCAGAGGCGCGGGGTGACCAGATCCGCAATCTCGACATGGAGGCGGCGCGCGCCGGCCGCTATGCGTTCGTGGAGCCGGGCCGAGCAGGTCTCCCACACGTCCTCGAAATGACGGTCGCGTACCTCCAGCGTGAAGTTGGCAGGACCGGGCCGCTCCGCCACCGTCCAGCCGCCCCGCCTGAAACCAAAAGCGAGCAGCGCGGCATGTTCGGGCAGCATCGGCTCGAGCGTCAGCCGTGCCAGGCCGAACAGGCGCAGCCGGCGCGCGGCGGCGCGGACCAGCGCGCGCTTCAGCGCCTCATCGGGGTCGCCGAGGAAGATCGGCTGGAAGCGCGCGAAATGCGGGCCGGGCGTGGCGGTGGCGCGGTCGGGCCTTGTGCGGCCGAGGAACAGCCAGGCTTCCGCCGAACCGGCGCGGGCGCGGGCGATCAGCGGCCGCTCGCCAGGTGCGGCATGGTCCCAGACGCGCTTGAACCAGTCGAGCCGGGCAAAAGGCTCGGGCGCGGAGGACAGCCGGCCGCGCGCGGCGAGCTCGGCTGCCCGCATCGAGTCGAAATATTCCCCGGTGACCCACAAGGCGCTAGTTCCCCCGCTCGGCTCACGTTTGGACGGGGAAGGGCGGCGGTTGCAAGAGTTTGGCGCCCAAGTGCGGCGGATCGACGCGCTGACCCGCTGCGGGGCGCCCGACGCGCCAGCGCTGATCGCCGGCGGCGAGACGCTGACCTATGCCGAACTGGAGGCGCGGGTGGCGGCGCTTGGCGCCTGGCTGCAGGAACAGGGCGTCGCGCCCGGCGACCGGGTGGCGACCTGGCTGCCCAAGACGGTGACGGCTTGCCTGATGCCGCTCGCCGCGCCGCGCATCGGGGCGGTGCATGTGCCGGTCAATCCGGCGCTGAAGCGGGCGCAGGTGGGGTATATATTGGACGACAGCGGTGCCCGCTTGCTGGTGACGCAAGCGGCGCGGGCTGGGACGCTGGGGGCGGGGGATGTACCCGGCGGGTGTGAGATTCTCCTCGATCCTCCCCGGGACGGGGAGGGGGACCGCCGCGAAGCGGTGGTGGAGGGGGGCTGGACACAAATACCCGCGACGGCCCCCCTCCACCAGCCTGTGGCTGGTCCCCCTCCCCGTCCCGGGGAGGATTTGTGCGCCCTGCTCTACACCTCCGGTTCCACGGGTCGGCCTAAGGGCGTGATGCTGTCCCATGCCAATCTGTGGCTTGGGGCGGTGGCGGTCGCGGATTATCTGAAGCTCACGCCCGGCGACCGCACGCTGTGCGTGCTGCCGCTGGCCTTCGACTATGGGCAGAACCAGCTGCTTTCGACCTGGGCAGCGGGCGGGTGTGCGGTGGCGTTCGACTATCTGCTGCCGCGCGATGTTGTGAAGGCAGTGGAGAGATACGGCATTACGACGCTCGCGGGCGTGCCGCCGCTCTGGGTGCAGCTGGCGGAGGCGGATTGGCCGGCCGCGACCACGCTCAGGCGGCTGACGAATAGCGGCGGCGCCTTGACGGAGCCGCTGGTGCGCAAGCTGCGGGCGCTGTTTCCCGCCGCCGACCTCCATGCCATGTACGGGCTAACCGAGGCGTTCCGGTCCACCTATCTCGATCCGGAGCTGATCGACGCGCATCCGACGGCGATCGGCACCGCTATTCCGCATGCCGAGATTCTGGTCGTGCGGCCGGATGGGTCTCTGTGTGAGCCCGAGGAGCCGGGAGAGCTTGTGCATTGCGGGCCGCTGGTGGCGCAGGGCTATTGGTGCGATCCAGAGCGGACGGCGGAGCGGTTCCGGCCGGCGCCGGCGGACTCGCATTATGGCGGCATGGCGGTCTGGTCGGGCGACACGGTCGTGCGCGGGGCGGACGGGTTGCTCCGCTTCATCGGGCGCGCGGACGAGATGATCAAGACGTCCGGCAATCGGGTCAGCCCGACCGAGATCGAGGAGGCGGTGGCTGGAACCGGACTCGTCGCCGAGGCGGCGGCGTTCGGGCTTGCCGACGACAAGCTCGGCCAGGCAATTCTGTTGGTTGCACCGGGCGACGGAAAGGCGGAGGGGGAGTTGCGTATGGCGCTGAAACGCGAGCTTCCCGGCTTCATGCAGCCGGCGCGGATCGTCTGGCTCGACGAACTGCCGCGCTCGCCCAACGGAAAGATCGATCGGGCGGCGCTGAAGGCGCAGTTCGCGTGAAGCCGACCGGGCCGATCCCCGCGGACTTCGTGCCGGCGAGAGGACAGCTGCTGATCGGGGGCGCACGGGCGGAGGCGCTGGTCGCGCGGGCGGGCGATACGCCATTGTTCGTCTATGACATGGCGGTGGTGGAGCGGCGCGTGGCGCGCTTCCGGGCGGCGTTCCCGAGCATCGATCTTCATTATGCGCTGAAGGCGAACCCGTTCGTCGAGCTGGTCAAGCGGATCGCGCCGATGGTGGACGGCGTCGACATTGCGTCGATGGGCGAGGCCTGGGTGGCGTTGGGCGCCGGCGTGACGCCCGACTGCCTGTCCTTTGCCGGCCCCGGCAAGCGGGACAGCGAGTTGGAAGTGGCGATCGGGCAGGGCGTGCCGATCAACCTCGAGTCCGAAGGCGAGGCGGAACGGGTGCTGGCGATCGGAAACAGGCTCGGCAGGACGCCGAAGCTGGCGGTGCGGGTCAATCCTGACTTCGAGTTGCGCGGGTCCGGCATGCGCATGGGCGGCGGCGCCAAGCCGTTCGGAGTGGACGCCGAACGCGTGCCGGCGCTGGTGCGGCGCATCGTCGAAGCTGGCGCGGAGTTTCGTGGTTTCCACATCTTTGCCGGCTCGCAGTCGCTCGACACGGAAGCGATCATCGAGGCGCAGGCGGCGACGATCGCGCTGGCCGCGCGGTTGTCCGAAGCGGCGGGAGTCGAGCCGAAGCGGCTGAACCTGGGTGGCGGCTTCGGCATCCCGCATTTCGGCGGCGAGGCGCCGCTCGACGTGGAGCGGATCGGCGCGGCGCTTGAGGCCGGCTATGCCGGGCGGCCGGCCGTGCTGCGGGAGACCGGCTTCTGCCTGGAGCTCGGGCGGTGGCTGGTCGGCGAGTGCGGTGTCTATCTGACGCGGATCGTCGACCGGAAGGAAAGCGGCGGCCAGACCTTTTTGATCGTCGATGGCGGGCTGCATCACCAGCTCGCCGCATCGGGCAATTTCGGGACGGTGGTCCGGCGCAATTATCCGATCGCCGTGGCGGAGAAGTTCGGCGCCGAGCCGGACGAGACGGTGAATGTCTGCGGTTGCCTGTGCACCCCACTCGACCGTTTAGGCGATCAGGTGGCGCTGCCGCGCGCCGGAGTGGGCGACCTGATCGCGATCTTCCTCGCCGGAGCCTATGGCGCGAGTGCGAGCCCATCGGCCTTTCTCGGCCATGGCCCGGCGCGGGAACTGGTGGTCTAGCCGCGGATTAGGCGAGCGATCTCAAGGTTATGACCTGATTAACCTTTCCGAAGCGTAACGGGTTTATCCTGGCAGCAGGCAACCAGGATGACGCAGAATGAGCGGCTACGCCAACGCACCTTACGGGTTCGGTTTTGCTCCAGACCCGTTCCTGCCGCAGCTGAACGAAGCTCAGGCAGACGCCGGCGAGCAGCCTGACGAAGGCGATCATCCCAAGGAGCCGCGCTACAATTACAGCGCGATGCACTCCGCCATCAAACGCAACCGCGAATGGTATCGCTAGAGTAGAGTGCGATTGGCGGGAGCCGGTTTCGTCATGGCGAGCTTAGCGAAGCAATCCAGTGCGGCACCAAGGCCGTCTGGATTGCTTCGTCGCTGCGCTCCTCGCAATGACGAGGGGGCAATCAGCTCGGATGCGCTTCGGCCTCCCCTAGGCCGGGAGTCTCGCCCCCGTCGCCCGGATCGGGGATGTCGGTGTCGGGCGGCGGTGCGCCGACTTCGTCCGGGGCCTGGCCGGGATCCATCGGCGGGGTCTCCGGAACCGAGTCGGGCGGGGGCACGGTGGCCATCAGTGTCTCCTCTCCTTTGACCCAACGCCCGCGGCTTAAGCGGGTTGCTCAATAGGAAGGGCTGGTATAGACGCCCGCGACCGGCGGTCCGGCCGCGGGCGTGGCGGAATTGGTAGACGCACCAGATTTAGGTTCTGGCATCGAAAGATGTGGGGGTTCGAGTCCCTTCGCCCGCACCAATCCCGAGGCCCAAAGCACTGGACTCTCACACGAATTCTTGAAGGCGAGACATGCAGACTGTCGAGACGTTGAACGAGGGCCTGAAGCGGGCTTACACGCTGAAGATTACCGCCAAGGACATCGAAGCGCGCGTCGATGGCGAGATCAAGAAGGTCGCGCCGCAGATCAAGATGCCCGGCTTCCGCCCCGGCAAGGTGCCCGCCAATCTCGTCCGCAAGATGCATGGGCCCGCGCTCGAGCAGCAGGCGCTCGAGACCGCGGTGCAGGAAGGCGTGCAGCAGCTGATTGCCGAGAAGCAGTTGCGCCCGGCGATGCAGCCTTCGGTCGAGCTCGACGAGAGCTTTGCGCCCGGCAAGGACGCCGAGGTCAAGGTGACGCTGGAAGTGCTGCCGCAGGTGCCGGAAGCGGCGATCGACGGGCTGAAGCTGGAGCGGCTGACCGTTCCGGTGGAAGATGCCGAGATCGACGAGACGCTGAAGCGCATCGCGGGTAGCAACAAACAGTTCGAAGCGGCCGCCAAGCCGACCTACAAGGCGAAGACCGGCGACCTGGTGGTGATGGATTTCGTTGGCTCCGTCGACGGCGTCGAGTTCGAAGGCGGCAAGGGCGAAGGCGTGTCCCTGGAGCTGGGCTCCGGCCAGTTCATCCCCGGCTTCGAGGACCAGCTGGTCGGCGTGAAGGCCAATGACCAGAAGACGGTCGAGGTCACTTTCCCCGAGGATTATGGCGCCAAGCACCTGGCCGGCAAGGCGGCCAAGTTCGAAGTGACCGTCAACGAAGTGCGTTGCCCGAAGGAAACCGCGCTCGACGACGACTTCGCCAAGCAGCTGGGCCTGGAAGGCATCGACAAGCTGCGCGAGCTGGTGAAGGGCCAGCTGGAGCAGGAGCATAACCAGCTCACCCGCACGCACATGAAGCGCAAGCTTCTCGACCAGCTGGCGGCTGCCCATGATTTCGAAGTGCCGCCCTCGATGGTGGACGCCGAGTTCAACCAGATCTGGGCGCAGCTGGAGCATGAGGCCGGTCACGAGGCCGATCCGGAAGCCGCGCGCGCCGAGATGGAGAAGGATCGCGACGATTACCGCCGCATCGCCGAGCGCCGCGTGCGCCTGGGCCTGCTGCTGTCGGAGATCGGCAACAAGAATGGCGTCGAGATCACGCAGCAGGAGATGAACATGCTGGTCGCGCAGGCGGCGCAGCAATACCGGCCGGAAGACCGCGACAAGTTCGTCCAGTATATCCGCAACGAGCCGATGGCCGCTGCCCAGCTGCGCGCGCCGCTGTTCGAGGACAAGGTGGTCGACTTCCTGTTCTCGAAAGCCGAGGTGACCGAGCGGAGCGTGACCCGCGCCGAAGTCGAAGCCGAGATCGAGGCGGACGAGGACGGGCATGTCCATGGCCCGGGCTGCGGCCATGATCATCACGATCACGCGCCGGCTCCGGCGAAGGCAGCCAAGCCAGCTACGAAGAAGAAGACGAGCAAGGTGGCAAAGGCCGATGAGGCTGCTGCCGAGGCCGAAGTCGCGGCCGTGGCCGAGCAGATCGAAGCGGCTCCGGCCAAGCCGAAGCGCGCGGCCAAGAAGGCTGCCGAGCCTGTTGCCGAGGTGGCGCCGGGCGTCGAGGCCGAGGCGGCTCCCGCTAAGCCGAAGCGGGCGAAGAAGGCGGCGGAGTAATTTCCCTCCTCGTCATTGCGGGGAGCGGAGCGACGAGGCAATCCACGACGTCATACGCCGAACTGGATTGCTTCGCTCCGCTCGCAATGACGAGCCGCAGATCCCCTTAGAACTTCACTTCGCTCATGTTGGTGATGACGGTGCCGAGGATGCCATATTCCTTGGCCTCTTCGGTCGACATCCAGTAATCGCGATCGATGTCCTTGCGGACGCGTTCCACGGGCTGGCCGGTGCGTTCGGCAATGACCTGCGCGATGCGTTCGCGAAGCTTGATGATCTCTTGGGCTTGGATGGCGATGTCGCTCGCGCGGCCGCCGGCGCCGCCTGAGGGCTGGTGAATCAGGAAGCGGGTGCTGGGCAGGCAGAAGCGGCGTTCCTTGGCCGCTCCAAGGAAGATATGGGCCGCGATCGAGCCGACCCAGCCGGTGCCGATCACCGCCACCGGCGAGCGCAGGAACCCGACCATGTCATGAATGGTGTCGCCGGATTCGACATGGCCGCCGGGCGAGTTGATGATCAGCTTGATCGGTTCCTGGCTGACATGGTCGAGATAGAGGAGCTGAGTCGCGATCCGTTCCGAGACCTTCTGATCCACCGGCCCGAACAGCAGGACGGTGCGCGCCTCCAGAAACTTGGTCATCATCGCCGCGGTGCTGCGATCGGGGCCGGGATTGGTATCCTCATCGTCGTCGGTCATGCGAAAGCCGGGCATCAGCGTCATGGGATCACCTGTGGTTGCTTGTGCGCGCTACGTAAGCGCCGCCAACCGGCGGCGCAACGGACGCGGCCCTTGAACCAAGCCGCGGAACCGACGACATAGCGACCGCAGATTCAAGCTGAGGACGCCTGATGCCCACTCCCGATCACGCCGACATTCTCGGCGCCCTTGTTCCCATCGTCATCGAGCAGTCGAACCGGGGCGAACGCAGCTTCGACATCTATTCGCGGCTGCTGCGCGAGCGGATCGTGTTCGTGACGGGCCAGGTGGAAGACCATATGGCCTCGCTGATCACCGCCCAGTTGCTCTTCCTCGAGTCCGAGAACCCGAAGAAGGACATCTACATGTACATCAACTCGCCGGGCGGCGTCGTCACGGCGGGCATGGCGATCCACGACACCATGCAGTACATCCGGCCGCGCATCGGCACGGTGTGCATCGGCCAGGCGGCGTCGATGGGCAGCTTCCTGCTGGCGGCCGGCGAGCCGGGCATGCGCGTTGCCCTGACCAACGCACGGATCATGATCCACCAGCCTTCGGGCGGCGCGCAGGGGCAGGCGACGGATATCGAGATCCAGGCGCGCGAGATCCTGCGCATCCGGGCGCGGATGAACGAGCTTTATTCGAAATATACCGGGCAGCCCATCGAAGTGATCAACGACGCGATGGAGCGGGACAAATTCCTGGAAGCCAATGAGGCGAAGGAGTTCGGCCTGATCGACGAAGTCTTCGACAAGCGCCCGACCCCGGCCGAGGAGCCGACGCAGCAGGCGGCGTAGCTTTCTGGTTCTCACGAAGAGCACGAAGGGCACGAAGGGAGCTTCTCTTCGTGCCCTTTGTGTTCTTGGTGAGAGGAGATTACCTCTTCCGTCGGGAGAGGTCGAGACGGCGGAGCCGTCCGGGTGAGGGAATCGCGCGCGCGCCGTCATGCCGCCGATCCCGTCGCCCCGCTCGCTAGTGCGAGTCGCCCTCTCCTGATGGGAGAGGGAGGATTATGAAGCTCTACGGGATTTCGCTGTCGCCTTATGTGCGCAAGGTGCTGATGGTTGCGGCTGAAAAGGGGCTGGAGCTGGAAGTGGTGCCGGTTGGGCTGGGACAGCCCAACCCCGATTTCCTCGCCTGCAGCCCGTTCGCCAAGATGCCCGGCTTCGAGGATGGTGACTTCCGCATCTCGGACTCGACCGCAATCGTCACCTATCTCGATGCGAGATATCCCGAGCCGCCCATGTATCCCTCGACGCCCGAGGATCGGGCGCGGGCGGTCTGGTTCGAGGAACTGGCGGACACGATCTTCGTCGCCGTGGGCGGCAAGATCTTCTTCAACCGCGTCGTGGCCAAGCTGATCGGGCGCGAAGGCGATCTGGCCGCGGCCGACAAGGCGGCGGCGGAGGAATTGCCGCCCGTGTACGACTATCTGGAGAAGGTCGTGCCCGAAGCGAGTGGGTTCCTGGTCGGCAACCGGCTGTCGATCGCCGATATCGCGGTGGCGAGCCCCTTCGTGAACATGATGCACACCGGCACCATGCCGGACCCGGCGCGCTATCCGAGACTTTCGGCCTGGGCCAGGAGCTGGCTGGAGCGGCCCGGCGTCGCAGCACTGCTGGAGCGGGAGCAGGCCATAGTTCGGCGGGCAGCTTGAACCATATCGGTAAATTGTTCTTGACATCGTGATGATGATCTGGCACTAAACGGGCCATTATGTAGTTTACAAACCCACTGACATTCGCTAGGTAAGGGCCTCAACAGAAGGCTCTCACCATGTCGGTTCTCTCCTCTTCCCACTTCCACGACGAAGCCAAGGCCTTCGCGTTTCTGGAGAGCATCGTCTGGGCCGATGGCGTGACGTGCCCGCATTGTGGCGTGGTCGGTGGTCGCATCTACGATCTGGCCGGTGTCCGCTCCAAGGCGAACGTCAAGAACCCGGAAGGCGTTGTCCGTCACGGCCTCAAGAAGTGTGGCGAGTGCCGCAAGCAGTTCACCGTGAAAGTCGGCACCGTTTTCGAGCATGCCCGCATGCCGCTCCACAAGATGCTGCAAGCCGTTCACCTGATGGTGTCCAGCAAGAAGGGCATCAGCGCCCATCAGCTTAGCCGCGTCCTAGAGGTCCAGTATAAGACCGCCTGGTTCCTGGCGCACCGTATCCGCGAAGCCATGCGTTCCGGCGACCTTGCCCCGTTCGGTTCGGGCGGTGGCGCTGTCGAGGTGGATGAAACCTATTTCGGCAACAAGAAGGGCGCGGCCCCGGCTCGTGGCGGCCACGCGCACAAGTTCGGCGTGCTGGCGCTGGTCGATCGCACTACCGGCACGATGCGCACCTTCACCTTTGACAAGTTCCGCGCTGATGCCGTGCACCCGATCGTTCGCGCCAACATCAGCCGCGAGGCGCGCCTGATGACCGACGAAAGCCGCATGTATCATAAGCTGGGCACCGATTTTGCCGAGCACGGCACCACCCTTCACGGCATCCGCCAGTATGTGCACCCGGAAGATCGCACCATCCACACGAACACCGTTGAAGGCGCGTTCTCGATTTTCAAGCGCGGCATGAAGGGCGTTTATCAGCACTGTGGCGAGCAGCACCTGCACCGCTACCTTGCCGAGTTCGAGTTCCGGTATAATCACCGCATCGCTAATGGCGTCGATGATCGCCAGCGGGCCGTCCAGAGCCTCAAGGGCATCGTTGGCAAGCGCCTCACCTACGCAAGGCCTGACCTCAACGCCTAAGAAGAAGCGCGTCGCCAAAGCGCCAAAGACGCGGTGGATCACGAAAGGCCGGAAGGGGATTTCAAAGAAAAGGCGGCGGTGCTATGAACACCGCAGCCAGTCTAGAGCTACCATCTTGTTGGCCCACCTCGAAGCCGCCGACCGCACCATCGGTCTGGCGGCTTCTTCATTTTGCCCGTGCCGCGTCCGTGGGCGTGACGACGGCTAGAGCAACCCTCCTAAGCATAGATCACCTCCTGCTCCAGCCATTAATGGATTCATTCGCAGAAGGTCAATGCGCTTAATGCGGTCCTGACCGCGCCTTCTCGGTTAGCGTTGCAATTCGGTTTCGGCTGCATTAGGAGCGGTTAGGAGCAGGCCGTAAGGCTGTATGGGAGCTAACCTCATGGACGGTGTCGCCGAAACCGTGGAAGCGGATGTGAAGGATCAAAAGGCGCGCCAGCGGTCCACTATTGCGTTCCCATACATGGACCTCAAGGCGGCGGCCGATATGGCCGAGGCCGTTTTTGCAAATGTCGCTGGGGGCGAGTGTGAATACGACCAACTGGCAGCGTGGACCGGGCAGAGCGCAAAGAGCAGCACCTTCCGAGTACAGGTCTACGCAGCGCGCACCTTCGGCCTCCTTGCTGGTGAGGGCGGCAAGCACCGGGTTACGGAACTCGGCAAAGCGATTGTGGACCCGCAACAGGCCCGCGAAGCCAAGGTGCGGGCTTTTCTGTCGGTTCCTCTCTACCTCGCAATCTTTGAGAAGTTTAAGGGCGGAGTGCTTCCGCCAACTGCCGCTTTGGAGCGCGAAATCGAAGGTCTAGGCGTCGCGCCGAAGCAAAAAGATCGTGCGCGGCAGGTATTCGAGCGTTCCGCCGAGTACGCCGGATTTTTTGAACATGGTCGGAACCGACTTGTTCAACCCGGCATATCTGGCGCCGCCAAGGTCAAAGAGGAGGATGACGCGGGAAGTTCCGGTCATAGTGGCGGCAGCAATGGAGGTGGGGGCGGAGGAGGTGGAAGCGATAGCGAGCTTGATCCGCTTATCGCCGCTTTGATCAAAAAGCTTCCCAAAGCCGGAGACACCTGGACAGCCGCAAGCCGTGTGACCTGGCTCCGCATGGCTGCGATGGCCTTTGGGATGGTCTATGGTGAGGAAGACGAGATCACCATTGAGATCAAAGACGGCGCCTAGCTTTGTCGAAAAAGCCGCGCCTTGTCCCTTCGTCCTTTGGGCAGCTCCCTGTCCGAGCGATCAACGCTGCGCTCGATTTGGAGCTTGATGCGGGCGAAACCATTATGTCAGTCAATGCCCAGTTTCATGCTCGCAAAAAGCATCCTGAGGATTTTGCCCGGTGCTTTCCACACGTTGCGGCAATCATCGGAACGCCGCTCTATGCACGAGACGACTTTCGGAATGAGGGCAAGATCGAACTGATAGGGAAACCCGCTGCCCTAGGTGAGTTCATGCTGGTGGCGGTTGAGATCAGTGTGGACGATCATGGCCGTTATAATGTGACCACGTTCTATCCCGTATCAGAGGGGAAGGTTGCGAAGCGGAGAGAGGCCGGACACCTAAAGCGGGTATATATGGTATGAAAAGGCCCCCCGAATTTCTCCGGGGGGCCTAGTGTTTTGCGAAGCCTAGCCGGGATGCCCACACCCGGATCTCTTCACCCCTTGCGGGGCTACTGTACCACGATGGCCGCAACCAAGGTGGTGTGTGAGGAGGCGGTTCTCACCTCTAAAGCTTCGCGACGATTCGTAACGCCCTACTACTCGGTCGGTTTCGGGGTTGTCAATTTCAGCGTGCCTTTTTTGCAACGCTCCCAAACAAAATAGGGAGCGGGGTTGCAATTTCAAGATCGTCGCATCGGTCGGTGGAAACTGGTTACATCCTTGGAGGCCATATGACGGAGCCTGACAAATCCCAGCTCGACAAGTTCAAGGAAGCCGCTCGTCAGCTAGAGACGGACGACGACCCGGAGCGGTTCAAGGAGAGGCTCAAGAAGCTGGTGAAGCACAAGCCGGTGGAAAAGCCAGAGTAGCGGCCCGACCGATGCAAAGCCCCGGTCACTACGCCCTAACGTGGGCCGCTGGTGTCCCGGAACTGAGGATACCGCTAGCAAAGCTGGTCCTGGAACCGAGACAGGCCTGATTACACCAAGGAAGCCGCGTCGGCAAACGCCACTGTCCTATTCCCTCGCGCCTGTGCTTCAAGCTCGTCGATGGAACGCGAACCGGATTGGAAAGCACGTGGCGAAGCACTCGAATGGTGGGCCGCTACTGCTTTCGTTGCAGGATCATTGGCTTACGGCATCGCCAAAGCCTTGGGTTTGTAAGCTACATATACGCCACTAAAACGGGAACGCTGAAGAAATGTGAGTCGGGCGGTTCTTCCGGATGGATGGGCCGCCCGGACTGTTTGGAGCACCCGACATGGCTGGAACGACTTTGATCGGCGGCAAGCAGCCGCGGGTGGCGGCGGCGCGCGCCTCCGCCTTTTGCGCGAAGAAGCAGGATCGGTTCTTCGCCGAGCTGGCGGCGACGTGCAACGTGACGCTTTCGTGCCGCCGGGCGCGGGTGGCGAGCGCGACCGTCTACAAGCACAAGGCCAGCGACGCGGCCTTCCGCGCGCGATGGGCGGAGGCGATCGGCGCGGCCTATCAGAACCTGGAGCTGATGATGCTCGACCGGGCGATGAACGGGACGGTGAAGACCGTGACCAAGGCCGATGGCTCGACCGACCGGACGCACGAATATCCGAACGCCATCGCGCTGACCCTGCTGCGATTGCACCGCGACAATGCAGCGGAGGCCGAGCCCGAGGTGAGCGAAGAGGATGCGGAGGAGATCCGGGCGCGGATCATGCGGCGGATCGGGCGCCTGCGGGATCAGATGATCGCGCGGGGGGAGCTGGTGGAGAAGCCCGTAAAGGGATGAATGCTGCGGGGTGTCGAGGCTAGCCACGTGGGGAATGTCCCCCGAGGGTGGAAACGGATGATCACGCCCACTTCGTCATTCCCGCGAAAGCGGGAACCCAGCTAAGCAGGCGTCATGCACCGCGATTTCGCGCCTGCCGTCTACATGCTCGCGTCGCGGCGGAACTGCACTCTGTATGTCGGCGTGACGTCTGACGTGATCGCCCGGCTGCATCAGCACCGTGAGGGACAGGTGCCCGGCTTCACGCGCGAATACGGCGTCAAGCTACTGGTATGGTTCGAGATGCACGCAACGATGGAGTCGGCTATCGAGCGTGAGAAGCGGATCAAGAAGTGGAACCGGGCCTGGAAGCTCGAGCTGATTGAAGCGAGCAATCCCGACTGGCGCGATCTGGCCGAGGAACTTGGTTTCGAGCCGCTCGGCTGAGCGGCTTCGCTGGGTTCCCGCTTTCGCGGGAATGACGAAGAATTTTATCTGGACGCGGGGAGGGAAGACGATGCGGAACCCCTTCGGACGCGACATGACTTTGGCCTTGGTGCGCAAGGAGGTCGACGAGATCGCGGCGTTGCTCGCAACCATGACGGTCGCCGATCTTATCAAGTACGACACATGCTTCGAAGCCTGGATGCATGAGGGGCAGATCGAACCTTCGCCCGAGGGCTGGCGGACGTGGCTGATGCAGGCGGGGCGCGGTTACGGGAAAACGCGCGCGGGAGCGGAGTGGGTGGCGGGCCTTGCGCTCGGGCAGCCCTGCCGGATCGCACTGGTCGGCGCGACGATCGACGAGGCGCGGGCGGTGATGGTCGAGGGAGAGAGCGGGCTGCTCTCCGTGCTCGCTCGACGCAAGCGGCGGGTGGTTTGGGAGCCGGCGATGAAGCGGCTACGCTTCTCGAACGGCAGCGTCGCGCAGCTCTATTCGGGCGAGAACCCGGATGGCTTGAGGGGCGGCACGCATCATTTTGCCTGGTGCGACGAGCTCGCCAAATGGGCGAAGCCGGACGAGACTTGGGACAATCTGCAGATGGCGCTGCGGGCGGGCATGCGGCCGCGGGCGCTGGTCACGACGACGCCCAGGCCGATCCCGCTGTTGAAGCGCATCGGGGCGGACCCGCTGACGATCACGACGCGGGGGCGGACGACGGACAATCTGGTACTGGAGGATCGTTTCCTGGCGGTGATGCGCGCCACCTATGCGGGCACGCGGCTGGGGCGGCAGGAGCTGGACGGCGAGCTGATCGAGGACATCGAGGGCACGCTGTGGACGCGCGCCATGCTGGAGGCGTGTCGAGCATCGATCCTCCCCGGGACAGGGAGGTGGCAGCCGCAGGCTGACGGCGGGGGGCGTGAGGCGGATGCCCCCTTCCACCGTCCGGCTTCGCCGAACGGTCCCCCTCCCCGTCCCGGGGAGGAGTTGGTTCGCGTCGTGATCGGCGTCGATCCGCCGGCATCCGAGCATGGCGATGCGTGCGGAATTATCGTGGCCGGCAGGGGCGCGAACGGGCTCGCTTATTTGATGGAGGACGCGACGATTGCCGGCCAGACGCCGGTCGGCTGGGCGGAGGCGGTGAGCCGGGCAGCGCGGCGGCACGGTGCGGACCGGGTGGTCGCGGAGGTGAATAACGGCGGCGACATGGTCACCGCCCTGCTGCGGCAGGTCGATCCGGGCACGCCGGTCAAGGCGGTGCACGCCAGCCGCGGCAAGGCGGCGCGAGCCGAGCCAGTGGCCGCCTTGTATGAGCGCGGGCTGGTCCGCCATCTGGGCGGTTTTCCAGAACTGGAGGACCAATTGTGCGGGATGACCAGTGGCCTCGGCTATCACGGGCCGGGGCGCTCGCCAGACCGCGCGGACGCGCTGGTCTGGGCGCTCACGGAGCTGATGCTGGGCGGACGGGCCGAGCCGGCGGTGCGGGTAATTTAGAGAAAGGGCCGGATCAGTGCCTGGCCGATCGGCTGCCAAGCCGGATAAGCGGCGCCGAATTCGATCAGCAGACGCGCGGTGAAGACGCTGAGTCCGACGAACCAGACGGCGTGGACCCGGCGATGCATCACCGCCTGCCAAAGGATGCAGAGCAGAACCGGGACAAGGAGCAGCGCGGTGAAGAGGGCCGGGCTGGACACGACCGAAGGGATCCGGACCAGATAGCGAACCAGGCCGATAAAGGCGAAGGAATAGCCGCTGAAGAGCATCAGCACGCGGTGGATCTGGGCCCGTCGGCGGTAGAGAATGCCGGCGGCGAGGAAGCCCGAGAACATGATCATGTCGAGCAAAGGTGCGGCGACGAAGGTCGCGGCGGCCTCGATCGGAATGCCGAAGGAGACCTGGCGCGCCGCTAGCACCAGGCCAGCCACTGTGCCGACAATCGCCGCGACAAAACCATAGGCGACCAGCGTCGGCCCGATGCGGCGGTGCAGGACCGTGCGCCCGGTGCGGACGAGAAGCGACTGGCCAGCGAGTATCAGAAGCCAGCCGAGGAACAGCGTCGAGTGGAGGTGGATGAGCGGGTGGCTCGACTTGGGCTGCAGCGCCAACCCGCTGGTCAGGCGGCCGTAATATTGAGGCCAGAAGCCAATCAGCGCCATCGAGACGGCAAGTAGAGGCACGACCGTGAAGAACCAGCTGCGGCGAGGCGCGACAGGCATCGAATTGTCCCCCTGAGGGAGGCAGTCTGCGCCGGTGAGGCTCGCAAGACAAGAAGGGACATGGGATGAAATGGTTCGGACGGAAGGCCGGGCGGGATGCCGCTCGGCCGGCGCTTTCGCGTGGGTTTGGGGTGGCGTTCGGGTCGGGGGAATGGCCGCGATCCTATGAGGCGCAGGTGCGGGAAGCATATGCTCTGAACCCGGTTGCGCAGCGGGCGGTGCGGCTCGTGGCGGAGAGCGTGGGGGCGGCACCGGTGCTGTGCTCCGAGCCTGAGGTGGCGCGGCTGGTGGCGGCAACTTCGGGTGGGCAGGGGTTGGTGGAGACTGTTGCCTCGCACCTGTTGCTGCATGGGAATGCTTATGTGCAGGTGTTGAGGGGCTCCTCGATCTCGCCCGGCTTCTCGACCCTTCGACAGAGCTCAGGACAGGCTTCGCTCGAAACGGCTTCGGCTTTGCCCTGAGGGCCGAGCGGCGGCGGCTGCGGTGCCTCTGGCGGCGATCTCGTCGCTGGAGGTGCTGGGGCCGGCGCCGCTGCCGGACGGGGCCGATGCGGCGGTGCCGAACGGGTGGGTGGCAAAGGCCGTGCTGCCGGATGACGGTGTCTCCGGGTTCGATTCGAGGAAGATCACGTTGACCGTCACCGATCCCGGTACCGACACGTCGGGCAATCCGACGACGGTGACGCGCACGATCACCGGCACGGCGGTGGTGCGGCGGCAATATGCGAACAATACGCAGCGGCTGAACTCCGCCACCTCCGGCACGCGCACCGTCTATTTCGCGCTGTCCGACGTGATCTATGCCGGATCGACGGTGACGGCGGCGAATGCGGCTGCCGGCTATTATGGCGCGGCGGCGGCGGGATCGATCGCCGGCATCAGCAACGGCTCCACGCTCGCCTATGAGCTGCCGAGGGTCGGCTGGGCTAACGTCCAGCACGAGCGGGTGAACGCCGGCACGCTGGCCGTGGAGCTGTTCGCCTATCACCGGCACGCGATGAATGGCCAGCAGGTCGCGTGCGTGAAGCTGCGGGCGCGCGACGCGGCGGGCACCGGGCTGTCGCCGGAAGTGATCGTCTCCGCGCCCGCGCTGTCGAGCATCCAGACGGGCGGCAACATCGCCGAGGCTTGAAAGGCGACGATCGACCTGACCAACATCGCGCAGGGCGATCTCGCCCAGGTGAAGGCGATCGTCTATCCGTGGATCGGCGACGCCTCGGCCGTGCTCGACACGAGCGACGCGGCCAAGGGCGCGCAGGGGACGGTCACTGCCGGCAGCGCCGTCGATGTGCCCTATGGCGCGACACCCCTCCGCTTCCTGTGCGACAAGACGGGCAGCTATGGCGGATTGACCGCCTGGGTGAAGGCGGGCGCGGGCGGCACGCCGGCAGTCGGCGACCGCGCCAATCCCTATGCGACGGTGCAGGCGGCGCTCAGCGCTATTGCGACTGCCAATGGCACGACGAAGGGCCATGCCGACCATAGCGGCTCGACCATCTACCTGATGGACGATGGCGCGGGCGGCGCGTTCGATCACGCGATCGGCGCCACCAATACGATTGCGGCGGGCAAGTGCTGGACCGATGTGCGGGTCGATCCCCTGGCGACGGGGCAGGTGCGCGCGACACCGAGCGGCGCGGTCTCGACGGCCGACCTGTTCCGCGTGCGCTGCCCGATCATCGTCAGCACCACCGGCAACGTCGGGTTCACCAACTCCAGCCCGAACGTGCGGCGGATCGCCTTCGACGGCGCCAGCATCACCTATACGGCGACGCCGAGCACGCCGCTCGTCTATGCGATCGGCCTGGTCTACTGGCGCAACTGCACCTTCACCAACGTGGCCGTAACGCCGTTCAACACCTTCAGCACCAACCGCACGGCGGCGGCGCTGATCCTCGGCAATACGGGCAACTTCACCGTCAGCGGCAAGTGCGCGCCCTATACCTGCGTCGGCAACACGTTCGAGGGCCTGGCGGTCGGCGAGTTCCCGGCCAGCCACAGCAATGCCTTTGCGCACACCGGCTCGATCGTGGCGAACAATCGCTTCCTCAAGCAGGGCACGGCGAACCTGCTGGCGCAGGATCGGGCGCTGGTGAACTTCGCCCGCGTGCAGAACGTGTTCGAGACTTCAGGCTTCTCCAGCTCCCCCGCGTTCGGCATCGGCAATGACGGGCAGCTGGCGGCGATCACCAACTTCCTGTCGATGCACAACACGATTCCGGGCGTCGGCGTCGCAGGGTCGAACATCGGCCGCCAGAACGCCTGCTATGCAGACGTGACCGCGTCGGCGAGCGTGCAGAAGACGATGACGGAGATGTTCGATCTCCTGCATCAGCGGAACACCAAGGGCGATACGTTCACCGGGAGCCCCGTCGGCACGGTGACGAACACGGGGCGGACCGGCAGCTGGCGCTATCGCTATGGCGTCGGGAATGTCGGCGTGGTGACGGTCACGGGCGACGCACAGGGCGCGCTTGCCTCTGCGGCCAACGAAAGCGGGACCGGCACAAACGGCAACTGGACAGGTGAGTATGTCGAATCTGGCAGCGTCGTCGTCGCCGGCGAGGCGAAAGTGACCTTTGCCGACAACAAGGCTGGGACGGGCGGTGCCGGCGTTGGCAGCTATGCGCTGACCGGGGCCAGCAACGCGGCTTATGGCCGGGTGCCGGCCGGGCGGGCGGTGCTGCGTTACGACTTGGCGGGGGTGCCTCGGCGGAACGACGGCACCGGTGCGGCGGGGGCTTACGAGCGGACTGTCTGAGCCATCTGGGCCCCGGCCTTCGCCGGCGAACATCGAACTTCGAACAAGACGGGGACGCGGCGCCGGCGGCGCTGCGGAGGGAGGCGCGCGTGTTGACGATGGCGGGATTTGCCGAGGCCGATCTGGCCGCGGCACGGGAGGCGGTGAAAAGCTATGCGCGGGTGGCGCTGGCCGCCGAGGACGAGCTGATCGAGGAACTGGCGGCGACCACCTTGCTGCTGTGCGAGGCGTTCACGCGGCGGATCGGGATCGCGCGCGAAGCGGTCGAGGTGCTGCCCTGTTCGGCTGCGTGGAAGCGGCTGGGAGTCGGGCCGGTGCGGGCGATCACCGCCGTCGAGGGGCTGCCGGCGGAGGGTTCAGCCTTTGCGCTGCCCGTGGGCTCTTATGCGATCGACATCGATGCGGACGGAGAAGGCTGGGTGCGGGTGACCGCCCCAGGTGCGGCCGGGCGGGTGCGGGTGACCTACCAGGCCGGCCTGGCGAGCGGGTGGGACGCGCTGCCGGAAGCGCTGCGCCAGGGCGCGGTGCGGTTGGCGACGCACCTTTACGCGCACCGCGACGACGCGCGGGAAGGCGCGCCGCCGGCAGCGGTCGCCGCCCTGTGGCGGCCGTGGCGGAGGATGGAAGTTTAGGGCTCGCGCGGAGGCGCGGAGACGCGGAGGTTCGAGAGCGTCTTTGCGTTCAGCGCTCTTGTGATCTGCTTCCAAAGCTGTCGCCCGCGCGAACTCCCCGCGTCTCTGCGCCTCCGCGCGAACCAAGAACAGACTGGGTTCCCGCTTTCGCGGGAATGATGAGGGAGGCGAGCCCATGAGCTTTGAAGTTGCGCTGCAGGAGGCAATGCTGGAGGCGTTGGCAGCGGTGCCGGGGACCAATGGCGTGTTCCTGGAGCGGCCCGCCCGAGCGAGCGTGCCGTACCTGGTGCTCGGCGAGATGCTGAGCGCCGATTGGGGCGCCAAGGGTGCCGAGGGCCGTGAGGTGCGCGTGTCCGTGCGGGTGCAGGATGCAGGCGAAAGCTGGGCGCGGACGGTCTCGCTGCAGGGGGAAGTGGCGCGGGCGCTGGAGGCGCTGCCGCGGTCGATCGGCGGATGGTCGGTCGGCAGCGTGATCCTGCAGCGGGCGAAGACGCTGCGGGGCGCCGGCGGCGAGTGGGTCGGCACCGTCGAGTTTCGGATCAGAGCAATGGAGGCCTGAAGATGGGAATCGAACGAGGCTCCGCCTTTCTGCTGAAGGTGGGAAACGGGGCGGCGCCGCCCGTCTATGCGACGGTGGCGGGGCTGCGCACGACGCAGCTGAGCGTGAACGGCGAAGCGGTGGTGGTGACGCACAAGGGATCGGGCGGGTGGCGCGAGCTGCTGTCCGGCGCGGGCGTGCGGAGCGTGTCGGTGTCCGGGGCGGGCGTGTTCACCGGGTCGGCGGCGGAGACGCGGCTGAAAGGCAATGCGTTGTCGGGCGTGCTCGACGACTATGAGCTGAGCTTCGAGAGCGGAGAGCGGATGCGGGGCAAGTTTCTCGTGTCCCGGTTGGACTATGCCGGGGATTTCAATGGCGAGCGGAGCTACACGCTGAGCCTGGAAAGCTCGGGCGAAGTGGTGGCGGTATGAGTGCTGCGGCCACTTCTCCGTTCGCTTCGAGCCCTTCGACGCCGCCTGCTGGCGTCGCTCAGGATGAACTTCAGCCTTCGGCTGAAGTCGAGAAGCGTATCTCGACCCTTCGACAGGGCTCAGGACAGGCTTCGCTCGATACGAACGGAAATCCTCCCGCCAACCCGGTGCGCGGGGAAGCGGCGCTGCGGGTTTGCGGTTTGGTGCTGGTGCTGCGGCCGTCTTTCTCGGCGCTGGTGGCGGCGGAGGAGGAGCTTGGACCCTTGTTCGCGCTGGTGGAGCGGGCGGCGGCGGGCGGGCTGAAGTTGTCCGAGATGGCCGGGCTGTTCTGGCATTGCCTGGGCGAGCGGCCGGCGGGGCTGACGCGCGAGGCGTTTTCCGATGGGCTCGCCGACGGCGGGATGGTTGCTGCGACGCCGGCGCTCCGCGTGCTGCTGCGGCAGGTGCTGCAGGGGCGGTGACATGACACATGCGCCGTTCGTGTCGAGCGAAGCCGAGACACGGTCGCCTGGGGATGGCTGCTTCTCGACTTCGATCGAAGCGAACGGGGATTTTTGTTCATCCGCGCTGCGGCTGTCGGGTCTGGCAGGGGCGCTGCTCGGATGGCGGCCGGGTGAGTTCTGGAGCGCGACGCCGGCGGAGCTGGCGGCGGTGTTCGGAGCGATGCGGCCGGAGCGCGAGGCGGTAGCGGGGGCGGATGAGCTGGCGCGGCTGAAGGAGCTGTTTCCCGATGGATGACGAACTGGAGCGCATGGTGGTGGCCGTGCGCGCGGACACGCAGGGCTTTGCCCGCGACGTGGCGGCGATGCGGGCGGAGCTGGACGGGCCGTTCGGCGACGCGGCGGAGCGGGCCGGGAGAGCGCTGGAGACGGTGCTGGCGCGGGCGCTCAGGACCGGCAAGCTGGGCTTCGAGGATCTGGGGCGGGTTGCGCTGAGCGTGCTGAGCCAGATCGCCGCGAGCGCCGTCAAGGCGGGCGTCGGCTCGATTTTGTCGGAGATTGGCGGGGTGATCGGCGGCTTGCCGGGCCGGGCGACGGGCGGGCCGGTCTCGCCCGGACGCGCCTATGTTGTGGGCGAGCGGGGGCCGGAAGTCTTCGTACCGACCAGCGCGGGGCAGGTGGCGGCACCCGTCGCTGCGGCCGGGCGCGAGGTGCGGGTGACGGTGAATCTCAATGCACCGGCAGGGCGCGAGGCGCCGCGGGCGCTGGAGCGATCGAGCCGGCAAGTCGCGCGCGCCGTGCGGCGGGCGATGTCCTCGTAGAAGAAGAAGGTTGTCTCGCGCGGAGGCGCGGAGACGCGGAGAGACCGGCGCTTTGCCGGAGGTGCAGCGCCTCTTCCGCCGAGCGTAAGGGATCGACTGCGACTTCGTCGCGGGCGCGGGCTCTCTGCGCCTCCGGGCCTCCGCGCGAACATCGAGGAGTTCAACATGGGGTATTGGCTGGCTGCGTCGCGGACGTGCCAGGAGGGCGCGTTCTTGAAACGGTTCGATGCGCGGTTCTGGACGGTGGATTTTCCGCGGCCGATGATGGCTTCGGTCGTGACTACAGGGCCGCACAGCTTGCGGGCCGATGCCGTCTTCTACCGCAAGAGCGACTTGGCCGGGCTGATCTGGTGGTCGGAGGACCGCTACGATCATCCGCTGCTGGCTTATGAGACAGACCGCGATTTCCGGCGCTGCACCTTGCGGTTCCGGTGGCGTTCCGCGGGTGTGGTGCCGCTCGATGCGCTGCATGGGCCGACGCTGACCATCGAAGGGCGCGACGAAGCGGGCGTGGCACGCAGCTGGTATGTGCGGCTGTGGAACTATGCCGTTGGCGCTTCGGACGATGCGGTGGTGACGCTGGACTTTGCTGGGCTGGAGAGCGGGTTTGCGCTGCCCGGGGAGCTGGTGTGGGCGGGCGATGTCGACCGGATGTTCATCTCGCTGGTGCCGCCCGGATATGACGAAGCGGGCGGCGATCTGGCCGCGCCTGTCGAGGGTTGGACGGAGCTGTCCGAGATTGCCTGCGAGGGCTCCGGATCGGTGCTGGCGATCGGCGACGTGCTGGTGCCGGCGCACGCGCTGCGGATCGCGACCGGCTATGACGATGCGTATAACGTCACGCCCGAGCGGCTGCTGCGGAACATGGCCGGGCTCGGCTATCGCGGGCTGATCAACCACTATCTCGGGATGAGCCACTATTTCCGCCTGAGCAGCGGGGAGGTGACGCTGACCGGAGGGGCGCTGAATGCGCCTTGCGCGGCCTGGCACGCGGACTTCGCGGCGCGGGCCAAGGCGCTTGGCTATGAGCTGATCCTGTCGCTGAGCTATGAACTGTTCGACGAACATTGTCCTGAGGACTGGAAGCAGCGGGCGGCGGACGGCAGCCCGGCGCTGACCGGATGGGTACCTCCTTCGACCTTGCTGTCGCCGGCGAACGGCACGGCCATGGCCTATCTGCAGGCGGTGGCCCTGGCCTTTGCGGGGATCGCCGATGCGGCCGGGCTGCGGGTGCGGTTCCAGGTCGGTGAGCCCTGGTGGTGGGTGGCGGCGGGCGGAAGTTTGTGCGTGCACGATGTGGCGGCTTTGGCTGCCGCGGGCGGAGTGCCCAGCGATGCGCAGGCGGGGGCGATGCTGGCGGAGTCGACGGCGGCGCTAAGCGGGGCGGTCAAGGCGGCTCATGCCGATGCCGAGACGCTGCTGCTGGTCTATCTGCCGACCGTGCGCGGGCGGGAAGAGGCGCTGGTGCCGATCGACTGGGCCTCGCCTGCCTTCGATGTGCTGCAGCTCGAAGATTATGAATGGGTGACGGCCGGCGACACCGGTGCGAGCGCACGTGGTGCCGCAACGGTGACGGCGCGGCTCGGCTATGCTCCGGACAGGCAGCATTATCTGAGCGGCTTCGTGCTGCGGCCGGAGGATCGGGCGCAATGGGCGCCGATTGGCGGCGCCATTGCTGCAGCGGAGGAGCGCGGTGTCGCGGAACGCTTTGTCTGGGCGCTGCCGCAGGTGATCCGCGACGGCTTTACCTGGTTCGACGAGGAGGATGACGTGGAGGCTTTCGCCGATGTGGCGTTCCCGCTGGAGATCGGCCGCGAGGCGAGCGTGGAGGCGGAGACCTCCACCGCCATCGCAGCCGGCGCCGGCGGGGCGGAACAGCGCAACGCCGAATGGGCCGAGGCGCGACTGCACTTTGACGCCGGCCCGGGCGTGCGGTCGGAAGCCGATCTGGGCGCGCTGCTCGCCTTTTTCCGGGCGCGGCGCGGGCCGGCCCAGGCTTTTCGCTTCCGCGATCCGCTGGACGATAGTTCGAACGGACTGGCGGGTCTGCCCGGACCTCTGGATCAGCTGCTCGGGGCTGGCGACGGGGTGCGTACGACCTTTCCTCTCGTGAAGGACTATGAAGGCGTGGCGCGGCGGATCACCCGGCCGGTGGCGGGAAGCGTACGCGTGGCGGTGGATGGGGCCGAGACGAGTGCCTGGACGTTGGGTGCGAGCGGCGTGGTGATCCTTGACGAAGCGCCGGGCGAAGGCGTCGAGGTTGCCGCCGGCTACCGCTTCGACGTGCCGGTGCGCTTCGCCGAAGACCGGCTGTCGATCAACCGCGCGACCTTCCTGGCCGGCGAGGCGGTCAGCGTGCCGCTGGTGGAGGTGCGGGAGTGAGCGGCTTTCTCGATCTGCCCCTGACGAGCTTTTCCCTGTGTTGGCGAATTGAGCGGCGGGATGGGGTGGCGCTAGGGTTTACCGGGCATGATCGGGATCTGATCGTCGACGGGTTCCGGTACCGGGCTTCGCCCGGTGTCGCGCCTTCGGCGATTGACGAAGGCGAGGTGCTGGAGGCGGACTCGCTCGATGTCGCGGGGGCGCTGACGGGGAGCGGGATCAGTGAACGGGATCTGCGGAGCGGGCGGTGGAACGGAGCTGCCGTGCGCTTGCTGGCCGTGGACTGGAGCGATCCGTCGCAATGGGTGCAGTTGCTGCGGGGCGAGCTTGGCCCGGTGTCGATCGAGCGCGGGCGGTTCACGGTTGCGCTGAAGGGACCGGGGGCGGCGCTGGCGCGGCCGGTGACGGAGGAAACCTCGCCATTGTGCCGAGCGGAGCTGGGTGATCGACGGTGCCGGGTCGACATGGCCGGACGGCGACGCTTGGCGACCATTGTCGGTGCGGAGGGGGATTCGGTCGAGCTAGATCAGATCGAGCCCGTGGAGAATGGCTGGGGCGGCGGGCGGCTGCGCTGGCTGGACGGCGCCAATGCGGGGCTGAGCAGCGCCATACTGACGAGCAGTGGCAGTCAGCTGATCCTGGCGGAGCCGCCGGTGTTCGCGGCTGTTGCGGGCGCTCGGGTTGAGGTGATTGAAGGGTGCGACAAGAGGTTCGAGACGTGCCGGCAGCGGTTCGGCAATGCGCCGAACTTTCGGGGTGAGCCGCATCTGCCGGGCATGGACCTGCTGACACGCTATCCGGGCGCGTGAACGCGGTCGAGGCGGCGGCGCTGGCGCTGGTCGGCAGTCGCTTCAGGCTCCACGGGCGCGATCCGGCGAGCGGCCTGGATTGTATCGGCGTGGTGGCGCTGGCTGCGGAAGTTCGTGCGCCAAGTGGGTATGCGCTCCGCGGTGGGAAGCTGGAGCAGGTCGGCGCGGCGCTGAAAGGCGCGGGCTGGGTACGGGTCGGGGACCTGGCACCGGGTGACGTGGTGGCGATGCGGCCCGGGCCGGGTCAGCTTCATCTGGGGATCAGGACGCGCAATGGAATGGTGCATGCCGATGCAGGCTTGCGCCGTGTTGTCGAGCGGCCGGGGCCGCCGGCTTGGGAGGTGCTGGGAATATGGCGACGCTTGTCCTGACCGCGGCGGGGTCGCTGCTGGGGCCCGTCGGCGGTGCAGTCGGCGCGCTGATCGGGCAGGCGATCGACGGACGCTTGCTCGCCGGCAGCCGCAAGGGGCCGAGACTGCAGGACCTGAAGGTGCAGACCTCCAGCTATGGCGCGGCGATCCCGAAGCTTTTCGGGACCATGCGGGTGGCCGGTACCGTGATCTGGTCGACCGACCTGATCGAGCACCGGTCGAAGAAGAGCGGGGGCAAGGGGCGGCCGTCCACGACGACGTATAGTTACAGCGCCTCTTTCGCTGTGTTGTTGTCGGGGAGGCCGATCCGGTCGGTGGGCCGCATCTGGGCAGACGGCAATCTGCTCCGCGGCAGTGCGGGGGACTGGAAGAGTGAAACCGGATTCCGGCTGCATCTGGGTAGTGAAGAACAGGCGCCCGACCCGTTCATCGCCTCCGTAGAAGCTGAGGAAGCGCCGGCTTATCGCGGCTGCGCCTATGCCGTGTTCGAGCATATGGCGCTGGAGAGTTTCGGCAATCGCATCCCCTCGCTGACGTTCGAAGTGGAAGCGGATCCGGGGCCGGTGGCGATCGCGCCGCTGCTGGAGGAACTGAGCGGCGGGCTGGTGGCCGGAAGCGGCGGCGCGGAACTGGGTGGCTTTGCGGCCATGGGCGACAGTGTCGCCAGCTTGGTGGAGACGCTTCGACCGGCACTGCCGGTGGAGTTGACCGATGGTGCCATGACCCTTCGCCTGGCGAGCGACTGCGATGCGGTTACGGAGATCGCGGCCGCCGGGCTGGGCGAAGACGGGAGCGAGGCGCTGCCGGGGGCGGGGCAGGTGCCCGGCGCGCTGTCGCTGACTTATTATGAACCGGCGCGAGATTATCAGGCGGGTGTGCAGGTCGCGCGGCGGCCGGGCGGCACGGCCACCGAACGGGTCGAGCTCCCTGCGGCGATCAATGCCGTGGCGGCGCGGAAGCTGGCCGAGGAGGCGCTGGCGCGCCGCGCGCGGGAGCAGGGGCGTAGAAAGATCAGGTGCGGCTGGAAGCGGCTGGAGCTTGCGCCCGGACGCCTGGTGCGCCTGCCCGGCACCGCAGATTGGTGGCGGGTCGGCGAGCGCGCCGTCTTGCGCGACGGTGTCCAGTTGGAGCTGAGGCGAGTGCGGAGCGCGAGTCTTGCCGCCCTGCCGGCCGAGCCGGGACGCAGCGTGGACGCGCCGGACCAGGTGCATGGGGCCACGGTGCTCCACCTGCTCGACCTGCCCAATCTGGAGGAAACAGCGCCAGCAGCTCCCCGCCTGTACGTGGCTGCGGCGGGAGCATCGCCTGGTTGGCGGCGGGCGCAGCTGATGGTCAGCCTTGATGCCGGTGAAAGTTGGGAGCGTGTCGGCACGACAGCCGCGCCGGCGATCATGGGCGTGCTGACGACAGGCCTCGCATCTGGCTCGGCCGAGCTTTTCGACCGGATCAACAGCCTAGAGGTGCAGCTGCTTCACGATGACATGATGTTGGAAGATGCCGATGAGGCGCGGTTGCTTGGCGGTGCGAACCTGGCGTGTTGCGGCGGGGAGTTGCTGCAATTCGGTCGCGCAGAGCCTCTTGGCGGAGGAAGCTGGCGGCTGTCGGAGCTGGTGCGCGGACGGCGAGGGAGCGCTGTTATGGCCCATGCGGCCGGCGAGCGTTTCGTGCTGATCGAGCCCGACGCGTTGCTCGCCTATGACCCGCCGCAGAGCCAGGCGGGCGGTGAAGTCAGGATGCTCGCTTCCGGCGTCGGCGATGCTGCGCCTGTTGAGGCGGTCACATTGGCTGTGGGCGAAGCATTGCGTCCGCCGCCGCCGGCTCATTTCACCGCGGCGCGCAGAAGCGATGGCGGCTTCGATGTGCACTGGGTCCGGTCGAGCCGGATCGGCTGGGCTTGGATCGATGGGATGGACGCACCGCTTGGGGAGGTGGAGGAGCGCTATCGTCTCCGCGTCCTGCGAGCCGATGGCAGCTCGCGCGTGCATGAGCTCGGGCAACCATCGTTCGGCTATGGCGCCCTCATCGCCGCCGACGACCTCGCTCTTGGCGAGGTCCGGCTGGAGGTCAGCCAAGTCGGTAGCGGCGCGCTGTCGCGGCCGGCGGTTCTTATCATCGAGCCTTGAAGGACTGGATAATGCCCAACACCGCGCGACATCCTTTGCCGCTGCTATCCGCAGGGCAAGCACAGAAAGAGCTGACCCATAATGAGGCGCTGACGTTGATCGATGCGGCGCTGCACGCATCGGCGGAGGCGATGGGGCTGAATACTCCGCCGGCCGCACCGACGGCAGGTCAGTGCTGGATTGCAGGGGCCGTTCCGACCGGCGCCTGGGCGGGGCAGCCGCATGCGCTTGCCTGCTGGACAGAAGGCGGGTGGCGCTTTCTGCCTGCGGGCCAAGGTATGCGCGTGTGGCTGACTGCCGATCAGATCTGGGCGGAGCGGACTGCGGGTGGATGGGTGGCAGGCGACGTCCGAGGCGAGCGGCTGGTGATAGGCGATGTGCCCGTGGTCGGCCCGCGGCTTGGCTCCGTTACGCCCCCAAGCGGCGGTGGAACGGTCGACGCCGAGGCGAGAGCGGCCATCAGCCTGATCATCGCGCGCCTTGCCGAACATGGACTGATCGCCAGCTGAGCCGCTGTTGCCGTGGCGAACCGATCCGCAGAAATCCGTGCGATGTGTGGCGCTTCTGCAACAGTTTGGGGAATTGCGGGCTTGCACCGAAACAATGCAGCCCGTAGTGAGTTTCCGCTGTCCGAGTGACACCTAAGAAAGGGGATTTCTATGCGGAAGCTTGCCATTGCGATGGCGCTGGCCTCCACGGCGATCGCTTCGCCCGCGTTGGCGCGAGACGATTCGTGGTACATCGGCCTCGAAGGCGGGGCGATGATCGTCGAGGACATTGAGTTCGACATCGCTCGTGGAACGGGCGCAACGGGCTCGACCGGTATTGCGACAATCGGCCATGACTATGGTTATGACGTCGGCGGTCTCGTCGGCTACGACTTCGGCGTGTTCCGCCTCGAGGCGGAAGTGGCCTATAAGCGGGCCGTTCTGGAAGATTTCGAGAGTGGGCTGTCCACTCCAGTTGGCGTCAACGGTTCTCTGGCTCCGGCGACTTTGGTTCGCGGGCCGGGCGGCTCGACCTCCGCGCTGAGCTTCATGCTGAACGGCTTGCTCGATTTCGGCGATGAGACTGCAATCTCCGGCTATATCGGTGGTGGTGCAGGTGTTGCTCGCGTGAAGTTCAGCGACTACCGCCTCGCGGCGAGCGGTCGCGGCTATGTCGATGACTCCGACACCCGTTTCGCGTGGCAGGCTATTGCTGGTGTTCGCGCTCCGCTTACCGACAATATCGATGTGGGGCTGAAATATCGCTTCTTCAACGCTTCGCGCTTGCGGCTCGTTGGTCTGAACGGCGACAATATCGAAGCTCGCTTCCGGTCGCACAGCCTGCTCGGCAGCGTGATCTTCAACTTCGGTGCGCCGCCGGCTCCGCCGCCGCCGCCCCCGCCGCCGCCTCCACCCCCGCCGCCACCTCCGCCGCCGCCTCCGCCGCCGGCCGTGGTGTGCACGCCGGGACCGTATATCGTGTTCTTCGAATGGGATAAGTCGGACATCACGCCGGAAGCGGCGTCGATCCTCGACAATGCCGTCTCGGCTTACCAGAGCTGCGGCAACGCCCAGGTCATGCTGGCCGGCTACACCGACACTTCGGGTACGCCGCGCTATAACCTCGGCCTGTCCCAGCGCCGTGCGGATGCGGTCAAGTCCTACCTGGCCGGTCGCGGCATCGGTGAGGGCGTGATCACGACCCAGGCCTTCGGCGAAACCAACCTGCGCGTGCAGACCGCGGACGGCGTCCGCGAACTGCAGAACCGCCGTGTGGAAATCACCTACGGTCCGGGTTCGGGCATGTAAGCCTGACTTTACAGGTCTGAAGAATCGGGGCCGGTCGGAAACGACCGGCCCCTTTTTTGTGCGCGTTGTTCCCCTGGCGGGAACCCGGACGCTTGGTTAGGCGTCAGGCCCGGAACGATCGGGAGGCCTGAATGTATCGCACCCTGTTAACTGTAGGCGCGCTGTTGACGGCTGCCGCGTGCATGCCCAGCAGCGAAAGGGCGGGCACCGCCTCGTCCACAGCCTCAGGAGCACGAGTAACGCTGGTGAGCGCGGATGGGGCGCCAAAGGGCACTGCCCGGCTGAGCGAGCGGAGCGGCGGCCTGGAAGTACACGCCGAGCTGCAGGGCTTACCGCCGGGGACGCACGGCATTCACATTCACACGACCGGCCGCTGCGACGCGCCTGATTTTGCCTCGGCGGGGCCGCATTGGAACCCGGCGGGTCGGCAGCATGGCCGCGATAATCCCCAAGGGGCGCATCATGGCGACCTGCCGAACGTGACGGCAGGGGCGGACGGGCGCGGCACGCTGCACTTCACGGTTCCGGAGGCGAGCCTCGCGTCCCTGTTCGACGCGGACGGCGCAGCCTTGGTGGTGCATGCCGCCGGCGACGATTACCGCACCGATCCCAGCGGCAATAGCGGCGGCCGTATTGCCTGCGGCGTGATCTCGCGTCCCTAAAGTCTAGATAGGCTCGCCGGCCGCGCGGGCGCGCTCTACCACCGACGCTTCCGCGTTCGGCAACTGACGATAGGCAGCGATCAGCAGGACAAGCGAGATCGGTGCCACGGCGAGAATCGACAGGATGCCGATCGAGCGGTCGCCGGTCAGCGTCGACACATAGCCGGCCATATAGGGTCCGAGGGACAGGCCCACCAAGGTCGTCGCCAAAAAGAAGGTGGCGGTGGCGACGCCCCGCATGCGCGGCAGCACGAGATCTTGGGTGGTGGCGGCGGCGCCCCCCAACGCTGCGCTGGTGAAGAGTGCGGCGACGAAATGGGCGGCATAAAAGAGCGGCGCGCTGTCCGTGGTAAAGCCAATTACGACGAAAGGTGCCGCGAGCAGCGGCGATCCGCCGACGACCAGAATGCGCCCTGCCGGATTGCGCTGCCGGGCATAGTCGGCGAGCCGTCCCCCAGCGATCACGCCGAGAAAGCCGGCGAGGGCACCAGGCCCGCCCACCCAGAAGCCGGCCTCGCTCTTGGCGATCTCGAAGGCCGCTTCCGCATAGGGCGCTGCCCAGAAACTCACCGCATAGCTCTGGAATGCGATCAGGCCATAGCCCAGGGTCGTGCAGAGAAAGGCGGGGGTGCCCCAGATCAGGCTGAACGTCGCCGGATCGCGCGTGCGCAGACCCGAAGCCCAGGAGAAGACGGCATAGACGCCGACGCCGACGGCGATCCACTGCGCGACTGTGCCCGTTGCGGCGATCAGCGCATAGGCAGCCACGGCGATCAGGGCGGCGGCGGCGAGGTTGATGGCGAGGCCAGTTGGGCCACGGCGGATCGCGCCAATCAGCGTCAGCGGCGGGATGACGGTCAGAAGCTCGTCGAAAAAGCTGCGGAACGGCCGAGGACTGGACGGGGTGACAATGCCGTCTGCCTGGCCGCGGATCGGCTCGCGCAAGGTCGCGACCCACAAGGCCACGAGAAGGCCGGGGATGCCCACGGCCAGGAAGGCAGCTTGCCATCCGACCAGACCCATCGGTCCGCCGCCGGGGAAAGCATGATTCCAGCGCTCGACGATGGCGCCGCCGATCAGCAGCGACAGGCCACCACCCAGATACAGGCCGGAGGAATAAACGGCGAGTGCGGTGGCGCGCTGCTTCTTCGGAAACCAGTCGGAGATCAGCGAATAGGCCGAGGGGCTGGCGGTTGCTTCGCCGATGCCGACGCCGACCCGAGCGGCCGCCAGGGCGCCGCCGGTCTTTGCGAAACCGGACAGGGCAGTCATCGCCGACCAAAGGCCGAGGCCGATCGTCAGCAGCCGAACGCGATGCCAGTTATCGGCGAGCTTGCCGAGCGGGATGCCGAACAGCGAATAGAAGACGCCGAACGCCGTGCCGTAGAGGAAGCCGAGATCGGCATCGGTTAGGCCAAGGTCGCGCTTGATGTCGTTGGCCAGGATCGAGATGATCTGCCGATCGATGAAGTTCAGCACATAGACGACGACCAGGATGGTCAGCACGTACCAGGCATAGCGTCCGCCCGGTTGGGCGTCGGCGGTCGTATCGGTTTCGGCCAAGCAGCGCGTCCTTGTGCGGTGATCGGCAAGGGCTAGCAGAGCAAAGCACGCGCTGCCAAAGGCTTTTGCCGATGAGCGACCGTTTCAAGTTCAGCATATCCGCCACCGATGGCGCCGCCCGGACGGGCACGATCAGCATGCAGCGCGGCGAGATCCGGACGCCCGCTTTCATGCCGGTCGGCACCGCCGCCACAGTCAAGGCGATGAAGCCGGCCGATGTGCGCGCGGCGGGCGCCGACATCATCCTGGGCAACACCTATCATCTGATGCTGCGGCCGGGCGCCGAGCGCGTCGCCAGGCTGGGCGGGCTGCACCGCTTTATGTGCTGGGAGCGGCCGATCCTGACCGACAGCGGCGGCTATCAGGTGATGAGCCTTTCGGAACTCACGAAGAGGTCGGAAGACGGTGTGGCTTTCAAGTCGCACCTGGATGGCGCGCGGCACATGATCACGCCGGAGCGGTCGACGGAGATCCAGCGGCTGCTTGGGTCCGACATCGTCATGGCGTTCGACGAGCTGGTGCCGACCACCTCCAGCCGTGACGTGCAAGCGGCGGCGATGGAGCGGTCGATGCGTTGGGCGCGCCGTTCGCGCGACGCTTTTCTCGGCGACGGTGCGCATGCGGCGGCGGCGGCGCAGTTCGGCATTCAGCAGGGCGCCCTCGATCCGGAGCTGCGGCGGCAATCGGCCGAGGCGCTGATCGAGATCGGCTTCGACGGCTATGCGGTCGGCGGGCTGGCGGTCGGCGAAGGGCAGGAGGCGATGTTCGGCGTGCTCGACTATGCGCCGGGCCAGCTGCCTGCTGACCGCCCTCGCTATCTGATGGGCGTCGGCAAGCCGGATGATATCGTCGGCGCGGTGGAGCGCGGCATCGACATGTTCGATTGCGTGCTGCCGACCCGGAGCGGGCGGACTGGCCAGGCCTTCACCTGGGACGGCCCGATCAACATCCGCAACGCCCGCTTTGCCGAGGACCAGGAGCCGATCGACCCGGCGTGCGGCTGCCCCGTTTGCGCAAGGTGGAGCCGGGCCTATCTCCACCACCTCGTCCGCGCCGGCGAGATACTCGGCGCTATGCTGATGACCGAGCATAATCTGAGTTTCTACCAGCAGCTGATGGAGACGCTGAGGGCGGCCATCAACGAGCGGCGGCTGGCTGCCTTCGCGAACGGATTTCACGCGCGCTACGTGCAAACGAAATCGCAATCATCTTCGGCGTAAGAGGCCCGCAAAGCAGAACATGCGGGGATAACCTTGGCCGCCGAAGCGATCACCGAAGCGCGCAACGCAGCGCGGACCAACACGATGCTCGCCGCGATGCTGGAGTTCGACGGCGAACGGCACCCCGTGTTCGTGCGCAATCTCTCGGCGTCGGGTGCAATGGTCGACGGGCGATTGCTGCCGCTGCCGGGCGAGAGCGTCGTGTTGCACCGAGACGATCAGAAAATCGCCTCGACGGTCGTCTGGACGGCCGGGAACCGCTGCGGGCTGTCCTTTTCCGCGCACGTAAAAGTCGACAAGCTGATCAAGCGGCCCAAGCCGAGTGAGGCGACGCCCGTGCATCAGGCACGTGTCGATGCAATCCAGCGGGCGCTGCGCGAGAATCGGGCCGTGCCCGCCTATCAGGAGACGGAAGCGCTGGTCGGCGCCGCGGCGGTCGGCAAAAAGCTGGTGGACGAGATCGGCTTTGCACAGCGGCTGGTTGAGCGCGTCGGCGAGGCACTGGCGAACGACAGCTATGTGCTGACCCGCTATGCAGTGGTACTGCAGCAGCTGGACGAGGCCGAGCAATTGCTTCGCAAGCTGCACCGCGAGCTTTCCGCCGAAGGTGCGAACGGTCGCTGCTGAACAGCGTGCCCGTCGTCACAGCTGGAGCCTTAGTCGCAGCATAGATGCGCTCTCCGAAGCACGCGCCCATTGGCGCGGCGCACCGACGGAGATGCCTTATGCTGCAACGGACGAGCTGGCCGCAAAAGACCCGCGAACTGCACAATCACCACATGGATTCGACCGTGTGGAACGATTTCTGCTTCCGCGACGATGACATCGTCATCGGCACCTATGCCAAGTCCGGCACGACCTGGACGCAGCAGATCGTTTCGCAGCTAATCTTCGGCGGCTCCGAAGGCATCGACGTTTCCACCATTTCTCCCTGGCTCGATATGCGCATCCTGCCGCGCGCCGAGATCACGGCCATGCTCGAGGCGCAGACGCACCGGCGTTTCATCAAGACGCATTTGCCGCTCGATGCGTTGGTCTTCAGCCCCAAGGCGAAATATCTCTACATCGCCCGCGACGGGCGCGATGTCGCGTGGAGCGCCCACAACCATTTCACCAAGTGCAAGGACGAGTTCCTTGCCCTGCTGAACGACACGCCGGGCCGGGTCGGACCGCCCATGCCCAAGCTTCCCGTCGATGTGCGTGCCTTTTTCCTCGAGTGGATGGAGAATGACGGCGCGCCGCTCTGGTCCTTCTGGGAGAATATCCGGACCTGGTGGGAGTATCGCCACTTGCCGAACATGATGCTGGTTCACTTCGCCGACCTGAAGCGCGAGCCGGAGCGGATGATCCGCGACGTCGCTTCGTTCCTGGAGATCGAGGTGGCGGAAGAGACCTGGCCGGTGATCCTGGAGCATTGCAGCTTCGACTATATGAAGCGAAATGCCGAGAAGGTGGTGCCGCTGGGCGGTGCGCCTTGGGAAGGCGGTCCAGGCACATTCATCAACAAGGGCGCGAACGGTCAGTGGCGTGAGGTGCTGACGCCGGAGGATTGCCGGCGTTATGAGGAACTGGCGGCGCAGCAGCTGGGTGCGGAGTGCGCCGACTGGTTGGCAAATGGGGGACGGGCCTGAACATCACCTTCGTCATTCCCGCGCAGGCGGGAACCCAGTAGAAGAAGAACTGGGTTCCCGCTTTCGCGGGAGTGACGGGCTGATACGTTAGGCCGCCTTTCGCCAATCGGTTAGCTCGGCCACGCCCATCACCCGGCAGAATTCGTGCGCGAGCGTGGCCACGTGGGCGGCGTGGATCTGTTCGGCAGGGATGGTGCCGCCTCGTCCATCCGGCAGGGCGAAGCAGTCGCAGGCGTCCGGCACAAGGATCATGTCCCAGCCCATGTTCGCGCCCATGCGGATGGTGGTCGACACGCACATGTCGGTGACCAGGCCAAACACGACGACGTGCTTGGCGCCAAGCCGGCGAAGGCGCAGGTCGAGGTCTGTGCCGATGAAGGCCGAGTTGACGCTCTTGGTCACAAGCGGTTCGTCCCCTTGCGGCACAAAGCCCGGCCGGTGGCGATTGCCGGGCTGACCGACGCGGAAGGTGGAGCCAGGCTGCACCGAATCGTGGCGCACATGGATGATCGGCCGGCGCGCAGCCCGCCAGGCAGCAAGAAGCGCCAGGCCATTCGCATCCACGTCGGGGTTCCAGCGCGGCGGGTTGCCGGGATCATCGAAGCCCATCTGCATGTCGATCGGCAGCAGCACGGCATTATTCAGGTCGATCATCGTCTTCCTCCTTCGTGGTGAAGCGCCGATCGCCATTTCCTTGGCCGGTTTCACTGGGCATGATGCCGGAACGGCCGGCATAATGCCGGTGGGCGGGGATGCATGGACGACAAGGACCGATTGCTGTTGACGCTGTTGCGGCGAGACGGGCGCCGCTCGATCGTGGCCCTGGCGCGAGATCTGGGCCTGTCGCGCAGCGCCACTCAGGATCGTCTCGCTAAGCTGCAGGCAACCGGAGCCATCGCCGGCTTCACCACCGTCGAGGGCTCGGGAAACGGGGCGCGGCAGTCTGCCTATTTGTCGCTGACCCTGGTGCCAGGGAAGAGGTGCGCGGAAGTGGTGCCGAAGTTGAAGCAGGTGCCCTTCGTCAGCGTCATCCACTCGCTGACCGGTCCGGTCGACCTGATCCTGCGGGTCGACTGCGACACGGTCTCAGCCGTCGAGCAGGCACGCTCCACCATTGCAGCGGTGCCTGGAGTGGCAAGCGTCGGCACGGCGATCGTGCTCGAACGCCATCTGGGTTAGCTGGAGGCGAACCCGAATTCGAGAAAGGCCGGGATCGGCCCGTTCCAGCCTTCGTCACCGGAGTCGACCGCCTCGGCTTGCTGTTGGCCACGACGAGGACGATCGTCACGCCGGGGCCGTTCGGCCGGGGCGGAGCGTTCGGCGCGTTCGACGGAAGGTGCGGCTGTCGCTTCTTCCTCACGAGGCTTGCCCGCACGTCTGCGCGGTGGCCGTTTGGCGGCGGGGGCTTCGGCTTCCTCCGCGTCCGGGGCTGCGATCCGGGGTTTGCTTCCGACCCGCTCGATCTTCTGGCCGGTCAGCTTCTCGATATTGCTGACCGCCTCGGCGTCCTCGGGCGTGACCAGTGTGAACGCCTTGCCAGTGGCGCCTGCGCGTCCGGTGCGGCCGATGCGGTGGACATAATCGTCCGGGTGCCAGGGCACGTCATAGTTGAAGACGTGGCTGACGCCCTTGATGTCGAGTCCGCGCGCTGCGACGTCGGAGGCGACGAGAATGTTGATCTCGCCGGACTTGAAGCGGTCGAGCTGCTTGAGGCGATCCGCCTGCTCCATGTCGCCATGGATTTCGCCGACTGCGAACCGCGCGCGCTTCAGGCTGGTGGCGAGTTCGCGAACGGTTGTCTTGCGGTTGGAAAAGACGATGGCGGTGGCGACATCGTCCGCGTGCAGCAACTCCTGCAGCGTGTCGCGCTTGTTGCGGGACGAGGTTTCGACCAGCTTCTGCTCGATGTTGATGTTGGCGCTGGCGGGCCGCGCCACTTCGACCGATTTCGGATCGGTCAGGAATTTGTCGGCCAGCTTCTTGATCGGCGCCGGCATCGTCGCGGAGAAGAGCAGGGTCTGCCGCTTCTTCGGCAGCTTGGTGCAGATCTCCTCGATGTCCGGAATGAAGCCCATGTCGAGCATGCGGTCGGCCTCGTCGATCACGAGCAATTCGCAGCCGGTCAGCAGAATGTTGCCGCGGCCGAACAGGTCCATCAGCCTGCCGGGCGTCGCGATCAGCACATCGACGCCCTTTTCCAGCGCCTTGACCTGGTCGCCCATCGACACGCCGCCGATCAGCAGCGCCATCGAGAGCTTGTGATATTTGCCGTATTTGTCGAAATTCTCGGAGACCTGAGCGGCGAGTTCGCGTGTCGGCTCGAGGATCAGCGAGCGCGGCATGCGGGCGCGGCTGCGGCCATGCGCAAGGATGTCGATCATCGGCAGCACGAAGCTCGCCGTCTTGCCGGTGCCTGTCTGGGCGATGCCGATCAGGTCCCTGCCCATCAGCACCGGCGGGATCGCCTGGCGCTGGATCGGCGTCGGATCATCATATCCGGAGTCGCTGACGGCCTTTAAAAGCTCATCGGAAAGGCCGAGATCGGCAAAGCTCATCTAAAATCCGAGAAAATGGGGCGGCAAAAGGCCGCTTCAGCCCGTCGCGCGCTTGCTGGAACCGGGCTCCGAAGTCAAGGAAAAGGCTATTTCTTGCGCACCGGCACCAGACTTTTGAACACGTCGATTTCGCAACTGCCGCCGGAGCGGACGCGGATCGTGTCCCGGTCCTGGCAGACACGTCCGTCAATGCCCGGCCTGATGTAGAAGCCTGAATAATAGTCGAGCGGCGGGCAGCGCTGCAGCTTGGCCCGAATCCGCGCGCCGCCTTTCAGCAGCAGGTCGACGCCCTCGCGTGAGATCTGCGCTCCGGCGAGGCCGGCGGCGGGGATGCATTTGGGGCCGCCCTTTTCCTTCCATCGCATTGGCTGCACGGGCTGGGGCCGCGCCGGCACGCGGATGATCACCTGCTGGCGGATGGTCAGCTGAGCAAGCAGCATGGGAGCCTCTTGCGCGCCGCCAGCCAGCAGCAGCGCGACAATCATTCCGACTGTCACCGCAGGCACCCCATCGATTGCGGATGAAGCGCGAAGATTGAACGCCAGATGAATGTTTTACCTATCATCGGCGCGCAGAGACCTTCGAGCCTTGCGTCCGGAGCCGCCGCCTCATAGACCGCCGCTCTGTCCGGGGCTGTTTTGGCCCCATGTTTTTCTTCGGAGTTGTTCATGGCGACCGCGCCCCAGGCCACCGGCCTACCCATCCTCTATCGCGACCTGGTTCCACTTTCTTCTACCCAGCATGGGGACTGGGGCACTAAGACGCTGGAAGGCGCGCACTTCCTGAAAAGCCAGCATGCGGTGCCGGTCACGGTCGATGAGTTCGTGCAGGTGCAGCGCCACTTCCCGATCATCTTCGCCGATGCCGAAAATCCCGTGCCGCTGGCGCTGATGGGGCTGAACGAGGGCGTGAACGTCTTCCTTGGCGAAGATGGAAAGTTCGCCGAGCGGCTCTATGTGCCAGCCTATATTCGCCGCTATCCGTTCATGCTCGCGCAACTCGGCCAAGACGCCAACGAGCTATCGCTATGCTTCGACCCGACGTCCGACGCGGTCGGCCCCGATGGCGACTTCATCAAGTTCTTCGAAAATGGCCAGCCCAGCCAGGGCACCAAGGACATCCTCCAGTTCTGCGAGCATTTCGAGCAGTCGGCCCAGCGGACCGGCGCCTTCGTCAAGGAACTGATGGACCTGGCCCTGCTGATGGACGGCGAGGTCACCATCCAGCCCGAAGGCGCGGAGCAGCCGCACATCTATCGCGGCTTCAAGATGGTCAATGAAGAGAAGCTTCGCGAATTGCGTGGCGACCAGCTGCGCAAGATGACGCAGAACGGCATGATCACGCTGATCATGGCCCATATCTTCTCGCTCGACCTGATGCGCGAAATCTATGGTCGGCAGGCGCAGCAGGGCAAGGTGCCGCCGATCGGGGTGGCCGCGTGAGCCGGCCGCCCGAACCGGGTGCCACGCGCTCCCGTTATTCGGGCGGCGCCATAGCTTTCCACTGGGTCATCGCGCTGCTGATCATCGCCAATCTGATCGGCGCGTTTGCCACCGAGGATTGGGAAGGCCCGGCGCGGGCAAGCGCGATGGCGCTGCACAAGGCGACGGGCTTTACCATTTTGGTGCTGAGCCTGCTGCGCGGCGCCTGGCGGCTCGCGCATCGCCCTCCGCCTTTCCCCGACACAATCCGACCTTGGGAAGCGGTCGGCGCCCGCGCGGTGCACGGCCTCTTCTATTTGCTGATGATCGCGATCCCGCTCACCGGCTGGTTGATGATCTCCGCCGCCGGGCAGCGCCGGCCGTTCCATTGGTATGGCATGTTCGACCTGCCCTATCTGCCGGTGCAGGGAAACAAGGGCATCGGCGACTTCGCGCATGAGAGCCACGAAATCCTGGGCTATGCATTGATCGCGCTGCTGGTGCTGCATGTCGGAGCGGCGCTGAAGCACCATTTCGCCGACGCGCCCGGCTTTCTCTGGCGCATGTGGCCGCGACGGGGCGTCTGAGCCAAACCATTCCAGGAAAAAGCATTTCTTTGCCAGCCGTGCCGTTTTCGGGACGAGCAGGTTGAAACTTTTCGACCGCTCATTAATTTATGTTTCGACGCCCGGGAGTTTCCCCCCTTTCTCCCCGCGTCGATCACGCCTTCGGGCGTGTTCCTCCCTGAACCTTGGCCGCTCCGTGCATCTGCACGGGGCGGCTTCTTTCATTCAGCGGCAAGCGGCAGCGCCTGATCGAGGGCGGCATGTCTGAGATCGCCGACAATCTCTGCGAGCAGACGCCGCGTGCGGACGAGCCGGGCCGGGTCGCAGGCGCGCAGTTGATCGTCGAGATAGAGCGAGCGATCGAACTCCAGCTGCACGGCATGGATGCCATGCTGCGGGCTGCCATGCCGCTCGACGATATGGCCGCCGGCATAGGGTGTGTTTTCCTGCCAGGCGAGCCCGAGCCGATCGCAGGTTGCGCCGATCGCTGAAGCAACCCAACTGGCGGCGCTTTGACCGAACCGCGTGCCGATCACCAGTTGCGCGGCCTGTCCCTCTTTCGCGGTAAGTGGCGGCATAGAGTGAATGTCGAGCAGGATGGCGGTGCCGTGCGCATCGAGGCTGGTCCGCAGCAGCGATCTGAGCGCTGCGTGATAGGGCCGGTGGACCGCGGCGAGTCGCGTCTCCACGTCCGACAGCGGCAATCGCCCACGCCAAATCTCGCCAACATTGGCCAAGCGCCGTGGCACCAGCCCCAGACCGCTTCGCACCTTTGCGGTCAACATCAGCCGCGACGCGACCGCGCCCTCGACAAGGCCCGGGTCCAACTCCGCTTCGTGCCGGTTGAGGTCGATCCAGGCGCGCGGGGCAGTGGCAATCAGCGTGGGCGTGTCGGGCAGGCCCCGCACCAGTTCGTCGACCAGCCGGTCCTCGAGCGCCAGCAGCCGCTCGACGGGAGGGCGGACCAGCGCACGGTGTTCGGCCGAATATTCGCGCCCGGCATGGGGCACGGACAGCACCACTGGCCCTGCGGCCGCGGCTTCGATCAGCTCGAACGCGGGTGATGCGCCTGTCATCCACAGCTTTGCTAGGCTTCGCACCGCCCTGCGGCAACGCTTTGGCGCGCGGCCTAGAAAAAATTAATCTCTACGCGCATAACTCGCGTCGCGGTCCGCTTCTCATGCGTTTGGAAGCGGCGCGATGAGGCTGTCGATGATCCGTATCCTGCTGGCCGAAGACGATAACGCGATGCGCCAGTATCTGGAGCGCGCGCTCGAGCGGGCCGGCTATTCCGTGACGTCAGTGGATCGCGGCACGGCTGCGCTGCCGCTGCTGGAGCAGGAGCGGTTCGACCTGCTGTTGACCGATATCGTGATGCCGGAAATGGACGGCATCGAGCTCGCCCAGCGCGCCGGCGCCATCGCGCCCGACATGCGGGTCATGTTCATCACCGGCTTTGCGGCGGTCACGCTCAAGGCCGGCAAGGCAGTCCCTCAGGCCAAGGTTCTGTCCAAGCCCTTCCACCTGCGCGACCTGGTGCTGGAAGTCGACCGGCTGTTCGACATCGGCAGTGCGAGCGGCCTCAACTGACGCTTGCGCGTGGCATAGGCCTTCGCTAGAGGCCGCACCTCTTGGGCGCGTAGCTCAGTGGTAGAGCACTGTGTTGACATCGCAGGGGTCGCAAGTTCAATCCTTGCCGCGCCCACCATTCTAAAGCCCCGGAAAACTTAGGTTTTCTGGGGCTTTTGCTTGTTCAGTGCACGCGGGCCAGCTTGTCCGGGTTCCGCTGGAGGAAAATGCCGGTGATGCGCTCGCCGTCGGTGGCGAAGCCGAGCGCGCCCATGACATCGTCGCCTTCAGTCGCGATCCAGCCCAGCGCACCGTTCAGCACGGTCTGACGCCAGGCCAGCGGGCGCTTGACGGCAACGCCCAGGAAGAAGCGGGCGATACGATCGGCGCCGGTGATGATGTTCCGCGCTGCGATCCGCTTGCCGCCGCCGTCGCTCACCAACTGCGCATCGGGCGCGAACAGCGCCGTCAGCCCGGCCAGATCGCCGGCAGCGGTGAGCGCCTGAAAGCGCTCCATCAGCGCGCGCTCCGCATGAGGCGCCACGACGAAGCGCTGGCGATCCTCCGCGATCCGGCGCCGGGCACGCGAGACATGCTGGCGCGCCGCCGCTTCGCTGGAGCCGAGCACGGCGGCGATGTCGGCATAATCTTCGTCGAACACGTCGTGGAGGAGAAGGGCGGCACGTTCGGCGGGTGACAGCCGCTCCAGCATCAGGAGGAAAGCAAGCCGTACCGACTCGGCGAGCGCCGGAGCTTCGGTCGGTTCCTCGGTGCTGGGCTCTGGCAGCCACGGCCCGACATAGGCCTCGCGCTTGCGGCGGCGGAGCAGGTCGATCGAGGCGCGGGTGCAGGTCCTGACCAGCCAGGCTTCGGGGTTCAGGATCGCAGCTCGGTCTGCGCCCAGCCATTTGGTCGCCGTGTCCTGCACCGCATCGGCCGCATCGGCATGCGAACCGAGCATGCGATAGGCGAGCGCCCGCAGGCGCGGTTCGACCTGAGTGAAGGGATCGCTCATCGCGCCGCCTCGGCCGGGCCGGTCCTCCACGCAAGGCAGGCCAGAGCCAGCCCGATCAGCGCAGGCAGGGTCACGCCCGTAAAGTCCCGGCCGATCGCGTCCGGGCCGCAAATGCTTACCGCCACTTCCCACAGATGGAACAGCGCATGGCCCGCCAGCCACAGGCTCGAGGCGAACCATAGCCAGGTGCGCTGCGCCGGCCGCACGGCCCCCGCAATGAAACCAAGGCCGGTCAGCAGATAGGCAAGGCCGATGTCGCGAATGAAATGCTGGTTGTAGGCGCCGGTCGCGGTCACGCCCGGTACGCGCGCATACCAGGCCTGCGGATCGCCGAGCATCGCCAAGCCATTCGCCGCCATTGCCGCTCCGAGCAACGCCGCCAGCACCGCGGCTGAGCGCATGATCTTGTTCATCGCACCCTCCATCCCCCCTTAGACGGCGTGACACTCCAATCTGTGACAGGGCAAGTTGCGCTTGCTCCCCCTCTCGCGCAACCTGCTGCCAGAAATGGGGAGGGCCCATGCAGAGAGAAGCGCGGCCGCTGGTACTGGCTGACATGACCGAGCGCGGAGCCGCTGCCGCACCCGACCGGACCGCGCTGGTGCTGGGCGACCGGCGGCTCAGCTATGGCGCACTGCACGATCTGGTGCTGCGGGCAGTCGCGGCGCTCCGGTTGCTGGGCATCGGACCGGACGACCGGGTCGGCTATCTTGGTTTGAACAGCATCGACTATGCGGTTCTGATGCAGGCGGCGCTGCGGATTGGCGCAGTGACGGTCAACATCAACTGGCGGCTGGTCGCGCGCGAAGTCGCCTACATTGCCGAAGATGCCGAGCTGGCGCTGCTCGTCACCGAAGCCGAGCGGCTGCCGCAGATCACGCCGGGCACGGTCGGGCGTGTGCTGCTGGTCGACGCAAAGCATGACGGCTTGCCGCCGTTCGAAGCCTGGATCCGCGGCTTTGCGCCCGATCCCGATTGCCACGCCTGCGAGGCGCATCATGGTGCGATCCAGCTCTACACCAGCGGCACCACTGGCGCGCCAAAGGGCGCCATCCTGACCCATGGCAGCCTATCCGCGGCGATGCACCAGAGCCGCCTGCTCGGCGAGGATTGGGCGGCATGGGTGGAGGAGGATGTCTCGCTGATCGCCATGCCGCAATTCCATATCGGCGGCACCGGCTGGACGGTGAACACGCTCAACGCCGGAGCGACCGGCATATTGCTGGGCAAGCCGGAGATCGAGGACATCATCGACGCAATTGAGCGGCAGCGCGTCACCAAGATGTTCGCGGTGCCTGCCGTGCTGGCGATGATCCTCAACCATCCGCGCGCACGAGGCGCCGACCTTTCGAGCCTGACGACCTTGCTCTACGGCGCCTCGCCGATCCCCCTCGACATCCTCAAGCGGTCGATGGCGCTGTTCCCGAACGCCCGCTTCGTCCAGATGTATGGCGCGACCGAGACCAGCGGCACCATCGTCTATCTGCCGCCCGAGGATCACCATGTCGACGGCACGCCCCGCATGGCCGGCTGCGGCAAGCCCTTTCCCGAGGTGGAGCTAAGGATCGCCGACGCTGCCGGCAATCCGCTCCCGCGCGGCCAAATCGGCGAAGTGCTGGTGCGATCGCCCTTGGTGATGGGCGGCTATCACAGGCTGCCGGATGCGACCGCCGGAGCGTTCGTCGAGGGCGGCTGGTACCGGACGGGCGACGCCGGATATCTCGACGCGGACGGCTATCTCTACCTTTACGACCGAGTGAAGGACATGATCGTGTCCGGCGGCGAGAATATCTATCCGGTCGAAATCGAGAATGCGCTGCACGAGCATCCGGGAGTGCGCGACTGCGCGGTGATCGGCGTACCGGACCCGAAATGGGGCGAGGCGGTGAAGGCGGTGGTGGTGCCGGAGCCGGGACGCGAGCCACAAGCCGACGAACTGATCGCTTTCGCGCGTAAGCGGATCGCCGGCTACAAGGTTCCGAAATCGATCGATTTCGTCGATGCGCTGCCGCGCAATCCGTCCGGCAAGATCCTGAAAAAGGAGCTGCGCCGGCCCTATTGGCCAGAGGGAGAGCGGCGCATCGGCTAAGGCGTATGTTCTGCGCAATGCGCCGGTCGGGCTGATAAACGACGCGAACACGTCCCATCCCTATTGCTGGGCCGCCTTCGCGATCTTGGGAGACGCCCGAACGCCCGCTGCTGCAACGACGAGAGGCTTTATCGTTGCGGTGAAGGGGGTGAGCACTATCTAGTCCACGAGCGCGGAGGTATGTTTTTCGTGATTGATCGTCGGCAGTTGCTGCGAGGTGCGGCCTTCGGGTCCGGCGGTCTTGCGCTGTCGGCGCTTCTGCCCGCCTGGGCAACCAGCGGCAGCACTGGAATGGCGAGTCCGCAGACCCTGTCGGGTGAGGATATCCGCCTGCGCGTCGGCCACAGCGCCTTTCGCGTCGGCGGCAGGGAAGGTCATGCGATCACGATCAACGGCGTGCTGCCGGCGCCGCTCATTCGGCTGCGCGAAGGCCAGCGGGTGCGGCTGCATGTCGAGAATGGCTTGGACGAAGACACCTCCATCCACTGGCACGGGCTGATCCTGCCCTTTCACATGGACGGCGTGCCCGGCATCAGCTTTCCCGGGATCGCACCCGGCAAGACCTTCACCTACGAGTTTCCGGTCGTCCAGAACGGGACCTATTGGTACCATTCCCATTCCGGCCTGCAGGAGCAGATGGGCCATTACGGGCCGCTCGTCATCGACCCAGCCGGCGCCGATCCGATCGCGTTTGACCGCGAACATGTGATCGTGCTGAGCGATTGGACCTGGCGGCACCCTCACCAGGTGATCGCCAAGCTCAAGCAGGAAGGCGGCTATTTCAACCGTCAGCGCCAGACGCTCGCGAGCGGCCAGATGAGCGCGTCCGACCGGCTGATGTGGGGCCGCATGCGCATGGACCCGACCGACATCGCGGACGTGACGGGCGCCACCTACATTTACCTGATCAACGGCCATGGCCCGCAAGAGAATTGGACCGGGCTGTTCCGTCCCGGCGAGCGCGTGCGGCTGCGCATCATCAATGCCTCGGCAATGTCGATCTTCCACATCCGCATACCGGGCTTGCCGATGACGGTGGTGCAGGCCGACGGCCAGCATGTGCGGCCGGTCGAGACGGATGAGCTGCAGGTCTCGGTCGCCGAGACCTACGACGTGGTCGTCACACCCGGCGACCGGGCCTATACGTTGGTCGCGGAGTCGATCGATCGGTCGGGCATGGCCAGGGCGACGCTGGCGCCGCGGCTCGGCATGGTCGCGCCGGTGCCGGCGCTCCGCCCCCGCCCGACGCTCGGCATGAAAGACATGGGCATGAGCCATGGCGATGCCGGGTGCACGCCCGAGCACGCGGCCATGGGCCATTGCACGCCCGGGGGCGGCGCGATGAACCACAAGATGCGCGACCTGTCGCTGCTGCCGCCGCACGTGAAGCGCGGGCCCGGGATCGACATGGTCGCGCCGATGCCAGCCGATCGCACCGGCGACCGGCCGACGGGGCTGGAGGACGCGCCGCATCGGGTGCTCACCTATCACCAGCTTTCGCCTTTGGTGCCCTTCCCGGACAAGCGCCCCCCCGCGCGTCAGGTCGACATCCACCTGACCGGCAATATGGAGCGTTTCATGTGGTCGTTCGACGGCCGCAAGCTCAACGAGGGCGCCGAGCCGATCCGCTTCGAGCGGAACGAGCGGGTGCGGGTGAACCTGATCAACAACTCGATGATGAACCACCCGATCCACTTGCACGGACACTTCTTCGAGGTCGTCACCGGCCAGCCGCACGGAAACCCCATCAAACACACAGTGAATGTGATGCCGGGCGGCAAGGCGAGCTTCGACCTGACCGCGGACGCGCCCGGCGACTGGGCGTTCCACTGCCACCTCCTCTACCACATGCACGCAGGCATGATGAACGTGGTCAAGGTGCGGCCGCTTAACGAGCCGAAGGCGTGATCGGGCCGCTCGCGCTGGCTGCAGCGCTCGCTCAGGCCGATCCCTGTACGCCTGAGCACGCTGCCATGGGCCATTGCACGCCGAAGGCTGCGAAGGCGGAGACGCTGCTGCCTCCCGCTGCGTCATCCGGACCCGAGCATGCGGCAGACACCATCTGGGATCCGGCCCTCATGGCAGCCAAGCGCCGGACTGCGCTGATCGCTGAACATGGCGGCATGACCACCGGCCGCATGCTGATCGATCGGCTGGAGCTGCAGGCACGCAAAGGCCGCAACGGCTATGCCTGGGAAGGCGATGCCTGGACCGGCGGCGATTACGACAAGCTGTGGCTCAAGACCGAAGGCGAGGGCGAGTTCGACGGCAGTCTCGACGAAGCCGAAGTGCAGGCGCTGTGGAGCCGCGCGATACGGCCCTTTTTCGATCTTCAACTTGGCGTTCGGTATGACGTCCGGCCGCGGCCTGATCGCGCTCACCTCGTCGTCGGCATTCAGGGCTTGGCGCCTTATTGGTTCGAGATCGACGCCGCCGCCTTTCTATCGACCACGGGCGACCTGACGGCCCGGTTCGAAGCGGAATATGACCAGCGCATCACCAACAAGCTGATCCTTCAGCCACGCATTGAATTCGAGCTGGCGGCGCAGGACGTGCCGGAACTTGGCATCGGCTCAGGCCTGTCCTCCGCAGACCTGGGCCTAAGGCTCCGCTACCAGTTCGTCCCCGAGTTCGCGCCCTATCTCGGCGTGGGTTACGAGCGCCGCTTTGGCGACACGGCGCGCTTTGCCCGTGCGGAGGGAGAGCGGGCGGGCAGCTGGAACTTCCTTCTGGGCCTGCGGGCCTGGTTCTAGCCGCTTGCTGCCGGTGACGTGAGTTCCGGGATCACGGCTCTAAGTTCTTCGATCGTGGTGCGGGCCGAGCGATGGTGGATGAATATGCCCCCCGCCTCCTCCCACAGATGCCGGTATTTGACCGTGTCGTCGACGAGGATATCGCCGTCGCGCGCATGGCGCTTTTTATCGACTGCCATGCAGGTGATGATCCGGGTGCCGGGGAAGTGCTCGGCCGCCCAGCGCACCTTTTGCGGCGCCGCCCAGTTCCCGCGCGGCAGGCCGGTCAAAATGATCGGATCGAGGTGCCGCACCGCCTCGAACAGCTCCATTGCATCTGGCATCAGCGGCAGCGTGCCATAGAAGTCCGGATGCCGCGCCAGCCGCTTCCAGAACTCGCCCGGATTGTGCCGCTTTTCGAACACGCGCGGCGGCATGCCCAGCAGCTCGGTCGCTGCCTTGTCGAAGTCTGCGAGCACGCCATCGCAATCGAGATAAAGCTGCATCAAAGCCTCGCCGGTTGGAGCGTAATCGGCACCGGCTCGGCGAGCGGGCGCCAGCCGAGCGCGCGGATCACGTCGTTGCTCTCGACCGGCTTGCGGCCACGGCTGCGGTCAAGAGACCAGGTGATGTGATAGGTCGAGCCGTCCGGCCGATCGCTGGTGCCGCCGATCCGGACGATGAGTGCCTGCACGCCGGCGCCATCGTCGATCTCGCCGATCACCTCTCCCGACCGCTCCGTGGGCAGCGCGCAACTTCCGCCGAACTGAAGCGTCACATGGTCGGCGACAATGTCCCGGAATTTCGGCGCGAACCGATCCAGCAGCTGCTTGCGCTCCTCCGCGTCAAGCCGCCATCCGGTCACTTGAGATCGTCCCATTTCCGTCTCAACGGGGAACGTGCTGCAGGAGTTGCGCCGGCACCTGTGTGCCGTATCGGCACACAAGATTTTGCATGCATCGTGGCCAGGACATCATGGTTAATATATAGAAGACAGCGGAGTTCAGCTGCGTAAGGGGGTGGATATGCGCAAGTTATTGATTTCGGCACTTGTTGCCGTGACTCTGCCGGCGGCGGCGGGTGCCGTGACGATCGCGAACGGCAGTTTCGAGAACGGCATCGATCCCGGTAGTTTCACGACCTTGGGCGCCGGCAGCAATGGGATAACCGACTGGACCGTTCTTGGCGGCTCGGTCGACTATATCGGCTCCTATTGGCAGGCGTCTGACGGAGTTCGCAGCGTCGACCTTTCGGGCAACGCAATCGGTACGCTCGGCCAGGTCGTGACGGGCCTCACTGCCGGCCAGTCCTACACCGTAACTTTCGACGTGTCGCGCAATCCGGACGGCGGCGTGACGCCGCGCACGGGCGTGTTCACGGCGGGCGGCCAGACCTTCAACTTCAGCTATAGCGACGCGACCAGCAACCGCGCGAACATGAAATGGGAAACGGTTAGCTACAGTTTCCTGGCGACCGGCTCGTCGGCGCTGATCAGCTTCGCTTCGGACAGTTCGGGAGGCTGCTGCTTCGGCCCTGCGCTCGACAATGTCCGCATCGCCGCGGTGCCGGAACCGGCCAGCTGGGCGATGATGATCGGCGGCTTCGCCTTGCTCGGCGCGGCCGCTCGGCGCCGCCGGAGCAACGCCGTTTTCGCCTGAGGTTTTCGACCGATTGAAAGGGTGCGGAGGTTCGATCTCCGCGCCCTTTCTCGTGGTCAGGCGAGCGCGGCGTCAGCACCCATTAGCTGTGGGAAAAAGCCTTCGTGCGCGGCACGAAGGTCTTCGATGCTGACCACGCAGTCGCGCTCGGGCCGTTCGAAGATCAGCCGGTTCTTGATCGTGCGGCCGAGCGGCTCGACGGTGACCCCGGCGACGTGAGCGGTGTTGAGGAACTCGATCAGCGCGCCGTCGGGCACCGTCACGACGTAAATTCCCTGGTCCTCGCCGAAGAAGCTGCGCGCACAACCGAATGGCTGGGGCTTGTCAATCATTGCGCCAATGCCACTCGCCAGTGCCATTTCGGCCAATGCAATCGCGATGCCGCCGTCCGAGACATCGTGGCAGGCCGAGACATGGCCATGCTCGATCGCGGCGCGGATGAAGTCGCCGGTGCGGCGCTCGGCATCTAGATCGACGGGCGGTGGCGGGCCTTCTTCCCGGTCATGAATTTCGCGTAGCCAAAGGGATTGACCGAGATGGCCGGTCCGCTCGCCGACGCAGAGGATCACGTCGCCGACGCCCTTGAAGCCGATCGTCATCGACTTGGTCCAGTCTTCGAGGAGACCAACCGCCCCGATCGCCGGCGTGGGCAGGATGGCGGAGCCGCCGCCCGTCGCCTTGCTCTCATTGTAGAGCGACACGTTGCCGGACACGATCGGCATGTCGAGCCTAGTGCAAGCTTCGGCCATGCCTTCTATGCAGCCGACGAACTGGCCCATGATCTCCGGCCGCTGCGGGTTGGCGAAGTTCATGCAGTCGGTGGCGGCGAGCGGGCGTGCGCCCACGGCCGTGAGATTCCGCCACGCTTCGGCAATGGCCTGTTTGCCACCCTCCACCGGGTCCGCGAAGCAATAGCGGGGCGTGCAGTCGGTGGTGATGGCGAGCGCCTTCTCCGTCCCGTGCACGCGCACGACCGCCGCGTCGCCGCCCGGGCGCTGGACGGTGTCCGCGCCGACCATGTGATCGTACTGCTCCCACACCCAGCGGCGCGAGGCGAGGTCGGGCGAGCCGATCAGCTTCAGCAGGTCGGCGGCGATGTCGATATTCTCGCCCGGAACGTTGGACAGCGGTGCAGGCTTCGGAGTCGGAACCCAGGGCCGGTCATAAGCCGGCGCATCGTCTCCGAGCGGGCCCAGCGGAATGTCCGCTGCCGTCTCGCCCTGCCACTTCAGCACCAGCTGGCCAGTGTCGGTGATCCGGCCAATGACCGCAAAGTCCAGTTCCCATTTGCGGAAGATCGCCTCGGCTTCCGCCTCGCGCCCGGGCTTCAGCACCATCAGCATGCGCTCCTGGCTTTCTGAGAGCATCATTTCATAGGGCGTCATGCCGGTCTCGCGGCAGGGCACGGCATCCATGTCGAGCTCGATCCCCACGCCGCCTTTCGACGCCATTTCGACCGAAGATGAAGTAAGGCCGGCGGCGCCCATGTCCTGGATGGCGACGATGGCGTCTGACGCCATCAGCTCCAGGCAGGCCTCGATCAGCAGCTTTTCGGTAAAGGGATCGCCGACCTGCACGGTCGGACGCTTCTCGTCCGAAGCATCGTCGAAATCGGCCGAAGCCATGGTCGCGCCATGAATGCCGTCGCGGCCGGTCTTGGATCCGACATAGACCACCGGATTGCCGATGCCGGCAGCGGCCGAATAGAAGATCTTGTCGGTCGCGGCGATGCCGACCGTCATGGCGTTGACCAGGATGTTGCCGTCATAGGCCGGGTGGAAGTTCACTTCGCCGCCGACGGTCGGCACGCCCACGCAATTGCCATAGCCGCCGATGCCGTGGACGACGCCAGCGATCAGGTGCCGCATCTTCGGATGGTCGGGCCGGCCAAAGCGCAGCGCGTTCATGTTGGCGATCGGGCGGGCGCCCATGGTGAACACGTCCCGCAGGATGCCGCCGACGCCGGTCGCCGCACCCTGATAGGGTTCGATGTAAGATGGATGGTTATGGCTCTCCATCTTGAAGATGGCGGCGAGCCCGTCGCCGATGTCGATCACGCCGGCATTCTCGCCCGGACCCTGAATTACCCACGGCGCCTTGGTCGGCAGCTTTTTCAAGTGGATGCGCGACGATTTGTAGGAGCAATGCTCCGACCACATGACCGAAAAGATGCCGAGTTCGGTAAGGTTCGGCTCGCGCCCCATCGCGTGCAGCACGCGCTCATATTCTTCCGGGGACAGGCCGTGTTCGGCAACGATTTCAGGCGTAATCTCGGACATGCCCCGCGCCCTAGCTTCACCGCGTCCGAACGCCAACCGCTCCAAAAATAGGGACAGTCCCTATTTTCAACTGCCACTTGTGCGCGCCGGCGCTGACGCGTAGAAAATAGGGACTGTCCCTGTTTTTCGAGCTGATATGCCGCGTGGCCAGAGGATCGTCGTTCCCGGACTTCCGCACCACGTCATTCAGCGCGGCAACCGGCAGCAGCGGATATTTCACGACGATGCCGATCGGCGCCTCTATGTGACGCTGCTGCGCGATGCGCTGAGGCGCTTTGAGACCACGTGCCTTGCCTGGTGTCTAATGGATAATCATGTGCATCTGATCCTGAGGCCCACCACGCCCGACGGGCTGCGCGCGCCGCTCGCGAGCGTGCATACGGCCTACTCGTTCAGGATCAACAAGCGGCTGGGCGAGTCGGGGCACCTCTTCCAAGGGCGCTTTGCCAGTTACCCGATGGATGACCGTCACCTGTTGGCGGCAGTGCGGTATGTCGAGAATAATCCCGTCAAGGCCGGAATGGCCGCCAATGCGGCAGATTGGCGCTGGTCGAGCGCCCGAGCGCACCTTGGCCTCACGAACGATGGCCTGACAGAGATCGGCGAGCTTGGCGGGCTTGCGTCGAACTGGAAAGCGTATCTCACCGACGGAGCCGAAGCTGCGGATCGGGATGATGCTATCGAAGCAGCGTTGCGCAGTGGACGGCCGATCGGAAATACGGCGATTGGAGGAACGAGTGAACAGAGCCTGCGGCGTCCGCGCGGTCGTCCCCGAAAAATAGGGACTGGTCCCTATTTTTTGAGGTCCGGAGGCCGTTAGTCAGGCGATCTGCAAACGCTGGGAGAGAAGGTCTTCGACGACGGACTTCGGGGCGGGGCGGCCGAACAGATAGCCTTGGCCTGCCGAGCAGCCATGCTGGCGCAGGAAGGCGGCCTGGCGTTCGGTCTCGATGCCTTCGGCCACAACCGTCTTGCCGAGACCCTGGCCCAGCTTGATGATGGCGGAGACGATGGCCGCGCTGTCGACGCCGGTGTCGGCGAACAGGTCCTGGATGAAGCTGCGGTCGATCTTCAGCGCATCGACCGGGATTTCACGCAAATGGGTGAGGGACGCGTAGCCCGTGCCGAAATCGTCGAGCGAGATGCCGAAGCCGGCCTGTTTGAGCTCGGTGATCAGGTCGTTGGCCATCGGCGCGGAGCGGCCGACGAACACGCCTTCGGTCACTTCGATGACCAGCCGGTCGCGGGGGATGCCGGCGCCATCCATATGGTCGACCAAGCGGGTGATAAAGTCGCGGTTGCGGAACTCGGCCGCCGAGGCGTTGATCGACATCTTGCCGAATTCGAGCCCCTGGTCGCGCCACTCGATCATGTCGGCGATGACCATGTCGAGCATCGCAATGCCGATCGCTTCGGCCACCTCGAAATCGTTGAACGCTTCGGAGATGGTGCCCGGCAGACAGATCTGGCCAGAGCGATCGCGGCGGCGGAGCAGCGCCTCGAAGCCGACGATTTGCCCCGTCTCCATCGAGACCTGGGGCTGGTAATAGGGGATGAGCCGCTTGTTCTCGACCGCCTCGCGGCCGATGTTGATCATGGCGACTCTGCGCTGCATCTTGCTGCGCATCGCCGGCTCGAAGCTCATGAAGCGGCCGCGCCCGGCATTCTTAGCTTCGTAGAGCGCGATGTCGGCATGTTTGAACAGCTCCGACGCGTTGGTCGCATGCAGCGGGAAGATGGCCGAGCCGGCGCTCGCCCGGCAGTCGAACTCGCGACCGCCGAGCCGCAGCGGCGTCTTGAGCGCGGTGAACAGATCTTCCACGAGCGTCTCGATCGTTTCGGGGCCTTCGATGTTCGGCAGCAGAATCGCGAATTCGTCGCCGCCCAGCCGCGCGACCGTCGCCTCCATCGTGATCGTCTCGCGCAGCACTTTGGCGAACTGGGTGAGGAGCCGGTCGCCTGCATGATGGCCGAGGATGTCGTTGACGTCCTTGAAATGGTCGAGGTCGAGCATGACGAGCCCCAAACGGCCCAGCCCGTCTGCGGCGCGGCCGGTGAGTTCGTCGAGGCGCTGGTTGAACAGGTTGCGGTTGGGCAGGCCGGTCAGTGTGTCGTGCTCGGCCGCCCAGCGCGTCTCGATTTCGGTCAGCACGATCTCGTGAATGTCTTCGGTATAGCCGTACCAGCGGACGATATTGCCTTCGTCGTCGCGCCGGGGAAAGGCGCGCGATCGCATCCAGCGATAGCTGCCGTCCGCCATCTTGAACCGGCAGCGCACGTCGTGCGGAGCGCCGTTCATCATCGCCGTGCCGACGGTCGCCTGCATTCGAGGCAGGTCTTCCGGGTGGAGCACATGCATCCAGCCGAGAAAGCCGAGCGCCTGGTCTTCGCTCAGCCCGACCATCTTCAGATAGCGTTCGGTGACGCGGGTGACACCCTTGTCATTGTCGGCCACCCAGGGAAGCTGGGGGTTGAGTTCCACCGTGTACCAGAGGTGCTCGACCGTGCGGTTCAGATCGGCGATCTCTTCGCGCTCTTCGGTGCGGTCGATCAGGGTCACGAAGAGCGCGGGGCTGCCATCATCCAGATGCGTGATGCTGAAGCCGGCATCGACGTGCAGCACCGCGCCGCCGGTCGTCTTCCCCTGGACGGCGATCGTCACCGGCGAGCCGCTCAGCGCCTGGCGCACTGCCCGGATTACCACCGGTCCCATTGCGCGATCGACCAGGCGGAGGAGGGAGCAGCCTTGAGTTCGCGCCTTGCACGCGAGCAGGGCAGTCGCCCGTGGGTCCGCGGTCACCGTGCCTTGTAACGAAGGGACGATGAGGGTTGCGAGACCGGCAAGCTCGAGCGCCTTTGCAGCGGCCTCCGGGCTGCACAGCGCCCTTGCGCCTGGCCGGCTTTTCCCGACCTCCCCCTGTCGCTTCGCTTCCCTCACAAGAGGGGGGATACCGGCGAAGGGTTAACGCGTTCTTACCTTCTCACCCCCTAGCGCGGAAACCCTCTGTTAACCTTCTTGAGGCATTGCTTTAAACCGTGAGTGCCGCCCTTCGCCATGCCGCCCCCAATGATCTGCCCGCGACCGCGCGGCTGCGCGCCGGGCTGCTCATCGCTCCCGATACGGAGTCGTTGGTGGAGCTGTTCGCCGGCGCGCTCGCTGAGCACGGCATCTCCGGCCATTTCTGCCTGGCTCGCTCGGGCGACGCGCTGGTCCCTGTGGCTGGCGACATGCCGAGCTTGATGACCAAGGCCGACTGCCTAAGCGTCGATCTCGACGCGAGCGTGTTGCCAGGTGCGCGCGTGCTGCTCGCCGGCCCGGGCCGGCCCCTCGATCGCGACCAGCTGGCGCGGGTTCGCGGCTATGCGCAGTTGTTCGCGGCGCGCGTGCTCGCGCTTCAGGAACTCGCTGATGACATTGAGACGGATTGCGGCCTCACCTTGCGCGAGCGCTTTGTGCTTGGGCGGCGACTGGCCGGCTTCGCGCCGGTTGATATCGCGGCGGAAGCGGAACTGACCGTCGCTACCGTTGCCGAAGCGATGGACAGTGCGATCGGGAAGCTCGGCGCGGCCAGTTTGGGCGAGGCGATCGCCCTTGCCGCACGGCGTGGCTGGCTAGCTGTGACGAATCTTGAGAACTGCTCTTCAAGTTCCCAAAAATTCACGTATAAGCTGACCCAGAACGGTTAACAGCCGTCGGGGCGGGGGTCGCTTACCATGCTGCACGTTGTCGCGAAGGACAATCGCGCGCTCTACGAGCGTGAGATCGAGGAATTCCATCGCCTGAGAAAAGCCGTCTTCGTCGACGAGCTCGGCTGGAAAATCCCTGTGCGGGATGGTCTCGAGATCGATCAGTATGACGACGATCGCGCCGTCTATGGCTTCTCCTTCGATGCCAACGACCAGTTGACGATGGCGTGCCGTTACCGCCCCACGGACGATCGCTCGCTGCTGATGGACGTGTTCAGCCACGCCCTTGCCCCCGGCACGCCCGATCCGACGGGCCCGGGCGTGTGGGAGATCACTCGCGGCATCTGCCTCGAAACGGGCGGGGCGCGCCACAATCAGCGCCGGCGCGCTTGCCAGATGATCACGCCGCTGGAACTGGCCCGCGCTGCTGGCGGGACCCGTTGCGTCGCCTTTGCCGAGGTGCGGCTCTTGCCGCTATTCATTCAGATGGGTTGGCGGGTGAAGCTGCTCGGCGATCCGATCGATTTCGGCGAGGGCACCGGAATCGCATTCGAGATCGATGCCAGCGACGTGGCGATCGCCAAGATCCGTCGGGACTTCGACCTGCCTGAACAGGGCTATATCAAGCTGATGCCTGACGCGGCCGATGATCGGTCCGTTCACGAGCGGGCCGCGGACCTGGCGCTGTCCTCTGCTCTCACCGCATCGCTGATGCCGCAAGAGCATGATTCGCGGGAAGTCGCGCAGAGCATCATGCGGACGGTGTCGAACCCTAAGCTCAACAAGCGCGCGTTCGAATATGTCCGCCGCAATCAGTTCGGAGTGGCGGCCGCGGGCAGCGCGGCCTGAAGCGGGCCGGCGCTGGCGCCGGCCCCTTATACAAGCCGCCTAGCGCGTGCAGCTCTGCGCAGCGCCGCCATTGACGGCGATCTGGATGGTCTTGCCGGTGCCGGAGACCGAGAAGCCGTTGCCGCCGGTCATCGTGCCGCCTTCGGGGCCGGCCTTGACCTGGGTGGGCGTGCCGTCCTTCGAGGTGCGCACGTTCGCGCTGGTCTTGTCGCCAAGGAAGTCGACATAGACCACCGAGTTGTCCTTGCAGCGATAGATACCGCTGTCAGTCACTGCCGGCGGTAGCTCGACCGGCGCCGCATTGGCGATCTGATTCGCCATCGGATCCGGATTCGTGTCGAGCACTTCTGGCTCGTTGGACTTGTTGCACGCGCCGAGGACCAGCAGCGCCGCAACGGCGGAAAGGGGAATGATCTTCGTCATAGGAGTCCGGTCTTCGCGGGCGCAGCAACATCGGTCAAGTGTGTCGTTATTCTGTCACATGACGTTCGCCTGTCCAGCGATGTCATTCGTGGAAAATCCGCTATTTGGCCGGGCAATCGACGAGCTGCCGCCAGCGCTCGAGCTTGCGTTCGTAGGGAATCGCATGCGCCGGGCTGCTGGAGGGAAGCACGAGGAAACGATAGCGATTCGCCAGCCGGCCGAGCGCCGAGGTTCCGATCCGGCCAGCGGTGCCGCCGTTGAAGGCGATAAGGCGCAGCGACGGCAGGCTCAGAACGAGGCTTTGCAGATCGTTGGCGGCGGGATTCTTGATGGCGGCGTCCAGGCTGCCCTGCCGCTCGGCATCGGCGACCACGTCCCATAGCCCGACGCCGCGCGACAGCAGGGCTTGGAGACGTTCCTGGTAGCTAAGCTCCGGCAACGGCAGCCCCGAGACGTCGCCCATCAAGCGCCAGAACTGATTGCGAGGATGGGCATAGTAGCGACGGGCGGCCAACGATGCGGCACCCGGCAGGCTGCCGAGCAGCAGCGTATGCGTGTGCGCGTCGACGACCGCGGGGAAGGAAGCATGACGCATCGGTGCCAATGATCGCTTCGCCGTGGCGAAGACAAGGCTGCTTGTTCGCGCCACCGCTGCCGCCTACCTGCTGGGCATGACCATATCCGACACGCTGGCGCTCATCGGCAACACGCCGCTCGTGCGCCTTAAAGGGCCGAGTGAGGCGACCGGCTGCGAAATCTATGGCAAGTGCGAATTCCTCAACCCGGGCGCCTCGGTGAAGGATCGGGCTGCGCTCGGCATCGTCGAGGATGCGGAGGAGCGGGGGCTGATTACCCCCGGCGGCACGATCGTCGAGGGCACGGCCGGCAACACCGGCATCGGCCTGGCGCTCGTGGCGAACGCCAAGGGCTATAAGACGATCATCGTCATGCCCGAGACGCAGAGCCGCGAGAAGATGGATACGCTGCGGGCGCTCGGCGCCGAACTGGTCCTCGTCGCGGCCGCGCCTTATTCCAGCCCCTGCCATTTCGTGCACACCTCCCGAAGGATCGCGGAAGAAACGCCGAATGCGCTGTGGGCAAACCAGTTCGACAATATCGCCAATCGCCGGGCGCATATCCGCTGGACCGCCGAAGAGATCTGGGCCCAGATGGAAGGGCGGATCGACGGCTTTACCTGCGCGGTCGGCACGGGCGGCACTTTGGCCGGTGTCGGGCTCGGGCTGAAAGCCAAGGATCCGGAGGTCACCATCGCGCTGACCGACCCGCATGGCGCCGCGCTCTACGAATATTTCGCCTGTGGCGAGCTTCGTTCGGAAGGGAACTCGGTGGCCGAAGGCATCGGCCAAGGGCGGATCACCGGCAATCTGGAGGGCGCCCCGATTGATACCCAGTTCCGCATCTCCGACGCGGAAGGGCTGGCTTATGTCCAGTCGCTGCTGAAGGAGGAGGGGCTGTGCCTCGGCCTGTCGTCCGGCGTCAACGTCGCGGGTGCCGTCGCGCTCGCGCGGCAGCTCGGGCCCGGTAAGAGGATCGTGACCATCCTGTGCGATACGGGCTTTCGCTACCTGTCTACCCTCTACAATCCGGAGTGGCTGGCGGCAAAAGGACTGGCGTCAAACGCCTGATTTTGCGTTCGGCGTTTTTGCAAGTTACAGTTGGCCGCAATGTCGGATGACAAACGCGCTGGCATGCAGAGAATCCGCGTCGGGCTGACCGGCCTGGGCGCGGTGCTGCTCATCGTCGCCATCTCTGCCGCTATTTTCGAAACCGCCAGCCACCAGCCTGGCAGCGGCACCAACACGACGCTCAATCAGTCGGAGCAGAGTGTGGCCAACATGGTATCCGCCAACGGCAGCGAGGCGCCGAGCGAACCACTGGCCGAAATCGGCGTTACGCCCGGTGCCCCGGCTAACAACGCCCAAGCCTCCAAATAGCCTGCCAGGGGCAAATTCCCGTGCTTTCCCGGCAACAGAACATGAACAGCAGCCGCTCTGCCGGCAGACCCCTGCGAGAACCGTGCTTCCCATGCTGTAGAACCCGTATTTTCCCGTAAAATCCCGTTGTTTCCCACGGCTGCCCGAGTTATGACACTTGGACAGGCGGGGCTAATCCCTTGATGCGATTCGTGACCGGGCGGCGCGTGGCAGACGCGCTTTTCGGAACGAGAGGTTTTGCGCCCCGTCCGAGAGGGTGTGCGTGGGCGAAAGAGAGGCCTTTAACGGATTTGCGATGACCGCGGTCGACGGCAAAGGCCGCGTCGCGATCCCCGCATCCATGCGCGCCGTGATCGAACGCAATGTCGAAGCCGGCGGCGGCGATCCCCGCACCGTCGTCATTTCGCTTCACCCCCAGGATCCGTGCCTGATCGCCTACGACCCCGCCTGGTTGAAGCGCAGCCACGAGCGCCTGGAGCGCCGCGAAGAAACGCTGGAAGCGCAGGGCGACGCGATCGACTTCAACGCCAAGCGCCGGGCGCTTGCGCTCACCGAAAGCGCCGGCTTCGACTCCAGCGGTCGCTTCGTGCTGCCCGACTTCTACGCCATGAAGGCGAAGCTGCTGCCCGGCACCGATGCGGTCTTTTCTGGCGCGGGCAATTTCTTCGAGATCTGGAACCCGGACGTGCTTCTCGCCGCCCAAGGCGTCGATCCGACGCTCAAGGAGTTGGTCGAGTTCACCCGGGCCAAGCGAGGCGCCAAGTGAGTGCCGCTCCGCATGTGCCGGTGCTGCTGAAGGAAGTCATCGACGCGCTCGCCATCGCCCCGGGCGAGCGCCACGTCGACGGCACCTTTGGCGCGGGCGGCTATTCGCGGGCGATGATCGAAAAGGGCGCGAAGGTTTTCGCGTTCGACCGCGACCCGGACGCCGTCGCGGCAGCGCTCGAACTTCCCGGCCTGACCGTCATCGAGCGGCGCTTCTCCGAGATGGAGGAGGCGCTTGCGGACGCCGGCGCGTTGCCGGTCGATGGCGTCACGCTCGATATCGGCGTGTCTTCTATGCAGTTTGATCAGGCCGAGCGCGGCTTTTCGGTGCAAGCCGACGGGCCGCTCGACATGCGGATGGAACAGGCGGGCGTCAGCGCTGCCGACTTCCTCAACGAAGCCGACGAGGCGGAAATCGCCGACGTGATCTTCCGCCTGGGCGAAGAACGCCGCTCACGCCGCATCGCCCGCGCGATCGTCGCCGCGCGTCCCCTCTCGCGCACGCTCGAACTCGCCTCGGTGGTCCGCAAGGCCGTCGGCTACATAGCGGGCAAGGACAAGGACCCTGCGGTTCAGGTGTTTCAGGCGGTCCGCATTCACCTGAACCGCGAGTTGGACGAGTTGCAGGGCGGTCTTGAAGCTGCCGAGCGCGTGCTCGCGCCGGGCGGCCGGCTGGCCGTGGTCACCTTCCACAGCCTCGAAGACCGGATCGTAAAGCAGTTTCTGCGCGACCGGAGCGGCGCGGCGCCGGCGGGTTCGCGGCACATGCCCGCGGCCAAAATGCGCCGGCCGAGCTTCGAAAGCGTCAGCAAGGCGGTGCGGCCAAGTGCCGCCGAGGTCGCGGCGAACCCGCGCGCCCGGTCGGCGACGCTGCGGGTGGCGAAAAGAACAGCGGCGGAAGCCTGGAGTAAGGGAGAGGCGGCATGATCGCACGGCGTTTGCGTCCGATCGGATGGGTGGCGGGAGTCGCGAGCGCGGCCCTGGCCTTTTACCTGGTGTCGCTGCAGGTCGCGTCTGAGCGCACCCACCTGGAAAGCGTCGAGCGCAAGATCGCGTTGACCCAGCGCCAGATCCGCCATTTGGAGACGGAGTTCAGTGCCCGCGCCAGCCTTCGCCAGCTGGAAGAGTATAATGACGAGGTGCTTGCGCTCGCGGCGCCGAAGGTCGACCAGTATCTGACCAGCGAAGTGCAGCTCGCTTCCTATGTGCCGGGCGAAGGCCTGCCGCAGCCGCAGGCGCCGCGCACCGCGCTGGCCAGTGCGCAGACCGCGCCTGCCGCTCCGGCGGCGGCTCCCGCGCGGCCGGTGCTTCGCCCGGCAGTTGTGCCGGATGCGCGCTCCGAAGGTGCTCCGGTCATCCCGGCCGTCAAGCGTTCGCCGATGATGCAGGCGGTCGCCATGATTGAGGAACTGCCTCAGCCCCGCACCATCCCGGCGCAGGTGAAAGTCGCCAAGCCGAAGCCGCAGAAGGTTGCGCTGCTGGACGACGGCGCCCTGACCGAGATCACGCGCAAGGCCGCCAAGGAGGCGAAGGTCAAGCCATGACGGCGATTGCGGTAGCCCGTCCCGCTCACTTTCGGCCCCTGCCAGAGCGTCGCTCCGGGGCGGCGCTTTCGCATGTCCGGCTGATGCTGCTGATGCTGCTGTTCATGGGCGCGACCGCCACGATCGCGCTGCGCATCGCCTATCTGTCGGTCTTTACGGGCACGAGCACCAACCGCGCTCATGCGGCGCTGATCGCGCGTGGCGACATCCTCGACCGCAACGGCATTCCGCTCGCCCAGACGATCGACGCGTGGTCGATCGGCATCCACCCGGAAAAGGTGATCGGCGACAAGCGCGAGCTGGCGCGCCAGCTCGCCGCCCTGATGCCGGAGAAGAGCGCGGACGATTATCTGCGCATCCTCAACTCCAAGCTGACCTTCACTTATCTGCGCCGCCGTGCGACCCCGGAGCTGGTCGCCGCGGTCAACCGGCTGGGCGAGCCGGGGATCGGTCTCGGCCGCGAGCCGGAGCGCATCTATCCGCAGGGCATGCTCGCCGCACATGTGCTCGGCTTTACCGATTTCAACGGCAATGGCGTTTCCGGCATGGAAAAAGTGCTGGAGCCGCAGCTGACCGGCAGCGCCCGTGCCGGCGGCGTGCAGCTTTCGATCGACAGCCGAGTGCAGCAGGCCCTCGAATCCGAGCTGCTGAACGCGATGCACAAGTTCAGCGCGATCGGCGCGGCGGCTGTAGTGATGGACATCAAGACCGGCGAAGTGATCGCGCTGACCTCTCTGCCCGAGCTCAATCCGAACAAGCCTGCCCAGCAAGGGCCGGACGCCGCCTTCAACCGAGCGACGCTCGGCGTTTACGAGCTTGGCTCGACCTTCAAGCCCTTCACCGTCGCGATGGCGATGGATGCCGGTGTCATCAAGAGCCTGGGGCAGATGTATAACTGCCCCAGCGCGCTCAAGGCCGGCCGCTTCTCGATCAGCGACACCCACCCGTTCAACCGCGCCTGCTCGGTCGCCGAGATCATGCAGGAATCGTCGAACATCGGCACGGCGCAGATCGCGGCGCAACTCGGCACCGAGCGCCAACGCGAGTTCCTGAAGCGCATGCATTTCATGGAGCGGGTGAAGATCGAGATTCCGGAGCGTGGCCGCCCGCTCAACCCTGGCGCGAACTGGGGCGACATTTCGACGATGACGGTCGGCTACGGCCACGGCATCGCCGTGTCGCCGCTCCACCTCGCGACCGGCTATGCGACCTTGTTCAATGGCGGCATTTGGCGTCCGGCGACCCTGCTGAAGCACGATGCACGCAACCCTGTCCCCGCGGGCGAGCGGGTCTTCTCGGCCGACACTTCCTACAAGATGCGCGCGCTGTTGCGGCTGGTCGTGACGCACGGCACGGGCAAGAAGGCCGACGCACCCGGCTTCCGCGTCGGCGGCAAGACCGGCACCGCCGAGAAGATCGTCGGCGGTCGCTATACGGGCGCGGCCGTAGTCACCACCTTTGCCGGCGTGTTCCCGATGGAAGCGCCGCGCTATGTGATCGTCGCCATGCTCGACGATCCCAAGGCGACCAAGGACACTTATGGCTTCCACACCGCTGGCTGGAACGTGGCGCCGGTCATCTCCGGCACGGTCAGCCGGATCGGCCCGATGCTTGGCGTCATGCCGGACCCGAACCGGGAGGCCAATCTGGGCGAGGTGCTGCCTTTCGTCCGCGCAAAGGACTAGTCGATGCGGCTGAGGGATCTGGCCGGCATCGATTCAGATACTGAGGTCACCGGCTTCGCGATCGACCACCGGAAGGTAGCGCCTGGCACGGTGTTCGGCGCGTTTCGCGGCAGCCGCTTCAACGGCGAGGACTTTATCGCGCAGGCGGTCGCGTCGGGCGCTGCCGCCATCGTGGCGAGCTCGACCGCGTGTGTCGAAGGCGCGCCGCACATCGCCGCCGACGACCCGCGCCGGGTGTTCGCCCGGCTGGCGGCCCGCTTCTTCGCGCCTTATCCTGCCACCACGGTGGCGGTCACCGGAACGAACGGCAAAACCTCCAGCGTCGAGCTGACGCGGCAGCTCTGGCGGCTCGCCGGCCACAATGCCGCGTCGATCGGCACGCTCGGCGTCACCACCGCGCACGATCAGGTGCTGACCGGCCTGACCACCCCCGACATCGTCACCTTCCTGTCCAATGTCGCCGGGCTGAGCCGCGAAGGGGTGACGCATCTCTCTTTCGAGGCATCCAGCCACGGCCTCGACCAGAAGCGCACGGAGGGGCTGCCGGTGCGCGCCGCGGCCTTCACCAACCTGAGCCGCGATCACCTCGACTATCACGGCGATATGCACAGCTATTTCGCGGCCAAGCTGCGGCTGTTCGAAGAAGTTGTGGATGAGGACGGCACGGCCGTTGTCTGGGCCGATGACGGCGCGCATTCGCAACGCGTCGTGGAGGTGTCCCGGGCCAGGGGATTGCGTGTGCTGACGGTCGGTGAAGGAGGCGAAGCGCTCAAACTGGTGAGCCGCACGCCCTCGCGCCTGGGCCAGCAGCTCGTGATCGAAGCCGAGGGCAAGAGCTACAAAGTCACCCTGCCGCTGATCGGCGCCTATCAGGCGGCGAATGCATGCGTTGCTGCGGGTCTGGCGATCGCAACGGGCGCCGACCCGGCCAAAACGCTCGAACATCTCGCCCGGGTGACGCCGGTGCGCGGCAGGCTCGAGCGAGCCGCGATCACCCGGGCCGGCGCGCCGATCTATGTCGATTATGCGCACACGCCGGATGCGATCGAAGCGGCCGCGGCGGCGTTGCGCCCGCACACCAAGGGGCGGCTGATCATCGTGTTCGGCGCGGGCGGCGACCGTGATCAGGGCAAGCGGCCGGAAATGGGCCGCGTCGCCTCGCAGGTAGCCGAGCTGGTGATCGTCACCGATGACAATCCGCGAAGCGAAGATGCCGCGCAAATCCGCCGCGACATCCTCGCCGGAGCGCCCGATGCCCGCGACGTGGCCGGCCGTCGCGACGCCATTGCGGAAGCGGTTGCGACGGCAGGCGCGGACGACGTCATCCTACTCGCCGGCAAGGGCCATGAACAAGGCCAGATCGTGGGCGACCGCGTGCTCCCCTTCGATGACGTGACCGTGGCGCGGGAGTGCGCGGCGTGACGCCGCTCTGGACTTCGGCAGACATCGCGCGGGCCGTTTCCGGCACTGCCTCGGCTTCATTCGAGGCGAACGGGGTTGCGTTCGACTCGCGCGAGGTCACGGTCGGGGACCTGTTCATAGCGCTGCCCGGCGAAAATACCGATGGCCACCGCTTCCTGCCCCAGGCGTTCACGCAAGGGGCGGCGGGAGCGGTCGTAAGCGAGCCGGTCGATCACCCGCACATCCTGGTCGCCGATACGCGCGCCGCACTCGAATCCCTTGGGGTCGCAGCCAGGGCAAGGACGTCCGCCACCGTGGTCGGAATCACGGGATCGGTGGGCAAGACGGGGACCAAGGAAGCGCTGTGGGCAGCATTCGACCGCATCGCGCCGGGCCGGGCGCATCGCTCGCTCAAGAGCTATAACAACCATACCGGCGTGCCGCTGAGCTTGTCCCGCATGCTGGCCGACACGCGTTTTGGCGTGTTCGAGATGGGCATGAACCATGCGGGGGAGATCGCGGCGCACACGCGCCTCGTCCGCCCGCACATCGCGGTGGTCACGACGATCGCACCCGCGCATATCGAGAATCTCGGCTCGATCGAGGCGATCGCTCGCGCCAAGGCGGAGATCTTCGAGGGCCTGGAGCCGGGCGGCACGGCCATAATCCCATACGACTCCCCGCAGCGCGACATCCTGGTCGAAGCTGCGCGCCGCCATGCCGGTCGCGTGCTCACCTTCGGCCTCAGCCGCGAGGCGGATGTCTGGGCGATGGATACGGTACCCTCGAAGGCGGGCGGCACGCTGATCACCGTCCAGCTTCCCGAAGCCAGCCTGACCATGACGATCGGGCAGCCGGGCGAGCATTGGGTGTCCAACGCTTTGGCGGTGATTGCGACGGTGGAGGCGGCGGGCGGCAATCTCGCGGTCGCCGGTCTCGCGCTTGCGGAACTGCCCGGCATGCCCGGGCGCGGCGCGCGCGTGGCGATCGGCGTGCCGGGCGGCGAAGCGCTGCTGATCGACGAAAGCTACAACGCCAATCCGGCCTCGATGCGGGCGACGCTGAAGGTGCTCGGCGAGCAATATGCGAACCGGCGGGTCGCCGTGCTGGGTGCGATGCGTGAGCTGGGCGGGCACGGACCGCGTTTCCACGCCGAACTGGCGGAGCCGCTGCTGTCGGCGGGCGTCGATTTTGCACTGCTCGTCGGCGAAGAGATGGCGCCGCTCGCCGAAGCGCTTGAGGGCAGGCTCGACTTCGCGCATGTGGCCGCCGCCGCGGACGCGCTGACTGCTCTCGACGGGCGGATCGGTGCCGGCGACGCGGTTCTCATCAAAGCGTCCAATTCCGTCGGATTGGGTCGGCTGGTCGCGCAGCTTGCCGCCGGCGCGCTCGCGGGGAAGGACTGACATGCTGTATCTGCTGGCCGAGCAGCTCGGCTTCCCCGGCGTCCTGAACCTGATCCGCTATCTGAGCTTCCGCGCGGGCGGGGCGGTAGCGACGGCCCTGTTCCTGGGGCTGATCATCGGCCCGAAGTTCATCGGCTGGCTGCGGGTCCGTCAAGGCAAGGGGCAGCCGATCCGCACGGACGGGCCGCAAAGCCATCTCGCCAAGCGCGGCACGCCGACCATGGGGGGGCTGATGATCCTGACGTCGCTTGCAGTCTCCGTGCTGCTGTGGATGGACCTGCGCAGCCCCTATGTCTGGGCGTGTCTGGCCGTGACGCTCGGCTTCGGCGCAATCGGCTTCCTCGACGATTGGGACAAGGTGCGGAAAGCCAGCCATGCCGGCCTGTCCGGCAAGGTGCGGCTGCTGCTGGAGTTCGTCATTGCCGGGATCGCTTCCTGGATCATCGTCCAGAACAACGGCGCGGACCTGTGGATTCCGTTCGTCGCCGAGCCGGTGGCGGACCTTGGCTGGTTCTACATCGCCTTCGCCGCCTTCACGATCGTCGCGTTCGGGAACTCGGTGAACCTGACCGACGGGCTGGACGGGCTCGCGACCATGCCGGTGATCATCGCCTCCGTCGCTTTCATGATCATCACCTATCTGGTCGGCAACGCAAAGTTCGCCGAGTATCTTGGCATTCCCCACGTACCGGGAGCCGGCGACCTCGCCATCTTCTGCGGTGCCATCGCCGGGGCGGGGCTAGCGTTCCTGTGGTTCAACGCGCCGCCGGCCGCGGTCTTCATGGGCGACACCGGCAGCCTGGCGCTCGGCGGCGCGTTGGGGACCATCGCGGTCGTGGCGCATCATGAGATCGTGCTCGGCATCATCGGCGGCTTGTTCGTGGTCGAGGCGCTCTCCGTTATCATCCAGGTTTTCTTCTACAAGCGTACCGGCAAGCGCGTGTTCAAGATGGCGCCGATCCACCATCATTTCGAACAGCTCGGCTGGAGCGAGCCGACTGTCGTCATCCGCTTCTGGATCATTGCCCTGGTGCTGGCGCTGGCCGGCCTGTCGACGTTGAAGGTCCGGTGATTACCTCGCGCGCCTGGGCGAGCAAGAAATACGCGGTGCTGGGCCTAGCGCGCAGCGGGGTGGCGACTGTGGATGCGCTGCTGGCGGCGGGCGCGCAGGTGTGGGCGTGGGATGGCTCCGAGCAGGCGCGCGAAAACCTCCGCTCGTCCCGAGCGAAGTCGAGGGGCGCTGGCCCAGAGTCCGGAGAAGCGCCCCTCGACTTCGCTCGGGACGAGCGGGAATTGGTGATCGCCGACCCGCTCACCCTGGACCTCACCGGCTTCGAAGCGGTCGTCGTCTCCCCTGGCGTCCCGATCAACCGCCACCCGATCACCGCGCATGCGGCCAAATGTGGCGTGCCATTGATCGGCGACATCGAACTCTTCTCCCAGGCTCGCGCCGAGCTGCCGCCGCACAAGGTGGTCGGCATCACCGGCACCAACGGCAAGTCGACCACCACCGCGCTCGTCCACCACATCCTGAAGACCGCAGGCGTTCCGACGCTGATGGGCGGCAATATCGGCCTGCCGATCCTCGCCCAGGAGCCGCTGCCGGAGGGCGGCGTCTATGTGCTGGAACTGTCCAGCTACCAGATCGACTTGACCCACAGCCTCGACTGTGACGTCGCGGTGCTCCTGAACATCACGCCGGATCATCTGGACCGGTATGAGAGCTTCGACGCCTATGCGGCGTCGAAGATGCGATTGCTGAAGATGCAATCAGAGGGTGCCATATCGCTCGTCGACATGGCGACGGGCGTGCAGTGGGGCTTCGAAGGCTCACTGCGGAGCGACCTTCAGTACTTCGGGACTGACTTCGTCGTGCAGGGACAGGAGCGGTGGCCAAGTTTGCAAGGGCCACACAACTTGCTCAATGCTGAAGCGGCGATTGATACCTGCGACTGGCTCGATCTAGACTACGATACCATCTACCGCGGCCTCAGAAGTTTCACGGGCCTTCCGCATCGCATGGAGCGGGTGGCCGAGCGCTCCGGCGTGTTGTTCGTGAATGACAGCAAGGCGACGAACCCCACGTCCTCCGCGCCGGCGCTTGCCGCCTACCCTAATGTGCGGTGGATTTTGGGCGGCCTCGCCAAGACGGACGAGCTCGACGCCTGCGCGCCGCATTTTTCGCATGTGCGCTCGGCCTACACGATCGGTGAAGCAGGGGCATTGTTCGCGCGCATCCTTTCGCCGCACATGCCGGTGGCCGAGTGTGGCGTGCTCGACGAGGCGGTCCGGCGTGCGGCCAATGATGCCGAGCCGGGCGACACGGTGCTGCTGTCGCCGGCCTGCGCCTCGTTCGATCAGTTCAGGGATTATGAGGCGCGGGGCGAAGCCTTCCGCGCCGCCGTGGGGGCACTCAAATGACCGACACCGCCGCGATCCGCCGCAAGAAACAGGTGCAGAAATTCGGCCGCGCCGATCGCAGCCCCCTGGGCCTGTGGTTTTGGGAGATCGACCGTGTCCTGCTCATGCTGATCACCGTGCTGATCTCGATCGGGCTGGTCGCGGTCGCCGCCGCCAGTCCCTCGGCGGCGCATCGTTATTCCGGCGGCGATGTCAGCTTCGCGCCGCTGCACTATTTCTGGCGCCAGCTGTTCTGGGTGGCGCTCAGCATTCCGGTGATGCTCGGCATTTCGATGCTGCCCAAGATTATGGTGCGCCGTTTTGCGCTCGCGGGCGCGGCCTTCATGACGGTGATGCTCGCCGCCGTGCCGCTGATCGGGATGGAGAAGAACGGCGCCATGCGCTGGATCAGCCTGGGCTTTACCCAGTTCCAGCCGTCCGAGTTTCTGAAGCCGCTGTTCGTCGTCGCGCTCGCCTGGCTGCTGTCGCTTAAGCAGCAGGACAAGACGCTGCCGGTTGTGCCGCTGTCGGGCGCGCTGGTCGGCATTATCGCCATCCTGCTGATGAAGCAGCCGGACTTCGGCCAGACCGTGATCTTCGGCGCGATGTGGATGGCGCTGCTTCTGCTGTCGGGCGTGTCGGCCCGGATCGTCGGTTCGCTCGTCGGCGCCGGATTCGGGCTGATCGTTGCCGCCTATCTTTTCTATCCCGTGGCCACGAGCCGCATCAACAACTTCATCTATGGCGAGGGCGACACCTATCAGGTCGACAAGGCGCACGCGACGATCACCAACGGCGGCATCTTCGGCACGGGCCCTGGCGGCGGCACCGCCAAGTTCCACCTGCCGGAAGCACACACCGATTATATCTATTCAGTGATCGGCGAGGAGTTCGGCCTGGTCGCCTGTCTTGCGATCGCCTTGATCTTTCTCGCGATCGTCGTGCGCGTGTTCCTGAAGCTCCTCGACGAGGAAGACCCGTTCACGATGCTCGCCGCTGCGGGGCTCACCACGCAAATTGGCGTGCAGGCGCTGATCAACATGGCGGTCAATCTGCAGCTTGCTCCGTCCAAGGGCATGACCCTGCCGCTGATCAGCTATGGCGGCTCATCGATGATCGCGCTAGCGATCGGCCTCGGCCTGCTGCTCGCCTTTACCCGGCGCAATCCGTACCTCAATCGCTCTCCCTATGTGGTAAAATGGGGCGGGCAGAGATGAGCCATTTTGTCCTCGCGGCCGGTGGCACCGGCGGGCACATGATGCCCGCCCATGCGCTTGCCGAGGAACTGACCCGGCGCGGCCATAGCGTAGCGCTGGTCTCGGACGAGCGCGGCATGCGCTTTCCGGGGCTGTTCGAGCGGATCGAGACCCACGTCCTGCCAGCGGGGCGGCTGGGTGGCGGGCCTCTCGGGTATCTTCGCGCCGCACAGTCGATCTGGGCCGGACGGTCCGAGGCGCTGCGGCTGTTCGGCGAGAGCCGGCCGGCTGCCGTGATGGGCTTTGGCGGCTATCCGGCGCTGCCTTCGCTGCTGGCTGCGTCGAGCGCCAGGATCCCGACCGCGGTGCACGAGCAGAACGCCGTGCTCGGCCGCGTCAACCGGCTGGTCGCCGGGCGGGTCGATGCGGTGGCGACTGCCTATCCCGACATCCAGCGCCTGCCCCGCCGCGCCGCGGCCAAGGTGCGGCTGGTCGGCAATCCGGTGCGTGAGGAAGTGTTGGCGCTCCGCGACAAACCCTATCCGCCGCTCGACGCGGATGGCGTGTTCCGCGTGCTGGTCACCGGCGGAAGCCAGGGCGCGACGGTGCTGTCGGACGTGGTGCCGGAAGGGCTCGGCATGCTGCCCCCGGTGTTCCGTGCGCGGCTGCAGGTGACGCATCAAGCCCGGGCCGAGGATATCGAGCGGGTCCGCGCCCGATATGCGGAGCAGGGCATTCCAGCCGAACTCGCCACCTATCTGCCCGACCTGCCGGAGCGGCTCGGCATGGCGCATCTGGTGATCGCTCGGTCCGGAGCCTCGACCGTTGCCGAACTTGCCGCTGCCGGGCGCCCGGCCATCCTCGTGCCCTTCGCGGCGGCGACCGACGATCACCAGACCTACAATGCCAGGGAGTTGGTCGCGGCGGGCGGTGCTCGCGCCATTCCTCAGTCGCAGTTCACGCCGGTCGAACTCGCCAAGCAGATGCAGAAACTGGGCCTCGAGCCCGAAGCTCTTGCCAACGCTGCGCGCCGAGCGAAGTCGTGCGGCCGCCCCGATGCAGTTCGCGACCTGGCCGACCTGATCGAGGAAATCGGCGCATGAGGGGCGTCGGCACCGATATTGGAACGATCCATTTCGTCGGCATCGGCGGGATCGGCATGTCCGGCATCGCCGAGGTGATGCACAATCTCGGCTATTCGGTGCAGGGCTCCGATGTGGCCGAGGGCTATGCCGTCGAGGGCCTGCGCACGCGCGGCATCAAGGTGATGATCGGCCATGACGCCGCCAATGTGGACGGCGCGGCCGTGGTGGTGGTCTCGACCGCGATCAAGCGTGAGAACCCCGAAGTCGCCTATGCCTATGAGCATCGCATTCCCGTCGTACGCCGGGCGGAGATGCTGGCCGAGCTGATGCGCCTGAAGTCGACCGTTGCGGTCGCCGGCACGCATGGCAAGACGACGACGACCTCGATGATCGCCGCGCTGCTCGACGCCGGCGGCATCGACGCGACCGTGATCAACGGCGGCATCATCAACAGCTATGGTTCGAACGCCCGTCTGGGCGCGTCGGACTGGATGGTGGTGGAGGCGGACGAGAGCGACGGCAGTTTTCTGCGGCTGGACGGCACGGTGGCGGTCGTCACCAACATCGATCCCGAGCATCTCGACCATTATGGCTCGTTCGAGAAGGCGAAAGCCGCTTACCTCGAGTTCGTGCACAACGTGCCCTTCTACGGCGCGGCGGTGATGTGCCTGGATCATCCGGAAGTGCAGAACATCCTGCCGCTGATCCGAGACCGGCGCGTCGTCACCTACGGCTTCTCCGCCCAGGCCGATGTGCGCGCAACCTATGTGGCGCCCGAAAGCGGCGGCAACTGCTTTCATGTCGCCGTTCGTGGCCGGGACGGCGAAGTGCGCGCGATCGAGGATGTGCGGCTGCCGATGCCCGGCAAGCACAATGTCCAGAATGCGCTTGCGGCGATTGCGGTTGCGGTCGAGCTGGGCGTGGCGGACGACGCGATCCGCACCGGCTTCGCGAAGTTCGGCGGGGTCAAGCGCCGGTTCACCAAAGTCGGCGAAGTGAACTGCGTCACGGTCATCGACGATTATGGTCATCACCCGGTCGAGATCCGGGCGGTGCTGGCGGCCGCGCGCGAGGCGACGCGGGGGCGGGTGATCGCCGTCTGCCAGCCGCACCGCTACACTCGGCTCGCGGGGCTGCTGACCGAGTTCGAGACGGCCTTTAACGATGCCGACATCGTCTATGTGACGCCCGTCTATGCCGCCGGCGAAACGCCGATCGAAGGCGTGGACGCAGCCGCCTTGGTGCAGGGCCTGAAAGAGCGCGGCCACCGCGCGGCGGCCGAGATCGCCGATGCCGGAGCGTTGGCGCGCGAGCTGGCGAGCGTGGCACAGCCGGGCGATCTGGTCGTGTGCCTGGGCGCGGGCGACATCACCAAATGGGCAGCCGGTCTGGCCGACGCGATGCGGGAGGCGTGCCAATGACTCCCACCCCGCTCGTCCCGAGCGAAGTCGAGGGGCGCATGTCCCAACCTTCCGCGGCGCGCCCCTCGACTTCGCTCGGGA
>NZ_DASZBC010000008.1:0-143724 GCF_035944535.1 Sphingomonas sp.
AGGTCGTCGTGCTGCACCACGAAGGGGAGCCGCTTACCCTCCCCTTTGATCACGCCCTGATCATCAAGACCGCCGTCGATCGGCTTCGCGCCAAGCTCGACTGGTCTGACGTCGCCTTTGCTCTGCTGCCAGAAGAGTTCAGGCGGGACTCTCGAGCGTGGTGAAACTAGCTCTTCTGAGCTGCCCTTACTTCGGTGCCCGCGGCAGGCACTTAGCTGTTCATGCGAGGCCCGAGTGTGTTTTTTGCGGTGGGTGCTGAGCGGACTGTAAACAGCCGGGCTCCAAACGCCTTATCGGGGCCGCATTGACGGCTCCACGCGACAGTTTGTACGCCAGACCGAGCTCCGCGAGTGTCAGTGCTTATCGGCAGCGCGTGGCCTTCGCTCGGCAAGGTCGAACCGATCGCCGGTTCCGAGTACGTGGATGCGCACGTCGTGTAAGGACAGAACGTTCTCGGGACTCGCCTCTGCGATATTGCTATGGCTGACATGCTGACAGTCTACGACATATACCGCGCCAGAACCGATCACCGTAAACTCCTCTCCGCTGATGACGGCAGCGGTGTTCTCGTCGACGCCAATCCCAAGCACTCGAGGATTATGCGCTACCGCTCCCAGCAGGCGGCCAAACCGCCCGCGCTCGGCGAAATGTTGGTCTATGATGACGTTGCGGAGCAGCCCTAGCCCAGGCGCCATATGAAGGTCGCCGATGCGGTGAGTCTCCGCGCTCGTGCCCTTTACCAGCATGGTTTCGCTGAGCGCACTCGCTCCGGCCGAAGTGCCAGCGATCAGGCCGCCGTGCTCGAAGATCGCTCGCACCTTTTGCTCGATAGGAGTGTCACCTACCTGGCTCGTGATGCGCAACTGGTCGCCGCCCGAGAAGAAGATGCCTGCCGCGTCGTCCAGAACAGCCAACTTGTCCGAAGCTTCAGCCTCGCAACGGTCTTCCAAGTAAAGTTCGACCAAGTCGCCAACACCTAGGTCTCGAAAAGCCTTTTGATATTCATCGAAATACCCTTCGGGCTGGTGGCTTGCGACGGTCGCCAGCACCAGTTTCCCGCCTCGAACATGCTTGGCCACTTCACGCAGGATTTCGCGCTCGCCGCCCGGCTCACGCTCTTCATGTCCACCAATCGCGATCAGCGTGCCGGTCTTACTCACCGGCCGGGCTTCTTCAGCCATATTTGCGGCTCTCCCCCTTCTTTCATCGAAGCGACGGCGAAATGCTCGCTGTTGTGATCCCAGCCAATCTGGCCTTCGGCATTGATTGCGATACCTCCGGCATCTCCTCCAACCCGCGCCATCGCCGCCAGGGGGTCGCGGACTGCGCTATCAACCTGCCGGTTCGGCAAAAGGTGCAGGATGCGGCTGGCAAGTGCGAGCCGCGATATCCCCTCTCCATGTCCGGAGAGAGCAACAGCCCCGATCCCATTCTCGGCGTAGAAACCGCAGCCCGGAAGCGGGCTGTCGCCGACACGTCCTCGCTTCTGACCAGGTAGTCCGCCGGTGGAAAGCGCAGAGGCAAAGTTACCGACGGAGTCGAGCGCCACCGCGCCGACGGTGTCGTGCTTGGACGATGTGACGTGTTCGGGAGCCAGGAGATAGTCGGGCGTGCAGCGGACCGCGCCGATCGCGTCGGCGAACCGTTCGGCCCCACCCGCAATGAGCAAGGTCTCGTATTCGCGCAGCAGAGCCTTCGCTACACTGATTGGGTTCCGTACCTGTTCAAGAGCGGCAACGGCCCCGACATCGAGTGTATCGCCGTCCATGATAGCAGCCGCCAGCTCGATCGTGTCCGCTTCCGTCTTCACGGAGCCGCGCCCTGCGTTGAATGCTGGACAGTCCTCGAGGGCACGCACCGCAGCCTCAACGGCATCGACAGCACTGCCGCCCGCGCGCAACACCGCTGCGCCTGCCTTGATCGAGGTGGCAAGGCCGTCCCGATTAGCAGCTTCGTCCTGGGGGGCGATCTCCTTCGCTCCGCCGTGAATGACAAGCTTCCACTCGCTCATCAGGTCACCGTCACGAGGCGCTCGCTTGGCGGAGCAGCAGCCTTATACGGACAGTAGTTAATCACCTGCCGCCACGTTTCTTCCACTTCGGTGGGTGTGACCACCAGGAGGTCGCCAGGGGAGGCCAGCACAAGCCCAGTCTCCGTCGCTTCGGCCTCGCCCGCAATCAGATGGATGTTGGTTGACGACTGGCCAACTTCCAGTGCCCCCTCCCGCAGGAGCCGCATGACTTCGCCCCGGGGTCGGCCGCGAGTTGCCGGATCCTCCCGAAACACCAGCTCGTCGAACAGCTCCGCCGAGAGGCGGCCCATATCCCTGATGTCCTCGTCGCGTCGGTCGCCGGGAATTGAGATGACGCCGATGGTCCGCGGATAACGCCGCCGGAGGCCGCGAATGACGTTGCCGAGCGCTGCCAAGCCGGCGACATTGTGGGCATAGTCTACGATCACGCGAAAGCCATGGGCATCGTGTACGTTGAGGCGGCCGGGATTCTGCTCGTAAGTTGATTGGAAGCTGCTCATTGCCGAGCGGATCGTGATCAGAGGCACGCCGTGCGCCGCCGCCATCGCGATCACCGCACAGCTATTGGCAATATTGAATTCGGCGTATCCGTGAAGCGTCGCAGGGATGGCGCCGGCACGAACGACCAACTCGCGGCGCCCATCCTTATAGAGGACGATACAGCCGCCTTCATCACCAGGCTCGCGGACGACGGCCATGCCACCATCCTCGACATGATCGCGAAGCCAAGCGGGCATTTCTGCACCGCCGTGAAGTGAGAACCAAGCGATGCTGCCGCCGGCGCGCTTCGCCTTGGACCGTACCAGCGGATCGTCAGCATTCATCACAGACGTGCCGCCGCGTCGCACGGTCTCGACAACCAAGGCCTTCAGATCGGCCAGGTCATCGACAGTGTTAATTCCTTTGAGGCCGAGATGATCTTCAGCGACGTTCAGAAAGGCCGCCACGTCGGCGTGGTCGAAGGCGAGGCCCTCGCGCAGCATGCCCCCGCGAGCTGTTTCCAGCACGGCCACCTCCACTGTCGGGTCGCGCAATACCATGCGGGCGCTACGGGGACCCGTTGCGTCGCCAGGATTCACCAGCTGGTCGTCAACGTAGACCCCGCTGGTCGAGGTTAGGCCAACCGTGCAGCCCGTGTAGCGCAAGATGTGCTTCAGCATCCGCGCGGTAGTCGATTTGCCGTTCGTGCCCGTGACCGCCAGGATCGGCACACGTCCCCGTCGCCCCGGTGGAAATAGCATCTCGATGACCGGTTTGGCGACGTCGCGAGGACTTCCTTCGCTAGGCTCGATATGCATGCGGAAACCGGGTGCGGCGTTGACTTCGATCACGCCCCCTCCGGTCTCCCTCACCGATCGCGAGATGTCCGGTGCCATGAAGTCGATGCCAGCGATATCTAGCCCGATTACGAGCGCCGCTCTCCGCGCGATCTCGGCGTTATCCGGGTGAATTTCGTTTGTGCGATCGATTGCGGTGCCGCCGGTCGAGAGATTGGCCGTCGCGCGCAACTGCACCAGCTGTCCCGAAGCAGGCACGCTGTTCGGCGTCAGCCCAAAGCGGCCGAGATATTCGAACACGAGCGCGTCCACCTTGATGCGCGTCATCACCTTTTCGTGCCCATCCCCGCGCCGGGGGTCTGTGTTCACGCGGTCGACGAGTTCTGAGATAGTGCTCACCCCGTCACCCACCACATGTGCCGGGACGCGCTCGGCGACTGCGATCAGCTCGCCATTGACGATCAAGATGCGGTGGTCACGCCCGTCGAAGAACTGCTCGACGATTACGTCGCGTCGACCCTTCGCCTCGGCGAGGGCCTGGGCGAAGCCGAACCGGAGCATCGCCTCATCGCGAATGCCGATGGTAACACCGCGGCCGTGATTACCGTCGAGCGGCTTGGTAACGAGCGGATAGCGCAAGCGGCGCGCGGCACGGATCGCCTCCTCGACATCGCGCACGACGACGCCCCGCGGGACCGGGATTCCGCTATCGGCGAGCAACTGCTTAGTGAAATCCTTGTCGCCCGCGGCCTCGACCGCGATCAAAGACGTACGGCCGCTGATGCTGGCTCGGATACGTTGCTGAAAGCGGCCATGGCCGAGTTGGATCAGGCTGCCATTATTCAGCCGCATAACAGGAATGCCGCGCCGCTCCGCTTCGTCGACCAGCGCCTGAGTTGTCGGGCCGTAGCCGGAGCGGCGGACCAGCCGCTTTAGGTCGTTCAGGCGGGCTTCGAGGTCGAAGTCACCGGACGCTTCGGCGATTAGATCAAGTCCCTGCACCCCACTCAGTTCTTCCGGCAGCAACGCATTAACCAATTCAAGTGCAACTCGCCCGGCAAGCATGCCCACCTCCTCATGCTTGTAGGCGAACATGACGTTGTAGACGCCAGTCTGACCCTTGACGCTTCGCGTCTTTCCGCGCGTGACCCGGGTCCCTGCGAGAGTCTGCAGTTCCAAAACAATGTGCTCGGCGACGTGACCGAGCCACGTGCCCTCCTCCAACCTCTTCACCAGGCCGCCCCGGCGGCGATACGAGCAGCCATGCCGCTTCAGCCCAGGCAACATGGCCAACAATCGATCGGAAAAGCCGGAAATCCTGTTAGTAGGCCAGTCCTCGAGCCGCCCGAGATCAACCATGATGCGGATCATGGGCGTGTGGCTATAGAGATGGGGCCCACGATAGACTCCTGTTTCGATCACCCTCATCGGCTGCGTTAACAACCTGGTCGACGCCTCTGACTTTGAGCCGAAAAACATGGTGTCCATAGAAGCAGCGGTGATCCAGTAGACTGTCACGGAACCGGAATGGCTCACGCATTCTCGAACCGACCGCAACTCGTTAAGTTCCTGAAACAATGCCTAATCTGAGTTAGAGATGCTGCCGGCATGCAGGATGCGTGATGATCATCCTTTAAGCGGGGCACCTCGTGGAACCTTCGGCTGAGACCGGACTTTCCACGATTGTTGCTGGAGGTGAGCCATGTCGGTCCCTTGATCGGTTAGTCGCGAAAATGACCCCTTTGGTGTCGGATGAAACTCGGCTCCGCGCTCGCGAGAACGCCCGCACCCAAGCATTGCCGAATAGGGTAGTTCAGCTGATTATCGACGATCACAACCGCATTGAACGCGCCTTCGAGGCGGTACGCTCCGCTTCGACTGCGGAGAGCCAGCGGGGGGCAGAGCTTGAACTCGCCAACTTGCTCAACGGACACGCGGCGGCCGAGGAAACGGTGATCTATCCGGAGCTCGTCGACAACAGCCAGCATGGCGCGGCTTTCATGGGCTATGAGGAGCAAGCGGCAACAAAGGTTCAGCTCGCCTTGCTGAGCAAGCTGGAGCCCCTGACCCAGGATTATCTCGATAAGCTGGAGCACATCCGCGGAGCTGTGACACACCACATGTACCAGGAGGAGAATTCTTGGTTGGTGACGTTAGAACGCGGCCTTCTATCTGACGATCGGGTTCGCGTCCGAGCGCGGTACAAGGAAGAGATGAGGCGCTTCGCGGCCCCAGCGGCTGAAAACGAGCGGGGCGAGGATGAACGATCGGTAATGTCTTGGGGCGGCGCTTGGAGCGACGCGCTTACTGGATAGACTCTCCGCAGCGTTGGGGGAACCGCAAACGGGCACATGTCGCCCAACTCCTAACATCATGTGGGCCCAGCTGAACGGGGTCGCTCTCACGCCAAAGTGCCGACCGATTATCGCTGTTCGTGCCGGAACACGGCCCCGCAGTGGCAGAAAACACCACGCGAGGTCGACTTTGCCAGCTGTCATTTTCCTGGAAAGTTATGAGCTGCCCAGAGTCGCAAGGAACTTGCTGAACGACTGACGTCGGGCGTGAACCGGTCGTTGCAGTAGACTGGTCTGATTGTTCGACAGGGGCGCATCGACGCTGTCGGCCTCTGCTGAACCAACGTCTGGTTCTGGAGTGAGGCGATATCGCTCTGAACGGCTGAGTTTGGGTCGTCTTGATGCTACGGTGCGATCGGCGCGCATCCATCCGGCATTACGGTTGTGCGCGGATCGGCGAAGAACGCAAGCCCGACCGCCCGGCCGCAGGGCGTGGTACGCACAGTCCCATGACCCGCACCCGGCACCGCCAGAACGCGCACTGATGGGCCGAGGCGTCGTGCCGTATCGCGGCTGAAGCTGATTGGCGTGATCGGGTCGGTGCTGCCGGTGATGACCATTGCGGGCGGCGCTCTGCCGGCGGGCATGCGGGCGGGCTCGGCGGGACGCGGCGCCCACCAAGGGCAGACGGCAGTCAGGTCGATGAGCTCGACCCCGGTGAACGGCTCCGGCTTGCGATTGTAATAGCGCGTGCGATCGGCGCACTCCCCCGAGACGAACACGGCACTGTGCGGGCCTGCGGCGAGGCGACCAAGCGGGCCGTCTGCAATGCGCGCGACCTGTGCCGCATCCCGCGCCTCGACTGCCGCGATCAATGCGGGAGCGACGGCGTAGGGGGTCACCTCGGGGGCGACTGCCCTCGAGACCCCAGGATACAGCATGTTCTGCACCAAGAGCGTCAGATCGTCGGCGTTGAGCACCAAGCGCCCGAGCGCCTTCGTCTCGATTATCATCGGCTCGCGGCGCAACAAGGCGAAGGCACGCTCATAAGCGGCGACGAGGTCGTCGCCAGCCGGGCCGCAGATGGCGTTTCCCCTGCAGGCGGCTGCCGCGCCGGCCAGACCTTCACGAAAGGTCTCGGTCAGCGTTCCTGGTGTTGGATCAGGAGGATAAGCCCCGTCGAGGAGCATGGCCTCCACGCGCTTCGGGTACGCGGCCGCGTAGCTGTTCGCGACGACAGTGCCGTGCGACACGCCGAACAGCAGGACGCGTTCGTAGCCCAGCGCTACGCGCAGCCGCTCCAGATCCCGCACGATCCGGGAGGCGCCATAGACGTCGAGCGGCGCACCGGCGGCGCGCAACCTCTCGCGGCAATCGCGCAGCGGGGCGAAGAAAGCATAGCGGAGCGCCTTGCCCTCGAGATCGCGCGCGAGCGCGGCGACCTGGGCGCGGCGCGTCGTGTCGCACAGTCCCAGGCCGCTGTCGTCCTTGCCGCGCGTGTCGACCAGCACAACGTCGCGATCTCCCGTGAACGGCGGCGCGAACGTGCTTGCCGACCAGCGCACCGACCCGGAGCTCGATCCGGCAAGCACGAGGATGGGAGGCCGGTTGCTAGGCGTCGCCGCCGCGCGGACCACAAACGCCATGTCGAGCGTCGGCCCATCCGTTTTCCGATCGTCGAGCGGGACGGCGAGCGTGCCGCAGCGCAGGCGAGCCTGCTCGGCCGCCGATCGGTCGGCGAGGCCAGGCAGTTTGGCGCAGCTCACCATCGTGATTACCTGGCGCGGCAGATCGCCGGCTCTTTCAGCCGCTGTCGACCCAGCCTCGCAGACCAGCATGACTGCCGCTCCCAAGCACATCCGCAAGCGCAGTCTCATCGCGCGGTCTCCAGATCTTGGGTGCAAATCGCATGCACTCCGACGCGAGGGGCGGGTGCGGTCCCGGACCGCGCTCGTGAGGCGGCCTCTCGAGTCACGTAAGTGGTCAGAAGGAGGAGCGGCCACGGTCGATGTGTCACGGCTTCAGCAGGTTCTCGTGCTCAAGCATGATGCGCAGACCTCCCTCCTCCGCACGCAGCACGGAGGTATAGGCCAGGGTCGCCGTGCGGCCCTGCTCCGTCCAGCGAAAGCCCCCGGCGACCAGGCACGTTGTAGGGCCGAGCTGCTCGTAGCTGAGGTCCTGCCACTCGAACGCGTCTGGCTTCTGCCAGGCTGGCCCGGCATAGCGCTTCGTGATCGCCTCCGGGCTGTCGAGGCTCTTGGCCCCAAAGCCGAGCGAATAGGCACCCGAGCGGCTGTAGCGGCCCGCTATGGCGGCACGGTCGCCCGCCGCGAGGTCACGAGCGTAGGCCGCCATGAAGGCCGGCCCGTCGCGGCCGCAGTCGATCGACTTCGGGTCGGGCGCGGCCGTTCCGAGCACTGCTGAAACTACAAGCGCTATGGCCATCGTGATCCTTCCCATCACACCTCGTTCGCGCCTAACGTGACCGGATCGGTCCCGATGCGCAAGGACGCGGTCGGGGATGCCGGAGCGCTGGCCAGACCGGCGCCTGCGGACTTGCCTCCGACCCGCGTTAACGGAGGAGAGGGCATGGGCTGGGCGATGGTGGCTGCGTTGGCGGCGAGTGCGACGGCGAACCTGCTGCCGCTCAACAAGGGCTTCCGAACACTTTTACCGGGCTGAAGGACGATGCGTAACGTCGCGCCAAGCAGCTGAACGAGTGACCGCTTCTGAGAAGCGAACTGCGGGCGCTGAAACGTACACAAGTGGGTCAAAGCGGCCGTTTGTTCGGCGCAGTGCAAGCGTCCTGAAAGGGCGCCAAGCAGTCCTCCGCTGCCTACGTTTGCTTCTGGCCGAGAGCGTACAGAGCGTCCTACCGCAAAGCGCGAGTAAGCCAACGTCATAATCGCGGCCAGAAGCTGTCAGGTTTCTTGCGGAAGCAGCGCCGAGAGGCTGGCAACCAGGTCAGCGTTCCGAAACGGCTTCGTCAGTCTCGGCAGGTCCGGCGAGATGCCTTCTACTTCCGCATAGCCCGAGACGACAAGGATCGGGAGTGCGGGGTGAAGCGCTCGCGCATTCTGCGGAAGTTCGGCGCCGCTCATGCCAGGCATGAGGTGATCGGTGACGAGCAGGTCCGGTTTGCGGCTGGTTTGCAGGAACCGCAGCGCATCTTCAGCGGAGCCTGCTTCCACGACTTCGAAGCCGAGGTCGCTCAGCATGTCGGCGGTGCTCATACGGACCAGGTCCTCGTCGTCGACGAGGAGCGCCGTTCCTCGGCCAATCGGCCCATCAACGGCAGCTGGAGCGTCTTCGTCAGCGCCGAGAGGGCCCGCGCTGATCGGGAGAAAGAGCGAGATCGTCGTCCCCTCGCCGGGCACGCTCTCGATCGTCAGGCCCCCGCCCAACTGCGCCGCGAGCCCGTGGACCATGGACAGACCTAGGCCGGTCCCCTTGCCTATGCCCTTTGTCGAAAAGAAGGGCTCGACGGCACGCCTTTGGGTAGCCTCGTCCATCCCGATGCCGGTGTCGCTGACGCTCAATCGCACATAGGTTCCGGGCTTCAGACCCGACGGATCATTAGCTAGAACGCTGGCGCTATTCACGGCCATGACGAGCTCACCACCGTTGGGCATCGCATCGCGCGCATTCACGGCGAGGTTGAGCAGTGCCATCTCGAGCTGGTTGAGGTCGGCCTTGGCCGGCGGCAGGTCGGCACCAACTTCGACGCGCACGTCGATAGTCGGGCCGACGGTGGAGTCGATCAGGCCCGCCATGCCTTCGACAACACGAGCGGTGTCAACAGCGGTTGCTTGCAGCGGCTGCCGCCGAGCGAAGGCGAGCAGGCGCTGGACCAGGGTCTTCGCCCGCTCGGCTGATTGCAGAGCCCCGTCGATCAGGCGCCGTTCGCGCTCGCTGCCGACGCCCTTGCGCACCAGCATGTCGAGCGATCCGATGATCGGGGTAAGCAGGTTGTTAAAGTCGTGAGCGACACCCCCAGTGAGGCTGCCCATCGCTTCCATCTTCTGGCTTTGGCGGAGTGCTTCCTGCGCGCTCTCAAGTTCCGCCTGACGCGCCTTCTCGGCCGTAACGTCGCGACCCACCGCATGGATCAGTTCATCGCCGGGCACCGCCGTCCAGGAGATCCACCGATAGTCGCCGTCGGCGGTTCGATACCGATTTTCAAATCGACAAGTAGTCTCGCCGGCGCCGAGCTTCCCCATCTCCGCAAGCGTCGCCTCCTGGTCGTCTGCATGAACGAGGTTCATGAAGTTGCTGCCGACGAGCGCCGTATCCGTCCAACCGAGTATGCTGGTCCAGGCCGGATTCACCGAGTTGATCGTACCGTCGAAGCGCGCGACGAGCATGATGTCGGTCGAAAGCCGCCACATCCGGTCCCGGTCTGCCGTCCGCTCGGCCACCTGTGCTTCGAGATTCCCGTTCAGCTCGCGCAGCCGCTCTTCGCTGGCCCGCAGCGCGGCTTCAGCAAGCTTCTGATCAGTGGTGTCGATCTGGATGCCGTCCCAGATGAGCGAGCCGTCTGGCTGCTCCCGAGGCGCCGAGATGATCCGGGCCCATCGAAGTTCACCATCCGCACGGCGAAACCTCACCTGCAAGTCAAACGAGCTGCGCGCGCGGATAGCCTCTTCCTCAGCCTCGGCCAGCATCGAACGGTCATCCGGGTGAATGAGCTGGTAGGGTATGCTTGGATCCGCCAGCACCGCCTCCGCGGGCACACCGGTCAGTCGTTTGTGGCTGCCAGAAACGTAACGGAACTGGCGTGCGCTGCCGTCCCTGCCGGTACTAACCTGATACACCATCCCCGCCGGCAGGTTATCAGTCAGGGCGCGCAGGCGCGCTTCATTCTCCCGCAGCGCCGCCTCGGCCACCTTGCGGTCGTGGATGTCGACGGATGCGCCGAACCAGCGGACGATCTCGCCAGTGTCCGGATCGCGATAAGGTTCGCCACGCACCAGGAACCAGCGATATTCGCCGGTCCTGGACCGGATCCGATGCTCGACGTGAAAGGTGGTGCCTGTGCGCCGAGCTTCATCGAAGGCGGCGATCGTCGCTGGGCCGTCCTCAGGGTGAACCTGATCCGCCGCCACCTTCGCCGCCGTGGTCGGCTGGTATGCGACACCGGTATAGTCGAACCATTGCCGGTTGAAGAACTCGTTCTTCCCGTCCGCGTCCGTGATCCACACGATCTGGGGCACGGCGTCGGCCATTTGCCTGAAGCGCTGCTCGCTTTCGCGCAGCTGCTGCTCGGAACGCCTTGCCTCGGTTCGGTCTGTCGTCACCGCCAGGATGCCGATCGGTGCTCCTGCGTCGTTCCGCAGTATAGTCACGCTGTTGTTGACCCATACGGCTGAGCCGTCTGGTCGAACGTATCTTTTCTCGATCGTGAAGCTGTTCGTACTGGTCAGCGCCTCGTTCAGCAGCTCGAGATTGCGGGCCAAATCGTCGGGATGCGTGATGTCCTGCATCCGGCGTCCGAGCAGCTGTTGGCGGCTGTAGCCGGTAATCGCGCAATAAGCGTCGTTTACCAGCTCGAACCGGCCCTCCAAATCCACTTGTGCGAAGCCGGCGCCGGCTTGGCTGAAGATGGCCGACAGCAATCGCTCGCGGTCGCGAAGCTTGGCCTCCAGCTGAACGCGTTTCGTGATGTCACGCAGGTGCACCGCGAGCCCCTCAGACACGGGGAAGACACGAACCTCAAGCCAACGGCCCTGATGAGCAGCCGAGGGGCCAACAAACTCCTCGACGTTGCGGTTCTCCATCGCCTCCCGATAGTGTGTCTCGCAATTGGTACCGACGAGAGCGGGCGCGAGCTTCCACAACGTTGCGCCAATCGCCTCGGAGCGACTGACACCGAGATGGTCAAGGGCGTGATCGTTGATGTCGACGATCCGCCAGCTTCGGTCGAGTACGTAGGCGCCATCAGTAGGCGCGGGCTTCGGAACCGGCAGACTGGCGTCCAGGTGAAGGTGAGAGGTCGGCATCGAGTCCGTTTAGAGTTCATTCCACCCCAGACCAAGCACTTGATCCTGCGGACTTAGGTCTAAGGGGAGACGCCTCTGGGGCTAATGGCGAGTAGCCGCTTTGCGCCCAAAATCCGAACCTCTATACCGTCAGCTTTGGGGCCCTAAGCAGCCATCGAGCCGCCGCCCACGCAAAGGCCTAAATGGGCGCAATGCAGACGTGGCTTCCCTATCCGACCAAACTGTAGCCTCATCCTCCTCGAAGCCGCTCAACGCGCTTGGTCGATGAGGGCACGGTTGAGCCCGCATCAAAGCCCTGCCCGGTCGAGTGCTGCGGCAATTTCTTGATCGATCTTCCCGTCTTTCTTCGAAGAAAGACGGTTCAGCACGGTCTGAACACGGCTTTGCGCCACCTGAAGCGTTTTGTGACGCACCTCCCGAATGGAGTTGGTCCGCCAGGAGGAACTCTCACCAAGCAGCGCCGCCCATTTGGCCTCTTCGGCAGCCAGCACAGAAAGTGCGAGTCGCAGGCCATCGCGTCGGCCTCGCTCAAAATCATCGGGCATTTGTCACCTCGCTCGAACGGGTCTCGCGGAGTGCGGCTGCAACGAACTCACCTCCGAGCCGCAAACCGACAGGATCGACGCTGTGCCCGAGCCCCGCGGACACATGGTGCGAGACCTGAATGCCGAGCTTGGACAGCTGAGCCTTGGCAGCATGCAGCGCCGCAACTGGAACGATGGGGTCATCAGACCCATGGATGAGCATCACCGGTGGTTTGGTGATGTGGTGATGTGCAAGCTCCGCCGCTCCTGTGAGCATTCCCGAATAGCCCACGATGGCGACCTGAGTGCTGCGTCTCAGTCCCACATGCAGCGCCATCATCGTTCCCTGGCTGAAGCCAACGATTGCGAGATCGCCTTCAGCAAGATCGTATTGAGCCAACTTGCGATGGATGAAGGCGTCGATTGCTGGCGCGGCAGATGTCGCTCCCGCCGCCAGCGCCTGCGGACCGAACGCGGCGAGCTGCCACCACTGGTACCCGCCAGTCATACCGCAGCGCTGAGGTGCGTTCGGAGCCAGAAACAGGGCATCCGGCATGGCCTGCTGCCAGTGCGGCGCCAGAGAGATCAGGTCCGATCCGCTAGATCCATAGCCATGCAGCAGCAGAACGATCTTGCGGGTTGTTCCGGATTTTGGCTGGAGGCTGCAGCCGTTGACGATCTTACGCAAAGTGCACCTCTGAAGTTGGAAACAGAACGCAACCCGGCAGACCAATGTTGCGCTGGAGGTTCGGGAAGCGCTGGACAGCTGCTTGTATCGTCTTCCGGGTAGCCTCGAGCTCGGCGAGCGTGACTTCCTCCGGCGATCTTGGGCCGCCCACCTCGTCGCAGTGCTAAGCCCTTCGGCGAAACGCCCATACAAGTGCGGCAAGACTCATCATCAGGCTCGCCAGGGCGCTCACGAAAGTTGCGTCGATCACTTCCATCTTTGTCATCCTTTCTGCGACTCAAGATAACCCATCTGGTTCTCAATAGGACAGAACAAAGCGAAACAGCGGGCGTGGCCCAGCATTCCAGATCGGAGAACCTCCTCAGAGCCAGTCTTAGTCGCGGAGGCGGCGGAAAAGCTGCTTCCAATCCTGCTCGGTGGAAGGGAACGGATCCGGGCCAGCCTGCTCAGGCGTCGCCCTAACCCGAGATGGCCTGGCGCCACACCGACTGCACAGCAGCCTGAGGCCGACCAGGCTCAAATGCGTGCTCCACCCGCGCAGCAGACAGAAGCGTGCAAAACGCCGTGCATCGATGATCGTGACCTTCTCGCACGTGCCGCACTCCACACGAAGATTGGCCTTCCGCCTGATCAGATCATGCAGATCATCAAACCGAATGTTTGCAGCCACGTCACAAAGGCAGGGCCAGTTGGCTCCTGTCTGGGCGGATATCGGGCTCCTCCAGCCGGTGCGCGATGATGGCGGCGAGTGCGTCTGCGGCGCGCTCGCGCAGCCGTGCATCAGAGACTGTCAGCCCGAGGCGAGCCCAAGCCGGCGCGCTTACGAGGATGGTGGAGAGTCGTTCTACTTCCATGTGCAGACATCGAACATAGCGGGAACGATTCTGCAAGCGTGCTTGGCGTTCGGATTCGGCTTAGCCGAGCCGTTCGGGCATCTCAGCCGCGTCTTCGACGATCGTCTCTGGCGGTGCGAGAGCCTCCCACGGGAACACGAACCATCTCTTGTCTGAGGTTCGATCGATTGAGCGCCCGCGATACTCGACGATCTCGGCTGAGAGGCTGTTGTCGATCAGCGTGGCAAAGCGGACACTTCCGGCAGGCGCACCCGCGGCGCTTAACCGAGATCGCAGGATGCCGATCGTCCGGCCGGAGTCGTTGATGTCATCGACAAACAGGAGCGTCTCACCAAAGCCCGCACGCGCTGCAAGCCGAACGAGCACGTCGTCCGCAAAGTCTTTCACTTGGCTGGACAGATCGCACGAGAGGGTCGGGATACCTGTTGCATGACTGAGGTAGACTGCGGGAACGAGCCCTCCTCGCCCAACTCCGATTAGGAAGCTTGGCCGCCAGTCCCGGTCGCTCTTCATGGCTTCCGTAAGGGAAAGAACGTCTGCGACGAACTGCTCGTGCGACACTGGTGCAAACTCGGGCATCAGGTCGCGCTCTTCACATAAGTGTCCAGCTTCGCAATGTGCGCGGAGACTTCGGTGTCAGGAAGGAACGAGCCGAGGAAGCTGTTGCGAGCAAGCAGTGCCAGCTGCTCTCGGCCAAGTCCCCTGCCCTCCGCTACGGCGAGATAATTGTCGGCCACATAGCCCCCGAAATACGCCGGATCGTCAGAGTTGATGGTGGCTCTAAGGCCATGTGCGAGCATGCGATCGATCGGGTGGTTCGCCAGATCATCAACTACGCAGAGCTTGTGGTTCGATAACGGGCAAACCGTCAGCGTCATGCCACTGCGAGCCAGTCGAGTGATAAGCAGAGGATCTTCGAGGCTGCGGTTGCCGTGATCGAGGCGGTCGACGTCAAGCAGGTCCAGCGCTTCGTGCACATACTCAGGCGGGCCTTCCTCGCCTGCATGAGCTACCAGCTTCAATCCGAGACGCCGCGCCTCGGCAAACACCCGCGAAAATTTGGAAGGTGGATGGCCGAGCTCGGATGAATCCAGGCCCACGGCGGCGATGTGCTCCAGCCAGGGCTTGGCCTGGTCCAGGGCTTTGAACGCCTCCTCTTCACTTAGATGACGAAGGAAGCAGAGGATGAGGCGAGTGCTCATCCCATGCATCTGTTGAGCCTCCCTCATTGCCGAAAGCAGACCTTTGATCACCGTTTCGAATGGAACACCGCGCTCCGTATGCGTCTGCGGGTCGAACATAATCTCGGCGTGCACCACACCGTCGTCTGCTGCTCGGCTAAAATAAGCTGCGGCGAGGTCGTGGAAGTCCTGCTCGGTCCTGAGCACGGCTGCGCCGGCGTAGTAGATGTCGAGAAAGTCCTGCAGGTTAGAGAAGCGGTAGGCTGCCCGGACCTCCTCCACCGAACTGAACGGGATCGACACTCCGTTCCGCTGGGCCATCGCGAACATCAGCTCTGGCTCGAGGGTACCCTCGATGTGCAGGTGGAGCTCGGCCTTGGGAAGTTGGCGGACGAAGGTGCTTAGATCGGACATGGCCTGATATTGCTGCTGCTGCTTGCATCAGCAAGCCTGCCTGGCCGGCACGGCGATGGGAGAGTGAAAGCTACGCCGCCGCTGCCAAGCTCTCGAATGGAGCCGTGGCAAGATCGATTGCGGAGAGCAGGTCGTCGAAGCTGGGTGCATCGTGGACCATGAAGGCGCGTGCCATGCTTCCATCAATCATCGCAAGCTCCACCTCAGTGAGGCAAGTAAGAGCCGAGGCGGCTGGCTCAATCGCGTTGGAGACCTGAAGCACTGTCGAACTCGCTGCTTTCACCTGAATGCTATCTGTTTGTCAGATCGGACCTGATCGCCCTCGTGAGGATCGACGGAGGTGCTGGATTGGACGACCGGGTCGTTCCTTGACGATCGAGTGCAATCTGACGTCGACGAGCAAAACATCCCGGCGGTGCGTCAGAACGTCCGTTGCGCTCGCTCGACGATCGAACATGATCCGAGGAGCCCGACCACTGGCACCCTCGTCCTCCGCGCTGCTAGGCAGTCGTCATGAAAGACTTCACCTATGCCGTTGATGGAAGTTCTGCATCTGCGACCTCACTTGCCGCGGGTCCGTGGGATCCGCGGCTGCAACATGGTGGAGCACCATCGTCGCTCGCCGTTTGGGCGGCCGAACGGATACCCGCCCCAGTGCCGATGCGCGTGGCGCGCGTCACGGTAGACCTGTTCCGCCCAGTGCCGGTCGCAGACCTCTCCATTGAAACGACCGTGCTGCGCGAGGGGCGCAAGATCCAACTTGTTCAGGTGCGCCTGACTGCCGGCGACGCCGAGGTGACCCGCGCAGTTGTGCTGAAGGTTCGGACCGCCGACCAGCCGCTGCCTGACACGATCAGCCTGCCTGGTCTTGAGGAGGCGATGCCTGAGGATGTGAAAGGCGCTGGAATGGGACTGCCCGCCGGCGCGATCAACTTCGGCGCAAAGTTCGACATTCGCCGCATCTCAGGTGGCTTTTCTGACCCCGGCCCGGGTAAAGTTTGGTTCCGCCAGCACCGGCAACTGATCCGTGGTGAAGTCTTGTCCCCGGCCATGAGAGCGACTGCGGTGGCCGACTTCTCCAACGGTATCTCCGCTCTCCTGCCGTTTACGGAATGGACGTTCATCAACGGCGATCTCACGGTCAGTCTCGCGCGCGAACCTGAGGGCGAGTGGATTTTCTCTGATGCCCAGACATGGGCCTCACCTGATGGTACCGGCAGCGCAACTGCAAGGCTCGCAGACAGGCGAGGCTATTTTGGTCATGCGATCCAGTCCTTGCTCCTGGAGCGTAGATGATCGCTACCGTTGTTGCAGCGGGCCTCGCCTTCACATGCACGCCAACGCGCGCGTGGGATGGCGATGGTCCGATCTGGTGCGCGGAGGGGCCGCGTGTGCGCCTTGCCGGCATCGCTGCACGTGAGGTCGACGGGAGCTGCAAGCCTGGCCACCCCTGCCTTAAGGTCGGAGGCGCCGTCTCTCGCGACCGACTTGTTGCGTTACTCGGAGGTGCTCGCGGCAAGAGCCCTGAGGGTCATGTACTGGTGCGAGGGCCGGCGCTGCAATGCCGGTCCAACAGCCGGTCGGGCGGGAGCCGAACTGCCGCCTGGTGCACAGCGCCGCGGGTGGGTGACCTATCATGTGCCATGCTGCGCACGGGCACAGTTGAAAGATGGGATCGCTATTGGCGGGGCCATCGCTGCTTCTAATTGTCCGCGAGAGCAGGACGGACCTATGCAGCGGGTCCGCAGTTGCCTCCCGGCCAGTAAGCAGAGCCCCAGGCGCGCCGAACTTAGCTGCATAAATCATTGGTCTTTGGCGCAGACAGACTAGAAGTCCGGCAATCTGCCGCACCAACCCAGGGAGCTACCGTGAAGCCTAACCTGCTTGTCATCGCCCTCGCCTTCATCGCTCCCCTCGGGTCTGCGTCGCTTGCAGCCGCGCAGGCTCCAGTCGCCGTATCCGCCAATGCTGAAGACACTCGCTTAACAGCATTCCTCGACGCCGAGTTTGCCGAACTTCTGAAGCTGCAGCCTCAAACCGCAACTCGTCTGGGCGTAAAAGAATGCGGCGACCGATGGAACGACATCAGCGATCAGGCGGCCGATGCGATGGTGGCTTGGCGGCAGGCCAGCGCGGGGCGCATGAAGGCTGCGTTCGACCGCGGCAAACTGTCGCCAGAGGGACAGGTCAATTACGATATCTGGGCGCTTGAAGCTGAGCGGGCAGCCTTGTCGAACGCAAACCGCAAGTTCCGGCCTCCGCTCTACTCTCGGCTATATTCGACGCACAGCCAGCTTCCCGATTTCCTGATCAACACCCACAGCGTCGCTGATGCAGCGGACCTACGGAACTACATCGCCCGCCTCCGGGGAATGCCCGCGGTGCTCGACATGGCTGTCACGCGTACCAAGGCAAGCGAGGCGGCGGGAATCCGCGTCCCTCGGTTCCAGGTCGAATCTATCATTGCCGGTAGCGAGAAGCTGACCACCGGCGCACCGTTTGGTCCGGGGCGAGACGTCGCACTCTGGGCGGACGTGAAAGCGAAGACAGAGAAGCTGGTCGCAGGCGGCACCCTCACGCGCGCCGAAGCCGACGCGCTGCTTGCCGAGGCCCGCACCGCAATCTTGGCCTTGCAGCCGGCCTATGGCCGAGTGATCGCATGGGCGAAGGGAGCCCTGCCGACGGCGCCGAGCGGCCGCGTCGGCGCCGTCTCGCTGCCCGGCGGAGCCGCCTTTTATGCGACCGAGCTGAAGCTCACCACAACGACGGACTACACGGCCGAGCAGATCCACGCGATCGGACGATCCGAAGTTGCGCGCATCGAAGCGGAGCAGGATGCGCTTGCCCGCAAGGCTGGGCTCAAGGACCGCCGAGCCTATTATGCCGAGCGTGCCCGGCTATTTCCGCCGCGGCCGTGGGATGATGCCTCTCGAGCTGATTATCTCGAGAAGGCCAATGCGTTTGTCGCTCGCACACGCACACTGCTGCCTGCCTATTTCGGCACCTTACCCGCCTACCGGATCGAGGTGGTGCGCGAGCCGTCCTTCAGCGAAGTGCCAGGCGGCGCCGCCCATGCTTCGGCGCCGGCCCCGGACGGCTCAAGGCCAGCGCGCACGTACGTCCATATGGTGGGCGAGCAGGGCAATCCCGCGGCCATGTATACGCTGATGTGCCATGAGGCGATTCCCGGCCACAACATGCAGGGTGACATCCAGGTCCGTCAGAAGGGTGGACCGAAGTTCCGGTCCGTCACCGGCTATGTCGCGTTTGGTGAAGGCTGGGGCCTGTACGCCGAGGCCATGTGCAAGGAGATGAACGCTTTTCCTGACATCGCGGCCGACTTCATGCGCCTCGATGCGGAGCTCTTCCGCGCCGCACGGCTGGTTACCGATACTGGCATCCACGCACTTGGCTTGACGGAAGACGAGGCCGTGAAATATCTCAGTGAAACGGGTCGGCAGCCGCTGGAAAAGGCACGGTCCGAGGTGCGACGCTACATCACGGTGCCGAGCCAGGCTACTGGCTACAAGATCGGTATGCTAAAGATCGTCGAGCTGCGCCGAAAGGCAGAAGCGGCTTTGGGCTCTAAGTTCGACATCAAGGGCTTCCATGATCTGCTAATCGCGTCCGGATCCCAACCGATGTCCATCCTTGAGCGGCGGGTGAATGAGTGGATTGCGAGACGGTCATAAGAGCCGACCGGTGGGGCCCCTGTCCTTTTATATCGGGAGTTTCCCGGCTGGCCATGGGCGACGAGGAATGCAACCTGCGGCCACGCGCGACGGCAAGCTTCGCGCCAAAGAACACCCCCAATGGCTTCTACCTCGCTTAGGTGACGGCTGTTTGCGCGAGCATGGATCATGCATCGGGAGCAGCCGAGCTTGAAATCGGCGCGCGCCACCCGCCTAGACGTTTAGGTTGAAGATCTCCAAACCGCGCTGAGGGATGCACTTGCTCGAAAGCTTCCGCGCGACGGTGCTGGGGAATATCCGCAGCCGCCGCTTGCCGTAGTAGCTGATGTCCACGGAGATCCATACCGGGGCCCTCGGCAGGGTGAAGATCGCCTGGTCCCCGGCGCGTTCCGTGCCCGTAATGCAGGCGCGCCAGCCCAGCCGGTGCAGTGGCACGAGGACGTCGTATAGTGCCCTCTGATCATCGTCATGCCAAAGGACGACGTGATCAAAGCCAGACTGACCTTTACTGCCTCGCAGGTCGACTGCGGCTTGAAAGGGACCTTGACCCAGGATCTGAACGCGATGCTTGCGACATCGAAAGCGGATCGCATCGGTGTTGAAGCAGGAGGTGAAGCCTGATCGAACCGCAAGCGCTAAGCTGCCGCTTACCGGGACGCCGGCGAACTCGAGAGGCTGCGGGGGTGGGCGATTGGGCGTGCATCCAGTCACCAGCAGGGTCAGTGCAGCCGCGCTCCCTTTGACGAACCGCGTGATGCTCACAACCACCCCCAACTCGAGCCACTCTGCCGCGCGTCTCCAGAGCTGCATTCCGCAGCTCTGGAGAAGACAGATGTACCATCTGACATCTCAGTAGTCGCGCACTAAGACCGGAGTAAGCGCCAACTCTGCCGTAGCCGCAGAACGGCTGGTTAGGGGCTAGTGCTGCTGTTGTGCGACCCCGACATTGGTTGTTGATCAATCAAGGCAAGACGCGGAACTATGGTTTTGACCTCGAGAACAGCACCCGGCGCGATCACCGCATTGGCGCCGATCCTGGAGCCATCGCCGACCAATGCTCCAAACTTATCAACGCCAGTTTCGACGATCCGATTACCTCGGCAGAAGCGGATCGACTTGTCCGGAGCCTCGTTGCGATAGTTCGCCAGGATCGCGCCAGCCTCCACATTGACGTCGGCGCCCAAGATCGAGTCCCCCACGAAGTTGAAGTGCGCCAGCTTTGAGCCTTCGAACATGAAGACGCTCTTCAACTCCGATCCGGGGCCAATGATGCAACGCGCTTCCAGGTAAACGCCGCCTCGGAGATATGCGCCAGCGGCTACGAAACAGCCCGGTCCGATGATAATCGGCCCTTTTAGAACCGCGCCGCGTTCGATCGTGGCCGACGCATGGGCCGCGGTTCCGCCTTCCCGCCGATAGTCCTCGTTCAAGGTTGCGAGCGTCGCCTCTATGATAGCTTCGGCGGCCTGCGTGATGTGCCAAGGGCTGAGGTCCAACCCTGCGAACGGAGACGCTGTCCATCTCGTGACGAACGCCGGGATGCCCAAATCAGTTTGCATCATGGCCCCTTGAGCGGCCTCAGGTTTCAGAGAACAGATCCGCTATCGACGCATCGAAATGAGCGTCGACAAGGTTTCTGGCCTTCGCCCCGTCGCCCTCGGTTATGGCACGCGCCAATCCGATATGCACGTCCAGGATCGATACTCGCTGCTCTTCTGTCCTCCGCGTGGCCCACGCCGCAGGGACGGCCTCCTTCATCAGCGGCTCAAAGGAACGTATGATCTGCTGATATAGTGGGTTGCGGCTCGCCACTGCGATAGCCTGGTGAAGCGCGATGTCGGTCCGGACCAGCCGGTCCGGATCATCGAACGAGACGGCCATCTCATCGGCCAACCGTTCGATCTCGCGAGCTTCTTCCTCGGTGCGGTTCAAGGCCGCCAGCTCGACGGTGCGCAGTTCCAGCGTGCGCCGGACATCCCACACCTGCGCGGTGCTGACCTGAGCCGTGGCAACCGCGTGAGAGATAGAGGTGCCCATTACCGAGCCATCAATCGCGCCGACCCTGGCTCGGCGGCCGTTCCCCACGTCGAGCAGGCGGAGCGCCGCGAGCGCACCGAATGCTTCGCGCATGACGGCTCGGCTGACGCCCAGTTGGCTCGCGAACGTGCCCTCGCCCGGAAGCGTGTCGCCGACCTTTAGGTCATGCTCTCGGATATGCGCCTGAACATGGCGGACGGCGCGGTCGACCAGGGTCTCGGCCGCCAGGCTCATGCCACTGCCCTCTGATTGCGCATCTGCGACGGCGGCGCGCCATAGCGGCGGGCAAAGGCGCGGGTGAAGCTCGCATTATTGGAATAGCCGCAGCGATATCCGATCGTGCCGACCGGAAGTTCGGATGCGAGCAGCATTTGATGCGCAGCGGTCAGACGGCGGTCCGCAATCGCCTCGGCGACCGAGCAGCCGAACATGGCCCGAAAACCGCGCGTCAGCTTGGCGCGGTTCAGTCCGCATGCGCGTGCAATGGAGTCGAGCGTCAGCTTCGATTCCGACTGTTCCTCGATCATGCGCCGCGCGGCGACGATCCGCCGCGCATCGAGTTCGCTCAGCGATGCCGCGCCGCCGGTCTCGATCAGCGCGCCATCGAAAAGTGCGACGAAGAAGGCGCAGAGCAACTCGATCGACTTGCCGAGGCGCAAAGTCGTGCGCGCCGGCTCGGCCATGTTCGACTCGAGCAGCGCGAAGGCGATCAGGCGCACCGGTTCGGGCATGTGCCACTGCATGGGCCGATCCGGCACTGCGTTGAAGATGCGCCGGCAGGCCGCCTGCGCTACGACCAGCGCGATCTGCGCGTCTTCCAGTTCGACGGAGTCGAGCGGCCGCGGGTGGAAGCTGATCACACCTTCGTCGAGTCGGAATCCGATGCCGACCGGCTCTTCAGGTCCCTGCAGGTCCACCAGAGCCCCGGTCCCGACGAAAGACAGCATTTCCGGTGACACCTCGATTCGCGCTCTCATCTGCCCATCCTCGCCTCTTGCCGTAGCGGTACAGCTATCAGATAGGTCTGGCAAGAACCTTTCAGACAGGTCCGCTTGGAGCGCGCTTCATCGCCAGGCGGAAGGCAAAGACGGAAGCAATGCTGACGACCACTCCGACCACCGCCAGCGCCGATCCGAGCGCCGCCTCGCCGCCGATCAGACGGCTGACGAAGATCACCAGGGCAGGAGCGACACCGTATCCGATCACGCCCGCCACCGCGATGAAGGCGCCGATGCACAGTCCGCGTAGTTCGTTCGGGATCAGCAGGGTGAGTGCGGCCGACGTGATCAGGCCTGTGATCGTGCCGCAGAGCGCAAGGAGGCCGAGGGTTGCCGCGAATATGGGTACGGAACCGGCGATCGGGAAAAGGGCGGCCGGGATTCCTAGCGCTGCCGCGGCGACTGCGCCGGCAAGTATGCCGCCGCGCCCAAAACGCTTCTGGCCCCAGTCGGCTGCGACGCCACCCAGCAGCGAGCCGACAAAGCCGGTCCCGAGGATCAGAGCCCCAAGCCAGCCGGCGAATTGCTGAGGCTCAAGGCCGTAGGTGCGGCCGAGCACCGCCGGCGACCAGACGATCGCGGCATTGTCCGCCATCACGACCGCAACCTGGCCGATGAACAGCGGGGCGAGGAAGCGGCGGCGGCTCCACAGCTCCGCGGCGATGACGCGAAAGCCCGCGCCGCTGCCCGCCTCCACTTCCTTCCGTTCCGGCTCGCGCAGCAGGAGCAACGGGATGGCGAAGGCGACGCTGATACAGGCGAGCGCGACATGCGCTTGCCGCCAGTCCGCAATGGCGAGCAGCTCGGTACGAGCGACGAGCGTGAGCAATGCGCCGGTCAGCGCGAAGCCGCACGCGATGCCCAAGGTCTTGCCAACCGAAACGATCAGCAGTGCTCGACCCCGGCGCGAAGGCGCGCACCAATCGGCACCGAGCGACAAGGCGGCGGTCAGGCCCCCCGTCGTGCCGATCCCGGTCAGCATGCGGCCGACGAACAGCACCGGTAGGCTGGGGGCGAAGGCGGTGATCAACGTGCCTGCAATCCAGACCAGCGACAGCAGGATCAGCAGCCGCACGCGGTTCACCCGGTCGACGAGCGCGCCGACGGGGATGGACAGCAGCGCTAGGGGCACGGCGGCACCGACGCCCTGCACGATGCTCAGGCCATAGTCGCTCAGGCCCAGCTCGGCCTTCGCGGCTTCCTGCACCGTGCCGAACGATCCCATGTTCGCGAAGCCGATGGTCATCGCTAGCGCCAGCGCCAGAAGCGGCAGCAGGCGCACTTCGGCCTGGGTGTCAGAGCGCAAAGATCTTGCCCGGGTTGAACAGGTCCTTGGGGTCGAGCGCCCGCTTGATCGTCCGCATCAGGTCGACCGCGTCTTCGCCTAGTTCGGCCAACAGCCAATGCTGCTTGCCAAGGCCGATGCCGTGCTCCCCGGTGCAGGTGCCGTCCAGCGCCAGCGCACGCTCGACCAGCCGGGCGTTGAGCGCCTCGACTTCTTGCATTTCTTCAGGCGCGTTCGGGTCGATGGAGAAGACGACGTGAAAATTGCCGTCGCCGACATGGCCCAGGATCGTGGCGGGGATTGAGCTGCCCGCCAAGTCGCGCTTCGTTTCCGCGATGCACTCCGGCAGCTTGCTGATCGGCACGCACACGTCTGTCGCCCAGCCGATCGCGCCAGTCCGCAAGTTCACCGCCGCATAATAGGCTTCGTGGCGCGCCTTCCAGAGCTTGGCACGTTCCTCGGGAAGATTCGACCAGCTGAAGTCGCCGCCCCCATTGTGGGCGCTCAGCATCTTCACGGTCTCGACCTGCTCCGCAACCGATCCTTCGGAGCCGTGAAATTCGAAAAACAGAGTCGTGACTTCGGGATAGTCGAGCTTCGACCAGCGGTTCACCGCCCGCATCTGCATATCGTCCAGGATCTCGACGCGGGCGAGTGGCACACCCAGCTGGATCGCCTGGACGACCGTCTGAACCGCCCCTTCAAGCGTCTCGAACCCGCACACCGCCGACGAGATCACTTCCGGGACTGGGTGCAGGCGCAACGTCACTTCGGTGATGATGCCGAGCGTGCCCTCGGAGCCGACATAAAGGCGCGTCAGGTCGTACCCGGCAGCGGACTTGCGTGCGCGGCGGGCGGTGCGCACGACTTTGCCGTCCGGGGTGACGATCGTCAGCGACAGCACCGCATCCTTCATCGTGCCATAGCGCACGGCGTTGGTGCCGCTGGCCCTGGTCGAGGCCATGCCGCCGATGGTCGCATTCGCGCCCGGATCGATCGGGAAGAACAGGCCTGTCGCACGCAGGTCGGCGTTCAGCTGCTCACGGCGGACGCCGGCTTGAACGGTGCAGTCGAAATCATCCGCGCGCACCTCCAGCACCTGGTCCATCTGCGACAGATCAAGGCTGACGCCGCCGCGCACCGGCAGCGCATTGCCCTCGATCGAGGTTCCGGCACCGAACGGCACGATCGGAACGCCGGCTTCGGTGCACAGGCGGACCACCGTCTGCACCTCTTCGGTCGAGCGGGCGAACACCACCAGGTCTGGCAGCATCGGCTCGAAATGCGCTTCGCTGGAGCCGTGCTGCAACCGCACCGCTTCCCCCGTCTGCAGCCTGTCCCCGAAGTGCGACCCGAGGGCTTCGACAAAGACTGGAGGAAGCGGCGCGCGCGCCGGGGCGACATGCCCGGACATGGTGCTTAGAACCGGAAGCTGGCGCGCACGCCGTAGCGGCGGCGGTCGCCGATGATGCCCAGATCGGAAGCGGGAAGGCCGGCGAGCTGGAGCGTCGTCTTCTCGATATAGCTCTCGAAATAGTCCTTGTTGAACAGGTTGTTCGCGAACACGCCAAGCTCGAATGGGCCGTGGCGGTAGGTGGCGGCGGCGTTGACCAGCGCATAGCCCTTCAGGAAAGTCGGCGTGGTCTCGTTGAGCGTGGCTGCAAGGCGCTTGCCCTTGTACGTCACGCCGCCGGTCAGCGTCAGAGAGTCGTTGCCGAGCGGGATTTCATAGTCCGAGTAAAGGTTACCTGTCACATCGGGCTGGAAGGTCAGTCGATTGGACGCAAGGATGCGCCCGGTGACATCAGTGTACGCATCGAAGTTCTGCAGGCGCGCGTGCATCAGGGTCAGGCCGCCCGAGATGGTCCACTGCTCGGTGGGTTTGATCCGGGTTTCGAGCTCCAAGCCGTAGCTTTCGACGTCGCCGGCATTCAGGTCCACGGTGACGAGACCGCCGCCCGTCGCCATGGCGATCGAGTTCAGGCCGATATAGTCCTTGTAATCATTGTAAAAGACCGCGCCGGACAAGCTGAAGCGACGATCGTCCGACACGTATTTGCCGCCAACTTCGTAGGTCCAGACATTGTCGCCCATATAGGTGCGGAAAGGAGCAGTCGGCGCATTGAAGCCACCGCCGCGATAGCCGCGTGCGACCGAGGCATAGGCCATAAGCCCCTCGTCGAAGTGACGGGTGACGCTGAGCTTGGGCTGCAACTGATCGGTCTTGATCTTGGCCGGCTGAATCACCGTCGTCGGCAATGCGGTGCCGCCCAGCGCCTGAGCGATCTGACCGCTCTGGCGGCGGCTCTCATGGTCATAGCGCAGGCCGAGCGAGACTTCCCAATCGGTGGTCGGCTTCCAGAAGATGGTGCCGAAAGCCGCATAGGTGTCGCCGCGGCGGCGATCATTGGTGGTACGCACCAGCGGTGCCGGCAGCACGGGAAGGGTCAGCGTGGTTACGTCCAGGCCTCGCAGTGTCTCCCGGCTGTAGAAGAGGCCGAACAAGGAAGAGAACTGATCGTTCCATTCGCTGTCGAACCGCGCCTCCAGGGTCGTGGTGCGAAGCTTGTCGCGCCCGGTGGCACGCGCGAGGTCCGCCGGGCCGAAATCGACATCGGCCTGGCGAGTACGGCCGTCGCGCATGTCGTAGGAGCCGATCAGCGACACGGTCGTTGCCTCGCCCGCCGGGAAATCGAGGCGTCCGTTCAAGCCGCGATAGCGGAAGGAGACCCGCGGCACGACGTTGAACTGGTTGTTCCGCGAGTAATCGGTCGGCCCGGTCACGCGGGCATAAGGCGTGTTCGCGCCGTCCACCCAGTCATAATAGCCCTTCAGCGTGAAGGTGACGTCCTCACTGGGGAGGAAGCGGATCGTGCCGTTGATCGAGTCCGTGTTGAGGGGGTTGGCGTCGCCGCCGACGATGACGTTCCGGATGAAGCCGTCCTGCTCGCGGTGCGCGGCGGCGACGCGGACCTGAATCTTGTCGGGCACGATCGCTCCCTCGGCCGCGGCCGAAACCGTCCAGGCATTGTCCGGGCCGGCATAGCTGGCGCTGCCGCGAACATGGAAATCGTTGCCGGGCACACGCGTGATGACGTTTATGGCGCCACCCATGGTGTTCTTGCCGTAGAGCGTGCCCTGAGGGCCGCGCAGCACCTCGATCCGCTCCACGTCCACCAAGGGGTTGTTCAGATAGGAGGTGTTGGGCTGATAGATGCCGTCGATGAACAGGCCGACGCCGGGTTGAACAGTCGCGACGAGCGTCACGCCCACGCCGCGGATCGACACAAAGGCACGGCCGGTGCCGTCCGAGTTGATGTTGAGGCCCGGCGTTAGGGCGGCCGCCTCGCGCACCGAGTTGATGCCGCGCGCGGTAAGGATCTCACCGGTCAGCGCCGTTGCCGCAATCGGCACGTCGGCGAGAGTCTCTTCGCGCTTGCGGGCTGTCACCACGATCTCGCCGGAATCCTCTGCAGCCGCGGTCGCTCCGACGGTGCTAGGCGTTTGCGCGGACACTCCGGAAGCCAGCAAGGCGGGCAGGCTCACGGCGGCAAACCAGGTCGTACGGCGCATCAGGACTCTTCCTCTCCAGCGGTGGGTGCTTCCCCACCTGTCAGACAGGTCTGATGCAGGAAGATGAACCTATCCGAAAGGTCTGTGGCTTTGCCGATCGGATCGCAAAGTTGGCCGATCGGCTACCAGCAGGTGTAGCCGCCGTCCGCGAGCACGATGCTGCCGGTCATCAAGCTCGCCGCGTCGGAAGCCAGGAACAGCACGACGGATGCGACTTCCTCCGGCTCTCCCAGCCGCGCCTGTGGAGTGCCGTCGATCCATCGGCGATGCATCTCGCCTTCCTTGTCGGCGAACGCGTTGAGCGGAGTGGCGATATAGGTCGGCGCTACCGCGTTGACCCGAACGCCACGCGGCGCCCATTCCGCCGCCAGGCTGCGCGTCAGCTGGTGCACGGCCGCCTTCGACGCGTTGTAATAGCTTTGCGGCTGCGGCCTGTTGACGATGAAGCCGCTCATCGAGCCGACATTGACGATGCTGCCGCGCCCTGCCTGCAACATGCGTCGCCCGAAGGCGCGGGCGCACCAGAAGCTGCCGTTCAGATTCACGTCGATGACGTTCAGCCAATGCTCGTCGGTGACCTCTTCTGCAGGCGTTTCGCTGCGCGCGATGCCGGCATTGTTGACGAGGATATCGAAGGGAGCCGCGGCTTCGGCGATTTGGGTGACGCGCGCACTATCGGTCACGTCCAGTACCACGCCCTCGACCTCATAGCCGCGCTGCGTCATCTGCTCGATCGCTTCGCTAACCGCCGCTTCGTCGCGGTCGGCCAGCGTCACGCGCGCGCCCGCTTCGGCCAGAGCTTCGACGCAGCACAGGCCGATCCCGCGCGCGCCGCCCGTCACGAAGGCGGTGCGCCCGTCGAGGCGCATTTTCTCAAGATACATGTCAATCGCTCTTTCTGATCAGGGCAGGAAATCGGCAGCCGGCATGCGCGGCTCATATTCGGCCTTGCCCGCCGCCATTCGGTAGACCAGCCGCGTTTCCCGATCGAACGGCGCCCAGGGCAGGCTGCCGTCGCGCGCGAAGCCGACCCAGATGGCGTGCATGCGGGTTGCCAGTTCCTGAGGCGGTGCCATGCCGCACAGGCCTTCCGGTCCGGTCACCGTCGCCAGCGTGTCGAACACGAATGGCAGCTCCATGCCATGCGCTGCGCCGAGCTGACCGTCATAGCGGGGCGAGCGCCAGTCGAACTCATAGACATGAGTGCGGCCGCGATGCTCCTCGGCAAGTCGGCGGGCTGGCCAGCGAAAGACGAAATCGTGCAGCGCCTCGGTCAGCACATGCCCGGCCTTCTTCTTGCCAAGGCCATAGGCCTTGAGCGCCGACCAGGCGCGCGGCTGGGAGCGGCTGAGCATGAACCAGGCGAGCAGCTTGCCCACTTTCTCCCGCACGCCGGTGGGCACGAGGTACAGGTTCATTTCCTCGGCATTGCTGCCGATCAGCACCTCGACCTCGGCACCGGCGCCCTTCTTGAGGGCTTCCAACGGCTTGTCGGGCAGGACGTCATCGCCATGCACGGGAATGAAGCGGCTTATGCCGAACACCGGCTCCCGCCCCTCCGCATCGCGCAGGTTCAAGCGCATGGTGGGCTGGCTTACCTTCTCCAGCGCATCGAGCGCTTGCCCCGACGGCACCGAGGCGAAACCGGCGCCGTCCGGCGACACCTTCAACAGCTTGGCGAGCTTGCGCACCAGCCGCTGCGCGACGGGAATGTCGCGCGTCATCGCGCCATGCCCGCTCTGGATGATGGCCCGCCGGAACAAGCCTTTCGCCAAGGGCGACGTGACCAGATCCGCAATCGCCATCGCACCGGCCGATTCGCCGAACACGGTCACATTGTCCGGATCGCCGCCGAACGCGCCGATATTCGCCTGCACCCATTGCAGCCCGCACAGCATATCGCGCAGACCCAGATTGGTCGGCACGCCCGGAATCGGCAGGAATCCTTCGACCCCCAGGCGATAATTGAGTGCGACGCAGATTACGCCGTCACGCGCAAAGGCGCTGCCGTCTTGCACCGGCGCGTCCTTACTGCCGAGCACAAAGCCGCCGCCATGGATGAAGACCATCACCGGGAGGTCGTCGGCGGGCTCATCCGGCGCCCAGATGTTAAGGGTCAGATACTCATCCCCCTCGACCCAACCATTGCCGATCAGTGGGTGGACATCGAGTCCGGGCATGGAACGGATGCGCTGCGGCGCCGTCGCTCCTCGCTCGGTCGCGTCCAGTTCGCCGGACCATAACGCTCTTTGTGGGGGCTCGAAACGCAGTTCGCCGGTCGGGGATGCAGCATAGGGGACGCCGAAGAAGCGCCTCACCCCAGCTGCGCGAGTACCGCGAAGCATGCCGGCGCTTGCGTTGACGATCGGTTGTCGTTCGGAGGTGCTCATGACTTCAAGATAGCATGGTCAACCGACCAAGCCCTGCCGCTCCGATTTGCAGTCCGGCTCTTTCTTCTGACCCTTAGGCACGAGATTGCACTTGCCGCGCGTGCAGCCGGTTTGAGTTCGAGAGGTTAGTCGCCCCTACTCACTCAACGGCGAACGTGCCGGCGCGACACGGAGGCGATGTCGTTTATGCCCGCTAGTCTCAAAGTTCGTTCGAACTCAGCGTTGAGCAATGTCAGCGCGCGGTCGACTCCGGCCTCGCCCCCGGCTGCGAGACCGTAGAGATATGGCCGTCCGATCGAGCAGGCCGTGGCCCCGAGGGCGAGCGCCTTGACCACGTCCGAGCCGCGGCGAACCCCGCCATCGCAGATCACATCCGGAGCGTCGCCTACCGCTTCGCGCACCGCCGCGATCTGATCGACCGGCGCAGGCGCACCGTCGAGCTGCCGGCCGCCATGATTGGAGATCATCACGCCGGTCGCGCCGGATGCGATGGACCGGCGTGCGTCCTCCGGCGTCATCACTCCCTTGATGGCAAAAGGCCCTCCCCATTCGTTCGCGAGCCATTCCACGTCCCGCCAGCCGATGGAGGGATCGAACTGTGCCCCGATATAATCGAAAAGACTCATCGGTCCTGCGGCCAGGGCGTCGACCTTGTGGCTGACGTTCGCCAGATCGAACTTCGATCCGGTCAGCGCAGGAAGTGACCAGGTCGGATGTAGCGCAAAGCTCAGCAGCGACTTGAGGGTAAGCTTTGGGGGCAAGGCAAGCCCGCTCGCCCTGTCGCGCTCGCGATTGCCGGCCACTGGCGTATCGACTGTCAGCATCAGGCCGTGAAAGCCGGCCTCCTTGCACCGCGTGATGAACTCGGCGGTCAGACCGCGATCCTTGAAGATGTAGATTTGAAAGACTTTCGGCCCGCCAAATGCTCGGGCGAAGTCCTCGAGCGGCGTGGTACCCATCGTCGATAGGCTGTAGATCAGCCCATGACGCGCGGCGGCGCGGCCGACGGCGAGCTCGGCATGATCGTGGAACATGCGGGTGAGCCCTGTCGGCGATAGCAGAAGCGGCCAACGCGACGGCTGCCCGAAGAGCCTGGTCTCCGTTCGGATCTCCGACACGTCGTTCAGCACATCGGGGACGAGCTCGTAGTCGGCGAATGCGCGAGCGTTTCGACGCAACGACACCTCGTCGTCCGCGCCGCCATCTATATAATCGAAGATCGGCCGCGGTAGGCGTTGTCTGGCCATCGAACGTAGGTCCGCCACGTTGATGGCGCGTCGCAGCCGCATTCAAGCTCCCAGTTCCGCAGACGTCCGACTCCTGCAGATTGTCAGTTCAATCGATGCCTTTTGACAAGGCTGCTGGCTCGTATGTGCCATTCCATACTAAAGTTGGCACTAGGTGATGACCGGAGCCAAACGTCAGCGGACATTCAGACGGCCTCTCGTTATGACTGAATAGGGCGCATACTGGACGCTATAAGGCGCGTGTCCGCTAAGCGCCCATAGCGGCCATCGACATACGTGCAGCCGACAGTCCGCTTCGCGCGCCAATGAAGCCTTCAAAGCTCAAAGCCTAAGGTCGCTTGGCTTCGGTCGACCGTAATGTCGCCCGCCAAGCAAGCTTGCTCACGACCGGCCATCACCAAGAAAGCTTCGAGCAATAAACTCGGATACGCGGTAGAGATCGATTAGGTGGATGTACGCAAGGGTCGCAGGTCTCAGCTAGCCAGTTCTTCGCCGTACGCGAGCTAACCCCAGTCCACCGCATCGGAGCATTGGTCGCTCGAAGACTCCGTCTCGGTCATTGCTGAAGCAACTACGCCGCCAGTTCACGCAAATGCATATTGATCCGAGTGGTCATAGCAACCTTCAACGGATCATCAGCTCTATTTGACACCCATCCATTGCCTGCCGGGCGAGTTTCGCGAGCCTTGGAAAGGCAGCGGCCCGTTCGCGGGCGTGTGCGGAGGCCGCGGTGCCGCGCAGCACCCGGCCCTTGATGCCGTGGAAGATCGCTGCGAGCCGGAAGAAGTTGAAGGCGATATAGAAATCCCAGTTCGGGATCGCCGTGCGCCCGGTGTGCCGGCAATAGGCTTGGATATACTCTGCTTCCGAGGGCAGGCCTAGCGCCGCTGGCTCGCTGCCGCCCAGCCCGGCGACGATGTCGGGCGGCATGCGGTACATCATCGCGTGATATGCGAAGTCGGCGAGCGGATGGCCGAGCGTCGACAGTTCCCAGTCGAGCACCGCCACGATCTCCGGCCGATTAGGATGGAAGATCAGGTTGTCGCAGCGGAAGTCGCCATGGACGATGGTGGTCTCGTCACCATCGGGGATCGCGCGCGGCAGCCAAGCAATCAGTGCATCCATGTCCGAATTGCGACCAGCCGCTTCGTCCTCCTGATATTGGCGGGTCCAGCGACCGATCTGGCGCGCGAAGTAATTGCCGGGACGCCCGAAGTCGGCGAGACCCACGGCCGCCGAATCGACGCCGTGCAGCGCCGCGATGGTCGCGTTCATAGCGTCGAAATAGCGTGGACGCTCCGCCGCCGGCACGTCGGTGAAGGCGGCGTCCCAGAAGATGCGCCCCTCGACCAGCCCCATCACGAAGAACTGCGAGCCAATCACCGCCGGATCGTCACATGTCGCGACCACCTCCGGCACCGGCACCGGCATGCCAGCCAGCGCCGCCATGATCCGCGCCTCGCGCAGCACGTCGTGCGCGCCCTTGATCAGCGCGCCTGGCGGCTGGCGGCGCAGCACATAGCGGCGCGCGGGCGTCGTCAGCCGATAGGTCGGGTTGGACTGGCCGCCCTTGAACTGCTCGATCGTCAGCGGCCCTCTATAGGAGGAGACATTCGCCACCAGCCAATCGTCAAGCCTGGCCACGTCCAGCGCGGTGCGGACCTCGCCCGCGCCCTGGTTCGCATCTGCGTCAGTCGCCATGCCGCCGCCCCGGCTTAGACCGGATGGTGCTCATAGTGCTCCAGGGCGACCGCGCGATCATAGGGCGTGAGGTCGCCGATCCGCCCGGCGCGGATCTTGAGCAGCCAGTCGGGATCGGCGAGCAGCACCCGGCCCAGTGCGACCAGGTCAAACTCGCCCCGTCCGAACATCGCCACCAGATCCTGCAGCCGGTTCAGCATCGGCGAGGAGATGCCCTCAACGAAATCCTGCATCAGGTCGCGGTCCATGCCCACCGATCCGACGGTGATCACCGGCCGCCCCGTCACCTGCTTGACCCAGCCCGCGAGATTCTTCGAATCGCCTTCGAACTCCGGCTCCCAGAACCGGCGCTGCGAGGCGTGGAAGATGTCGACGCCGGCGCGCGCCAGGGGATCGAGCCAGCGGAACAGCTCGTCCGGATCGCGCCCGAGCTTCACGTCATAATCATAGGTCTTCCACTGCGAGACGCGGAAGATGATCGCGAAATCCTCGCCCACCGCCTCACGGCACGCGGCGACCACTTCGGCGGCAAAGGCCGTGCGGTCGGCTATGTCCGGCCCGCCATAGCGGTCGCTGCGCAGGTTGGTCCGGTCCCAAAAGAACTGGTCGAAGATATAGCCATGGGCGCCGTGCAGCTCGATCGCGTCGCAGCCGATGTCCTTGGCGGCCCGCGCGGAGCGGGCGAAGGCGGCGATCGTGTCCGCGATGTCCGAGTCCGTCATCGCCCGGCCGCCGGGGATGTCCGGTCCGGCAAAGCCCGACGGGCTCACCAGCGGCGCGTGCGGTGAGTCCGGAAAGTTGAAATCCATGCAGCCGCCGACATGCCAGAGCTGAGGCACGAAGGCGCCGCCCTCCGAATGGACCGCGTCCACTGCGTCCTTCCAGGAGGCGAGCGGGTCCTGCCCATCGAACATGGGTATGGTGTCGGCCGCCACCGAATGGTCGATGGCGACGCCCGTCCCTTCGGTGATGATGGTGCCGACCCCGGCGCCGGCGCGGCGCCGGTAATATTCGACGCCCTCGGCCGAAAGCTTGCCGCCCGGCGCGAAATAGCGGGACATCGGTGCCATGCAAAAACGGTTCGGCGCCTTCAGCGACTTGCAGGTGAAGGGCGCGGCCAGCGGCGCAAGCAGCTCGCCCAGGTTGTCGGCGCGGAGGCGATCGCTCATGCGGCCCTCCGCAGAAAGCCGAGTAGCGCCTCGTGATAGCCGGCCGGGTCCTCCAGATGCGGCGAGTGGCCGGTCGGCATCGTCACCAACGTTCCATGTTTCGCGCACTGGGCGGCAAAGCCGGCGATCGCCGGATCGGCGACGGTGTCCTTCGCGCCCCCGATCGACAGGAAAGGGAAGTCGAACGAGGCGAGGATGTCGCGCTGGTCGAGCGTGGCGAGCCCATTGAGCGTCTCAGTGGCCCGGGCGCCTGAATCGAGAAAGCCTCGCTCCAACCAGTCGCTGAGCGCTTCGCTCGCGCCCTCGCCGACCGCGCCTTTACCAAGCGCCCGGAAGAACTCGGCCCGGTCCGCGCGCACGGCAGCGCCGATCCCCAGCACATCTTCCGCCGTGCCGCCATGGGGGAAACCGTCTGCCTGGGTGTAGCGTGGCGTTGCGCCACAGGTCGAAACCAGGCCGGCGACCTTGCTGCCTAAAGCGTGTGCCGCAAAGACCGCCACTGCGGCCCCCAGCGACCAGCCGTTCAGCACGACCCGAGTCACGCCGACATGCTCGACGATGTCGAAGACGTCGCGCGCCACCGCTTCGATGGAAAGATCGGCGAAGTCGCGGTCGGACCGTCCGCAGCCGCGGTGATCGATGGTGATGGTGCCATAGCCGTTCGCGACCAGCGTCGCGACGGTGGGCGCCCAATAGTCGCCCGACATGCCCCAGCCATGGATGAGCACGACGGTCGGTCCGCTGGCGGCATGGTGCTCGTAATAGACCCGGCCGCCGTCCTTGGTTGCGAAATGGGCCATGATTGCTCCTATTGTGGCGGGGCGAGGGTGACGCCGGTCAGCGCGCTGAAGTGGTGCATGGTGACCTTTCGACGCTTGATCTTCCAGACGTCGCCACGCCGCTCGTATTCGTCCGTGTAGGTGGCCGACACGGTCTGCGCGACCTCGTCGGCGGTCGTGCCGATGCAGTCGACGTCGCAGATCCCGTTTGCATGGTCGCGGTCGGTGAACTGCACGACCAGATTGGTGGTGAAATGGCTGGATGCCTTCCACGCCGGCCACAGAATCTCTTTCACGGCACGGGCAATGCCCTCATGGCCGTGGAAGTCGCCGAACGGCGGTCCGATCTCCCAGGTGCAGTCTTCCCACCAGATGGCGAGGAAGCGGTCCCAATCATGCTTGTCGAAGCCATGGCAATAGTCGGAGACAAGGTCGAGAAGCGCGAACCGGCTCTCCAGCCGGTCAATGCGATGCTCTATCGTGTCGGTCATTCCGGCGTCTCCGGCGATTGCCGGAGCACGGCGGCGAACTTCGCCTCGGCGGCGGCGCGTGTTGTCGGGACATGGTAGCTTGGAAAAGGGCCTGGGGAGGGGGCGGCATTGCGGAGCAGGTCCTTGGCGACGGAGACCAGGTGGACCTCCGTCGGCCCGTCCACGATCCCCATCTCCGGAACATATTGCCACATGTCCATCAGAGGGGTTTCGTTCGACATGCCGAGCGATCCGTGGAGGTGCAGCGCGCGGTAGACGACGTCCTTCAGCACGCTCGGCATCGCCGCCTTCACCGCCGAGATCTCGCGGCGCACGGCCCGCGAATAGGCCTTGTCGCGGTCGAGCAGCCAGGCCGCATAGAGGACGTGCAGCCGGAACTGCAGGATCTGGGTGTAGCTCTCCGCGAGCTTCTCCTGGACCATCTGCTTGTCGGCCAGCCGCTCGCCCTTGGTCCGGCGGCTCACGACGCGCTCGCACATCATCTCGAGCGCCTTGTTGAGCATGCCGACCGTGCGCATCGCATGGTGAATGCGGCCCCCGCCCAAGCGGGATTGAGCAACCTTGAAGCCGCCCCCGATCGGGCCCAGTGTGTTAGCAACGGGCACCCGGCAGCCCGTGAAGCGCAAATAGCCGTGCACGCCCGATCCCAGCTCGTCCTTGGGTCCGACGGCGGTATTTCGGATGATCTCCATGCCTGGCGTGGGGTTGGGCACGATGATCATGCTCGAGCCCTCGTGCACGGGCACGTTGGGATCGGTGATGGTCATCAAGATGATGAACTCGGCAATGCACGCATGGCTGGCGAACCACTTCTCGCCGTCGATCACCCAATCCTCGCCGTCCCGGCGTGCGCGACAAGTAAACTCGCCAGGATCCGCACCGGCCTGCGGCTCGGTCATCGAATAGCAGGAGACGATCTCGCCATCGAGTAGCGGCTGCAGATAGCGCTGGCGCTGCTCGTCGGTGCCAAAGCGGGCAAGGATCTCGGCATTGCCGGTGTCAGGCGCCTGGGTCCCGAAAACAACGGGCGCGAAACGGCTGCGGCCAAGAATCTCGTTCATCAGCCCCAGCTTGACCTGACCGAAGCCGCGGCCGCCCAGTTCGGGACCGAGATGGCAGGCCCAGAGCCCGCGCTCCTTAACTACCTGCTGCAATGGCCGGATGATGGCACGCGCGCGGCCGTTCGGATCGAACGGATCGGCCGGCCCGCGAAACACAAGGTCGAGCGGTTCGACTTCGGTGCGGACAAAGTCGAGCATCCAGTCCAGCTGTTCCTGAAACTCGGGCTCCGTGGAGAAATCCCAGCTCATGGGCGATTTCCGCGCGTCGTCACGCTCAGCATGCCGCGTACCATGCGCCGTCAATCCAAAGCTCAGCTCCGGACACGTACTTCGCCTCGTCGGAGGCGAGATAGAGCGAGCCATAAGCGATATCCATTGGGTCACCGACCTCACCCATCGGGATCGATGCCTTAATGGCCGCATCCTGCTCCGGCGTGATGTCGCCCAGGATCGGCGTTCGGATCTGGCCTGGGAAAATCGTGTTAACGCGAATGCCGCGCTTGGCGAACTCCAGGGCGGCACCCTTACTCATTACCCGAACGGCTGCCTTGGACGCATGGTAGCTGATCGCGTTGGGGCTGCCGATCAATCCGTACAAGGAAGAGACGTTGACGATCGATGCGTTACCTGACTTGAGGAGCTCGGGCACGGCAGCCTTCATGCCGAGAAACACGCCGGTCTGATTGACCGCGACCATTCGGTGCCAGCCTTGCTCGCTTTCGGCTTCAATGCCGCCGGGGTGAAAAATGCCAGCTGTGTTCACCAGCGTAGTGAGCACACCGAAGGCCGAGACTGCCTCGGTGACCGCCGCGCTCCAGCTCGCTAAATCGGTGACGTCCAGCCGTACAAAGCGCGCGGTACCGCCCTCGTCCTGGATCTTCCGGACAGTCTCAGCGCCCAGCGCCTCCTGAAGATCGCCGATCAACACCTGCGAGCCCTCGCGCGCAAAAAGCGTTGCCTGCGCGGCACCGATTCCGCTCGCGCCTCCGGATATCAGGGCGACCTTTCCAGCCAAACGGCCCGGCATAAACTCTCCCTCAGCTCTGTTCTGAGCGCTAATACTTGCTTGCCGAAAGCAAGCCGTCAATCTTTTTCGGTCTTTGCTCCAAGACACCTTCGCTAGAAGGCGAAAGTTATCTTTGCTTGCCACGAGCAAGTATGTGAGGTAGTTGCTCCAGGAGGCCTTCCCGTTCCGCACAACAAGGGGATGGTCATGAGGAGAGAATGATCGAAGCCGCGACTCGAACCGGCACGTCACTTGGGAGGGAAGCCATGGCACATACGAGACTGATCTGCGTCCGCATCGCCCTGTTCGCCAGTACGACGTTGGCTCTCGGCCAATGGAGCACCGTGGCTTACGCCCAGGAAATGGCACAGCAGGCGGAGAGCACTCCGCTTGAAGAAATCGTTGTCACGGCTCGCCGAAGAGAGGAGAGCCTGCAGGACGTGCCTGCCTCGGTCAGCGCCCTGTCAGGTCTCGAGCTTTCACGGCGCTTTGATTCCGACGTGCGCGACTTTGCGGACTCTTCACCCAACATCATCATCGACGATACGCAGCAGGGCCCAGGCGGCGTGGCTGCCGTTTATATCCGTGGTGTCGGCGTGGCTGATGTCGAGAAGTCGGTCGACCCCGCGGTCGGCGTCATGTTCGATGACATCTATATCGGCCAAAGTTCGGGCAGCCTTTTGAAGGCGATCGACATCGATCGCGTGGAGGTGCTGCGCGGGCCGCAAGGCACGCTGTTTGGCCGAAACGCGACCGGTGGCGTTATCAACCTCGCCCGCTCGCGCCCGACACACGAGACCACCGGCAAGGCGCGCCTCACTTACGGGCGTTTCGACACCTTCAAGGTCGAGGGCGTGGCGAGCACGGGCCTCAGCGACACGATCGCGGCCAAGGTCAGCGGCGCCTATGAGCGCTCCGACGGGTATATTTACAATCGCTTCTACGACCAGCCGGGGCAACGGTCTGAGTTTTACGCCTTGGGCGCGGCACTCCTGTTTGAGCCGACCGACTGGCTCAACATCCAGCTCAGCTACGATCACCAAAAGACGAAGCAGGATCCGCCGCAGCTGCTTGCAGTTAATCGACCGACCGACCTGTTCTGCGCGGTTTACGCCCAGTGCTCGCCCGCGCCTGGCGTGCCCACCTCGGGTGACCGCTATGTGAGCGTGTCGAATGGCCCGCTCGGCAAGAACGCGACCTTTAAGCTAGACATGGCGATCGCCAAGGTTGGGTACGACCTAGGCTCTGACCTGTCTCTCGACTACATCTTCGGCTGGCTTAAGACAAACGAGAAGATCACACAGGACTTCGATGCGGCGCCGCTGACGCTCTACCACACCGACCGTCCGGCGCGCTGGCGGCAGACCACCAATGAACTGCGCCTGACGAAAGGGGGAAGTGGTCCGCTGACCTTCGTGCTCGGCGCCTACCTTTGGGACTCGCGTTACTCAATCAACCTCAAAAACTATATCGGCTTTGCCGGCCCGCCGCTGTTGACGAGCGCCCAGAACGTCACCCAGACCAACAAGTCTTGGGCCCTGTTCGGCGAGGCCGACTACAAGTTCTTCGACCGGCTGACGCTGACGCTTGGAGCGCGCTACACGCACGACAAGAAGACGAGTCTTGTAAACGACGGCACGATCTTCATCTACGGGTCGACCGTCGAGGCTAACCCGATCGCTTCCATCCCGCCGAGCCTAGCGACAGGGCAGATCGTGATGACGGCCCCCGTCAAGGAAGACTGGTCGAAGTTCACGCCGCGGGTCTCGCTCAAATATCAGTTTACGGATGAGGCAATGGCCTATGTCCTGTGGTCACGAGGCTATCGGGGCGGCGGCTTCAATGGCCGTCCGTCGACACTCAATGCAGCGACCATTCCTTATGATCCGGAAACGCTCGACAACTACGAGATCGGCTTCAAGACCGAGTTCGCAGGCGGCCAGGTGCGGCTGAACGGCGCTGCCTTCCTGATGAAGTACAAGGACCAGCAGCAGGACCTCGACGTGCCCGCACCCGGCACCTCGACCGGCCGCGAAAACCGGACGATCAACGCATCCTCAGCCGAACTGAAGGGCGCCGAACTCGACCTGACGGCGCAGATCACGCCGAACCTCCGCGTGAACGGCAATATCGGCTACCTTGACGCCAAATATAAGAATTTCGTTGGCGACATCTACAATACCGGTAATCCAATCGACGCGACATTCCTGAAAATTCGTCGGGCGCCCAAATGGACTTGGAGCGTTGGCAGCACCTATGAGATCGACGTCGGCAGCAATGCCTCTGCCTGGGTTACTGGCGACGTGCACTACATCGGCGAGCACGAGATCACCTTCCTCAACAATCCGAACCTGCGAAATGGCGGACAATATCTGGTCGATCTCTCCATCAATGCGCGCTTCAACAAGACCACCGTTAGTCTGTTCGGCAAGAATCTGGCGAACGAGAAAGGATGGACGATCGGCTACGATGTGCAGAATGTCTGGAGCTACGCCGCCCCAAGACCCCGCCGGACTTACGGCATCGCGGTGACGCAGACCTTCTAAGGCCGGCCTCATGAACCAACCCGTCAACCAGACGGCTAGCCGACGGTGGCTGGTCACCGGCGGCTCGCGCGGGATCGGGCGAGCGATTGTCGATCGCGCGCTGGCCGCCGGCGACCGGGTCTGCTTCCTCTCCCGAAGCAGCTCGGCGCCGGCAGAGGCGGCGGCGCTCGGCGATAGCGCGCTCGGCATGATCTGCGATGTTACCGATCCGTTAGCGCTCAAGGCCAGTTGCGAACGACTGACAGAGCTCTGGGGTGGGATAGACGTGCTGGTGAACAGTGCCGGTCTTCATCGCGGCGGCAAGGTGGACAGCCTGTCAATCGACGATTGGGACCAGACGCTCGCCACCAACCTGTCGGGGCCGCTGCACGCGGTCCGTGCCGCCCTTCCGTTCATGAGTGAAGGCGGGGCGATCGTGAACGTCGGCGCCGTGGTCGGCTTTCGCGGCTTCCCCGGCGACAGCAGCTATGGTGCGTCTAAGGCCGGCCTGTCCGGCCTCACGCAGGTGCTGGCGGCCGAACTTGCAAAGCGCGGCATCCGCGTGAACCTCGTGGTGCCCGGTTTCGTGATGACGGAGATGACCCACGGGGTCAGCAAGCGCGCCCGCGACGCCATCGTCGCCAAGGTCCCGCTCGGGCGGATGGGCGAAGCCGAAGAGATCGCCGACGTCTGCTTCTGGGTCGCCGGATCGACCTACATGACCGGGTCCACAATCTTTTCGGATGGGGGCCTGATGTGCGGCCTGTAAGCGCCGCTGCTGACTCTCGGCTGGCGACCTGGGTCGCCGATCATGCGGGGCTGCACGATGTCGTCATCGGCAACCCGCTCACGGGCGGCAACGCAAATGTCACCCGGATGATCACCGCACGCGAAGGCCGTTTCGTCCTTCGTCATCCGCCGACCCACGCGGTGTCTGACAAAGCGGCCGCCGGAATCGCGCGCGAGTTCACCGCCGTGTCTGCGCTTGCCGGCCAAGCGCCGGTGCCGCAGCCGCTCGTCTATTGCGATGATGCCGACGTGATCGGCCAGCCTTTCGCAATCCTAGAGTTCGTCGAAGGCGTCGCGATTACCGAGGTCTTTCCCAAAGGCTACGGAGCGGATGCCGTTGGTGCGATCGGCCGCTCGCTGATCGAGGCGCTTGCGGCGGTCCAGCGGGTAGATCCGTCCCCGCTGATGGCCCAGGGCTTTGGCCGGCCGGCCGGGTTCGCGCGGAGGCAGGTCGAGCGTTGGCTTGGCGTTCGGGCCGATCACGCGGTCCGCGATCTGCCGCTTCTGCAAGAGATCGGCGACTGGCTCCTCGCGACCGCGCCGGTCGAGGGTGCACCGGCGATAATCCATTGCGACTTTCACCTCGACAATTGCCTGTCAGCCCCTGACCGCCCCGAGGTGCGCGCGGTCATCGACTGGGAGATGGCGACCATCGGCGACCCGCTTGTCGATCTCGGCCTCTGCCTGTTCTTCTGGAAGCGCGACCCAGAGGATGCGCTCGGCTTCCCCGTCATCCAAGCCGTCTCCAATCGCCCCTACGCACCGGAGCGGCAGGCCTTGGCAGACCAATGGTCGACGGCGACCGGTCGCGATCACGACGCGCTTGTCTGGCACATGGTTTTGGCCGCTTGGCGTCTTGCTGCCATCGTGGAGGGCGCATGGCTGCTCCATGTACAAGGCAAGGCGGTCAGCGACTATGGCCGCCGCCTGGAACACGACGTTCCCAACCTCCTCCGTGAAGCGCAGGCACTGATCGAGGGAGCGCAGCGATGATCGACGCCACCATGATGGATATGCCGCTGACTACGCAGATGATCCTACGCCGCGGCCGTCGCCATTTCGCCGACAGCCAGGTCTCGACATTCGACGGGCAAGACCTGCAGAGGATGAGCTTCGCCCAGGTCGCGGATCGCGCGGCCCGCCTGGCGACTGCGCTGGATTCGCTGGGGCTGGAGCGCGGCGACCGGGTCGGCACTTTGTGCTGGAACAGCCATGCTCATCTCGAGGCCTATCTGGCGGTGCCCGCCTCGGGCCGTGTCCTGCACACGCTCAACCTCAGACTCCATGCCGACCAGATCGGCTGGATCGCCGCCCATGCTGACGATCGCGCCATTATCGTCGATCCGGATCTGCTGCCCTTGCTGGCGGATGTGGCTGCGAACCTGCCCCGGTTGAAACATGTGATCGTGACCGGCCCCGGCGACACCGCGCCGATTTCAGGCAGGCTCGTCACGGTTCACTCGCTCGACGAGCTGGTTCGGGCACATTCGCCAATGACGGACTGGCCGGAGCTGGACGAACGCGCCGCCGCCGCCATCTGCTACACCTCCGGCACGACCGGGGATCCGAAGGGCGTGGTCTACAGTCACCGATCGGTCTTCCTGCACAGCCTCGCGTCGCTCGGCTCGGATGCATTCGGCGTCTGCAATTCTGATCGGGTGCTGATGATGCCGCCGATGTTCCACGCCAATGCCTGGGGGCTTCCCTATTCCTGCTGGCTGGCCGGCGCGGACATGATCATGCCTTCGCGGCATCTGGGGCCTGAGCCCGTCGCCGCGATGGTCAAGACGGGGCGGCCGACGCTCACGATGACCGTTCCGACGATCCTCAACGACCTGCTTGCGCGCAACGATCGGCAGCCGATCGACATGAGCAGCTTCCGAGTGATCATCGCCGGCGGGTCTGCGGTGTCGGCCCATCTGATCGAACGTGTCAGGGCGGCCTGGGATGTGGGCCTTGTCCAGGGCTGGGGCATGACCGAGACGAGCCCCATGTGCGTCCTGTCCCACCCGCCGCGCGGAACCGGACAGGACGAAGAAGCCGGTTGGCGGTCGAAAAGCGGCCGCCCAGTCGCCGGGGTCGAGGTGCGGATCGTCGACGATGCCGGCGCCCCGGTTGCGGAGGATGGCAAGGCTGCTGGCCGGCTGCAGGTGCGCGGCCCGTGGATCACCGCCTCTTATCTCGGGCTTCCTGATGCGAGGACCGACGATGGCTGGTTCGATACCGGCGATGTCGGCAGCATCGATGGGCTCGGCTATGTCCAGATCACCGACCGCGCGAAGGACCTGATCAAGTCGGGCGGCGAGTGGATCTCTTCCGTCGATCTCGAAAATGCGCTGGCGGCGCTTCCCGGCATTGGCGAAGCGGCGGTCGTTGCCGTGCCGCATCCGCGCTGGGAGGAACGGCCGCTCGCGATCATCGCCTGGACAGGTGACGATGCACCGGATTTTGCAGCGCTTCGGAGCCAGCTGCGCGGGCGGATGGCAAAGTTCATGATCCCCGAATATTGGAGCCGCCTATCCGCCTTGCCCAAGACGAGTGTCGGCAAGATCGACAAGCGGCGCTTGCGCGAGCAAGTGGCTGCGGGCGATATCGAAATCGTCCAGGACCTGTCGTTTGCCGCGGAAGAATGCTGACATGAATGAGATTTCCGCCATTCGTCGCTCGAACCCGCCCCGGATGACCCAGGCCGAACGAACGGCCCTGTCAGATGCACGGATGCTGAAGGCGGCGCAGGAGCTCATCGCCGAACGTGGAACGCACAATACTACGTTGCGCGAAGTGGGCGAGCGTGCCGGCTACAGCCGGGGGCTAGCGAGCAACCGTTTCGGTTCGAAGGAGGGTCTTTTCAGCCAACTCGTGCTCGACTTCAACCGCCGCTGGGCAGAGGAACTGCGTCGGACGGTCGGCGACAGCACCGGTCTTCCCGCGCTCGCCGCCGCACTCAGGACGGTAGAGTTCTATCTGATCAACCGCCCTGCCGAGATGCGGGCGCTCTACATCCTCTGGTTTGAGTCAATGTCGAGCCATGACGAGGTGCGCCAGCGGCTGGCGCTCAATCACAAGGCTTACCGCCGCGACGCCGAACGCTGGGTTCGCGAGGGGATTCAGGAGGGCACGATCCGCAACACGGTCGACGCGAAAACGTTCGCGGTTGAGTTTTCCTCCGTCATCTTCGGACTGATCTACCAATGGCTGATCGATGCCGACAGCATCGATGTTCCCGCCGTTTTCCAGCGCTACCAGCGCAATGTCGTCGAACAGCTGGCGGTTGGCTGAAGTGTCAACTTCCACCTCCCTCCAGATACTTGCTGGACACGAACAAGCGTTGGGAAGAGGAGCCGTATGATTGACGCTGCGTCCCAGCTTTCGCCCCCACTCTATGGCGTGCGAGTGATTGAACTCGCCGGCATCGGCCCTGCACCCTTCTGCGGGATGATGCTTGCCGATCACGGCGCCGAGGTCATCCGCATCGACAAACCGGGCGGCAGCGATCCTTTGGCGCTGGATCAGAGCCGCGACGTGCTGCTGCGGTCGCGCCGCTCGATCACGCTCGACTTGAAGCAGCCCCGATCGATTGAGATCGTGAAGCGCCTCGCGGCCACTGCGGACGGCATCATCGAGGGCTTCCGGCCCAGCGTCGCCGAGCGGCTGGGCCTGGGCCCCGACGTGCTGATGGAGGTCAATCCCGCGCTCGTCTATGGCCGCATGACCGGCTGGGGTCAGGAGGGGCCGCTCTCGCATAAGGCGGGGCACGACCTCAACTATATCGCGCTCACCGGCGCGCTTGCCGCGATCGGTCCGGCCGACCGGCCGCCGGTGCCGCCGCTCAACCTGATCGGCGATTATGGCGGCGGCGGCCTGATGCTTGCCTTCGGTTTCGTGACCGCCCTGCTGGCCGCGCGCCAGACCGGCGTCGGCCGCATCATCGACTGCGCGATGGTAGACGGCGCGGCGGCGCTGTCCGCGGCCATGTGGTCGCTCCGCCAGAACAGCATGTGGGACAACGGACGCGGCGAGAATCTGCTGGACGGAGGCGCGCCTTTCTATGGCTGCTATGCCTGTGCCGACGGCGAATTCGTGGCGGTCGGCGCCATTGAGGACAAATTCTACACGGAACTGCTGACAGGCTTGGGCCTCGCCAGAGACCCGCTCTTCGCCGCCCAGCACGACCGGTCCCGGTGGCCGGCGATGAAGGCGCGCATGGCTGAGGTCTTCGCATCGAAGCCGCGCGCCGAATGGACGCGCCTGCTCGGCCAGCGCGACTGTTGCTTCAGCGAAGTGCTGACCTTCGACGAGGCGCCCGATCACCCGCATAATGTGGAGCGCGGCAGCTATTTCGAGACCGGCGGCGTGGCCCAGCCGAGGCCCGCCCCGCGGTTTTCGAACACCGAGCCAGTCGCGCCGGTCCTCTGGCGCAGCGACTCCGCACGCGCCGAGCTTCTGGCCGAGATCGGGATGCCCGACGACGGCGCCCCCGGCCAGCTAGCGCATCAACGAGAAACCGAGATGATTGAGGAGCAGGAACGATGAGCACTACCGATGTTGTCGAAAACCCGGCGGCCCAGGCGCGACCGGCGGCGACGCACGGGTTCGACTTCGATGTGATCGGGATCGGCGCCGGTTTTGCCGGCCTGGCCCTGATCCACAACCTCCGCGAAGCCGGCGTGTCGGTCCGCGTGTTCGACAAGGCGTCCGATGTCGGCGGCACCTGGACGTGGAACCGCTATCCCGGTGCCGCCACGGACAGCGAGAGCTATTATTACTGCCTCGCCTTTTCCAAGGAGATTCTCGACGAATGGTCCTGGTCGAGCCGTTACGCCGGCTGGGAGGAAACCCAGAGCTATCTCCGCTTCGTCGCAGACAAGTGCGATCTGTGGCCGGACATTCAGCTGAATACCGAGATTGTCGAGGCGAAGTACCTGAACGATCGCGGCGGCTGGCAGGTCACCTCCAAAGCCGGCGAGACCTACACGTCTAAATATCTCGTCAGCGCCATGGGCATGATCTCTGAGCCCATGATCCCGAGCATTGCCGGAATGGACCGTTTCAATGGACCGCTCTTCCACTCGGCCCGCTGGCCGCAGGAAGGGCTCGACTATGCCGGCAAGCGGATCGCCATCATCGGCTCCGGCGCAACGACGGTGCAGATGCTCCCCGTGGTCGCTGAGGCCGCCGGCAGCGTCACCGTCTTCCAGCGCACGCCGAACTATATCCTGCCGGCGATGCAGAAGCCCATGACCCCGGAGTGGGAAAAGGAGATCAAGGCCAACTATGACGCCGTGATCGCCAAGTGCCGGAATCACGTGTTTGGCATGGCGTTCGACAGCCCAGTCGGCCGCAACGCGATGGATTGTACGCCTGAAGAGCGTGAGCGCATATTCGAGGAGAATTGGACCGGCAGCTTCCGCTGGGTCTTCGAGACCTTCGACGATCTGCTGGTCAATCCGGAAGCGAACCGCCTCGCGGGAGATTTCATCGTCCGGAAAATGAAAGAGCGCGTCCGCGATCCCGAAATCGCCGAGATGCTGTCGCCCAGCTTCGACGACTATCCGCTGTTCGCTAAGCGCCCGCCGCTCGATCACGGCTACTTCGAGGCGTTCAACCGCGACAACGTTCACCTCGTCGACATTGGCAAGCGCGAGCCGCTGGTGGAGATCACTGAGACCGGCATTCGCACCGAAAAGGCGCATTACGAGTTCGACATCATTGTGCTGGCCACGGGATTCAAAGCTTATACCGGAGCGCTCGAAGCCTTTCCTATTCGCGGCGAAACCGGCGAAAGCCTCGCCGAAAAGTGGAAGAAGGTCTCTGCCAGCATCATGGGCGTCTGCGTCGCAGGCTATCCGAACCTTTTCCTCGTGACCGGACCGCAGGCGCCGTTCGCGAACCTGCCGACCTCCATCGAGCAGAATGTTAAGTGGATCCGAGCCTGCATCGAGAAGATGGAGTGCAAGGGCTATGCTGTCTTCAAGCCCCGGATCGAGGCCGAGCGCGAATGGACCGCCCACACCGCCGACATCCACCGGCAGACGCTGATGGCTGAAGGCGACAAGGTCCATTCCTGGATGATGGGCGCCAATCGCGAGGACAAGCCGCCGCGCGAGCTCATCTATTTCGGCGGTGCCAATGTCTATTACGACCGACTGGAACAGTCTGCCAAAGGAGGCTTTCCGGAGCTAGAGTTTGAAACTTAAAGTGGTGGTTCGTGAACCTCGACACTGAGCTGCCAGTGCGCAGCGGAAGTGCGAATGCCACCGCAGCAAAACGGCGCTCGCAACGTCGGTCTGATCCTCGCCTTACCTACTAGGCGGGTGCTCGGCAGCGCACAGGTAGTTCGCACTGTCCCTACGCGGCTAAGTACTTTCGTGGGCGGTGATCGCGCCTGCTCAGCATCGACGGCGGACATCCGCGCTGCGCGATGGGGATCGGCGGCATTGTGTTGTTAGCGGACTTTCGCGTGGCACCTACCATTTGGCAGCTATGGGCGCAGAACGGACGCTGTCATCGGCCAATCACGCGGGGTATCAAGATCAGCAAAGCTGCGCCAGAGTGGCAAGAGGCGGAAACGTGTTCGCATCAGACTGCCAGCACCGCCAGTTTCACGCCAACTAAGCCGCCGGCACCTGGGTGTGCGCTCCAGCATCTGCATCCTGCGTCAATAACTCTGCCTCCGATGTCAGCGTCGCTGCCTTGCTCAAGGACAGCGTCGCCTGATTTGTTGCGGCTGAGCAGTCAGCGCTATTGCGAGTTAATCGCAACTAAGTCATAAGCTCCGCATGATCGTCTGTAATTGCAATGCGATTCGGGAGCGGGATGTGCGCGAGGCCGTGCGCCAGGGGCATCGCGATCCCTTGTCCGCCTACCGGTCGCTCGGCCGCCGCCCTCGTTGCGGCCAGTGCATTCCGTTTGCGCGTCAGGTGATCGCCGCGGAAGCCGCTATTGCCTAGCGTTCGCGGGGGCTGAAGGCGCAGTTTTCGGCCATTTCTCGCGTGTCATTCTGCCCCACCCGGCGTTATGCTGGCGTAAACGGAGGCATGCGATGCAAGGCGATCCCAAGGTCATCGAATATCTGAATGACGCGCTCAAGAACGAGCTGACGGCGATCAATCAATATTGGATGCACTATCGCCTGCTCGACCATTGGGGCGTGACGCGGCTTGCCGAATTCGAGCGGCACGAGTCGATCGACGAGATGAAGCATGCCGACTGGCTGTCGGAGCGCATCCTGTTCCTCGAGGGGCTGCCCAACTTTCAGATGCTCGGCCGGCTACGCATCGGCGAAACGGTCGAGGAAGTGCTGAAAGCCGACCTGGAACTGGAAAAGGAAGCGATCCCGCTGCTGCGCGATGCGATCCAGCATTGCGAGGCCGTGCGCGACTATGTCAGCCGCGACCTGTTCAAGCGCATCCTCGAAAACGAGGAAGAGCATGTCGACTATCTCGAAAAGCTGTTCGATCAGATCAAGCTGATGGGCATCCAGAACTTCGTCCAGCTCCAGGCCAAGCCTTCGGAAGAGGAAGGTTAGCCTGCCCGGCCGAAGACGGCGCGGCGGCCGAAACCGGCGGCCGGACGCCGCGTCGCGAGCGGGTTGGTTTCACGGTCGAACAGTTCGAGTGTAGCGTCAAAGAGCGGGCGGAGCTTGACGACTTCCGGGATCAGCTCGTCCGGCGTGGTCTGCAGCTCGACGCAGCGGCGCGCTGTCATCTCGATCACTTCGGCCAGGTCGCCGAGCGGTTCCGCCCCGAACTGCCGTGCCTCACCCTTCAGCGTATGGGCCGGACGGACGAGAGCCGCGGCGCTTTTCGCCCGCATCGCTCCCTCGATCGCATCGAGCGACTTCACCCCGTCCTCGCGGAAATAGCCGAGGATCCGCACAAAATCCGAGCCGAGTTCGGCGCGGGCCTGGTTGAATGCGGTCCAGTCGATCAGCGAGGCGTGTGCGGACATGCTGCCTGTCTTAGGCGGCTCAGGTAAACAGGTGGTTGCCGCCGGCGAGCGGATTCGACGTTTCGAGAAAAACGCGATGACCGTTGGCCCGGTTGGCGGACGCTCGCCTAAACGGTGCGCAGCGCCTGGGCGGGCTTGGCGGAGAGCAGCGGCAGTGAGCCGATCAGGCCGATGCCGAGGGTCAGGATCGCGCCGCCGGCGAGTGTCAACAGCACCGTCGGCCAGTCGGGCGCCCAGCCAAACTCGAACAATTGCACGATGACCACCCAGGCGGCGGCGAGGCCCAATGCGAGGGCAATGGCGGCGAGCAGGCTCGCTAGGAGCGCATATTCAAGCGCCTGGGCGCCGAGCACTTGTGCCCGCGTCGCGCCCAGCACACGCAGCACGACACTGTCATAGGCGCGGGATTGGCGCGAAGCGGCGATGGCGCCGACCAGCACCGCGATTCCGGCCAGGATTGCGACCGAGGCGGAGAGCAGGATCGCGGTCGCCATCTGGTCGAGCACGGTCTTCACCTGGCCGATCACTTCGCCGACGGGGATCACCGAGGCGGAGGGGAAGGCGCGGACAAGGGAGCGGGCGACGGCGCCCTCCCTGGCAGGGTCCATGGTGATGGTGGCGGTGAGCGTGTGCGGCGCGCCGGCGAGCGCGGAGGGCGCAAACACCATGATGTAGTTGAAGCCCATCGTTTCCCAATGAATGTCGCGGAGCGAGGCGATGCGCGCCTCGATCTCGCGGCCGAGCACGGAGACGGTGAGCATGTCGCCGACCTTCAGGCCCATCACCTGCGCCGCTTCCCGGTCGAGCGAGACGAGCGGCGGGCCCCGATAGTCGCGCGGCCACCATTTGCCCGCAGTGACGGTCGAGCCTTCGGGAGGCACGGCGCTGTAGGTGACCCCGCGCTCGCCGCGCAGGAACCAGGCGCCTTCGGGCAGGGTCTTGAGGTTGGCGACGCGCTGACCGCCATAGGCGACGATGGTGCCGCGGAGCGCGGGGACAATATTGAGCTGGGCTCGCGGCGCTTGCGTGCGGACGGCGGCGACGAAGCGCTCGCGCTCGGTCGCGGGAATGTCGAGCACGAACTGGTTGGGCGCCTTGGCGGGCACGGTGCGGGTGATCTCGGCGGTCAGACTCGTCTGGATCGCGGCCAGGGTGACGAATAGAGTCAAAGCGAGGCCGAGCGCGATCACAAGCGCCACCGTCTGCGCGCCAGGGCGGTGGAGATTGGCGAGCGCAAGGCGGAGCAGCGGCCGCTTGGGACGCGGAGCGGAGCGGGCGGCACGCCGAACCAGCCAACCGAGCGCCATCAGCAGCACCAGCGTGCCGGCGACGGCGCCGAGCACCGACGCGGCGAAGAGCGGCTCGCGCGCCGTGCCGACCGCCAGCGCGACGATGAGGAGGCCCGCGGCGGCGACCTGCGCGAGAGTGGCGAGCGGAAGCCGACCGCCGCTTTCGACGACAGTGCGGAACTGGGCGGCGGCAGGCAGCGCCTTGGCGCGGGCAAGCGGCGGCAGCGCGAAGGCAAGCGCGATCAGCAGGCCGTAAGCGGCGCTCACGGCGAGCGGCACGGGGAAGATGCCGGCCTCCGGGCTGACCGGCAGCAGGTCGCCGATTGCGATTACCACCAGCACCGGCAGCGCTGCGCCGATTGCGAGGCCGAGCAGGATCGCCGCGCCGGCGACGGCGGCGACTTGCAGCAGATAGATGCGGGCGACATCGCGCGAGGTGGCGCCGAGGATCTTGAAGGTGGCGATGCCGTCACGCTTGGAGATCAGATAAGAGGCGACGCCGTTCGAGACGCCGATGCCGGCGATCACCAGCGCGGACAGACCGATTAGCGACAGGAACTGGCCCATGCGCTCGAAGAAGCGGCTCGCGCCCGGCGCGGCACGGTCCCGGTCGCGATAGGTGGAGCTGGCGGACGGGAATGCTTTCTTCAGCCGGGCAGTGGCCTCGGCGGGGGCGATGCCGGGCTTGAGCGCGATGCGGTATTTGGACGTGTAGAGGCTGCCTGGCAGCAGCAGGTTGGCGCGACGGAGTCCCTCCAGCGAGACGATGGCGACGGGGCCCAGGGTGAAGCCTTCGCCGACGCGGTCGGGCTCTTCCTCGATCAGCGCGCGGACTCGGAAGGTCGCGTCGCCATAGGTGACGGTGCTGCCGGGGCGGAGGCCGAGCCGGTCGGCCAGGGCCTGATCGATGAGCACTTCATTGGGCGCGAGCGCGGACACCCGTGGCCGCGTTACGAGGTCTCCATAAAGCGGATAGGCGTCATCGACCCCTTTCAGCTCGGTAAGGATCGCATTGTCCCCTGCCCCACGCGCCATGGCGCGGGTGCGGACGGTCTCGCTGAGGCGGCCGAGCGCGCGAAAGGCGGCTTTCTCCCGGGCGCTCGCCTCGCGCTGGGACATGGCGATCTCGATGTCGCCGCCCAGCAGGGTCTGGCCGCGGGCGGCGAGTTCCTGAGTGATCGACGCCGTCAGGCTGCCGATCGCTGCCAGCGTGGTGACGCCCAGCAGCAGGCAGACGAAGATCAGCCGCAGCCCACGGAAGCTGCCGTTCAGGTCGCGGCGCGCAATTGCCCAGGCAGCGCCCCAACCGAGGCCGCTCATGCGGCGCGGTCCGCGGCGAGGCTGTCAGACACGATCAAACCATCGCGCATCTGCAGCACGCGCTCGCAGCGCTTAGCGAGCGCGGGATCATGAGTGATGATGACGAGCGTGGCGTTCGCCGCCTGTTTCCGCGCAAAGAGCAGGTCGACGATCGAGGCGCTGGTCGCGGCGTCGAGATTGCCGGTCGGCTCGTCGGCGAAGATGATCGCCGGCCCCGGCGCGACCGCGCGCGCGATGGCTACGCGCTGCTGCTCGCCGCCCGACAGCTGCGCCGGATAGTGCGTCAGGCGATGACCGAGCCCGACCGCCTCCAGCTCACGCGCTGCGCGATCGAAGGCGTCGTCCACGCCGTCCAGTTCAAGCGGCACGGCGACATTCTCATGCGCGGTCATGGTCGGCAGCAGGTGAAAACTCTGCAACACGATGCCGATGCGACCGCGCCGGGCGCGGGCGAGCGCATCCTCGTCCAGACTGTCGAAGCGCGTGCCGGCGACATGGACTTCACCGGTGCTGGCGCGCTCAAGGCCCGACAGGATCGCCATCAGCGACGACTTGCCCGAGCCCGAGGGGCCGAGCACGGCGACACTCTCGCCGCGCCGGACGGTCAGGTCGATTCCCTTCAGGATTTCGACGGGCGCCGCTGCCGTGCCCAGCTTGAGCGTGACATTGCGGGCCTGGATGGCGATATCGGCGGCAGTCATGAAGGGAGGCTCGTCCTTGTCGTTTCGCCTGCGCTCATATGGGGCGGCCCTAATCTTCGTCCAGCTTGCCGGCTGCGGTGAACGTGACGCTTCGACCAACGACGTGGCGGCGCCGGCGGTCGCTGCTCCCCCGCCTGCTCCGTTGCAAGCGCCGAAGCGCGAAGGCAAACTGGTCCTGGCATTCGGCGACAGCCTTTATGCCGGCTATGGCGTGGCGCAGGGAGAGAGCTTTCCGGCCGAGCTCGAAAAGGCGCTGAACAAGGCGGGCGTGGCGGCGACGGTGCACAATGGCGGCGTTTCCGGCGACACGACCGCAGCCGGCCGCCAGCGCTTGGCTTTCACGCTCGACGGGCTGCCGCGAAAGCCGGACCTGGTGGTGCTGGGCCTGGGCGGCAACGACATGTTGCGCGGCCTGCCGGTCAAGGAGACCGAAGCCAATCTGCGCGCAATGCTGGACGAGCTGAGGAAGCGGAACATTCCCTTGATTCTGACCGGCATGCTCGCCGCGCCGAACATGGGCCGCGACTATGCCGACCGCTTCAACGCGCTCTATCCTGCGCTGGCGAAAGAATATGGCGCGGGGCTCTACCCCTTCTTCCTGGATGGCGTGGTGACAGACGCGGCGCTGATGCTGCCCGATCGAATACATCCCAACGCAGCGGGGATCGACCGGGTGGTCGAAAGGATGGCGCCGATCGTCGCGGAGCGGCTGCGCGCCGGCGGCTAGGGCCGGCCGATTGCTCCGCTTTTCCCGCTCTCCACAGGGAGAGTAGTTCGAAATAGCCCATTGGCGCGCCCGGCAGGATTCGAACCTGCGGCCCCAAGCTTAGAAGGCTCGTGCTCTATCCAACTGAGCTACGGGCGCGCACGGGCCTCCCATAGCGCGGCTTGTGCGGGTGCGAAACGGCGATACTGTGCGCCGCCATGAGTGAAGGGGCAGAGGGAGTGCGCGCGGTCGATGCGCGGGCGCTCGCGGGCACGCATTTCCGCTATTTCGATTTCGTAATGGCCGCGTTCGTGGCGATCATCCTGCTGTCGAACGTGCTCGGCGCCGGCAAGGTCGCCGAGATCATGCTGCCGGGCATCGGCCCTTGGCCGTTCGGCGCCGGCATCCTCTTCTTCCCCGTCTCCTATGTGATCGGCGACGTGCTGACCGAAGTCTATGGCTATGCGCGCGCCCGGCGCGTGATCTGGACGGGCACGGCAGCCTTGCTGTTCATGGCCTTCATGTCCTGGGTGGTGGTGGCGCTGCCCCCCGCGCCCAGTTGGGGCAACCAGGCGGCTTACGAGGCGATCTTCGGGCAAGTGCCGCGGATCGTCTTCGCATCGATCGCGGCATTTTGGGCGGGCGAGTTCGTCAACGCCTTCGTGCTCGCGCGGATGAAAATTTGGACCGGCGGCCGGCATCTCTGGTCGCGCACGATCGGCTCGACCGTTGCCGGGCAGGGGATCGACAGCCTGATCTTCTACCCGCTCGCCTTCTGGGGCGGCGCCGGCTGGACCACGGAGCTGGTGCTGCAGGTGATGGTCACGCAATGGGTGCTGAAGGTCGCCTGGGAAGTGATCCTGACGCCGGTCACCTATGCGGTGGTCGGCTTTCTGAAGCGGCGCGAGGGCGTCGACGTCTATGACGAGGGCACCGACTTTACCCCCTTTGCCGCCCGCATATGAGCCCCTTGCAGAACGTCAAATGGATGCTCGTCGAGCATCTGCACCTGTCGAAGGATTCGCTGCACATCTATGTGGCGCTGACCCTGTTCCTCGGCAGCGCGATGCTGCTGCGCTGGCCGATCAAGGGTTGGCGGCCCTGGCTGCTGGTGCTCGCCGCTGCCCTTGCCGGTGAGGCATGGGATCTGCGCGACAGCATCGTCTACGGCACGCGCCTGTATCTACTCGCGAACCTGAAGGACGTGCTGAACACGATCCTGTGGCCGACCGTGCTGATGCTGCTTGCCCGCCACACCCGCGTGCTGAAGCGGGGCTAAGGACAATCCCGGATAGCTCGCCGCGACCGGCGGCAGGACAATGCTCCCGTTGAACAAGGAGTAGGGGCATGTCTTTTCAGTCACCGTCCGCAATATTCGACGCTGCGAAGTCGGCGGCGTTGCCGCTGAGGCGCAACCGCGCGGAGCGGGTGTTCGATCTTCACCCCGCCTTGCACGTCGCGATGTTCGCCGGCTTTGGCCTGTTCCTCGCCATCCTCGCCGCCGGGCTGATGAGCCATGAGCTGTCGCTGCCGATGGCGATCTGCTTCGTGTTCCTGGCCGCGGCCTTCGCCACGCCCGCTGCCTGGGCGCGCGTCGCCGGTCAGCAGGAGGGCCGCAAGCAGAGCTGGGCCGAGTTCATGGAGGAAGGTGTCGAAACGGCGACCGGTCGCCTGGGGGGCGGCGAGGCGATCGTCCAGGTGCTGATCCTGCCGGCGCTGCTGGTGCTGTGGGCGCTCGCGATCATTGCCATCAAGGCGGCGGTCTGATCAGGCGCAACTCGAACCCTCGTCATTCCCGCGAGCGTGGGAACCCAGGAGTGAAGGGAAGAAGAGCTGGGTCCCCGCTTTCGCGGGGATGACGAACCCAATGTCGAGTTGCGGTCTATGCCCCGACAGTCTCCAGCAGGCCTTCGAACAGGCGGCGCCCGTCGGTGCCGCCATGGGCCGCTTCGACCTTGCGCTCCGGGTGCGGCATCATGCCGAGCACATTGCCCTGGGCGTTCAGAATGCCGGCGATGTTGCGGGCGGAGCCATTGCACGCCTCGGCATAGCGGAAGGCGACGCGGCCTTCGCCTTCCAGCCGGTCCAGCGTCTCATCGTCGGCGAAGTAATTGCCATCATGGTGCGCGACCGGAATGGTGATCGTCTCCCCGGCGTCGTAGCGGCTGGTGAAGGCGGACTGGGCGTTCTCGACTGTCAGCTGCACGTCGCGGCAGATGAAGTTGAGGTTCGCGTTCCGCATCAGCGCGCCCGGCAGCAGCCCCGCCTCGGTCAGCACCTGGAAGCCGTTGCACACGCCCAGCACCGGCACGCCGCGATCGGCCGCTTTCGCCACCGCGTCCATGATCGGGCTGCGCGCCGAGATGGCTCCGGTGCGCAAGTAATCGCCATAGGAAAAGCCGCCGGGCAGCGCGACCAGCCCAGTGCCGTCCGGCAGCTCGGTGTCGCGGTGCCAGACCATGGCGGGTGCGCGGCCGGTCACCTGCTCTATCGCGACGGCCAGGTCCCGGTCGCAGTTGGAGCCGGGGAAGACGATGACCGCGCTCTTCATTGCCGCTCAACCCGGAAATTCTCGATGACGGTGTTGGCGAGAAGCTTGGTGCACATCGCCTCGATATCGGCATCGGAGGTGCCGTCCGCCAGGTCGAGTTCGATCATCTTGCCCTGGCGCACATCGTTGACGCCCTGAAAGCCCAGGCCCTCCAGCGCGTGGTGGATCGCCTTGCCTTGCGGATCGAGGACGCCGTTCTTCAGGGTGACGAACACGCGCGCTTTCATCTGTCTACCTCTGGCTGGAACTGGCGGCTCTATGGTCTCGCCGGTCCAAAGCCGCAACCCGTCAGAAGAAGCGGGCGAGCGCGAAGCGGAAGCGGTGCCTGTCGGAATCGTAGAAGGCGTAGTTCGACCCGATATGGGTGTAGCTGTAGGTGACCGAGGGCGAGAAGCCGAGCACGCGGGTCTTGCGGCTGCCGAGATAGGCGCGGGCGGTGATGCGGGTGTCGCGGCGCTTGTCGTCCGAGAAGAGCTCGATCGGCGCATCGAAGCGCGCAAAGGACACGCCTCCCGAAACGCCGGCATTGATGCCGTGCGGGAGTTCGCCGCCAACGCCGGCATTGATGCCGAACTCGCTGTTCGAGAGCGCGTCGGAACGGACGGATTCGCGGCGGATGAAGGCGCTGGCAGACGCGATCATCGTCTTGGCGACGACCCGCTCATAAGTGCCATAGGCGCCATACTGCCAGCCGTCATAGCTGGTGCCGAACCCGGATTCGGTGCGGCGGGCATCCAGCTGCACGCCGATACGCTGCCCCTGATCGAGGAAGCTGGTCAGGCCCGTCTTGACGCCGATCTGCTGCTGCGCGGTTTTGCCGCCGAACCAGCGCTGCAGCCCGACTGCCTGAACGGTCACCGCCGTCCTGGCGCTGAGCTTCCATTCCGGCCCGACCGCGAGTTGGAGCATATAATCGTCGAAATCATCGTCTTCGTAATGGGTGAACTGGCCGTCCCCATCGACCAGCAGGGCAAGCTTGTCGCTCTGCTTGAAGCGCAGCCCGCCCGAGAAGCTGCCGGTCAGGCCCAGGCCCGAACGCGGCTTGGCGTCTTCGTTCAGCGCAAAGGGCACGCGGTTATTGGGGCTGACCAGCAGGTCGACCTGTTCCGCCGATGTGGCGTTATTGATGTTGGTGTCGGGCGCCAGGCCGAAGTCGAAGCGGAAGTTCCACACTCGCTGGTCGCGGATGATGCCGCGCGTGGAGCGGATCGTGGCGGCGATCTCGGGCGGCAGGCGCTTGTCCTGCGAAGCCAGGCGGAAATGATGATCGGCGGCGCTCTGGTCGCCGTCCATCAGCAGCGCGCGGGCGAGTTCGAGGCGAACCCGCGTCTGCGATGGGTCGATCGCCAGCGCGGCGCGGAACTCGGCGATGGCCTGCTTCACCTGGCCAGTCTCGATCGCGACATAGCCGGTGAGGAAATGGCGCTCCATCTGCCTGCCCGGCACCTGCTCCAGCGCCGCGATCAGCGGCCGGGCGGCATCGAACTCGCGGGCCAGGACCAACTTTTCGGCCGTGGCCAGCAGCTCGTCGCCGGTCAGCCGGGCCGTGCAGAGACCCGCCGCATCGCAGGCAGGCGCGGGGCTCGTGGCGGCTTGCGCCGCCAGGAGCAATGCGGCGAACATTATTTGATGCCGGTAAAGGCGCCGAGAATGTCGATGCGCTGGTCCGGGGTGCCGCCGACGATGCGGAAGCCGCCGCCGACCTCGGCCGCGGCGGGTCCGAAGAAGGCGCCATCGATGCTGGAGCCGGCGATGGTAACATTGTTGCCCGCGCCGAACGACGCCGCCGTGAACTGGCCCAGGAAGCCGCCGCCATTGACCAGGTCGACGCGGCCCGCGCCGGTCGCGGTGAAGGTGGCGCCGGCGCCCAGCACCGTCTGCTTGCTGGTAAAGGCGTCATATTGCGGCGCGAAGGTGGTGCCGGTCAGGTCAAGCGTGAAGCTGCTGGCGCCGAAGTCGACCGTGGTCTTGCTGCGCCCTTCGATCCACTGGAAGTAGGTCGGCGCGTTGTTCACGCTGTCGCGTAGCGGATTATAGACCATGGTTGCGACCATCGCCCCGTTATAGGTGGCGCTGCCGGTGCGCGGCACGGCGTCGATATCGGTTCGCTCGCCATAGGCGAAAGCAGCGCGCTCCAGCGTATTGTTCTGGAGGATGCGGCTGCCGCCACCGGGCAGAATCTCTTCGACGATGGCGGTGTTGTTGCGCACATAGCCCGCGAAGGTGACGTATTTCGTCTCGGTGCCGGGCTTCTGATAAAAGAAGGAGACGTTGTTGTAGATGCCGGTGGGGTCGCCGACTGGCACCATGTCCGTCTGTGCCGGATCGAAGCGGACCGGCTCCTTGCGCGCTCCCGCCTGGAGATACTGGATGCCGCCTGCGGAGAGGCGCGGCACGCCCACCTGCGGCTCGCGCAGGCCGCCGAAATCAGTGCGGTGCAGCGGGTCCTGGAAGCGCAGCGTCTGGTTCACATTGGCGTTCGGCGCGACGATCTTGACCTCGAAGATCGCGTCCCGCGGATTATAGTCGACGGTGATGCCGCTGTTGCGGGCGGTGGAGCCGTCGCCGGCGTAAAGCTGCCCAGTCTGGGCATTCCCGCCCGTCTGGGTTGTGTAGGCATAGCTGTGCACGCCGCCAATCGCCGAATAGGTCTTCTGCACCGTCGGCGCGACGAAGCTGTGACTGTTCGACGGGCTCTGCGGCGCACCGGCGGGCGCGGCGTTGCTGCCCACCGACTGCGGCCCCGCGCCCCCGCACGCGGCGAGAGTGACGATCGGGGCAAGAAGCACGAGTTTACGCATGAGCCGTCCTTCGGAAAGAAGTTCGGCGGCAGGCTTAAGGTCGACTTGGTTAAAACCCCTTAAAACGACGCGAACAAAATCGTCATGGGCGGCTAGCTTGCAGTTTCCATTGGAGCGAGGAACCCGCCAGCCGGCGCGGCGGCGATGCGCGCCCAGAGCGCAGGCAGATCCGGCACGTCGACGTCGAAACGCTCGCGGGCGATGTGCGCCAGCTCGTCCGGTCCCGCGATCTCCCGCTCCTGCTTGCCTTGCGCGTTCACCGTCATGTGCGCCCGGCCGACAATCGCCTCCAGCCGATCGGCGAAATTGCGCTGAAGGATGGCGTTCCGCACGAAGGGCGAACTGGCGTCGGTCTGAAGCCAGACGCAGCGTTCGTCAAGCAGGGCAGGATCATCGACGGCGAGGTTGAAATCCATCGAAGGCGGCGGAATGTCGGGATGATTGCGGAAACGCCACCAGCCTCCGTCCAGCCGCTCGAACGCGAAGCGCCGCCAGCCGTGGCGGATCGGACCTTCCGCGATCGGCACCGGCTCCATAAGCCCCATTGAAGGGTCGGCGACGTAAAGCTGGTCAAGCTCGACAACGGGAACGAGATGGTTGCCGACAGCCGCCTGGCCGGCCGCTTCCCGCATCACCGCGCCGGCCAGGCGCCGCACGCGAAAGCCGACGCCTTCAAGCATCCAGGCGAACAGCCCGTTATACTCGTAACACCAGCCGCCGCGCCGCTGCTCGAGAAATTTGACATAGGCAGCACGCGGATCGCGAGTCACGCGGCGGCCGAGCTGCACGTCGAAATTTTCGTAAGGCAACCCTTCGGCGTGAAGCCGATTGAGCGCCGCCAGCGTCTCGAAATCGGGGCGGGGCCGACCTGAAAACCCGATCCGCGCAAGATAGGCGGCAAGTTGGGTTGGACTGGGAAGCGAAAGGTTGATCATTGCGCGCTTCTTTCTTGGTCTCCGCTGCGCCATGACGAGCAGCAAGCGACGAACTCGGCTTCGCGAGCGACGGCGCTACATTGGAACGCGCCATCAGCCTGTCTCCGCAGGCGAAGGACACTTCTAGCGGGCGTGGTGTTCCCGGTAGCGGCGGGGCGCCACTTCGATGGAACCTTCAAGCTCGGTTGCGGAAGCCGCTGCTGACTGCGATGTAAGCGCAGTGGCGACTGACTATGATTTCCTGATCGTCGGGGCGGGTAGCGCCGGGTGTGTGCTCGCCAACCGGCTCTCGGCGGATCCGAACGCGCGCGTGCTGCTGCTGGAGGCGGGCGGGCGCGACAAGGGGGCGATGTTCCACATGCCCGCCGGCATCGCGCAGATCCTACCGCCGGAAAAGCAGCACAAGGCCAACTGGAATTACTGGACCGAGCCGCAGCGCCATCTGAACGGGCGCCGCCTTTATTGGCCGCGCGGGCGGGCGCTTGGCGGCTCCTCCTCGATCAACGGCATGGTCTATATCCGCGGCCATGCGAGCGACTATGATCGCTGGGCGCAGCTTGGCTGTACCGGCTGGGGCTGGGACGATGTCCTGCCCTATTTCAGGCGCGCCGAACGGTCGGAGCGGGGCGCCTGCGACGTGCATGGCGGCGAGGGGCCGCTCCACACCTCGATCCGCCGCCTCGACAATCCGCTGATCGATGCATTCCTTGAGGCCGCCGAGCAGACGGGCATTTCCCGAACAGACGACTTCAACGGGTTGCAGCTGGAAGGCGCCGGCATCTACGACTCGACAACCAGCAACGGTTGCCGCTGGTCGGCCGCGAAGGCCTATCTCGAACCGGCGCTGAAACGTCCCAATCTCGACGTGTGGACGGACGTGCTAGTCGAACGCGTGGTGTTCGACGGCAAACGGGCCAACGGCGTGGCGCTCAGGCGAAACGGCAAGACTCAGACCGTCGCCGCGCGAGAGGTTATTCTGTGCGGCGGCGCGATCAACTCGCCGCAATTGCTGATGCTGTCGGGCATCGGTCCGGCCGAGCATCTGCGCGATCATGGCATCGCCGTGGTGCACGACAGCCCCGACGTGGGCGGCAATCTGCAGGACCATCTCGATGTGATCCTGCAATGGCGCTGCACGCAGCAGGTGTCGCTGAACGCCAATGCGCGGCTGGTCGCCCAGATCGCGACCTTCGCGCAGTGGCTGTTCCGCAAGACGGGGCAAGGCAGCTACATCCCGACGCCGGCTGGCGCGTTCTTCTCGACCCGGACTGGCCTGGTCGCGCCCGACATCCAGATCCACTTCGTCGCCGCACTGGTGCCGCCGCACGGCCGCGGCGGCATGGAGCGGGAGCATGGCTTTCAAATGCATGTCTGCCAGCTTCGCCCCGAGAGCCGCGGCACCATCCGGCTGAAGGCACCCGAGCCGACCGCGCATCCGGCGATCGATCCCGACTATCTCTCCGCACCGGCCGATCTCGACACGTTGCTCGCGGCGATCGAGGTGACGAGGCGCATCGCCCAGGCGCCCGCCTTTGATGCCTATCGCGGACCGGAAGTGTGGCCAGGCGATCAGGTCCGCGACCGCGAGACAATGGTTTCGGCGGTCCGGGACTGGGCCGAGACCATCTATCACCCGGTCGGCACCTGCCGGATGGGCAGCGATCCGACGAGCGTGCTCGATCCCGAGCTGAAGGTACGCGGCGTCGAAGCGCTACGCGTCGTCGATGCTAGCGTGATGCCGGCGCTGATCACCGGCAACACAAACGCGCCCACCATGATGATCGCGGAAAAGGCGAGCGACATGATCCTGGCCGCGAAAAAATGATGCGCACGGCCGAGCCCGCCCGCCGGCGGCCCTGGTGGACACAGCTTTATGTGCAGGTGCTGGTCGCGATCGTCGCGGGCGCACTGGTCGGGCATTATTGGCCGCAGACCGGCGTCGCGCTGAAGCCGCTCGGCGATACCTTCATCAAGATCGTTAAGATGATCATCGCGCCGGTCATCTTCCTGACCATCGCGACCGGCATCGGGCGGATGCGGAGTCTCGGCACCGTCGGCTCCGTCGCGGCCAAGGCGTTCACTTACTTCATCGTTGTTTCCAGCTTCGCGCTGGTGTGGGGCCTGGTCGTCGCCAATGTCGTGCGGCCGGGCGCGGGCATGGCGGTCGATCCGGCGACGCTTAATGCCGGCGCCGTGTCCGGCTATGCCGCCAAGTCGCACGAGCTGACGCTGACCGGCTTCCTGCTCGACATCGTGCCCGAAACGTTCGTCGGCGCCTTCACCGGCGGCAACATCCTGCAGGTGCTGTTCGTGGCGATCCCGTTCGGCATTTCACTGGCGCTGATCGGCGCGCGGGCCGCGCCGGTGATGACCCTGCTCGACGCGCTGACCGACGCCTTCTTCACGCTCGTCTCGATCTTCATGCGAGCGGCGCCGATAGGAGCATTCGGCGCCTTCGCCTTCACCATCGGCCAATATGGCATCCGATCGGTGGTGAACCTGATCGCGCTGGTCGCGACCTTCTACACCACCTCGCTCGCCTTCGTGCTGATCGTGCTGGGCGGCATCGCGCTTGCCGCCGGCTTCTCGATCCTACGGCTGATCGCCTACCTGAAGGAAGAGCTGTTGCTGGTGTTCGGCACCTCCTCATCGGAAGCCGCGCTGCCGAGCCTGATGGAGAAGATGGAGCGCGCCGGCGTCGATGACAGCGTGGTCGGCATCGTCGTACCGACCGGCTACAGCTTCAACCTCGACGGCACCAACATCTACATGTCGCTGGCCAGTCTGTTCATCGCCCAGGCGCTCGGCATCGAACTGAGTCTGGGCGAGCAGCTCCTGCTGCTGGGCGTAGCGGTAATCAGCTCCAAGGGTGCTGCGGGCGTGACCGGCGCCGGCTTCATCACCCTGGCCGCAACTCTCTCGGTCGTGCCGAGCGTGCCGGTCGCCGGCATGGCGCTGATCCTTGGTGTCGACCGCTTCATGTCCGAATGCCGGGCGCTCACCAACTTCATCGGCAATGCGGTCGCCACCATCGTCGTCGCCAAGTGGCAGCGAGCGCTGAACACGGAGCGGCTTGCAGCGGCGCTGAGCGGAACGCCCGTGGCGCCGGTCGAGCATGCCCTTCCGGCGGCAGGCCCCGGATCGGCCGAGATCGTCAGGTTCGACTAGGCCCCGGTTGATCGTTCAGGTTGCCGCGTTACTAAGCTCTCCTGCCGATGACTGCTCCCAAGATCCTGCTGGTGGAAGACGATCCTGCGCTCCGCGCGCTGATGGTCCGCGCGCTCAAGGAAAACGGCTTTGCCGTGCAGGCGGCGGCCGCGGCGCCCGAAATGTGGGGGGCGCTGGAGCAGGGACCGGCCGATCTCGTGCTGCTGGACATCATGCTGCCCGGCACCAATGGCCTCGATCTTTGCCGACAGCTGCGCCAGCGCACCGATGCGCCGATCATTTTCGTGTCGGCCAAGGGCAGCGAGACCGACCGGGTGATCGGACTGGAGCTTGGCGCCGACGACTTCATTCCCAAGCCCTTCGGCACGCGCGAGCTTGTCGCCCGGGTGCGCGCCGTGCTGCGCCGTCCGCCACTCTCCGAAGCGCAGCGCAAGGACAGTCAGGGCGAGCTCGGCTTCGATGGCTGGACGATGAGCCTGCCCCGTCGCCAGCTCCGCTCCCCCACCGGCGCGATCGTCGAGCTGACCGGCGCCGAGTTCGACCTGCTCGTGACGCTTTGCGACAATGCCCAGCGAGTGATCGCGCGCGAACGCCTGATCGAACTCTCCCGCGCGCGGCTGGGCGACAGCTCCGATCGCAGCGTCGACGTGCTGGTCAGCCGGCTAAGGCGCAAGCTGTCCGGTTCCGGCAAGGAAGCGCCGATCCTCACCGTGCGCGGCGTCGGCTATATGCTGAACGTGCCCGTCGAGCGGCGATGAGCCTGCTCCGGCCTTCCGTCGGCCTGATCGGCAGGCTGATCGCCATTCTGCTGCTGACCGTCACGATCGAGTTCGGCATCTCCACCTTACTCTATGAGCGGGCAAGCCAGTTCTCGGTGCGCGAGGACGAGGCGCGCCGCTTGGCCGAGCATCTGATCATCTGCCGCCGGCTGGTGGTCGAGCGGCCGCCGGAGCAGCGGCCCGCCATGGCCGCTGAACTCACCACCGACCGCTATCTGGTACGCTGGAAACCGCAGGAGCCGAGCGTACCGAGGATCGCGCCGGCGGTCGATGGGATGCGCAAGCAGGTGATCGCCTGGGAGCCGTCGCTGCGCGAGAATGACGTGCGCATGTGGCTCGTCTCGCCGGGCCGCAAGTCCGTCGTGGCGGGTCTGATGCGACTGAACGACGGGTCCTGGCTTTACTTTCAGACCCTTCATCCACTCGACGGATTGAACCTCGCGGCCGAGCGCATTCTGCTCGCGCTGATCCCCGCGCTTGGCCTGGTGCTGCTGGCGGGGCTGCTGATGCGCGTCGTCCTGAAGCCGCTGAGACGGTTGGCGCTCGCCGCCGATCGGGTCGGGCATGGTCTCGAAGAACATGTCCCCGAGCAGGGACCGAACGAAGTCGTGACGGTGATCCGCGCCTTCAACAACATGCAGGAGCGCATCCACCAGTTGATCGAGAACCGCACCCAGGCGCTGGCGGCGGTCGGCCATGATTTCCGCACGCCGCTCGCCCGGCTGCGGCTGCGCGCCGAGAGCGTGGAGGACGGCGAGGCGCGGCGGGCGATCGAGCAGGACATCAGCGAGATGGAAGCGATGGTTGAGTCGCTGCTCGCCTATCTGGGCGGCGACAGCGATCCGGAGGCGGCTGCCTCGACCGACATTGCGGTGCTGTGCGCGACCCTGGCCGACGACGCAGCCGATCGCGGGTTCGACGTGCGCTACGAAGGTCCCCACCATCTGGAACTCGCCGTCAGGCCGCTGGGCCTGAAGCGGGCCATCTCCAACCTGATGGACAATGCGGTGCACCATGGCACCAGCGCCGTCGTGCGGGTCGAGGAGCGCACCGAAGAGGTCGAGATCATTGTCGAGGATAATGGTCCCGGATTGCCTGAAGACCAGCTGCAGGAAGTGCTGAAACCGTTTGTGCGCCTCGACACGGCCCGGCCTCGGGACACCGTCGGCTTCGGCCTCGGTCTGCCGATCGTCGCTCGGGCGGTTGAGGCGGAAGGTGGCACCTTCACTCTGGCGAATCGGCGCGAGGGCGGCCTCTCCGCGCGCATTTTGCTGCATCGCACCTAGCAACATTTCCTTACAAACCAGCCGAACGGCGGCAAAACTCGCGCTGTATCTGCACCGCTCCACCAGTGAAGGAGCTTGCAGCTGTGAACGAGCTGATCGGACGCGTTCTCGACTTCCAGCGGGAAGTTTTTCCAATCCGCTCAGATCTTTACGAGCGCCTCGCCACCAAGGGCCAGAGCCCCAAGGCGCTGATGATCTCCTGCGCCGATTCGCGCGTGGTGCCTGAAGAAATCATGCGGGCGCAGCCGGGCGACCTGTTCGTCTGCCGCAACGCCGGCAACATCGTGCCCCCTTATTCTCAGGCCAATGGCGGCGTGACCTCGACGGTCGAGTTCGCGGTCGAGGCGCTGGGCGTGCGCGATATCATCGTGTGCGGCCATTCCGATTGCGGCGCGATGAAGGGGCTGATGAACCCCGAGATCACGGCCAAGATGCCGAACGTCGCGGCGTGGTTGCGGCACAGCGCCGCGGCACGCCAGGTCGTCGAAGCCAATTATCCGGACCTCTCGCCCGAAGAGAAGCCGCGCGCGGCCGCGCTGGAGAATGTAGTGGTCCAGCTGACGCACCTGCGTACCCATCCCTCCGTCGCGGCCTGCATCGCGCGTGGCAAGCTGACGCTGCACGGCTGGTATTTCGACATTCAGCAGGGCGGTGTGCTGGCGCTGGACGGGCAGACCGGCCGCTTCCGCCGCATCGAACATGATCAGCCGATCCCGGTCGCGCTCGCGGCAGCCCCGCGGCGCGCGGCGGACATCGACGCGCCGGTCTATGCGGAGGCGGCCGAGTGACCGCCGCTATTCTCACGCCGGGCGTTTCGCGTCCGACCCTTGCATCGGCGCCGCGGGATTTCGCGGCATCGGTCGTCGTTTTCCTGGTTGCCATGCCGCTCTGCATGGGCATCGCCATTGCTTCGGGCGTGCCCCCGGAAAAGGGCCTGATCACCGGCATCATAGGCGGCATCGTGGTTGGTGCCCTGGCCGGCTCCCCGCTTCAGGTCAGCGGCCCGGCCGCGGGCCTTGCGGTCATCGTTTTTGAAATGGTGCGGGATCTGGGCCTGAGCGCGCTCGGTCCGATCCTGATCCTCGCCGGAGCGATCCAACTGATTGCCGGCGCGATGAAGCTTGGCGGCTGGTTCCGCGCCATTTCGCCGGCCGTGGTGCATGGCATGCTGGCCGGCATCGGCGTGCTGATCGTGGTCGGCCAATTCCACGTGCTGTTCGACCAGAAGCCCCTGCCCAGCGGCCTTGCCAACCTGTTCGCCATGCCGGGCCGGCTGGTCGGCCTGTCTCCGGATTCAAGCCTCGGCGCCACGGAGCTGGCTTTCGGCATCGGCCTGACCACCATCGCCGGCATGCTGCTCTGGGACAAGTTCAAGCCGCAGCCGCTGAAGCTTCTCCCCGGTGCGCTGACCGGCGTGCTTCTCGGCACCCTTGTCGCCTTCGCTTTCGGCCTGCCGGTCGCGCGCGTCGACGTGCCGGAGAATATCGTCAGCGCCATCGCCCCGCCCGCCGACCTGCTCGGCAGCTGGGCCAACCCCGCCATCCTGGTCGCGGCCGTGGCCATCGCTTTCATCGCCAGCGCCGAGACGCTGCTGTCGGCGGCCGCCGTCGACAAGATGCACAATGGCGTCCGCACCGACTATAACAAGGAATTGCGCGCGCAGGGCGTGGGCAACCTGCTGTGCGGTGCCGCCGGAGCCCTGCCAATGACCGGCGTGATCGTCCGCAGCTCCGCCAACGTGCAGGCCGGTGCGGCGACGCGCCTTTCGACCATCCTGCACGGCACCTGGATCCTCGGCTTTGTTGCCTTGCTACCCTGGATCCTGCGCGAGATCCCAATGGCTTCGCTCGCGGCAGTGCTGGTCGTGACGGGTTGGCGGCTGGTCCATGTCGGCCACGTCCGCAACCTGCTGCAGAGCTATGGTGTGCTGCCTGCCTTGATCTGGGGAGCGACCCTCGTTACGGTCGTGGCCGTCGACCTGCTAACCGGCGTGCTGGTCGGCATCGCGCTATCGATGCTGGAGGTTGTGCCCTATCTCCGCCGCCTCAAGCTGCGGGTGGAGCAAGCGCACGACGGCGAGGCCCATGCCATCCGTCTGCGCGGCGTGGCGAGCTTTCTGACCCTGCCGAAGCTCTCGGCCGTGCTGGAGGACTCGCCGCCTTCGAAGCCGGTCGAGATCGACGTCAGCGAACTCGAGGCGATCGACCACACCTCGGCCGAGATGGTCCGCGACTGGCTCCGCCGGCGCAAGGGCGCCGGTGCTCCGGTGTCGATCAAGGGCGCCGACCCGCGCCTCCCCGCGCTCACGGCCTAGGACCCCATCCCGAGGCCGGAGCCGGTCCGGCCCGGTCCCAGGGGGGCCGCGCCGGATCGTGTCTCAGATCACTCCGACAGCACCAGATCGGGGCGTGCCCGGAACGCCATCTTCAGCGCTTCCGGCAAGGTCCGCACGCCCAAGCGGTCGAACATCGTCGCGCGGTGCATTTCCACTGTTCGAACGCTCAGATCGAGCGCGATCGCCACTTCCTTGTTAGACTTGCCATCCGCCAGCAGGCCCAGCACGTCGCGTTCGCGGGGGGTAAGCGCCGACAGCCGGCGTTCCGCCTCGCTCCGTTCCCGCTCAAAATGCACGTCCTTGCCCAGTGCTTCGAAGCCGCGGTTAAGCGCTTCGATCAATACTCCGTCCTCGAATGGCTTCTCCAGAAAGTCTACCGCGCCCAGCTTCATCGCACGGACGGCCGTGGCGATGTCGCCATGGCCAGTCATCACGATGATAGGCAAGCGAAAGCGTCGCCGCGCCAGTTCCCCGATCACCTCCAGCCCATCGACATCGGGCATTCGCACATCGATCAGCGCACAGCCGGGCGCCAGATTGTCGGATTCGGCGAGGAAATCGCGGCCGTTCAGGAAGGGGCGGGGCAGAAAACCCGCCGTCTTCAAGAAGAAGCCCAAGGAACGCCGGACATCGCTTTCATCGTCCACCACATAGACGATCCGGTCTGGCGGCAGGTCTTCCGCCTTGTAGCCGATCGCTGATGGTGTGTCGTCCATTCAGATCCTTCTTCCCAGCGCCGCCTCGGCCGTGGCGCTTTCGAACTCCGCCAAGTCGATGGGCTTGTCGAGCCGCAGCCCGGCCTGCCCGTGATGGACCCAGCGGACCGTGGCCGTGAGAGTTCGCATGGATCCGCAACCGACCCGGATCTTGCGCCCGGGCAGCAGCCCCCGGGGGGGGGGGAGTTCATCAACATTCCATTGCGAGAGACGTTCCGGAGGATACCGTCGCAAGTTGCTCCATTTTGCTCGGTTGTCGTGTGCCGAGCGATTGAGAAGCGCGGGTTGCACGGGACGGTCCGTCAAAAAACCATCGGGCGCGGTTCGCGCTCATCCGACATCCGTTTCCGGGGTGAGGGCCTATCGGTCGGCGCCGCTTCACGCGCTGGTTGAAGGCCACTCCCCGGCCACTCTACATTCGGCGGGGCGACCGTGGAGGAAGCCTTCCAGCACATGGCGGGGAGGGAGATTATCTATGGCGCTAACTCATCCGCTTGGTTCAAGAGCTGGCTGGGGACTCGTGACCGGACGCGATCGGCAAGGTGAAGCGGATGGTCGTTCCCTGCCCGGCCTTGCTGTCGTTCCAGATCGTGCCGCCATGCGCCTCGATGATCATGCGGCTGATCGACAGGCCTATGCCCATTCCGTCTTTGCGCGTCGTGAAGAAGGGGTCGAACATCCGCTCGGCGGCTTCGGCGGGGATGCCGCGGCCAGTGTCGCATATAGCGACCTCGCAATAGCCGGGCTTCTCCTGGCCGATGCTGATCCGGATCTCGCGCCTGGGCTGGTCCTTGAGCGCCTCGACCGCGTTGCGCAGCAGATTGACCACCACCTGCTGGATCTGGACCCGGTCTACCATGACGGTGCACCTCGCGTTTGCAGACAGACGGTGAGTGACGCCCCGCATCGGCGCGTCGATCAGGGCCAGGCGGCAGGCTTCCTCCACCAGCTCTGCCAGATCCTCGGCCTGGCACTCGACCGTGCCGCGCTGGACGAATTCGCGCATGCGGCGGACGATGTCTCCGGCGCGCACAATGCCGCGATCGGCGTCCTCCATCGCTTCCGCAATCGCGTCCCGATTGTCGCCTGCAAGCGTCGGAAGGAGCTGTTTGCATCCCCGCACATAATGGGCGACAGCGGTCAGCGGCTGGTTCAAGTCATGCGCAATGACGGACGCCATGGCGCCCATCGCACTCAGCCGCGACACATGCGACAGCTCTGCTTGAGCGCGCCGGCTCGCTTCGTCGGCCAGGCGGTGCTCGTGCACGTCTTCGAGCGTGCCGTACCAGCTCGCCGCCCCGGCCACCACGTCGGTCCGTTTCGTTGTCCTTGCCCGGCACCAGCGGTAATCGCCGCCTGCGAAACGGAGCCGATAATCGATCTCCAGCCGGTCGCCGGAGCGCACCGCGCGCTGCCAGGTTGCATCTACTTCAGGGGCGTCGTCAGGATGTACGAAGCCGACCCAGCCCTCGCCGAGTCCCGCTTCCACGGGCGTTCCCGTCCATTCGGTCCAGCGCTGACCGATCGTGAGCAGGCTGCCGTCCTCGTCAGCGATCCAGGGAATGAAGCTGCCCAGCTCGACCACATACCGGTAAAGTTCTTCGCTTCTCCGCAGTTGTTCCTGCGCAGTCTCCAATTCCCTCATCGCCCGCCGCTCGGCCGTCACGTCGCGGGCAAAGCCGAGCAGGAGCATGTCGCCGTCATCGGCCTCTGTCCTGACCACGCCGAGTTCGACCGGAAACTCGCTCCCGTCGGCGCGGCAGGCGGTTACGTCCACACGCGACACGAACTCACCTTCGCCGGGTTCCTGCGCCAGCTGAACGAGCCTGGCCGTCGCTAACTTTCGGTGACGGGCGGGGATGATAAGATCGGCGAAGTTTCTTCCCATCGCCTCCTTGTCTGTCCAGCCGAAGATGGTGGTGGCCCAGCGATTCCAGCCTCGGACCGTGCCAGCCCGATCGACCACGACGACGCCGTCCAGCGACGTCTGGAGAATGGCGTTCAGGCTTGCCCAAAAAGGCAGCTTGGCTCTCCTCTGCTGAGTTCAGGCCTGGCCGGTCGCGTCCTGCTTTTCGCGCGCCGCCTTGTCGCCAAGATCGTGCGGGCCTCCGGCCGGCATGCCGCTGACCGGCTCCGATACGTTCAAGTCGCTGCTCTGGGCGCCGGCGCCCACCGAGTTGAGTTCCTCATTTTCCTGCTGCTCGCGCGTGCGGTCCATCTCCGGTCCTCCTTGCCGGCACTCACGTCCGGGAGGGCAGATGGTTCCGGCCTTTAGCGTGCGCGGCGCTTCCAGCGGGTCCAGAGGAACCAGGCGACGAATGCCACGCCCGCCAGCACGATGATCGCGTCGAAACGGTGGAACCAGGCCTTCACTCGTGGATCGTTGTTCCATGCCTCGCCCAGCACCATGCCGATCCAGGCAAGGCCGAAGCAGAACGGCCAGGAGCCGATGAAAGTGTAGATGTGGAACTGCGGCAGCGGCATGCGCGCGATGCCGGCGGGAAAGGCGATGAAGGAGCGCACGATCGGCAGCATGCGCGCGATCAGCACCGCCGCGCTGCCGAACCGGGCGAAGAAGCGCTCCGCCAACTCAAGGTCATAGGTGTCGAGCAGGACATATTTGCCCCATTTGACGATTGCCGCCCGGCCGCCGCGCTTGCCGAGCTCATAGGCCGGGATGGAGCCGACATTGCAGCCGAACGCACCCGCGGTGGCGACCCAGTAGAGGTTCATCTCGCCGGTCGAGACCAGATAGCCGCCGAACGGCATGATGATCTCGGACGGAAGCGGAATGCAGGCGCTCTCGATCGCCATCAGGATGACGATCCCCCAATAGCCCCCCCAGCTGATCACCGCGATGATGTAATAGGCCAGAAAGGCGATGATCGCCTCGATCATGTGCGAGATGGCTTCCATGGCGCGGGCCCCTAGCGGCTTTGTTCAGCGCTGTCAGGGTTTGACGCTGCCGCGCCCCTCTGAAACATTCGCGGCCGGAAAAGGGGGAGCGGTCATGCGGACCATCATGCTTGCGATGCTGCTGGCGGCGGGCAGCGCATCGGCTCAGGATGCGCCGACGAAAGCGACGCGCGAGGCGAATGCGACGCTCGCCCGGCAGCTCGACTTTGCCGACCGGCAGGATTTCGACTTTGCCGAGCGCGGTTTCATTGCCAGCTTCGCCGACCCGGTGATCCGCGATGGGAAAGGCGCAGTGGTGCGCGACCTCCGGTCGATCGAGTTCCTCAAGGGCGAAGCGCCGGATACGGTCAATCCCAGCCTGTGGCGCAATGCGCAGCTGACTGCACGGCACGGCCTGTTCAAGGTTTCGAATGACATCTGGCAGGTGCGCGGGCTCGACCTGTCGAACCTGACCGTGATCCGCGGTCGGTCCGGCTGGATTATCGTCGATCCACTGACCACGGCGGAGATCGCCCGTGCCGCCATGGCGCTGGTGACGAAGCATCTCGGCGCGCGGCCGGTCAGCGCCGTCATCTACACGCACAGCCATGTCGATCATTTCGGCGGCGTGCGCGGCGTGGTCGACGAAGCGGACATGAGGGCCGGCAAGGTCGCCATCTATGCGCCCGCGGGCTTCCTGGAGCATGCTCTCAGCGAGAACGTGATCGCCGGCCCCGCAATGAGCACCCGCGCCCGTTACATGTTCGGCAACAATCTCGCGACCGGTCCCGCGGGGCATATCGGCACCGGCATCGGCGCGCGCCAGGCCGGCGGCGCCATCACGCTGATCCCGCCAACGCGCGAGATCGCGAGCGACGAGACACTGGAAATCGACGGCGTCCGCTTCGAGTTCCAGCTGACGCCCGGCACCGAGGCCCCGGCGGAGATGAACTTCTACCTGCCCGAGCTCAAGGCCTTGTGCATGGCAGAGAATCTCAACGGCGCGCTCCACAATGTGCTGACGCCGCGCGGCGCTTTGGTCCGCGACGCGAAAGCCTGGGCGGAGTATCTGAGCGAGGCGCGGCGGCGGTTCGGGGGCCGGGCGGAAGTGGTGTTCACGCCGCATTTCTGGCCGCGCTGGGGCAGCGCCACCATCACGGACGCCATGGAGCGGCATCGCGACGCCTATAAGTTCATCCACGATCAGACCGTGCGGCTGATGAACAAGGGTCATAACGGCGTCGAGATTGGCAACATGCTGGAACTGCCGCCGGAGCTCGGCCGCGCCTGGTTCAACCGAGGCCATTACGGCACGGTCAGCTTCAACGCGCGCGCCGTCTACCAACGCTATATGGGCCATTATGACGGCAATCCGGTGAGTCTGGACCCGCTGCCCGCGCCTGACCTCGCCAAGCGCTATGTGGCGGCGCTGGGCGGGTCGCAGCGGGTGCTGCAGCTTGGGCGCGAGGCCAATGCCGCCGGCGATCACCGATGGGCTGCGGAGCTGCTCGGCCGCCTTGTCATGGCCGAGCCCACCTCCGAGGCGCGCGCCGCTCTGGCTTCTGCGCTGGAACAGCTCGGCTACCGGGCGGAGAGCGCCCCATGGCGGAATATCTACCTTTCGGGCGCACAGGACCTCCGCGGACGTCCGCACGCCAAGGAGGCGGAGCGCGGAGCATCGGAGCTCGCGCGCGGCATGCCGCTCTCGTCGCTGCTGGACGTGCTGGCGGTGCGGCTCGATCCTGCCAAGGCGCAGGGCGTCACTCTGGCGGTGGCCTTCGCCGATCCGACCACGGGAGAGCGCCGCCTCGTTCGGGTGGCGCGATCGGTGCTCACCCATGAGCGGAGCGACGCCGCGGCCGCAGCCACGCTGACCGGTTCGGTGCCGACCATCCTCGCCCTTCTCACCCGCGCCCGCACGCCGATGGAGCTGGTCGGCTCTGGAGCGCTGAAGATCGACGGCGACAGCGCAGCGCTGCAACGCTTCGCCGGCCTGTTCGAAGCACCGCCCGAGACCTTCCCGCTGGTGCTGCCGCGGCCGCAATAGCGGCAATGTTGTGCCGTTCAGAAAAACTGCGGCGACGCCGGGAGCGCGGCCGCTAGTCTGAAGACCGATGAGCGGTGCACCGGATCACGGCATCAGTTTCGGGGAGGCTCTGCGCGTGTGGACGCGCATTGCCTTGCTCAGCTTCGGCGGCCCCGCCGGCCAGATCGCCTTGATGCACCGCGTGCTCGTCGAGGAGAAGCGCTGGATCGGCGAGGAGCGCTTTCTGCACGCGCTGAACTTCTGCATGCTGCTGCCCGGGCCAGAGGCGCAGCAGCTGGCAATCTATATCGGATGGCTCCTGCATCGGGTGAAAGGCGGCATCGTTGCCGGTACCCTCTTCGTGCTGCCGGGAGCGTTGGCGGTGCTGACGCTCAGCTCGGTCTATGTCCTTTATGCAGGCGTAGGGCCAGTCGCAGCCCTGTTCTTCGGCCTGAAAGCGGCCGTGGTCGCGATCGTCTTTCAGGCAGTGGTGCGGATCGGCAAGCGCGCCTTGCGGAGCCGTGCCCAGCAGGCGCTTGCAGCCGCGGCGTTCCTGGCGCTGTTCGTCTTCGGCCTGCCCTTCCCGCTCGTCGTGCTGGCGGCGGGCTTGATCGGCTTTTTCGCAGGACGCTCCGGCAGCCTAGCTTTCGCTGCGGGCGGGCATGGCAGCGCGGGACCGGGCCTGCCGGATCACGAAAGCGCACTTGGGACCGAACTGCCCGCCCATGCGCACGGGCACCGCACCTTGGGCGTCGCCGCGCTGCTGTTGGCGCTGTGGCTGGCACCGGTCGCACTGCTGGCCGTCGCCGCACCGCGAGTGTTCGGCGACATTGCCATCTTCTTCTCGCAAATGGCGGTGGTGACGTTCGGCGGCGCCTATGCGGTGCTCGCCTATGTTGCGCAGGCGGCGGTCGATCAGTTCGGCTGGCTGCGGCCGAACGAGATGCTGGACGGACTGGGGCTCGCAGAGACGACGCCCGGACCGCTTATCATCGTCACGCAATTTGTCGGCTTTCTCGCCGCCTATCGCAATGCCGGGCTCCTGGATCCCTTGCTCGCTGGGACGCTCGGCGCATTGCTGACCACTTGGGTGACGTTCCTGCCCTGCTTCGTCTGGATCTTCGCCGGCGCGCCCTATGTCGAGCGGCTGCGCGCCAACCGCGCCCTCGCCTCCGCTCTGTCGGCGATCACCGCGGCCGTTGTCGGCGTCGTGCTGAACCTCGCCCTCTGGTTCGTGCTCCATTACTGGTTCGGAAGGCTGATGCCTGGTCCATTCGCATTGGAACTGCCCGACTGGCGCAGCCTCGACTGGCGCGCAGCGGCGTTGTCCATCGCAGCGCTGATAGCCGCCTTCAGGCTGAACGTCGGGGTCTTGCCGCTGCTTGGTTTGTGCGGAAGCGCGGGAGTCCTGCTTTCGATGGCGAGCTAGCGCAGAACGCAACTTCCTCCTCGTCATTCCCGCGAAAGCGGGAACCCAGAGTCGCGCACGAGAAGGAAGAAGAAGATGGATCCCCGCTTTCGCGGGGATGACGACGGGAACTCAGCCAGCAGGCACTTTACGCCGCGTGCTGCGCGATCCAGTCCTCGACCACGGGCGCAATGCGGTCGCGCCATTTGCTGCCGTTGAAAATGCCGTAATGGCCGACGCCTTCCGCCAGCAGATACTTCTTCTCGGCCTTTGGCAGCTTGGTGGCGAGCTTCAGCGCCGCCTTGGTCTGGCCGATACCGGAAATATCGTCGCGCTCGCCCTCGATGGCGAGCAGGCCGATATCGGTGATGGCGGCCGGGTCGACGCGCACGCCGCGATGCACCCACTCGCCCTTGGGCAGGGCGTGGCGTTGGAACACCAGATCGATCGTCTGCAGGTAGAACTCGGCCGTCATGTCGCAGACCGAACGATATTCGTCGTAGAACTCCTTGGTGCGGTCCGCGCTCTCGCCATCGCCCTGGACCAGATGCTTGAACATCTCCCAATGGCTCATCAGGTGATCGCCCAGGTTCATCGACATGAAACCTGCGAGCTGCAGGAAACCCGGGTAAACCTTTCGCCCTGCCCCCGGATAGCTGAACGGGACCGTCGCGATTACATTCTGCTGGAACCACGCGTGCGGCCGCTGAGTGGCGAGCGTGTTCACTGCCGTCGGCGCCTCGCGCGTGTCCACGGGCCCGCCCATCATCGTCAGCGTCCTCGGCCGGCACGGATGCTTGCCCGCCGACATCAGGCAGGCCGCGACATAGCAGGGAACGGAGGGTTGGCAGACGGCAAGCATGTGCGCGCCCGGCCCGATCGCTTCCAGGAACTCGATCAGATAATCGACATAGTCGTCCAGGTCGAAGCTGCCCTCTTCTAACGGTACCAGCTTCGCGTCGCGCCAATCGGTGATGTAGACGTCATGCCGCGGCAGCATTCGTTCCACGGTGCCGCGCAGCAGGGTCGCATAATGGCCGGACATGGGCGCGACGATCAGCAGCTTCTGCCCGCCCTCGACCCCTTCGCGGCGGAAGCGCTTCAACTGACCGAACGGCTTGCGAAGGACGATCTCCTCCTCGACCAGCACCTTGCGGCCCTCGACCGTCGTCGAGGTCAGGCCGAACTCCGGCTTGCCACGCGGCGCAGCCGCATGCGCGAACACCTCGAGCGCCGACGCGATCAGCGGTCCGCCACCGAAATAGGCCATGGGATTAGCGGGGTTGTTGAGAAATCCGGCGCTGGCATTCGCAAAAGCGCTCGCCCCGGCCAGCCAAGATTTTTGAAGTTCGTACGCGTCGTATAGCATCGGCGTTCCTATATAGCGCCCACCCCTGAACGCTTGGGGCTGGGTTTGGCTCAATCGGTTTCGTTACGCAACGGCCATGACAGCGTTGGCGGAAGGGCGCGGCCCAGGTTGAGACACGCGGTGCCCCCTGCTAACCGGCGCTGCCATGGCTGAGACCAAGACCGCCGAACCGATCAGCCGCAAGCTCGGCCATCTTGCCACCGTATGGCGCTTTGCCCTCCGCTATCCGGGTCAGATCGCTGCGGCGCTGACAGCGCTCGTCATCTCGTCGGGGGCAACGATAGCGATTCCCTATGGCTTCAAGCGCGTGATCGACCGCGGCTTTGCGTCAGACGGCGATCCTGCGGCGGTTTCCGCGTCTTTTTACTATCTGCTGATGATCGTCGGCGTCCTCGCAGTAGCGACCGCCTTTCGCTTCTATTTCGTCTCCTGGATCGGCGAACGGGTGGTCGGAGATATTCGCCGCGCGGTACACGCGAACCTCGTCCGCCTGGCGCCCCGCTTCTTCGAAGAGAACCGCCCGTCCGAGATCGCGTCGCGCATGACCAGCGACACCGCTGTCATCGAACAGATCGTCGGCACGACGGTCTCGGTGGCGCTGCGCAACACCTTCACTGGCATCGGCGGCATCATTTACCTCTTCATCCTGTCGCCAAAGCTTGCCGGGTTCCTGATGATCGGCATCCCGATGGTGGTGGTGCCGATCGTCGTGCTGGGCCGCCGGGTGAAGCAATTCTCCCGCGCCAGCCAGGACCGCATTGCCGATGTCGGGGCCATGGTTTCCGAGACGCTCGGCGCGATGAAAATCGTCCAGGCCTTCGGCCAGGAAGAGCGGGAGAAGAGCCGCTTCGCCGCAGCCGTTGAGGCGACGTTCGGCACCGCCAAGCGCCGCATCTTCATTCGTGCGATCATGACCGCGATCGTGATCGCGCTGATCTTCGGGTCGATTACGCTGGTGCTCAAGGAAGGCGTCACGGACGTCGCCGCAGGCCGGATCAGCGGCGGTTCGATTGCCGCCTTCGTGCTGACCGGGGGCCTAGTCGCCGGAGCGTTCGGGGCGCTGACCGAGGTCTATGGCGACCTGCTGCGGGGCGCGGGCGCGGCGGGCCGTCTCGCCGAACTGCTGGCCGAACAGCCCGAGATCACCGCGCCCGCGAAGCCGTTGCAGCTGCCGACCCCGCCGCAGGGCCGGCTCTCGTTCGAAAATGTGACTTTCCGCTACCCGACACGGCCGGACGCAAGCGCACTGCACGATTTCTCGCTGGACGTGCGGCCGGGCGAGACGGTGGCGGTGGTGGGGCCTTCGGGTGCGGGCAAGTCGACCCTGCTCCAGCTCGCCCAGCGCTTCTACGACCCGCAAATGGGCACCGTCCGCATCGACGGCGTCGATCTGCGCAAGGCGGACCCCGCCGAAGTGCGCGCGCGCCTGGCCATGGTGCCGCAGGAAACGGTGATCTTCGCTGCCTCCGCGCGTGACAATCTCCGCTATGGGCGGTGGGAAGCGACCGACGAAGAGCTATGGGCCGCGGCCGAAGCGGCCAATGCCGCCGCTTTTCTGAAGGCGCTGCCGAACGGCCTCGACACCTTTATGGGCGAAGGCGGCGCACGTCTGTCTGGCGGGCAGCGGCAGCGGCTTGCGATTGCCCGCGCGATCCTGCGCGATGCGCCGATCCTGCTGCTGGACGAGGCGACGAGCGCGCTCGACGCCGAGTCCGAGCGGCTGGTCCAGGATGCGCTGGAGCGCCTGATGGTCGATCGCACGACGATCGTCATCGCCCACCGACTCGCCACCGTGCGCGCCGCCGATCGCATCATCGTCATGGATGAGGGGCGGATAGCAGAGCAGGGCAATCACGAGAGCCTGAGCGCGGCGGGTGGCCTCTATGCACGGCTGGCCCGCCTTCAGTTCGAAGGACTTGCCGCCTAGAATCTTAGCCAAGGCTGGAAACGAGTCTCCGCCTGCATCGTTACACCCCCGCGCGCTTTGCGCTTCGGGCACGGGGCTTTGAAGCGCACGGGGCTGTAAGGCCCGTGCGCAACGGAGGAGACGATGATGAAGACGATTCTTTTGAGCACTGCGCTGATGATCAGCGGCGTTGCCTATGCGCAGGCCGATCCGCGCGACGCCGGCCAGCCGGTCGGATCGGGCAATGTGATGCAGCCCGGATCGTCCATGGGCGACCGCGACTCCCTGCCGCAGGGAACCACCACGGGCACCACGACAACGACGACCACGGACATGTCGACCGGCTCGACGATGAGCACCGACACGACCGCCACCACCGGCGCGACCACCATGGGCACCACCGGTTCGGGCACCGTCATGGTTCAGCAGGGCGGCAACATGACCGCGCCGCCGACCCCGCGCGACAGCTATCCGCGCTGCTCGCGCACCATCACCGACAATTGCGTACAGGATGAAAGCCGCGCGTCCGACCGCCGCGGCGGTCCGCCGGCGCGTCGCCGCCGCTAATCCGTAGCGGACTTGCGGGCTTGCCCGCTTCAAGAGCAAAGAGCCTCCCGAACCATTTCGGGAGGCTCTTTTCGCATGACCATCAGCTTCAAGGACCGCGTCGCGATCGTCACCGGCGCCGGCGGCGGGCTCGGCCGCGCGTATGCGCTGGAGCTTGCCCGGCGCGGCGCCAAGGTCGTCGTCAACGATCTGGGCGGCGCGCGGGACGGCACGGGTCATTCGGACGCCGCGCTCAAGGTTGTCGAGGAGATCGAGGCGGCCGGCGGCGAGGCGATGTCGAATGGCGGCAGCGTCACCGAATATGCCCAAATGGTCGAGATGGTTGCCAAGGCCAAGGAACGCTGGGGCGGCGTCCATGTGCTGATCAACAATGCAGGCGTGCTGCGCGACAAGAGCTTCGCGAAGATGGAGCCCGAGGATTTCCGCTTCGTTGTCGACGTGCACCTGAACGGATCGGCCAACTGCACCAAGGCGGTGTGGGACACGATGCGCGAGCAGGCTTATGGCCGCATCCTGATGACCGCCTCGTCGACCGGGCTCTACGGCAATTTCGGCCAGGCCAATTACGGCGCAGCCAAGCTCGGACTCGCCGGGCTGACCAAGACGCTCTACCTGGAGGGCGCGAAATATAATGTTCGCGTGAACACCATCGCGCCGGTCGCCGGCACGCGGATGACCGAGGACCTGTTTCCGCCCGAGGCGTTCGCCGCCTTCGCGCCGGAGAATGTCGTGCCCGCCGCCCTTTATCTCGTGAGCGAAGACGCGCCGACGAATATGATCATCGGCGCCGGAGCGGGCGGCTTTCACGCCGCTTATGTGACGATGACGCAGGGCAAATATCTACCCGAAGGCGAGCGCACGCCGGAGGGCGTCGCGGCGCATTGGGCCGAGATCATTGACCGCACGGGCGAAACGGTGCCGGAGTCCGGCCGCGAACAGTCGATCGGCATCTTTCAGATGATGCAGCGCGCCGGCGTGGCAGGACCGGGCTCCACCCGCTGAAGCAGTGTGTTGCTACACTGATACACTTCTGCTAGATCGGCCCGAGGGAGGATGCCGATGTATAGCGATAATGATCTCGAACGTGCCGTCGCCGCGGGTGCCTTGACGCCGGAAGCGGCCGGCGCGCTCCGGCGCTTCGTCGCCGAGCAGTCAGTGGGACCCGTCGCCGACGAGGAGCAATTCCGCCTGATCAGCGGGTTTAACGACATCTTCGTCGCCATCGCCAGCGCGCTGCTGCTGACCGCGCTCGCCTGGATCGGCTACGAGATCGGTCCGCGGATTCCCAATGGACCGTCGCTGATGTCGGGCTTGCTCGTCGCCGCAGCCGCCTGGGGACTGGCGGAGTTCTTCACCCGTCGCCGGCGCATGGCGTTGCCGAGCATCTTATTGCTGCTCGCCTTTGCCGGCGGCGTGCTGTTCACCGCGATGGTGGCGCTCGTCTTTGCAGTGGGTGAAGCCACCATCGACCAGAGCCCAAGCACCGCCGCCTTTCTGTTCGCCATCGCCGCCGCCATCGCAGGCATTGCCACCTGGGCGCATTGGCGGCGCTTTCGCGTGCCGATCACCATCGCCGCCGGTGCGGCCGCCGCGGGCGGCGTGGTCCTTGCTCTGATCGCTTCGGCGGTGAGCGAGGCGCCGGCGTTCCGCGATATCATGTTCGCCGGCATGTTCGTGCTCGGCCTTGCCGTCTTTGCCTTTGCCATGCGGTGGGACGCATCGGACCGCGAACGGACCACCCGCCGCTCCGACGTCGCCTTCTGGCTGCACCTGCTGGCTGCGCCGCTGATCGTGCACCCGGTTTTTCATGCGCTCGGCGTGCTGGACAACAATGTGTCGATGGGCAGCGCGATCGTCGTGGTGCTGCTTTACATCGTTCTCGCGATCGTCGCCCTCGCAGTCGACCGGCGGGCGCTGATGGTCTCGGCGCTGGCTTATGTGCTCTACGCGCTCAGCGCCTTGTTCCGCGAACTCGGTGCCGTCGGCCTCAACGTGGCGCTCACCGCGCTGGTGATCGGCTCGGCGCTGCTGCTGCTTTCCGCCTTCTGGCACAATGCGCGAGCTTTGATCGTGGAGCGGCTGCCATACCGGCTGGCGAACAAAGTTCCGCCGGCGCATGAGACAGGGCTGGCCGTTCAAGCTCAAACCGCCTGAACCCCGTTCGCTTCGAGCGAAGTCGAGGAGCGTATCTCGACTTCGCTCGATACGAACGGATGGTTACTCTTCCACCACCTTCAGCAGCCGCCGTTCAACTGGGGCCAGCACTGGCCCAAGCTCATGGCCGCGCTTGAGCACCGAGCCGCTCTCGGCGATCAACGCCCATTGCCCCTGCCGGGCGCGCAGCGCCGGACGTTTCTCGATCCGAAACTCCGGCCGTTCGGCGGTGCGGCGGAAGGCCGAGAAGATCGCGGCGTCGCGTCCGAGATCAATCGCATAGTCCCGCCACATTCCCGCTGCGACCATGCGCCCATAGAGATCGAGGATGCGCGTCAGTTCCGGCCGCTCGAACCCGACCTGCCCGACACCGCGCTGCCATACCGGAAAAGGGTGGATATTGCTCATCCGAACAGGTCTTGACGCTCCACGCTTTCCTTCCGCTCCGCAATGAGCGCGTTGATGCGCGCCTGCAGCCGGTCGATCTCGCCCTTCATGCTCTCCAGCCGCTGCCCGGCGGGGTCGCACAGATCGGAGCAGACCGTGCCATACGGCATGAAGTCCTGCTTCTGCTCGGCGTCCATCAGCGTCGGCTTAGCCGGAATGCCGACCATCACCGCGCCTTCGGGCACGTCCTTGGTGACCACCGCGTTGGCGCCGACCCGCGCCCCCTTGCCGACCGTGATCGGCCCCAGCACCTGGGCACCCGAACCGACGATCACGCCATCCTCGAGCGTCGGGTGGCGCTTGCCCGCGACGCCGTTCGCCGGATTGGTGCCGCCGAGGGTGACGCACTGGTAGATGGTCACATTGTCTCCGATCTCGGCGGTCTCGCCAATCACGGTGAAGCCATGATCAATGAACAGGTTGCGTCCGATCTTCGCGCCCGGATGGATGTCGATCGCGGTCAGGAAGCGGGACAGGTGGTTGACGAAGCGTGCCAGGAAGAACAGCTCGCCTTCGAACAGCCAATGCGCGACGCGGTGAAGCGCCACGGCAAGCACGCCCGGATAGAGCAGGATTTCCCAGCGGGTCCGGGGAGCCGGGTCGCGCGCGCGGATCGAATCCAGATACGCGAACACTCTACTGGCCATTCGTCCCTCCCTTTCGGCCAACCTATTTAGGGAACGGATCGACGCAATGCCAGCTTATGCGGCTCGGGCTATGCGAGCCCCAAGTGCAACTGTTCTTGCCGAACGTCCGATATGGCCGCAGACGGCAATCAACTCTCAAGGGGGCGGCGTACCGGATGATCGAAGGGCTGGATCTGCAGACGATCCTGATATTCGTCGCGATCGGCTTTACCGCGCAGATCGTCGACGGCGCCCTCGGCATGGCCTTCGGGCAGATTTCAAGCACGCTGCTGATCTCGACCGGCGTTCCGCCTGCGGCGGCGTCGGCGGGGGTCCATACGGCGGAGACCTTCACCACCGCTGTGTCCGGCATCAGCCATGTGCTGCACGGCAATGTCGATTGGCGGCTGTTCATGCGCCTGGCCGTGCCCGGCGTGATCGGCGGGGTGCTTGGCGCCTATGTGCTGACCCAGATCGACGCGAACACTGCCCGTCCCTTCGTGCTCGCCTATCTGACCAGCCTGGGCATCTATCTCTTCTACCGCGGGGTGATGCATCGGCATACCGAGCGTGAGCCCAAGTTCGTCTCGCCGCTTGGCCTGATCGGCGGCTTTCTCGACGCGGGCGGCGGCGGCGGCTGGGGTGCGATCGTGACGTCCAACCTGCTCGTCCAGGGAAGCAGCCCGCGCAAGACGATCGGCACGGTCAACACGGCCGAGTTCTTCCTGACTGTGACCATTTCCGCCACGTTCATCGCGACGCTGGGTTGGGAAGCCTTCACCGCGGCGACCATGGGCCTGCTGGTCGGCGGCGTGATCGCGGCACCGTTCGGCGCCATCATCGCCAAGCGGGTGAACCCGGACCTGCTGCTCACCTTCGTCGGCGCGCTGGTGACGCTGACCAGCCTCTACGGCCTCTACCGCGCGCTGACCTGAACCCGCCTGAGAATGTCAGCGTAGATCTCGGCGAGCAGTTCCAAATCGCTGACCGCCACCGCTTCGTCCAGCTTGTGCATGGTCGCATTAGGCAGTCCGAACTCCACCACGGGGCACAGCTTCGACAGGAAACGCGCGTCCGAAGTGCCGCCGCTGGTGGAGAGTTCCGGAGTGATGCCGGTCTTCTCCTGAATGGCCGCAGAGACGAGCTCCGAAAGTTCGCCCGGTGCGGTCAGGAACGCCTCGCCGGAGACGACCGGGCGGACGATCGCGCTGGGCGCCTCGGCAAGCACCATCTCGGCGATGCGCGCCACCAGCTCGTCGCCGCGATGCAGGTCGTTGAAGCGGATGCTGAGCCGGGCCTTTGCCCTTGCCGGGATGACGTTGGTGGCCGGATTGCCGACTTCCAGATCGGTGATCTCGATGTTGGACGGCTGGAACCAGTCGGTACCGCGGTCCAGCTCGATCGCATCGATGGCGCCCAGGGCGCGCACGAGCTTGGGCACCGGATTGTCGGCAAGATGCGGATAGGCGACATGGCCTTGGGTGCCGGGCACCTCGATCCAGATATTGACCGAACCACGACGGCCGATCTTGATCGTGTCGCCCAGCCGCGCCACCGAGGTCGGCTCTCCGACGAGGCACAGGTCCGGCTTCAGCCCGTGCTGCGCCATCCGGCCAATCAGCGCACGGGTGCCGAAGATGGCCGGGCCTTCCTCGTCGCCGGTGATGATGAGACTGATCGTGCCGTGCTGTTGCTCGACACGATCCAGTGCTGCAACGAAGGCGGCGAGCGCGCCTTTCATATCGACCGCGCCGCGACCGTAGAGCAATTCGCCGCGGACTTCGGGAGTGAATGGATCGGCGGACCAGCCCTCTCCCGGCGGCACGACATCGACATGGCCGGCAAAGGCAAAATGCGGCGCGCCCTCACCGCGCCAGGCGAGCAGGTTCTCGACCGGTCCATCCGGTGCTTCCCCAGCGGTGAAGCGGTCGACCTGAAAGCCACGCGCCGTCAGCACGGCTTCAAGCGCGTCGAATACGGCTCCGCGCGCGGGCGTGATGCTGGGGCACGCGATCAGTTGCTTGGCGAGTTCAAGAACCATCCCCCTCTCTATTCGTCATTCCCGCGAACGCGGGAACCCACCTTCTTTCCTTTTCGTGGCAATCAGGGGAAACTGAGTCCCGGCTTCCGTGGGGATGACGAAAGGGTGGTGAATGCCCAAGCTCAACCTCGACCAAATCTCGCAAACGAACGCTACCGGATACCCACCCGACTATGCCGATAAGGTGCAGGGCCGCTGGTACCGGCGCCTTGCGCCCGCGTCCGGCATCAGCGACTTCGGCGCCAGCCATGTCGTGCTGAAGCCCGGCGCCTGGTCGTCCCAGCGCCACTGGCACGAAGATGAGGACGAGCTAGTTGTGATGCTCTCGGGCGAGGCGGTGCTAGTCGACGATAGCGGCCGCACACCGATGCGCCCCGGCGACGTCGCGGCCTTTCCGAAGGGCGATGGCAATGGCCATGTGCTGATCAACGAAAGCGAGAGCGACTGCGTTTTCGTGGCTATCGGCCGCCCCGCGGCCAGCGACTGCCATTATCCCGATATCGACATGCACCTGTTCAATGGCGAGGGGTTCAAGCGGAAGGATGGCTCCTCCTTCTACACCTGAACCGGCTGCTCGAACTTCTCGATCGTCCATTCCTCATGCTGCGCCGCCTCGATCCATTCGCGGACGCAGGGATGGGTGTAGAGCGCCTCGACATAGGTGGCGGCGAAGCCTGGCAGCGGCACGGAATAGGTGACGAAGCGGGTGGCCACCGGCGCGAACATGATGTCGGCCGCACAATAGTCGCCGAACAGGAATTTGCCGGTGCCACCATAGCGCGCTCGGGCCTGCGCCCAGAGGCTCAGTACGCGGCCGATCTCCTGCAGCACCTCCGGCTTCAGCTCGGGCGTCGAGAATTGCTTGCGGACGTTCATCGGCATCTCGCGGCGTAGATGCTGGTAGCTCGAGTGCATTTCCGCCGCCATCGACCGCGCCATGGCTCGCGCCGCTTCGTCCTCCGGCCAGAACCGGTCCCGCCCCACCTTGTCGGCGAGCCAGTCGACGATGGCGAGGGAGTCCCAGACGACGACTTCGTCTTCCCACAGGATCGGCACCTTACCCTGGCTGGGAGCGAACTCGTCGCCTTCGCGCAGGCGGTTCCATTCCTCGTTGTAGAGCGGAACGGTCACTTCCTCGAACGGCAGGCCGGATTGCTTGACGGCCAGCCAGCCGCGCATCGACCAGCTGCTATAGGCCTTGTTGCCGATGAAGAGCTTGAGCATGGAACCGCCCTAGCCGGGTGGGCACGAAAGTCGCAACCACCCTCCCGTCATCCTGAACTTGTTTCAGGATAAGCTATCGGGCGATCGGAGCGAGACGTCGGCCACGAGTTGGAACCGCCCTTATCCCGAAACAAGTTCGGGATGACGATCAAACGGTAACGCTCTCCAACACCGCGGCGCGCAGTTCGGGGATGCCCATCCCCTTCTCGCTCGACGTGGCGATCACGTCGGGATGCGCGGCGGGGTGTTTGCGGGCTTCGGCGGCGGTCGCGTCGCTTACCTTGGCGAGGTCGGTCGCCTTCACCTTGTCCGCCTTGGTCAGCACGAGCCGATAGCTGACCGCCGCCTTGTCCAGCATCGCCATCAGCTCGCGGTCGACATCCTTCAGGCCATGACGGCTATCGACCAGCACCAGCACGCGCTTCAGCACCGCGCGGCCGCGCAAGAAATCATTGATTAGATGGTGCCACTTGCGGATCATGTCCTTGGGCGCCTTGGCAAAGCCATAGCCGGGCATGTCCACCAGCCGCAGCACCAGCGGCTCGCCGACATCGAAGAAGTTCAACTCCTGCGTACGGCCCGGCGTGTTGGAGGTGCGCGCCAGGCTGTTGCGGCCGGTAAGCGCGTTCAAGAGCGACGACTTGCCGACGTTCGAGCGGCCGGCAAACGCCACCTCCGGCGCATCCATGTCGGGCAGAAACTTTAGCTCCGGCGCCGACTTCAGGAACGCGATCGGGCCCGCGAACAGCTTGCGGGCGGCCTCGACCAGCTCACTCTTTCCGTTCGTGTCGAGCGCAGTCGAGACACCCTCTCGAGCATCGGCGAGAGCCTCGCTCCGCTCGGCAGGGTCCCTCGACTTCGCTCGGGACGAACGGGGCTGTTCGGGCGTCAAGACGTTATCGGTCCTGGCTGGCTCTTGAGCGCTGGATAGCGGCTGTAGAGCCATTTCTGCTGCGCGATCGCCAGAATGTTCGAGACAGTCCAGTAAAGCTGCAGGCCGGCCGCGAATGGCGCCATGATGAACATGAACACCCAGGGCATTATCGAGAAAACCTGCTGCTGCACCGGGTCCATCTGCGCAGGATTGAGCTTGAACTGGATGTACATGGTGACGCCAAGCAGGATCGGCAGCACGCCCAGCGCCAGGAAAGAGGGCGGCGTGAAGTTGAGCAGGCCGAACAGGTTGACCGGCGTCATGGGGTCCGGCGCCGAGAGATCCTTGATCCACAGCGCGAACGGCTGGTGCCGCATCTCGATCGTCAGGATCAGCACCTTGTAGAGCGCGTAGAAGATCGGGATCTGGATCAGGATCGGCAGGCAGCCGGCGAGCGGATTGACCTTCTCCTTCCGATACAGCTCCAGCATTTCCTGCTGCAGCTTCTGTTTGTCGTCCTTGTGCCGCTCCTGCAGCGCCTTCACCTTGGGCTGGAGCACGCGCATCGCCGCCATCGACGCGAATTGCCGCTGCGCGATCGGGTACATGATCAAGCGGACGATCACCGTCAGCAGGATGATGGCGACGCCGAAATTGCCGACCGCACGGAACAGCCAGTCCAGCAGGGAGAAGATCGGCCGTTCAAACCAGGCGAACCAGCCCCAATCGATGGCCTTATCAAACTGGGCGATGTTCAGATCGCGCTCATAGGATTGGAGCACGCCGACTTCCTTGGCGCCGGAAAAAAGCCGCGTCGTGCTGGTCACTGCCTTGCCGGGCGCGAGCACCGACTGATCGGCCGGCGTGAAGGCGGCGAGATAGGTCTTGTCGCCGATCGTGCGGAAGGAGGCGCTGACCCGGGCATTGGCAGCAGGGGCGAGCGCAGTCAGCCAATATTTGTCGGTGAAGCCGAGCCAGCCGCCTGTCGAGGTAAAGCTGCGCCCTACTGCGCCCGCCTCGTCGAGATCGGGATAATTGACGTCGTAATTGGCCACGCCATCGAACACGCCCATCGGGCCGATATGCACGGTCCAGCTATCCGGCTCCTTGGGGATGCCGGTGTGCTTTACCAGCGAGAAGGGCCGCACGGCGATCGGGCCGCTGCCGCTATTGGCGACGCTCTGTTCGGCCGTGATCATGTAATTGGCGTCGATCGACAGCCGAATGTGGAAGGTCTGGCCGGTGCCGTTAGCCCAGCTGAGAGTCACCGGCCGGTTGACGCCAAGCAACTGCCCATCCGCCTGCCAGACCGTGTCGTTGCCGGGCATCGGCGCGCCTTCGCCCGACCAGCCGAACTGGGCGTAAACCGGGTTCGGCCCGCCCTCGGGCGAAAGCAGGCGGATTGGCGGCGAGTTCTTCGCGATCGTCTCGCGGTGCCGCTTCAGCACCAGATCGTCGATGCGCGCGCCGGTCAGATTGATCGAACCGGCAAGGGCGGGCGTGTCGATCCGCACCCGCGGCGTCTCGCGCAGCACCAGCTCGCGATTGCGAACCGTCGCCGGTGCGCTGGACGCCGGATTGGCGCCGGGCTGCGGCACCGGCACCGGCTTGCCGTCCACCACCTTAGTCGCCGGCGGATTGGCAGTCGGGAAGAATCGATCGGACAGCGCGCTCCAGCCGAACAGCACGATGGCCGAAAGCACGATCGCAAGGATCATGTTGCGCTGATTTTCCAACTCTAACTCCTAGGGTACCGGATCGTAGCCGCGGCCGCCGAACGGATGGCACCGGGCAAGGCGCTTGACCGCCAGCCAGCCGCCCCGCGCCGCGCCATAGCGCTCCACCGCCTCGATTGCATAGGCCGAACATGTGGGGGTGTAGCGGCACGAGGGCGGCAGCATGGCGGATGGGTAACGCTGCCACAAGCGCGCGAGGGCGATGAACAGCCTCCTCATCGTCATTCCCGCGAAAGCGGGAACCCAGCCTTTGGCCCGGATCCCGAAGAAGAAGCTGGGTCCCTGCTTTCGCGGGGATGACGATCGGAGAGTTTCCGCAGCGCCTTGACCAACTCCGCCCGCAGCAATGCGAATTCGCGTTCAACCCCGCCCGCGCGCCCGATCAGCACGTGATCGGCGCCGGCGATGCCCAGCTCCGGTAACAGCTCAGCGGCGAGCGCGCGGAAGCGTCGCTTCATCCGGTTGCGCACGACCGCGCCGCCGATCTTCTTGGTCACAGTATAGCCGACACGCATCTGGGCGTTGTCGTCGCCACGCGGGCGCACCAGCAGGACGAAGCCGGGCATCGGCGCCCGCTTGCCCGCGTTCGCCGCGAGAAAGTCCGCGCGGCGAGTGAGAGTGGTTAGGCCGACAGCACCTTGCGGCCGCGGTTGCGGCGCGCCGCGATCACCTTGCGGCCGCCGACCGTCGCCATGCGCGCGCGGAACCCGTGACGCCGCTTGCGCACCAGGTTGCTCGGCTGAAACGTGCGCTTCATCGCTCATTCCTCAAAATCTGAACAAAAAAGGGCCGCCAACGAAGGGCGGCCTGACTGTTGAAGCGCGGTTAGGGGTGGCGGGAGAAAAAGTCAACAAAGGAGCGAGCTCTTGCTTTGAATCCACGCACTGAGGGCTTGAGTTCCGCAGGCCGCGCCCGGCCGCGCGGTGCGCTCGGGCGGCGCAAGACGCGATCGATCAGCCGGCCGTGCCGCGGAAAGCGTCGCGAATAGCGCGTGTACAGCCGCTTTACCCAATTCGAGTTCTTCAGCAGCAGCGCCAGCCCACCGGCGAAGATGAAAATGCCGCCCGGGCCGGGCAGCACACCGACCATCGGCGTAATCACCAGGACCATGACCCAGCCCGTCCCGAGATAGACGATACGCAACACGGAATCGGGGGGCGCCTTCACAACCGCGCAAATGGGGCGCGGCGCCGCCCCGCGCAAGCGGGCCGCTCGACAATCCCGACGCGCTGCGGCTATCTGACTGAACAGGGGGAGGAAACATGGTCGCCATCGTGGCGACGGCCGCGTATCTGGGGCTCGAAGCGCGCGCCGTCGAAGTTCAGGTTCAGGTTGCGGCCGGCATGCCGGGCTTCGTCGTGGTCGGGTTGCCGGATAAGGCCGTGGCCGAAAGCCGTGAGCGCGTCCGCGCGGCGATAGCGTCCCTCGGTCTGTCGCTGCCGCCCAAGCGGATCACTGTGAACCTGTCGCCTGCCGACCTGCCCAAGGAAGGCTCGCACTACGACCTGCCGATCGCGCTGGGCCTGCTCGCCGCCATGGGCGTGGTGGATGCGGAGTCGCTGAGCCAGTTCGTCGCGGTCGGCGAACTCGGGTTGGACGGCCGGGTAGCGCCCTCGCCAGGTGTCCTGCTCGCCGCGCTGCATGCCGCGGAGCGTCAGTTGGGTCTTATCTGTCCCGCCGCGCAGGGCAGCGAAGCGGCGTGGGCAGGGTCGATCGAGGTCGTCGCCACGCCGGACCTGCTCGCCCTGCTCAATCACCTGCGCGGCACCGCCGTGCTGCGCGCGCCGGAGCCGGGCGACGCGGCTGAGCCCAGCCGCGGTCCGGACCTCGCGCAGGTGAAGGGCCAGGAGACTGCCAAGCGCGCCCTCGAGATCGCAGCGGCCGGTGGTCACAATTTACTAATGGTCGGACCCCCGGGCGCGGGGAAGTCGCTGATGGCCGCCTGCCTGCCTGGCATCCTGCCCGAGCTTACCCCGGCCGAAGCGCTCGAGACCTCGATGGTGGCGAGCGTCGCCGGCACGCTGGAGGGCGGCCGCATCTCCCGCACCCGGCCATTCCGGGCGCCGCACCATAGCGCGTCTATGGCGGCTTTGGTCGGCGGCGGCATTCGCGCCAAGCCGGGCGAAGTCAGCCTCGCACATCTGGGCGTGCTGTTCCTGGACGAACTGCCGGAGTTTCAGCGCGCCGTGCTCGACTCGTTGCGACAGCCGCTCGAGACCGGCAATGTCAGCGTGGCGCGGGCAAATGCGCACGTCACCTTTCCCGCGCGGGTGCAACTCGTCGCAGCGATGAACCCGTGCCGCTGCGGCCACCTCGGCGACCCCGCCCTCGCCTGCGCCCGCGCGCCGCGTTGCGCGGCGGACTATCAGGCGAAGGTCAGCGGGCCATCGTTGGACCGTATCGATCTTCACGTCGAAGTTGCGGCGGTCAGTGCCGCCGACTTGGTGCTGCCGCCGCCGACCGAAGGTTCACGCGAAGTGTCGGAACGTGTGCGCGCCGCCAGAGAGGTCCAAACGGCACGCTATGCCGGGCTTGGCGTCCGCACCAATGCAGAGGCGGACGGGCCGGTGCTGGAGGCGGTCGCCACGCCCGATGAGCCCGGCCGCAAGCTGCTGGCACAGGCGGCTGAAGCAATGCGGCTGTCAGCGCGGGGCTATACCCGCATTCAACGTGTGGCCCGCACCATCGCCGACCTGGCCGGCGCCGAGACGGTCGGTCGCGTGCACATTGCAGAGGCGCTGAGTTACCGAAGGCAGGCGCCGCGGAACTAGATGAGGCACAAAAGCCCGTTCGGGCTGAGCTTGTCGAAGCCTTCCCTTTCTTCAGGGCCAGAAAGAACAAGGAAGGCCTTCGACAAGCTCAGGCCGAACGGAGTTTTGACGCTAGTTCAGCGCGCTGTGCACCGTCGCGACGGCTGTCATCACTGCGCCAATGCGCGCGCCGGCCTGGATGATTTCGGCGCTCACACCGTGCTGCTTCAGCACCTTTTCGTGGCTGTCGATGCACATGCCGCAGCCATTCTGCGCCGAGACGGCAAGGCTGAACAGCTCGAAGTCCGCCTTGTCGATGCCGGGATTGCCGATCACGTTCATGCGCAGCTTGGCTGGCATGGTTCGGTATTCCGGGTTCGAGGCGAGGTGGGTGAAGCGGTAATAGACATTGTTCATCGCCATCACCGCAGCCGCGGCGCGCGCCGCATTGGCTGCTTCGGCCGATAGCTTGCCTTCGATCTCCGCCTCGGCAGCTGCGACCAACGGACGATAGCCGGTGCCATGCGCGGTCGCGAGGATGAGGCCATATTTGCGCTGGTCGCCGAGCAGCTGATCGTTGAGGATCGAGCTAACGTTCAGTCGCAGATCCTTGGCGAAATCGGGGAGCGTGTCCGCGAATTCCTTGAGGGACATGGATGTTCTCCGGGCGTGAAAGACTGTTCCCCGGCGAAGGCCGGGGTCCAGGAGTCATTCGGTGAGGGCTGGGCCCCGGCCTTCGCCGGGGAACAAGTGCTATGGCTTGGTGGGCGCGGGACCGAAGGGAGGGGCGATCCCGCGCCCAGAGCGCCGCGTGTTAGGCGGCAACCGGCTGAAGGACTTCCTCGCCCTTCGTCCAGTTACAGGGGCAGAGCTCGTCGGTCTGCAGCGCGTCGAGCACCCGCAGCGTCTCCTGCGGATTGCGGCCGACGTTCAGGCCGTTGACGGTCACGTGCTGGATGACGTTGTCCGGATCGACGATGAAGGTCGCGCGGAAGGCGACATGCTCATTGCGGTCCAGAATGCCGAGTTCCGACGCCAGCTTCGCGCCGTTGTCGGCAATCCACGGGAAGTCGGCCTGGGCCAGTTCCTCGTCCGACCGGCGCCACGCGAAGTGGACGTGCGCTGTGTCGGTCGAAGCGCCGATCAGCTCGGCATCGCGGTCGGCGAACTCGTCCTTCAGCTTGCCATAGCCGACGATCTCGGTCGGGCAGACGAAGGTGAAATCCTTCGGCCAGTAGAACAGGATTTTCCACTTGCCGTTGGTCTGGCCGAGATCGATCGTCTCGCCGGCAGGAAGCGCGGAGGTGCCCTGCTGCACGGGCAGGGTGAGAGCGGGAAGCTTGTCGCCAACAGTCAGCATGTTCGTGCGTGTCCTCTTTGGTTTAGAATGGCGGAGCCGAGGGGAGTCCCTCGCTGCGATGCAGCATATAGGAAGCTGGTTTTTAGTGAACAAGTAGATTATTTGGAGATTATTGATCGACTGAGGCAATGGATGACGACCACCTACCTGCCGACCCTCAAGCAGCTTCAGTATCTCGTCGCGCTGCACGACTATGGCCATTTCGGCCGGGCAGCGGACGCCTGCTTTGTCACTCAGTCGACCCTCTCCGCGGGCCTGCGGGAATTAGAGTCACTGATCGGAATCGTGCTGGTCGAACGCACCAGGCGCGTGGTGCGCTTCACGCCGGTGGGCGAGAAGATCGCGGGGAAAGCACGTCGCGTCTTGCGCGAAGCCGAGGAGCTCGCCGACCTCGCCCGCGCCGCCGGCAAGCCGCTGTCGGGCGACCTGCGGATGAGCGTGATCCCCACGATCGCGCCCTTCCTCCTGCCTCGCCTCCTCCCCTTTATCCGGCAGGAACGCCCGGAGCTGAAGCTCTATCTGCGCGAGGAGACGAGCGCCGCCGCCTGTGAATCGCTGAACCGCGGCGGCGCAGACTGCGTGCTGCTCGCCCTTCCCTATGCCTGTGGCGAGGTCGAGCATGAGGAACTGTTCGACGACCAGCTGATGGTGGCTTTCCCCAAGGGAGAGAAGGAGCTGCCAGCGCATATCGGCGCGGATGCAATCGAGCCGGACCAGCTGCTGCTGCTGGAAGACGGGCATTGCCTGCGCGATCATGCGCTCGCCGCCTGCAACCGGCCGGAGCTGCGCGCCCAGGCGACGATGCTGGGTACGTCGCTCCACACCTTGGTGCAGATGGTCGACAATGGGCTGGGCGTCACGATGCTGCCTGAAATGGCGCTCGACGCCGGCATTCTCGACCACACCAACGTCGTCGCGCGCCCGCTCGAAGGCGATAACACCGCCCGGCAGATCGCTCTCATCTGGCGCAAGAACAGCCCGCGGGAGAAGGACTTCAGGCTGCTTGCGGACCTGCTGCGCAAGGCCGCGGGCTAATGTATGACGTCATCCCGAACTTGGTTCGGGATAAAGCTTCCGGTGCTCTGAGGCGGGGATTACTCCCGGCTTTCCGCTACTCAACCCTTATCCCGAAACAAGTTCGGGATGACGTTCAGGGTGACCATCGACTCGCAGCCGCTTCGTCACTCTCCCGCGCTTCGACCCAGTTCGCCTGCCCGACTCGGCTCTCGCTTTTCCAGAACGGCGCGTCGGTTTTCAGCCGGTCGATCATGAAGGCGCAGGCGTCGAGCGCATCGCGGCGGTGCGGCGCGCAGGCGGCGGCGAGGACGATCCGTTCGCCCGGCTGCATCGGCCCGACACGGTGAATGATCGTGGCACCCAGCAGCGACCAGCGTGCGCTCGCCTGCTCCGCGATCCCGCGCAGCGCGGTCTCTGTCATGACGGGATAATGTTCCAGCGTCAGCTGCTCGACATCGCCATCCGCCCGCACCAGCCCGACGAAGCTCGCCACCGCACCCCCGCCAAGCGCCTCAAGCGGCGCCAGTGCTTCGTCCAGCGCAAAGGGCGCCTGCTGGACCGAGACCGAAATCATCCGCCGGTCACCGGAGGGAAGAAGGCGATCTCTCCCGCTCCTTTGATCGGCGCGTCCCACCCGGCAAAGCTCTGGTCTATGGCTCCGCGCAGCCGCGACAAATCTGCGAACGCCTGCCGATGACCCTCGCTGCGGCCCCGCAGCCAGGACGCGACCTCGCCCAGCGTGCTCAACTCGTCAGGCAAGTCGATCCGCTCTTCGCTCGTGCCGACAAGCTCCCTGACCCAGGCGAAATAGAGGATCGTCGCCACGGTCAGTCCATGTGCTTGAGGCCGACGCGAAGATAGTCCCAGCCGGTGACGAGCGTCAGCACCGCCGCCGCCCAGAGCGACACCACACCGGTCTGGTGCACCCACAGCTGATCCGGCACCGACCCCGACAGGATCAGCGCACCGAGCGCCACCATCTGGAAGGTCGTCTTCCACTTGGCGAGCCGGCTGACCGGCACCGACACGCTTAACTGGGCCAGAAACTCGCGCAGGCCCGACACCGCGATCTCGCGGAGCAGGATGACAAGCGCCGGAATGACGTTCCAGCCATGAATGATGGGGTCGCCATCGGGGCCGCCGCCGGTCGTAATCAGCATCACGATCACCGCTCCGACCATGATCTTGTCGGCGATGGGATCGAGGAAGATGCCGAGCTTCGAAACGGTGCCCTGCGCGCGCGCGAGATAACCGTCGAAATAATCGGTGATGCCGACGATGCAGTAGAGCACGAACGCCGCGCCATAGCCCACCCGCCACCCCGGATACCAGAGCAGCACCATCAGGATCGGCACCGCCAGGATGCGCGACAGGGTGAGCAGATTGGGCAGCGTCAGCATGCGCCTTGGCTCTACTCGCAACGCCGCCAAGTTCAAAATGACGTGAGCGATACCCTTGTCATCAAATCGTCATCCCATTTTGATCCAGACGCGGCCGCCGCTGCCCGCTTGTTTACCCCAGTGTTAACGATAATCTGCCGGGGCGGCTTTGTTTAAGTCGCGATCTTTCAGGGGGTTCTTCATGAAAATCTCTCTGCTGGGCGCCTCCTCGCTCGCTCTGACTCTGTCTGCGCCTGCTGCCGCCGTGATCGCCGTCGATGGCGTACGCGATGCCGGCTACGGCGCCGCCACCGCTACTGTCGCGACCGACCCGAACGCGCCGCACAGCAACTTCCAGGCGCCGGAAAATCGCGCCCATGCCGGTTACGACATCTACCTCAGCAGCGATGCGAGCAATGTCTACGGCTATTTCGACCTGACCGGCGGCACTCCGGTCGGCAACTTCTCTAACGTTTACTGGGATCTGGATCCCAGCGCGGGCAATGGCTCCGACCTGGGCTTTGAGATCGGCACCAATGGCGTCACGGCTTTCATCCCGGGCAAGAACGGTCAGCCGGGCTTCAATAAGGTGCTCGACTCCTCCCTGTACCAGGTGGCCGCAGTCGCCGATGGCGGTATCGAATGGTCCCTGTCGGCAAGCCTGTTCCGCGGCCCGATCGCCGGTCTTGCTTACTATAGCCCACAGGGCTTCGAGAATAGGATCAACCTGCGACTGTCGCAGGCGCTGAGCTTCTCGGTCGCGGGCGGAGCCTCCTATGGACCGAACCGGCTTGGGCAAGTGACGATCGCGGCTGTCCCCGAGCCGGCCACCTGGGCGATGATGATCGGCGGCTTCGGCCTCGCCGGTGCGGCCCTCCGCCGCCGCGCTCGCGCCACCCTCGCCTTCGGCTGACCAAAGTTGCTTGAAAGGGGCGTCCGGGTCACTCTCGGGCGCCTTTTTCTTTGCGCGAAGTTTGTGCTGGGCTAAAGCGCGCGCCAGCATCAACAACGGCCAATCCGCACCTCATGCAGACTTCGATGCGGCTTCTCGGCCGAAGGCGCTTCCTGCCGATCTTCGTCACTCAGTTCCTCGGCGCGTTCAACGACAATCTGTTCAAGACGGCCATGGTGCTGTTCGCGACCTATCAGGTCTATTCGGACCCGAAGGTCGAGATGCAGTTCAACGCGCTCGCGACCGGCCTTTTCATCCTGCCCTTCTTCCTGCTGTCCGCGCTGTCGGGCCAGCTGGCGGACACGCGCGACAAGGCGCGGATCATTCGGCTGGTGAAGACGGCCGAAATCTTCATCATGATCGCCGGTGCGATTGGGCTGCTGCTGCCGTCCATCCCGCTGATGCTGGGCGCAGTGCTGGCAATGGGCGTGCACTCGACCTTTTTCGGCCCGATCAAATACGCGATCCTGCCGCAACATCTGGAGCCGGAGGAAGTGCTCGGCGGCACCGGCCTGGTCGAGGCGGGGACCTACATCGCGATCCTGGCCGGCACCATTACTGCTGGCTTTATCACCCAGAGACCGGACATCGCGGCGGGGATGGTGCTCATGGTGGCGATCCTCGGCTGGTTCGCCGGGCGCCAGGTGCCCCCTGCCCCGCCTGTGCATGAGGAACATGGGATTGACTGGCACATCGTCCGCTCCTCCTTCCGCCTGGTCAACGCGACCATGCACATCCCGCGCCTGTTCCTGGCGATCTGCTCTATCAGCTTTTTCTGGACGATCGGCGCCGTGCTGGTGATCGAGTTTCCGCCGCTGGTGAAGAATGTGCTGACCTCGAACGAGCAGGTCGCCAGTCTCTTCCTCGCGGTGTTTTCAGTAGGCGTGGCCATCGGGTCGGTCGCGATCAATCGGCTGCTGAAGGGCGAAGTCTCGGCCCGCTATTCGCCAATCTCGGTCATCGCGATGGCTGGCTTCATCCTCGGCGTCTATGCCATCTCGAAAAGCTGGGAGGGCGACACCGCCGGTTCGCTCTACAACCTGGCCGAATTCATCGAGCATCCGAGCGCCGTCGCCATGCTGATCGCGCTGTTCGGCGTGGCCGTGACCGGGGGCATGTTCGTGGTGCCGCTCTATGCCTTCCTGACCACCACCGTGGAGAAGGACCAGACCGCGCGCACGGTCGCCGCCAACAACATCGTCAACTCAGGCTCGATGGTGGCAGGCTCGCTGCTCGCCTTTACGCTGAGCGCAGTCGGCGTCTCGGCAGTCGACCAACTGCTGATGGTGTCAGCAATGTGCTTCATTTCGGCTTGGCTCGCCTGGAAGCTCCATCAGGCGTGCGGGCACTCGCCCAAGACCGCGCTCTAAGCTCCCGTCATTGCGAGGAGCGAAGCGACGAAGCAATCCAGCTGCCCCACTTGAATGCTTCGCTTTGCTCGCAATGACGGCGACAGTGAGACGTGCTCCTGCTTGCCCTTGCGCTTGGTGTGCGCGAGCTCCTCGAGCTGCTTTTCGCTCATCGACTCCGCCACCTACCTGGATGCGCCCTTGAGCTTGTTCTTAGGCGATTCGCGCCGCTTTGCGCATAGGCAGCGCTCGCCGCCGGTTCCGGTCAGCCGAACACGCCGTAAATGGCGACGAAGAAGGCCGTGAAGCTCATGGCGAAGAGCTTCAGGTCGTTCGAATCGTCGCGAACGGCTTCGATCGTCCGCGTGGCGGACCGGGGAAGGCGCTGCCGGAACGGGTGCCGGGCGGCTTCGTTGCTCAGGACAAGACGGCGTTTCATGGAAACTGTTTAACGTTTCGTTTACGTTTCCGTCTCGCCTGCATCATGGTTAATGCGGCGGTAACTTGTTCCGGAACGGGATTCGCACCCCACTCCCCCGGCTAAGCGGCTTAGATAGCACCCATTTTCAGGAATTTGGCCCGGCGATCGGCACGGAGCGCAAGCCGGTCCTGGCCCTCCAGCTCGGTCAGCGCCCCGTCGATCGCTGCTCCGAGTGCGTCGATTGCGCCTTCAGGATGACGGTGCGCGCCGCCGACGGGCTCGGCGACGATTCGGTCGATGACGCCCAATTCCTTCAGGTCCTGCGCGGTGATCTTCATCGCCTCAGCGGCCGCGGGCGCCTGGTCGGCGGTGCGCCACAGGATCGACGCACAGCCTTCGGGCGAGATCACCGAATAGACGGCATGCTCGAACATCAGCACGCGATTGGCGGCAGCGAGCGCGATGGCGCCGCCGGATCCGCCTTCGCCGACGATCGCCGCGACCATCGGCACGCCGAGAGCGAGACATTGCTCGGTCGAACGGGCTATGGCTTCGGCCTGGCCCCGCTCCTCCGCCTGCACGCCTGGGAAGGCGCCTGACGTATCCACCAAAGTCACCACCGGCAGGCCAAAGCGGTCGGCGAGCTGCATCAGCCGCACCGCCTTGCGGTAGCCTTCCGGCTTGCCCATGCCGAAATTGTGGCGCAGCCGGCTTGTGGTGTCGTCGCCCTTTTCATGGCCGATCACCATGACGCGCCGCCCGTAAAGCCGCCCCAGGCCGCCTAGGATCGCCTGATCGTCGGCAAAGGCGCGATCACCCGCCAACGGCACGAAGTCCTCGATCAGCCGGGCGACATAATGCTTGAAGTGCGGCCGAGCCGGATGTCGCGCGACCTGCGTCTTCTGCCACGGAGTCAGGCGGGCATAGGTGTCGCGCAGCGCCTTGTCGGCCTTGGCCTGGAGCCGGCCGATCTCCGCCTCGATATCGACGCCACCGCCGGCCGCCGTCTCGCGCAGTTCCGCCACGCGCGCTTCCAGCTCGGCCACCGGCTTTTCGAAATCAAGGAACGTGATCATGTGGCGCGCGGGTTAGGATCGCCCGGGCCGCTCGTCAACGAGCGGGTGGCGAGCATTGACGAGCTCGACCAGCCGGCGCGAGTCGACATGGGTGTAGATTTGCGTCGTCGCGATATCGGCATGACCGAGCATTGCCTGCAGCGCGCGGAGATCGGCGCCGCCTTCCAGCAGATGCGTCGCAAAGGCGTGACGGAGACCGTGTGGCCCGACCCGCTCCGGCGGCACGCCCGCCGCGCCGGCGAGCGCCTTCACGATCTGGAACAGGCGTACGCGGCTCAGATGCTTCTTTCCGGATGGGAAGAGCCAGGGCTGGTGCGGCGGCACCAGCTCTCGCCAGCGCGCGACGGCGGCACGGGCGCGATCGGATATGGGCACCAGCCGCTCCCGCCCCCCTTTGCCCTTCAGGATGATGAAGGGCCGGTCACTGGCGATGGCAGTGCGGGGCAGAGACACCAGTTCCGTAGCTCGAAGGCCGGAACCGTAAAGCAGCTCGACAAGGGCCGCGAGCCGCACATCGGCAAGGGGCGGGTGCGGCTGGGTCAGGCGCCGCTCAATCTCTGCGAACAGCCGATCCACATCGGCGCGGTCCAGCACTTTCGGCAGCGGGCGAGAGGGCGACGGGCGGGGGAGCGCCTTGCCGAGATCGTCGCTTCGGAACCCCTCCTCCTGCAGAAAGGCGAAGAAGCGGCGCAGCGCGGCCGACTTGCGCGCCACCGTCGAGCGCGCGAGCGGCATCCAATGCTCGGCAAGGCGGCCGATCGCGTCCTCGTCGGCCGCGGCGAGGCACCCCTCAAGCTGCTCCGAAGCAAGCTCCAGGTCGGAACGATAGGCGGCGATCGTGTTGGCGGCGGCACCCGCTTCGGCCGCCAGCATCTCGAGAAAGCGTTCGATCAGCCGGGCGTCTTCGCCGCTCACGCGCGGGTGATGGCCTCGGCCGCGATCATCCGCGCTTCCGGCTCCAGACCAACCCTCCGCAGCGCCGCGACGATGTGCATCAGATAGGCCGGATGCACGGCCTTCCAGGACCGGGTCTGCATGCCAGCCGCCGCGAGCAGCGCGACGGTTGCGGGCTGATTGTTAGCCGCCGCACGGTCGATCGCCCGAGTCCAGCTGTTGGTCAGCCCCAAGGGCAGCTCATATTCGGTGGCGAGAGACTGGGCGTCGTCCATCGACAAGCGGCCGAGCCCGGCAAGCGCGGCGACCAGGAAGGCGCCCTTGCTGCTCTCATCGTCCTGCTCGCCGATATAGGACCCGGCCCGTCCGGCGGAGAGCGTCACCACCCGGCGCGGGGCGCCGACCGCGAGCAATGCCCAGGCATCGTCGCCATCGCCGAGCTGGTCCGCGACCGCACCCCAGCGTGCAGCCGCATCGTCCAGCCCCGCAGTCAGCATCGCGGCGACCAGATAGCGAGCATCCTCGCCATGATCCTCGCTGGGCGCGATCCGCGCCGCGGCCCGGGCGGTCAGCACCAGATTGGCATAGCGCTCGACGTCGCCGCGCGGCTGCGTCCACAGTTCGCGCATGACGTCCAGCCGATTGCCGATCTCGTCATCGGCATAGGCGCGCTGCAGGCGATAGCCGAGAGTGTCTTCGTTATCGTCGGGATCGGCGGCCTCGAAGGCGGCGCCGACCAGATCGACATAGGCGGCATTCGACAGCACGCCCAGGCTCGCCGCCCAGATGGCGGGCCCGAGCCGCTGTTCCGGCTCGATCATCGGCGCGCGGAACTGCCAGGCCTGGACCTGCGGACCGACCGTCTGGAACAGAGGCGCTGGAATGGCCACGTTGACGGCATTGGCGAGACCGAAGCGCCAGGCGGTGAGGTCGTTCACGCCGTCCCACTGGATGTTGATGGCTCTGCGGCCGCCGCCGACCCCGACCACCTTCTCGGCGAGCAGCAGGTCGATGCCGCGCGCACGGCTGCGGCGGCGCGAAGCGTCGATGATCGCGCTGGCCGTCCCGGAATCTCCGGACAGGGCAGCGCACATGGCGCGCGCGAGATCCCAGCTGGTCTGGTCTGCGGTGGTCGGCACGCGCGTTGTCAGCGGGCACATCGCGGCCGGGTCGGCCGTGGCGAGCGCGGTCTGCTGCGCGACATCGAACATCTTGGGGGTAAACCGGTCGACATCGACGCTGGAGACGAGCAGCCGCGCCGCGTCCGCCTCGCCCATGCGCAGCAACAGCCAGGCGCGCTCGGCGACCCAGTCAGCGCCTTCCACGCCGCCGCCCGGCGTCGGTGCCTGGGTCAGCAGCACGCGACGCAACAGGATCTGCGCCCAGCGCGAAGCAACCGGCGCCTCGATGTCGCGCATCAGCGCGGAGGCGAAGCGCGCATTGACATTGCCCCATTGGTCGGCGCGGTAGCCACCATTGTCTTCGGTCAGCACGCCGACCAGGTCGGGATTGCGGCGCGCGGCCTCGGGCAGGTCGAAGGGATCGACTTCTGCGACCTCCTCTTCCTCTTCGGCTTCCTCCTCGCCCTCTTCTTCGCCGGGCAGGGCGGTCGAAGGCAGCGGCTGCACGATCTCTCCGCCCGGCGCGAAGGTCGGACCACCCGGTTGCGCGCCCGGCTCCGTCGGAGCGGGAGCGGCGGCGGGCGGCGGGTCGCCAAAGCCGGGCGGCAGCAGCGACTCCGGCGCCTGCTCCTGGCCGATGGCGGGAATGGCGAAAGCAGCGAGCGCGAGCGCGAGCGCCCCGCCTCCCAGCAGCCGCTTACTTGCCCAGGCGGTCATTCGGGATCGTTTTTTCGACACGGGTGAGCGGCTTTTCCGTGTCCACGGTCGACAGCCACCACAGGCAGCCGATCAGCAGGACAAGGAGCAGAATCCAGATCAGGGGACCTTTGGACGACTTGCGGACAGGATAGCGGGAACGCATGGGCGTGGAGCTAGCAGAGGGCTTGAAATGCGGCAATCGCCCTGCGCCGAAGCGCGTGCTAGCGGGCATGGATGATCCCGCGCGAACTGATCGGCACGGCGGAAGTGCCCGGCGGCGAGCCGCTGCGCCTGTTCCGGCGCGGCCGCGACTTCATGATCGTCGTCGACCGTAACGAGCTGATGAACAGCCGAATGAGCGGCTCGGAAGAAGCGCTCGCGAACCTGACGATAGAGCGGCTGCGCACGCCGGAGCCGCGGTTGCTGATCGGCGGCTATGGCATGGGGTTCACGCTGCGGGCGGCCCTGGCCCGACTGCCGCGAACCGGCGCCGTCGAGGTGGCGGAACTCGTGCCGGGTATCATCGACTGGGCGCGCGGACCAATGGCCGAACTGACCGCCGGCTGCCTCGATGATCCCCGCGTCCGGATCCGGCTGGAGGACGTCGGTGCGGTGATTGCCATCGCGCGCGGTGCCTATGACGCGATCCTGCTCGACGTCGACAATGGTCCGGACGGACTCACCCGCCACAGCAACGAATGGCTCTACACGCCGGCCGGCATCGCCGCGGCGAAGACGGCGCTCAGGCCCGGCGGCATTCTCGCCGTCTGGTCGGCGGCTCCCGATGCTCCGTTCGCTCGGCGATTGAAGGCGGGAGGGTTCGACGTGGAGGAAATGGCGCTGCATGCCCGGAGTAACGGCAAGGGCCCGCGTCACGTCATCTGGTTCGCCCGACGCCGCTAAGCGTCAATCCGCGGTGGACAGCTCCTGGCTCAAGCCGCTGACGGCAGCGAGCAATCCAAACTCAGTGCAGGGTTTCGGCAGGAAGATCGCCTTGTCGACGCCGAAATGCTTCAGCCAGTCGGGCGGACTGCCGCTGGAGAAGATCACGCCGACCTGCGGATTAGCCGTCCGCGCCGTGCGCGCAATGTCGAAGCCGGTAGTGCCGACGCCCAGATCAATGTCGAGGATCAGGATTTCAAAGGGGCGGCCAAGCCCTCGTAGAGCCGCATAGGCCGCACGGTCGCTCTGCACCCAAACAACGTCATGGCCGGCGCACTCCAGCGAGTCCTTGAGGCCCAGGCCGATCAGCGGCTCGTCCTCGACGATCAGGATACGGTTCCTGCTCTTTGACTGAACAGGTTGGGCTACGGGGCTCGAATAAGTCTGGAACATCGTCTCATACGCGACGGGACGCTTGACACGTCCGGTCGGTCGGAAACGACATAACCGAGATCAAGTTCCCAAGGTTTCAAGCAGCCCGAGCGAAAGCCTCCGGTGACAGCGCCATCAGGGCTTCCGATCCGCCCTCGATCTCCTTGCGCAGGCTCACCGCACGCGGAGCAATGCGGGTGAAATAGAACCGGGCAGTGGTGAGCTTGGCTTCAAGGAAGGCCTTGTCGCCCTCTCCCGCCTCGAGCTGCGCCTGCGCGGCTTGCGCCATGCGCAGCCACATCAGTCCAACGATGACGATCCCCATCAGGTGCATGTAAGGCACGGCACCGGCCCCGGCATTGTTGGGGTTCGCAAAGCCATTCTGCATCAGCCACATGGTCGCGGCCTGGAGCTCGGACAGACTGTCGCCCAGCGCCTGGGCCAGCGCCGCGTTCGGCCCACTCTTGGCCGCCGCGACATCCTCGCCGATCATGGCGAACAACGCCTGGATCGCGGCACCGCCCTTGGACGGCAGCTTGCGGCCGACCAGGTCCATCGCCTGCACGCCGTTGGTGCCTTCGTAGATCATCGCGATCCGGGCATCGCGAACATATTGCTCCATGCCCCATTCGACGATGTAGCCATGGCCGCCATAAACCTGCTGAGAGTCGGTCGCGATCTTATAGCCCATATCGGTGCCGAAGCCCTTGATGACGGGTGTGAGCAGGCCGACCAGGGCGTCCGCTTTCTCCCGCTCCTCCTCGCTCGGCGCCTTGTGCGCGAGGTCGACGAGCAGCCCGGCCCAAAGGCATAGCGCGCGTAGGCCTTCGGTCAGCGCTTTGCTCTCCATCAGCATGCGGCGCACGTCGGGATGGACGAACAGCGTGTCCGCCTTCTGCTCCGGCTCGGCCGGGCCGGTCAGCGCGCGTCCCTGACGGCGGTCGCCGGCATAGGCGACGGCATTCTGGTAGGCGACTTCGGCGACGCCGAGCCCCTGCAAGCCGACGCCCAGCCGTGCCGCGTTCATCATGATGAACATGGCGGCGAGGCCCTTATTCTCCTCGCCGACCAGATAGCCGGTCGCGCCGTCATAATTCATCACGCAGGTGGAGTTGCCGTGAATGCCCATCTTGTGCTCGATCGAGCCGCAGGACACCTCGTTGCGCGCGCCGAGCGATCCGTCCGCGTTCACAAGGAACTTCGGCACGATAAACAGGCTGATGCCCTTGACGCTGTCCGGCGCGTCCGGAGTCTTCGCTAGCACCAGGTGGATGATGTTCTCGGTCAGGTCGTGCTCGCCCGCCGAGATGAAGATTTTGGTGCCGGTGATCCGGTAACTGCCGTCCGCCTGCGGTTCGGCGCGGGCCTTGATGAGCCCCAGATCGGTGCCGCACTGCGGCTCCGTCAGGTTCATCGTGCCGCCCCATTCGCCAGAGATCATTCTGGGCGCATAGAGTGCCTTCTGCTCGTCCGAACCCTTCACCAGAATCGCGGCGACGGCGCCGGCGGTCAGGCCCGGATACATCATGAAGGCCATGTTGGCGGAGATGGCAAACTCCTCAAACGCCGTCATCACCACGTGCGGCAACCCTTGGCCGCCGAATTCTTCCGGACCGCTGAGCGTCAGCCAGCCCGCCTCGACCAGCTGCCGGTAAGCCTCCTTGAAGCCGCTCGGAGTGGTCACCGAGCCATCAAGGTGGCGCGTGCAGCCCTCGCGGTCGCCGATCTGGTTCAGCGGAAACAGCACTTCGGCCACGAACCGCCCGCCCTCGCTCAGTACCGCCCCGACCGTGTCGGGGGTGGCATTCTGGAAGCCCGGCAGATTGGTGTAGCGATCGAGCCCGATCACATGATCCAGGATGAACCGAGTGTCGCGAACGGGCGGCGTGTATTGAGGCATGTCCTACTCCGATGTGCTCCGGCGAAGGCCGGTGCTGGGTCAGGGCTCCGGCCTTCGCCGGAGCACGCTGGCGTCAATGGCTCGCCTTCGCCTCGACCTTTTCGACCATCTTCACGAACCGGGCGAGCTCGTCGATCTGCGCATCGATATCGAGCCGCTGTCGTTTCAGCAGTTCGATACGGGCGTTGCATTTCTCGATCGTGACGCGGCGCTGCATGTGCCGGCCGTCGTTCAGGTCGTATAGATCGATCATCTCGCGGATTTCGGCCAGGCTGAAGCCCGTACGCTTGGCCCGCAGGATCCAGGCAAGCCGCGCCCGGTCGCGCTTGGTATAGATGCGGGTCGTGCCGCGGCGGATCGGGTTGATCAGCCCTTCCTCTTCGTAAAAGCGCAGCGCCCGCGGCGTGACGTCGAACTCTTCAGACAGGTCCGTGATCGAATATTGATGCCGGTTCTTCATGTCCGGCGTGTCGACGGTCGCGTGGTGCTGTGTGGCCATGGCTGGAATAAGCATCCCATTTACGTAAGCGTCAAGCCGCCCACGCGTTAACCGCGTTTCCCGCCTCCCGCATAAACGACCTCTTTACGTCGCCTGCTTAGACCGGAGCCAACAGGCGCTTCCGTGCGCACCTAGGCTTTGTCGGGAAAAAGACCATGCAGGCGATCGAAACGGCACGTTCGGAGCAGGTGGCAGACCTTCTGGTCTCGCTCGCATCCGTCGACGGCACAGCCGGGCACGATTATCCGCGCTCCGAAGCGCTGAACGGCGGGCGCGAGGCAGTGCGCAACCTCGCCGATGCCGCCCATTATCTCTGCGTGCTGCACGGCCGCTTTCCGGGTGTGATCGACCACGCGCTGAACCGCACCCCTCACCCGGCAGCGCAGGGCTGGCTGGCGGCAGCTGCGGAAGCGTTCGCCGCGGAACGTTCGCTGCTGACGCGGCTGGCGGTCGCGACCGGGCCGCTGCCGAGCACCCCTGGGCAAGCGGAATGCGAAGCCGCGGTGCTGCAGCAGCGCCACGCGCTCGAGATGCTCGCCCAGTCCGACCGGGCCGGCTGTGCGCTTGGTTCGGCGATCGCATTGGCGCTCGATTGGCGCGCGATCCGCACCGTGCTCGACGCCGCCCCGCGCCGCGTGTCGATCGAGCCGCAAGCGTGCGTACTCCCCGGTGAGGAAGAGACCCGGATCGTCGCAATGACGGTGGCCGACTCCGCATCCTTCGAACGGGCGATGAGCTTTGGCGCGCAACAGCTGCTCAATCAGCATCGCGGGCTTTGGGACCTGCTCGAAGCGCGCGAGGCGGCGCGCTCACGCGCCTGAAAGCATTGCCCTTACCGTAAACGTCACCTAATCCCGGCTCCTCAAGAGAGGAAAGGCCGGGCATGCGTTTCGAAGGCACGCGGGATTATGTCGCTACCGACGATCTGAAGGTGGCGGTGAACGCCGCGGTGACGCTCCGCCGCCCGCTGCTCGTCAAGGGCGAACCCGGTACCGGCAAGACGGTGCTCGCCCAGGAAATCGCCACCGCCATCGGCGCGCCGCTGATCGAGTGGAATATCAAATCCACCACCAAGGCGCATCAGGGCCTGTACGAATATGACGCAGTCGCGCGTCTTCGCGACGGCCAGCTCGGCGATCCGCGCGTTCACGACATTTCCAACTATATCCGCAAGGGCAAGCTGTGGGAGGCGTTCACCTCGCCCACCCTGCCCGTCCTGCTGATCGACGAGATCGACAAGGCGGACATCGAGTTCCCGAACGACCTGCTGCACGAACTCGATCGCATGGAATTCCATGTCTACGAGACAAAGGAGACGGTGAAGGCCGCCGAGCGTCCGATCGTCGTCATCACCTCGAACAATGAGAAGGAGTTGCCGGACGCCTTTCTGCGCCGCTGCTTCTTCCACTACATCAAGTTTCCGGACCGCGAAACGATGCAGGCGATCGTCGACGTCCACTTCCCCGGCATCCACAAGATTTTGGTCCAGCGGGCGATGGACATATTCTACGAGGTCCGGGAGGTGCCCGGCCTCAAGAAGAAGCCCTCTACCAGCGAGCTGCTCGACTGGCTGAAGCTGCTGCTGCACGAGGACATGCCCCTGGACGTGCTGCAGAACCGCGACCCGACCAAGGCGATCCCGCCCCTCCACGGCGCGCTGCTCAAGAACGAACAGGACGTGATGCTGTTCGAACGCCTGGCCTTCATGGCCAAGCGCCAGGGCCGGCCGGGGTAACTTCCTCCTCGGCATTGCGAGGAGCGCAGCGACGAAGCAATCCAGCTGCGCCCGAGCCCGACTGGATTGCTTCGCTACGCTCGCAATGACGGCTTAGTTGACAGGCACGATGGTGGCAGTTGCGATCGCCGCAAGCACCGGCCTGCCCTCGCCTTCGGCCCACACCTCGGCGCGGACGATCACCTGGCGCTTGCCAGCCTTCACCACCTGCCCCTTGGCGCGCAGTTGCTCGCCCTTGGCCGGTGCCAGAAAGTTGATCGTGTAGCTGCCGGTCACGACATCGCCGCTGACCGAGGCTGCCGCCCAGGCACAAGCATTGTCCGCCATCATCCCGACAATGGCGCCATGGGCAAAGCCATGATGCTGGGTGAGGTCCGGCCGGAGCGCCAGGGTGAGTTCGGATCGCCCTTCCCACACTTCCAGCGGCTCTACATTGGCGAAGCGCGTGAAGCCGCTTCCCTGCACCGCCACGCGCTTCATGTAATCGAGCGCCGCCTCTGGTGTGTCGAACCTGCGGGTTTGCGTCATGCCCCCATGTTAGGCAGCGTGCTGCTTCAGCCTAAGGTTTGAACGTCCGCCATCCCCAACCGCTCGTCCGAGCGCGAGATCAGCGCTCTACCCCTGCTTGCGGCTCAGCTCGCGCATCGCGTCGTCCAGGCCATCAAGGGTCAACGGGAACATACGGCCGTTCATCAGTTCGCGCATGATCGCGATCGATTGGGAATAGCCCCAATGCTTTTCCGGCACCGGATTGAGCCAGGCTGCCGCCGGATAGGTGTTGGTGATGCGGTGCATCCACACCGCCCCCGCTTCCTCGTTGAAATGCTCGACCGAGCCGCCGGGATGAGTGATCTCATAGGGGCTCATCGACGCGTCGCCCACGAAGATCAGCTTATAGTCATGCCCATATTTGTGGAGTACGTCCCAGGTCGGCGTCCGCTCGGTGAAGCGGCGCTTATTGTCCTTCCACACGCCTTCGTAGAGGCAGTTGTGGAAGTAGAAGAACTCGAGGTTCTTGAACTCGGCGGTGGCGGCCGAGAACAGCTCTTCGCAGAGCTTGATGTGTGGGTCCATCGATCCGCCGACGTCGAGGAACAGCAGCAGCTTGACCGCATTGTGCCGCTCCGGCCGCATCTGGATGTCGAGCCAGCCCTGGCGCGCGGTACCGTCTATGGTGGCATCGATATCGAGCTCGTCGGCCGCCCCTTCCCGGGCGAAGCGGCGCAGACGGCGGAGCGCGATCTTGATGTTGCGGGTGCCGAGCTCCTTGGTCGAGTCGAGGTTCTTGAACTCGCGCTTGTCCCAAACCTTGATCGCGCGGCCGTGGCGCCCTTCTTCCTGGCCGATCCGGACGCCTTCGGGGTTATAGCCATAAGCGCCGAAGGGCGAGGTGCCGCCAGTGCCGATCCACTTGCTGCCGCCCTGGTGCCGCTCCTTTTGCTCCTCGAGCCGCTTCTTCAGCGTCTCCATAATCTCTTCCCAGGAGCCGAGCTTCTCGATTTCCTTCATCTGCTCTTCGGTGAGGTAGAGCTCGGCGACCTTGCGCAGCCAGTCCTCGGGAATCTCGGCCGTCTCCGTCCCGTAGCTGGTCTCGATCCCCTTGAAGACCTTGGCAAAGACCTGGTCGAAGCGGTCGAGCAGTCCCTCGTCCTTCACGAAGGTCGCTCGTGCGAGATAGTAGAAGTCCTCCGGGCTCCGCTCGATCACCTCACGGTCGAGCGCCTCCAGCAGCACCAGATGCTCCTTGAGCGACGCCGGAATGCCCGCGTGCCGCAGCTCGTCCATGAAGTTGAAGAACATGGGCGCAGGCTTAGCGCACCCGTTCGTAGAGCGTCCAGTTCTGCGCCGACATGCCGGTGCCGTCGGCCGAGACGATGGCTCGATAGCGGGCGCCGCAGCGCTCGATCACAGGCGGGCTGTCCGGTTCGCCGTTGAACCAGTCGGCGAAGACGAAGCGCGCAGGCGGGCAGGCGGTGGCGATCTCCAGCGTGTAATCTTCGGCGGCCGCAGCAACCTTCAGCAAGGCGAGCCCCGTCTCGCGATCGATGATCACGCGCGCGCCGCCGGGCTCGCGCGCGGCCATGGCGCGGATCGCCACACCCTGGTCTCCCCGCTGATTGCGGATCAGCTCCACATTCGTGGCCATGCTGGCCCCCGAAAAGAGCAACAATGCGCCGGCGCCGGCGGTGCGCTTCCAGCCAGTGGTGCGGATCAGGGCAGCGAGAGCCTCGCCCAGCAACAGAAGTAGCGCCAGCCCGGCGAGCAGGTAGTAGCGTGCATGTCCTGCGTTCATCGTGTGCAGCGCGGCCACGGTCAGCGGAAAGGCGACGAGTGCCAGCCAGTAGAAGGCCAGCCGCGGCGTACCGAGCGAGCGCGCAAGCACCGCCAGGATCACCGCTCCGGCCGGCAGGAAGAAGGACACGACCGGCGCTCCGACGACGTACCCGAGCATGTCGATCACGCCGCGCAGGAACAGCAGCATGGTGAAGCTTTGATAGGAGCCGAAGCGGAACTCGGCGCCGCCGATCACCGCTGGTGCGAACACAATCGCCAGCGCGACCAAGAGAGCCGCCATCGCGGGTCCGAGCAGCCGCGCCGTTTCCACAATCGCGCGCCGCCAGCCATGCCGCCGCCACAGCACGAGCGCTGGCCAGCCGACCAGTGCGCAAGCGGCAAACAGCATCGTCAGCTGGAACAGCGCCCCGACGAGAAAGCACATTGCCAGCGTGATCGGGCGGTTCGCCGTCTCGTCGCCGTCGAGGTAGCGGTCAATATACCAGACCGCGATCAGCACCATCAGGGTCATCGGCGCATATCCCCGCGCTTCCGATCCGAGCGTCACCAAGACCGGGGAAATTGCGAACAACAAGGTTGTGACAATGCCGGTCGCCGGGCCCCTCCGGGCGCCAATCAGGCCCGCGACCAGCACCGACAATGTTCCTGAGACGATCGACAGCGCACGGGCCAGCAAGGGCGGGGCGTCGAGTCCGACCGTCTGCAGCCAGAGCGAGTTCAGATGATGGTTATTGTCGTGGTTGATCAGGACGAAGATGCCGAGCGGCGTTTCGACATTGTCGGCCAGCACCGCCGACCAGGCCTCGTCCAGCCATAAGGCGCCGCCTGCCGCCGCGATGCGCAAAATGGCGCCGATCAGCGTCAGGATCAGAACCCAAGCCATGGTGCGCGACAATGGGGGAATGGCGGCAGTGGGCATAGCGCGTCTCCTGCCCTCACCATCCTTAAAATGCCGCTAAGTCCCGCAGGGATGCGGTTAAACCATCCTCAACCCATTCTGCCTAAATCGTGTCGGAACAAGGCGGAAGAAGAAGATGCTACAGGGCGCGATCAAGGCAGCGGATCCGGGTGCAATCGATGCGGTCGCCAAGTCGTGCGGCGATCTTGCGGTCGGCTGCACCGCTGCGGCCACCCATGTCACCCGCGTCGCTGAGAGCCTGGGCCGGCAGATGGACGTGCTCGCCGACTTGGAAAAGGTCACTGCGTTCCTCGAGGCGGACCAGCGGCGCGCCGCTGATTCCACCGACGAAGCGCGGCTGCTCGCCGAAAAGGCGCGCACCAAGCTCGACGAAGGCACGCGCATCATCCGCCAGTCTATGGACGATTTCACCGCGCTGACGGAGCTGGTGGTTCGCCTGGGCGAGCAGGTGACCAATTTCGCCGCCGCGATGACTCAGGTGCAGCGCGTGACCGCCGGCATCGACTCGATCGCGCGAACGACCAACATGCTGGCGCTCAATGCCGCGATCGAAGCCGAGCGCGCCGGTGCCGCCGGCCGCACCTTCGCCGTCGTCGCCGCCGAAGTGAAGAAGCTTGCTCAGGACACGCGCGGCGCCACCGAAGAGATCAGCGCCACCGTCGCTTCGTTGGCTCACGAAGCGGAGACCTTCGTGGCCGAGATCGGCGCGGGCGTAGCCAAGAGCCGCTCCGCCCAGGAAAGCTTCGGGCGGGTCAACGATACCGTCGGCGAGGTCGCGCAGATCGTGGAACTGGTCGAGCAGCAGTCGGACGGCATCGCCCGCTCCACCAGCCACATTCACGACAATGCAATCCGTGTGAAAGACGAGCTGGCCGGCTTCGTGCGGGAGGCGCGTGCCAATGGAGACCTGCTGATCGACGCCCAGGCCAAGATGAGCGAGATGGAGCTGCTCTCCAACCGCATGTTCGACCAGCTCGTCCATAGCGGCTTCGCGCATGACGATCAGCGCTACGTGGAACTGGCGTTAAGCGCGCGCGACGAAATCCAGCAGCTGATCGAACGGGCCATCGAGCGCGGCGAAATTCGCCCCGCCGATGTGTTCGACACCAACTACCGGCTGATCCCAGGATCGGATCCGGAGCGGTTCGATACCAACTTCGCGGATTGGGCTGATCGCTTCGTTCAGCCCATCATCGACCGGGTTACCGACAGCGACGGCTCGATCGAGGGCTCGGTCATCTCGGACGTGAACGGCTATTTGCCGACGCACCAGAGCCAGCGCTCCAAGCCGCCCAAGCCGGGCGACCGCGAGTGGAACGACCGCAACTGCCGCAACCGCCGCATCCTCGCCGACGAAACTACAATGCGCGCCGTCAGGAGCGACGCGCCCTTCATGATGGCCGTCTACCAACTCGAGCGCGGAACCGAGCAGCTGATGGTCAAGAACGTCTTCGTGCCGCTCTGGATCAACGGCCGCCGCTGGGGCAATTTCGAAATTGCCTATATCGATCGGTAGGCGACTATTCGGGTGGGAGCCGGCGCTGGCCTCCCGATCGCATAATGGCGTAGTTCAGCATGCCCTCGACGGAGGCGATGCGCTCCCGATTGGCAATGGAATGAGCCATAGCGGCCTCGGCGGCTGAGAGGGCGCGGTCCGCCTTCCTGCATCAGCGCAATGTCTCGCTCTCCGCTGAGCAAATCGCGCAGATACTCATGACGCGAGCGCTTGTTGCGAGAGGCCCAGCACGTCGGAGAAGATGCTCCAGTTCACCGAGCCGTCGGCATCCAGCTTTTCGTAGAGCTCTTCTTTGAACTTGGCGTCATCGAACGATGTCCAGCGTGCCTCGAGAGCATCGATCCGTGCCAAGGCGGCGCTCAGTCGCTGATTGCCTTCGGACATCCTGCCGAACAGGTGTTTCAGCTCCTCCCGCTCGGCCTCAGTCGGCATCTCGAACTGCTCGTCCGTCAGGCTCTCGCCCCTTCCACTACTCCCACGCTGTTGCGGCGAAGGGCCTTCAGCACCGTGTCGACGATGCCGTCGGCGTCGAGCCCGGCTTCGCGATACTGGAGCTCCGGCTTGTCATGGTCCTGGTAGGTGTCGGGCAAGCGGAGGGTGCGCAGTTTCAGGCCGGCATCGATCAGGCCAGTGTCGCTCGCCATGGTGAGGACATGCGCGCCGAGGCCGCCGATCGCGCCTTCTTCGATCGTCACCGCGACTTCGTGGCTGGTCAGCAGCTTGCGGACCAGTTCCTCGTCGAGCGGCTTGGCGAAGCGAAGATCGGCGACCGTCGTCGACAGGCCTTGCGCCTCCAGCCGGTCGGCGGCCTTGAGGGCCTCTTCGAGGCGCGTGCCGAGCGACAGGATTGCGACCGTCTTGCCCGGGCGAACGATGCGGCCCTTGCCGATCTCCAGCCGTTCCGGAGTTTCCGGCAGCGGCACGCCGACGCCATTGCCCCGGGGGTAGCGGACCGCGATCGGCCCATTATCGTGCAGCGCCGCCGTGTGCGTCATATGCACCAGCTCGGCCTCGTCCGCGGCCGCCATCACCACCATGTTCGGCAGCGTGGCGAGATAGGTGATATCGAAGCTTCCGGCGTGCGTTGCGCCGTCCGCACCGACCAGCCCGGCACGGTCTATCGCAAACCGCACCGGCAGGTTTTGCAGCGCCACGTCATGCACCACCTGGTCGTAGGCACGCTGCAGGAAGGTCGAGTAGATGGCGGCGAACGGGCGCATGCCCTGGGCTGCCAGCCCGGCCGCGAAGGTCACCGCATGCTGTTCGGCAATGCCGACATCGAAGAAGCGCTCCGGAAAGGCTTCGGCGAACTTCGACAGGCCGGTGCCAGACGGCATGGCGGCGGTGATTGCGCACACTGCGGGATCGCGCTCGGCTTCCTTGACCAGCTGCGCGCCGAAGACGTTCTGATATTGCGGCGGCCCGGCGGGTGCAGTCGCCTGCTTGCCCGAGATCACGTCGAACTTCTGCACGCCGTGATATTTGTCGGCCGAGGCTTCTGCGGGAGCGTAGCCCTTGCCCTTCTTGGTCACGACATGGACGAGGATCGGCCCTTCCTCCGCGTCGCGCACATTCTCGAGCACCGGAATGAGGTGATCGAGATTGTGGCCGTCGATCGGGCCGACATAGTAGAAGCCGAGCTCTTCGAAGAGCGTGCCGCCCGTTGCCATGCCGCGGGCGAACTCCTCGGCCTTTTCCGCGGCGTCATGCACCCGGCGCGACAGCTTGCGCGTCACGCGCTTCGCCAGCGAGCGCAGCCCCATATATTCGGACGACGAGATCAGCCGCGCCAGATAGGCCGACAGCCCGCCGACCGGCGGTGCGATCGACATGTCATTGTCGTTGAGGATCACCACCAGCCGATTGCCGGCGGCGCGTGCATTGTTCATCGCCTCATAGGCCATGCCGGCGGACATGGCGCCGTCACCGATCACCGCGATTGCCTTGCCTGGCTTGCCGGCAATCTTGTTGGCAATTGCAAAGCCAAGCGCTGCCGAGATCGACGTCGAGCTGTGCGCCGCTCCGAACGGGTCATATTCGCTCTCGCTGCGCTTGGTGAAGCCGGAGAGGCCCCCGCCCTGGCGCAGCGTGCGGATGCGGTCGCGGCGACCAGTCAAGATTTTGTGCGGGTAGGCTTGATGGCCAACGTCCCAGACCAGCCGGTCATTGGGCGTGTCGAAGACATAGTGGAGCGCGACCGTCAGTTCGACGACACCGAGCCCCGCACCCAGATGGCCGCCGGTGACAGAGACGGCGGAAATGGTCTCGGCGCGGAGTTCGTCCGCGAGCTGGCGGAGCTCGGCAGGCGCGAGCGTGCGAAGCGCGGGCGGATCGGGAACCTTGTCGAGCAGGGGCGTCGCTGGAAGATCGGACATCTACAGTCTCTTACCCTTCCCGGCCCGCGCGGCCAATCGCCTTGTCAGCTCTCCGCGCAGTCCGAGCAGCGGCCATGCACCTCGATAACCGGCCGCACCGGCGCGAAGCCCTTGCGGCTAGCGGCCTGGCGCACGCCCGATGCGACCGCATCGTCATCGATATGGGTTGCCTGGCCGCACGTGTCGCAGACGAGGAAGATGCAATCGTGCAAGCAATCGGGATGGTCGTTCGCGACATAGGCATTGGCGCTTTCGACGCGCCTCACCAAGTTCGCGCCAACGAACAGGTCGAGAATACGATAAACACTGTTGGCCGCGACGCGCCGGCCCTGACGCTTGGACACTTCCTCGGCGATGTCATAGGCGGAAGCCGGCCGCTCGAATCCGGCGATCGCCTCGAACACGCTCTGCCGCATCTCGGTCCATTGCTCGCCCGAACGCTGCAGCGCCGACTTGGCGGCGGCGACGAGATCGTCGCCTTCGTGATGGACGTGAGTATGGCCGGCCATGAGCCTATGGTAGGACGCGCAAGGCCCTAGAACAAGGCGCGCTCAGGACGCGGCGCGGCGGTTCAGGTCGTGCCCCAGCGCGAGGATGGCCACGCCCAGCATCGTGTAAACAGTCTCCGCGGACCCATGAGGCACGGCCAGTGCGCCGGCCATGACCCCGAGTCCAAGGCCGCCCACCGCCGCCGGCAGGGTATAGCCATGCTCGACCGCACCCTTGACCAGCGCGAACGTTCCGAGCGCAATCGCCAGCGCGAGACCGATCTCATGCACGAGAGGATGCAGGATCATCCCGCCGGCCGACGCCAGCAAAGTCAGGAGAAACACGCTCGCGACGCAATGAACGAGGCACAGGGTCGACAGGCCGATGGCCAGCCGGTCCAGCGTTCCCGTCCCAGGCACTCGTTCGAGCAAGCGACTCTCCTCGTTGCCGCATATGGCAGCCCCTCAACGAAGTTACAATATAACATTGAGCCGGCACCCTTGTTTCGGCACACGATCGGGCGCAGATGAGCCGCCAATGTCCCAGAATGCGCGTCCGATCGCCGTTTCCAATTGGCTGTTCGCCGTTGCCGCTCTCGTTTTCCTGATGGTCGTAGTGGGCGGGATCACGCGGCTGACCGAGTCAGGACTGTCGATCACGGAGTGGCGCCCGATCACCGGCGCATTGCCGCCGCTGAGCGCGGCCGCTTGGGAGGATGCCTTCGCACTCTACAAGGCGACGCCCGAATATCAGCAGATCAATCGCGGCATGAGCCTTTCCGAGTTCAAGTTCATCTTCTTTTGGGAATGGTTTCACCGTCTGCTCGGCCGCGTGATCGGCCTCGCCTTCGCCCTGCCTCTCGCCTGGTTCGCGGTGAAGCGGCAGATCCCGAGCGGCTATGGCTGGCGCCTGACCCTGCTGCTGCTGCTCGGCGGATTGCAGGGCGTGATCGGCTGGTGGATGGTCGTGTCGGGGCTGAGCCTGCGCACCGATGTGAGCCATTTCCGGCTGGCGATCCACTTGATGACGGCGCTATTCATCCTGGGCCTGCTCGTCTGGACGGCGCTCGATTTGCGCACCGGCCAACGAGCGCGGCTCCGAAGGGGACCGGCCGTGATACTGGTCGTGCTCACCATCCAAATCCTGTTCGGCGCCTGGACCGCCGGGCTGAATGCGGGGCTTGCCGCGAGCGACTGGCCGCTGATGAACGGCCGCTTCTTCCCTGAAGTGGCGGTCACTGCTCAGACGCTCGCCTACGACCCGTTCCTGATCCATTGGGTGCATCGCTGGTGGGCCTGGGTGACGGTCGCCGCCCTCGTGGTGCTTGCGCGCATGGTCAGGCACAAAGATCGCAAATCCAGCATCGCTGTGCACAGCGCCTTCGGCATTCAGATACTGCTCGGCATCGCTACGGTGATGACGGGCGTGAACATTGTCCTGGCGGTGCTCCACCAGGCAGTCGGCGCGCTGGTCGTCGCCAGTGCCGCCTGGGCCGTGCATTCCGCGGGCCGGCAGTGATCTCGACGGTCTTCGCGGTGTTCGCCGACGCGGCGGAAGCGGATCGGATCGCCGCCACGGTCATCGAGGAACGGCTCGCCGCCTGCGCCAACATCCTGGCGCCGTGCCGCTCCATCTACCGCTGGCAGGGCAAGGTCGAGCGCGCCGAGGAAGTGCCGGCCCTGTTCAAGTCGGCGAAGGCCGATGCCCTGATCGCCCGCATCGCCGAACTGCACAGCTACGACATGCCGGCGATAGTCGAATGGCGGGTTCAGGACAGCCACTCCGTCTACGCATCATGGGTGGAAACAGAGACGAGCGGCTCCGGGAACTAGTGGTCCGGCATCTCCGGGACGGGGATCTGCCGGCACTGCAGACGATTCGGGCGGCAGCCTTCGCCCCCATCTTCGCTTCTTTTCGTGAGCTGGTCGGTGCGGAGATCGCCGGCGCGGCGCTGAAGTCGGCGGAGGCGGAGCAGAGTGCGTTGCTCGAGACGCTTTGCCAGCCGGAACCCTGCCGCCGCGTGCTGGTCGCAGCGCTCGATTCCGGCCCGGTCGGCTTTTGCTCCGCCCGAGTCGAGCCGGAACAGAGGCTGGGCGAGATCGAGCTCAACGCCGTGCATCCGGACCATGCCGGACTCGGCATTGGCTCCCGCCTGATCGGCGCGGCGCTGCAATGGCTCAAGAACCAGGGCGCGGAGGTCGCGACCGTCGGCACCGGTGCCGATCCCAGCCATGCCGCTGCTCGCCGTGCCTATCAAAAGGTCGGCTTCGGCCCGGCTATTCCATCGATATATCTGTACAAGCGGCTCTAGATCAGTCCCGCCAGCGGGCTGGACGGGTCGGCGTACCGGCGCTTGCCCATGCGGCCCGCGCGATAGGCGAGGCGGCCGCTTTCCACCGCGAGCTTCATAGCCTGCGCCATCATGATCGGATCCTTGGCCTCGGCGATGGCGGTGTTCATGAGGACTCCGTCGCAGCCCAGTTCCATCGCCCTTCCCGCGTCTGAGGCCGTCCCCACCCCGGCATCGACCAGCACGGGTACCTTCGCGCCCTCAACGATCAGGCGAATCGTCACTTCGTTTTGGATGCCCAGGCCCGAGCCGATCGGAGCGCCCAACGGCATCACCGCGACGGCGCCGGCCTCCTCCAGCTGCTTCGCCGCGATCGGATCGTCGACACAATAGACCATTGGCAGGAAGCCTTCCTTGGCGAGCACCTCGGTCGCGCGAATCGTCTCCACCATGTTGGGGTAGAGCGTCTTGGCCTCGCCCAACACTTCCAATTTTACTAGGTCCCAGCCGCCCGCCTCGCGCGCCAGCCGAAGCGTGCGGATCGCGTCTTCCGCCGTGAAGCAGCCGGCTGTGTTGGGCAGATAGGTGAAGCGCTTCGGGTCGATGAAGTCGGTCAGCATCGGCTGGTTCGGATCGGCGATGTTGACCCGCCGCACCGCGACCGTGACGATCTCCGCGCCCGAAGCTTCCGCCGCCGCCGCATTCTCCTCGAAGCTCTTATATTTGCCGGTGCCGATGATCAGCCGTGAACGGAAAGTTCGTCCCGCGACTGTCCAGCTATCCTCCTCGATCCGCGCCGAATGATCGCCGCCGCCGACGAAATGGACGATCTCCAGCTCGTCGCCATCCTCGACCAGCACCGATCCGATCTGCGACCGCGGCACCACCTCCAGGTTGCGCTCGACCGCCACCTTTTCCGGCACCAGTCCCAGTTCGCTTGCGAGCTGCGCGATGGTCAGCCCGCCCGTCACCCGCTTATGCTCGCCATTGACGCTGATCGAGATGGTGCCGTCGGTGTGCATCGCAAATCCAATCGTGTAAGTGCCGCGGCAATATGGGGAGCGCGCAAGGGGATCAATGCCGACCATCTTCATCCTGAACGGTCCGAACCTCAATCTGCTGGGGCTACGCGAGCCGGAGATCTATGGGTCCGACACGCTCGACGACATTGCTGGCGCCTGCGAAGACCGGGCGCGGGAGCTGGGCTTCGACGCCGAGTTCCGCCAGTCCAACCATGAAGGCCATCTGATCGATTGGCTGCACGAGGCGAACGCCGACAAGGCCAAGGCCGTGATCCTCAATCCAGGCGGCTACACCCATACCTCGGTGGCGCTGCACGATGCAGTGAAGGCGATCACGGTTCCGGTGATCGAGGTCCATCTGTCGAACCCGCACGCCCGCGAACCTTTCCGGCACCGGAGCTATGTCGGCAAGGCGGCTAAGGGAACCATCGCCGGCTTCGGCGCGCTCGGCTATCTGCTCGCGCTGGACGCCGCCGCCAAACTCTGAAAAAGGGCCACCCCCATGAGCGATCACAAACAGGGGACGATGCAGGTCGATACCGGCCTGGTCCGCCAGCTGGCCGAGCTGCTCGATGCGACCAGCTTGACCGAAATCGAAGTTCAGGACGGAGAGCGCCGCATCAAGGTCGCGCGCAAGGTGCAGGCAGCAGCCGTGGCGCAGGTTCCAGCTCCCGTTGCTGCACCCGCGCCGGCGCCGGCGCCGGCTGCGCCCGTCGCAAGCCATGCCCCTGCGCCGCCGCAGGTCGACAACTCGAATGCAATCCGCTCCCCGATGGTCGGCACTGCTTATCTGGCGCCGGAGCCAGGGGCAGCGAACTTCGTGTCCGTCGGCGACAAGGTCGATGCCGGCAAGACTCTGCTGATCATCGAGGCGATGAAGGTGATGAATCCGATCACCGCCCCGCATGGCGGCACGGTCAAGTCGGTGCTGATCGCCAACGGCAGCCCGGTCGAATTCGACCAGCCTTTGATCGTCATCGAGTAAGCGGCCGATGGCCATCAGCAAGATTTTGATCGCCAATCGCGGCGAAATCGCTTTGCGCATCCACCGCGCGGCGCATGAAATGGGCATCAAGACGGTCGCGGTGCACTCGACTGCCGATGCCGATGCGATGCACGTCCGGCTGGCCGACGAAGCGGTGTGCATCGGACCGCCGCCCGCGGCCGAGTCGTATCTCAACATCCCCAACATCATTTCGGCAGCCGAGATCAGCGGCGCCGACGCCATCCACCCCGGCTATGGCTTTCTGTCGGAGAATGCGCGCTTCGCCGAGATCGTCGAGAGTCACAACCTGATCTGGATCGGCCCGAAGCCCGAGCATATCCGGACCATGGGCGACAAGGTCGAGGCAAAGCGGACCGCCGGTGCGCTTGGCCTCCCTTTGGTGCCCGGCTCGCCCGGCGGCGTATCGGAGTTCGACGAAGCGCGGCGGATTGCCGAAGAGATTGGCTATCCGGTCATCGTCAAGGCAGCATCGGGCGGCGGCGGTCGTGGGATGAAGGTGGTGCCTTCAGCCGACCAACTCGAGAGCCTGATGGGTCAGGCCCGGTCGGAAGCAAAGGCCGCGTTCGGCGACGACACCGTCTATATCGAAAAATATCTCGGCAATCCGCGCCACATCGAGTTCCAGATTTTCGGCGACGGCAAGGGCAGTGCCATTCACTTGGGTGAGCGCGACTGTTCGCTACAGCGACGCCACCAGAAGGTGCTGGAAGAAGCGCCCTCGCCGGTCATCACCCCCGCCGAACGCGAGCGCATGGGCGGCGTCGTCACCAAGGCGATGGCGGACATGGGCTATCGCGGCGCCGGCACCATCGAGTTCCTGTGGGAAGCGGGCGAGTTCTACTTCATCGAGATGAACACCCGCCTGCAGGTCGAGCATCCGGTGACCGAGGCGATTACCGGCCTTGACCTCGTCCGCGAGCAGATCCGCATCGCCGACGGCCACTCGCTCACGCTCCGCCAACAGGACGTGGAGTTCCGCGGCCATGCCATCGAGTGCCGGATCAATGCCGAGGACGCGAAGACCTTCGCCCCCTCACCGGGCTTGGTGAAGCATTTCCACGCGCCGGGTGGCATGCACGTTCGCGTCGATAGCGGCCTCTACTCCGGCTACCGCATCCCGCCTTATTACGACTCCATGATCGCCAAGCTGATCGTCTGGGGCCATAGCCGCGAAGGCGCACTCCGCCGCTTGCGCCGCGCGCTCGAGGAGTTCGTGATCGAGGGGGTGAAGACGACTATCCCGCTCCACCAGGCGCTGCTCGACGAACCCGATTTCCAGTCGGGTGACTATACGATCAAGTGGCTTGAGGAGTGGCTGGCGCGGGAGTCCGACTAGCCTTTTCCCGCGCATAGTCCTGAGTGCCGCGCGTGATCACCTGGTCGCCCTCGACGATCTCGGCGATCGGGATGTCGGGTGTGCCGTCGAGCTGCCGGTAGAGCGGCGCGAAGTCCGTCTCGACGGTTACCCGAAGCAGTTCGTCGAAGCTGGGGATCACGAAATAATTCTGCTGATAATCGTCGATCCGATACGCGGTCCGCATCACCCGCGCGAGGTCGAAGCGGAGCCGATTGGGACTGGGATCGTCCAGCGCGAAGATACTCTCGCCTTTGCTCGAGACGATGCCTGCGCCATAGATGCGCAGGTCGCCCTCTTCCTCGACCAGCCCGAACTCGACCGTGTACCAATAGAGCCGCGCGAGCCGGTGAATGGCGTCGTACTTCATCGACCTGAGCCCGCCCTCGCCCCAGGCGACGACATAATCGGCAAATCGGGGGTCGGCGAGCATCGGCACATGGCCGAACACGTCGTGGAATACGTCCGGCTCTTGCAGATAGTCGAGCTGGTCCGGGCGGCGGATGAAGTTGCCGGCGACGAAGCGCCGATTGGCGAGATGCTCGTAAAAGACCGCGTCGGGCACGAGGCCGGGCACCGCCACGACCTGCCAGCCGGTCAGCTTCATCAGCCTTTCGCTTAGCTCTTCGAAGTCAGGAATGCCGGGCTTGGACAGGCGCAGCACGTCGAGGCCGTTCAGAAACGCCTGGGATGCGCGGCCGGGCAGCAGCTTCGACTGCCGCTCGAAGAGCCGGTCCCAGGTGGCATGCTCCTCCGCCGTATAGGCCGACCAGTTCTGCGGGATCGTCCAATCGGCATTGGCGCCTTCGGGCGGGCGATCGAGTACGTGAGTCTCCATCAATCCACCATATCGTCATTCCCGCGAAAGCGGGAACCCAGCTTCTTCTTTACGGTCCGGCCACCGGGCGCTTACGCTGGATCCCCGCTTTTGCGGGGATGACGGGGTTCACTTGTCCAAGCCGCTAAAGGTCCTGCTTCTCCTTCCACTGCTCTACCTCGCGGCGGGAGCGATCGGCGGCGCGATCCCGCGCAACCCAGACTGGCGCGAGGCCGAGCAGGGGGTCACCATCTGGGTCGCGACGAACGGTGTCCACACCGGCCTCATTCTGCCGACCCGCACCGCCGAGCATGATTGGTCACCGCTGGTGCGGCCGGAGCACATCGCCGACCGACGCTATGCCGGACGCTATCTGTGGTTCGGCTGGGGCGACCGCGAATTCTATCTGAACACGCCGACCTGGGCCGAAGTCTCACCGCGCACCGTGGTCAGCGCCGCGATCGGCAGCGACCAGACGCTCGTCCATGTCGACCATCTGCTCGAGCCCTGGCCCGACGCCCGGCCCATTCGCCTGTCCCCGGAACAATATCGCACCTTAGTCGCCGCGATCCGCGGCAGCTTCGGCGGCACGACACCAATCCGAGGCTATGATGTGGCCGACGTCTTCTATCCCGGCCGCGGCCATTACGATGCCATCCGCACCTGCAACTGGTGGACGGCCAAGATGCTGACGAAGGCCGGCGTGCGGGTGGGCGCCTGGACGCCATTCAGCGCCACCGTCATGCAGTGGTTCTAGAGCATGACCAGCTTGGACTGACTGCTCGTCATTGCGAGCATAGCGAAGCAATCCAGTTGAGCCTGAACGCCGCTGGATTGCTTCGTCGCTGCGCTCCTCGCAATGACGATGCGAGCTAAGACTCTAGCTCTTCTGCGCTTCGATCTCATCGAGAACACGCTCCGGATCGATGTCCGTCTCGATCTCCTGCACGTCCTCGGCGCGGTGAGCATCCACGCCGACCTTCTCGGCGATCGCGGCGACGACGCCCGCTAGCTTGGTCAGTTCATGCTCGGTCAAAAGACTGATGTGCAGGTCCAGGTCCGCTCGTCGGTCCGCATCGGCCTGCATCCGGTTTTGGCTGATCAGTACGAAGGTTGAGAGGAAGATCGCCTCGACGGACGCCGCCGTCGCCAGGATCACGAACGTAGGATCGAAGCGCGTGACGCCCGGCACCGCACCGACATTCACCGCCACCCACAGGCCGACGATCGCGAGGTGGACATAGACGAACGCCATGCTGCCGGTGAAGCGGGTGATCCGGTCCGCCACCCGCTCCTGCAGCGAAGCGTGGGCGCGCTCATTCCGTCGCCGCTCGGCAAGCGCCTCGATATTGCGCTCGAGTGCTTCGGTGAGGCCGAAAGGAGGCTTGTCCGTCATAACTCGTGAATCGCAGGGCGCCTGACACAGTTCCGTCAGGTGGCTTCCGCCATAATCGCTGCCCAGCCGGCCTCGTCGATGACGCGGATGCCTAGTTCCTCGGCTTTCTTGAGCTTCGACCCGGCGCCGGGTCCTGCCACCACCAGGTCGGTCTTGGCGGACACCGAGCCTGCCACCTTGGCGCCGAGCGACAGAGCCTGCGCCTTGGCCTCGTCGCGCGACATGGTCTCGAGGCTGCCGGTGAAGACAACCGTCTTGCCGGTGACCTCGGAGGTCCGCTCCTTGGCCTCGAACGGCTTGGGGCTGACGACGCTCAGCAGGTCGTCCCACACCCCGCGATTATGCGCCTCAGCGAAAAAGTCCGCGAGCGCCTGTGCGACCACAGGCCCGACGCCTTCGACGTGAGTCAGCTGCTCGAAGGCCGCCGGGTCGCTGCCCGCCGCGGTGGCCACGCGGGCGAGTTCCTCGACCGTGCCGAAGTGCCGCATCAGGTCGCGCGCGGTGACGGTGCCGACATGGCGGATGCCGATGCCGAACAGGAAGCGGACTGGATCGGGTTCCCGCTTGTCGTCGATTGCGCGCAGCAGGTTCGCCGCCCAAACCCGGCCGTCCTTCTTGCGCGCGACCAATTGCTCTTCGGTGAGGCGAAAGATGTCGGCGGGGCTGTGCACCAGCCCGTCATGGAAGAAGTCGTCGATCTGCTTGGCGCCCAGACCCTCTATGTCCATCGCGCCGCGACTGACGAAGTGCCGCAGCCGCTCGACCCGCTGCGCCGGGCAGATCAGGCCGCCGGTGCATCGAATATCGACTTCGCCTTCCTCGCGTACGGCATCGGAGTCGCACTCGGGACAGGCCGAGGGAAAGACGAAGTCGGGCCGCTCGACCTCGGGCGTGAGGTTTTCGAGTATTTGCGGGATGACGTCGCCGGCGCGCTGCAGCGTGACCCGGTCTCCCGGCCGAACACCCAGTCGCGCAATCTCGTCGGCATTGTGCAGCGTCGCGTTGGTGACGACGACGCCGCCGACCGTCACAGGCTCCAGCCGAGCGACCGGCGTCAGCTTGCCCGTCCGGCCGACCTGGATGTCGATCGCGAGCAGCGTTGTCTGGGCGCGCTCGGCCGGAAATTTGTGCGCGACCGCCCAGCGCGGCGCCTTGGCGACCTGCCCCAGCCGCGCCTGCCAGTCGAGCCGGTCGACCTTGTAGACGACGCCATCGATGTCGAACGGTAGGTCGGCGCGCATCGCTTCGATCTTGCGGTAGTGGGCGAGCGCATCGTCGATGCTTTCGACCCGGACCAGCAGGTCGGTGACGGGCAGGCCCCAGGCCCTGATCGCGTCAATGACGCCGGACTGGGTGTCCGCCGGAAGGTTCGACGCATCACCCCAGCCGTGAGCGAGGAAGCGGAGCGGTCGCGAGGCGGTGACTTGCGGGTCCTTCTGCCGCAGCGACCCCGCCGCCGCGTTGCGCGGATTGGCGAACACCCGCTCGCCTGCGAGCCGCTCGTTCAAGGCCGCGAAATCGTCCTTGGACATGTACACTTCGCCGCGGACTTCGAACACATCAGGCACGTTCCCCGGCGCAGGCCGGGGCCCAGAATCCGATGCAGCTGGGCCCCGGCCTGCGCCGGGGAGCAGGGTAGCAGGAATATCGCTAATCGTCCGCGCATTGGCAGTGACATCCTCACCCACCGCACCGTCGCCGCGCGTCGCCGCCAGCACCAGCCGCCCCCGCTCGTAGCGCAGCGAACAGGAGAGGCCGTCGATCTTCGGCTCGGCGGTCAGCGCTACGGGCTCATCTTCGGCCAGGTTAAGGAAGCGCCGCACGCGCGCCACGAACTCGCGCACATCCTCTTCGGAAAAGGCGTTGTCGAGGCTGAGCATCGGCCGCGCGTGCGGCACCTTGGCTAAGTGCGCAGCCGGCGCGGCGCCGACCAGCTTCGACGGCGAATCTGCCCGCACCAGCTGCGGATACTCCGCCTCCAGCGCCGCATTCTCCCGCACCAGCGCGTCATAGTCCGCGTCGCTGATCTCGGGCGCATCTTGGCTGTGATAGAGCCGGTTATGCCGCGCAATCTCGGCGGCGAGAAAGGCCAGGCGCTCGGCCGCTTCCGCCTCGTTCACGCCGCCTCCAGTAGCTTGCCGGCCTGGGCCCGGGCCTCGTCGGTGATCGTCGCGCCGGAGAGCATGCGGGCGATCTCCTCGCGGCGCTCCTCCTCGTCAAGCGCGCGGACGCCGGTGCGGGTGACCAGGCCGTCATGACTCTTGGCGATCAGCCATTGCTTGTCGCCCCGCGCCGCGACTTGAGGGCTGTGGGTGACGACCAGCAGTTGCGCGCGCTCGGACAGCCGCGCCAACCGCTCCCCGATCGCGCTCGCCACCGCGCCGCCGACGCCGCGGTCGATCTCGTCGAAGATCATCGTCGCGGCACCGCCTTCCTCGGCGAGGGCGACCTTTAGCGCCAGGATGAAACGCGACAGTTCGCCGCCCGACGCGATCTTGACCAGCGGCGCGAACGGTGCGCCGGGGTTGGTCGAGATCAGAAATTCGACCCGGTCGCGGCCGGCGGCGCTCCATTGCTCCTCCGGCAGCCGCTCTATGGCAGTGCGGAACCGGGCGGCGTCAAGCTTTAGTGGGGCCAGTTCCGCCGCCACCGCTGCGTCCAGCCGGTTGGCGGCCGCCTCCCGCGCCTGGCTGAGGGCGGCGGCGACTGTGTCATAATCGGCGCGGCGCTTGCGTGCCTCCGCCTCCAACTGAGCCAGTCCTTCGCCACCCGCTTCGATGGTTTGCAGCCGAACCGACAGCTCCTCGGCCAATGCGGGCAGGCCGTCCACCGTGACGCGATATTTACGGGCAAGCGCGCGCAGGTCGAACAGCCGCGTCTCGATCTCTTCCAGCCGGGCCGGATCGTGAGCCAAGGCTTCCCGAGCACGCTCGATCCGGTCTTCCGCCTCCGCGGCTTCGATGACGGCGCGGTCCAGCGCGGACAGGGCCTCGGCAAGCAGCGGATGTTCCGGGCCGAGCCGGTCCAGCCGCCGTGCCGCCTGGCGCAGGTTGGAGAGCGCTCCGCCGGAACCCTGCAGATGCTGGTCGAGCGCCGCGAGATCGTCCGACAATCGCGCCCCGCGCTGCATGTTGGTCCGCGCCTCGGCAAGCGCCTCTTCCTCACCGGATCCCGGGGCGGCAGAGGTGAGTTCGGCAACGGCATGTTCCAGCCACTCCCGGTCGCGCTCGGCCGTTTCGAGCTCGTCCCGCGCGCGCGCCAAAGCCGCCTCCGCCTCGCGCCACGCTGCATGGGCCTGGGTGACACAAACTACGTCGAGCCTGCCGAAGCTGTCGAGCAAGTCCCGATGGCCGCGCGCGTTCAGCAGGCCGCGGTCGTCATGCTGACCGTGGATCTCGACTAGCGCCGAGCCCAACTCACGTAAGAGCGCGGCAGAGACTGGCTGATCATTGACGAAAGCGCGGCTGCCGCCATCCGCCTTGACCGTGCGGCGGACGATCAGCGGTTCCCCTGCTTCGACCTCGATGCCGCTGTCGGCGAGCAGGCCGGCGATGGTATCGGGCGGCTCGAACGTGGCCGTCACCGCCGCCTGCGCCGCACCCTGGCGCACCAGTCCGCTCTCCGCCCGGGCGCCGAGCGCCAGGCCGAGCGCGTCGAGCAGGATTGACTTGCCCGCGCCGGTCTCTCCGGTCAGCACGCCGAGACCCGGTCCGAAGCTCAGCTCCAGCGCCTCGATGAGCACCACGTCGCGGATCGAGAGGCTGAGGAGCATGGCCGCTTCTTAGGACAGAAAGGGAACGCCGCAAATCGTTCCTGTTCGCCGGCGGAGGCCGGAGTCCACTCCTTCGCCGCAGCTGGGCCCCGGCCTGCGCCGGGGAACAGGCTCAATCAGCCCCATGCTCCTGCATCAGCTTGTATGCGCGCTGATACCATTCGCTGCCGGGGTAATTGGCACCGAGCACCGCCGCCGCCTTCTTCGCCTCGTCCTTGATCCCGAGGGCGAGATAGCATTCGGTCAGCCGGTGCAGCGCTTCGGGCGTGTGGGTGGTGGTCTGATACTGGTCGATCACCTGCCGGAAGCGGATCGACGCCGCCAGCCACTGCGCACGGCGCTGATAGAAGCGGCCGACTTCCATCTCCTTGCCCGCCAAGTGATCATTGACCAAGTCAACTTTCAGCCGCGCATCGGCGGCATAGGGCGTGTCCGGGTAGCGGCGGATCAGCTCGCCCAACGCATCTAGGGCCTGCTGCGTGATCTTCTGGTCGCGCGTGACGTCGCTAATCTGCTCATAATAATCGAGCGCGATCAGATAATAAGCGTAGGGCGCGTCCTTGTTGCCCGGGTGGACGGCGAGGAAGCGCTGCGCCGAGCCGATCGATTCGAGATAGTTGCGCGCGAGATAATAGCTGAATGCGCTCATCAGCTGCGCGCGGCGGGCCCAGACAGAATAGGGGTGCTGCCGCTCCACTTCGTCGAACAGCTGGGCGGCTTCAGCATAGCGGCCCTGATCGAGCCGCGTCTTGGCCGCGCCGTAGAGCGAGTTCACATCGCGGGCGACATAAGCCAGTTCTTTCTTGCCGCTCCCGCCAGTGGCGCAGCCGGTGGTCAGAAGGGCAAGGGTCAGGGCAGCCGCGACGGGCTTCAGCACGGAAATACGCATCGGCCGCCTTCCTAGCTCGTGCGATGCTGAAGGGAAAGTGAACTCTAAGGCTTAGCGCCAAGCCTGTGCTTGGCGTCCGACCAGCGCCACCAGATCGCCCATCGCCAGGTTCGTGTCGATCAGGTGCAGGCCCCAGTCCTTCAGCACCATGCCGCCATAGCTGACCTCGCCGCCGATCTGGCTGCTGCGAACGTCGCCTTCGGCCGGCGTGGCGCTGATCGCCAGATAGGAGCCCTTCTCGTCGGCCACGCAGCGGGCGGTGATCAGGCCGGGCGTGGAGACAAAGGTGGTTGTGACCGGGGCGCCGTCCTTGCTCCACGGACCGAAGGGTGTCGCCCGCTCGCCCATGCCGCGCGCGACGAAATAGGGCTTGGTCGCTGCTGCGCCCCCCGCAAGGTTCGCGGGATTGGTGCAGGCGACCTGCATTGCCGGATCGGCAGCGCGGCCGAACAGGGTGCGCTCCGGCGGCGGCGAGTCGGCGAGGAAACTGACATAGGAGACGACGCAGCCGGTCTGGCCCGCGCTCTGGCACAGCGGCGTGGACTTGAGATCGCCGCCCACCAGCTTGCCCTTGGGCACCAGCACATTGTGGCCGATCAGCAGCGCCGAGACGAGCTTCTTTGCTTCGGGCCTGTCCTCGATCTCTTCCGCGATCAACCGCTTCAGCATGCCCGCGCCCTGGCTGTGCCCGATGAGGACGACGCCGCGACCGCCATTGTCGCGCTTCAGATAGTCGCTCCAGGCCGCCTTCACGTCCTGGAAGGCGAGGTCTATCGCCGCCTGCGGCCTGGGCTTGCCAGACAGCATCGCATTGCGCAGCGACGTCAGAGTGGCCTGCCGGTACAGCGGCGCGAACAGTCGGCAGACCGACTGGAAGCGCGCGGCCTGCACGGCAGCGACGGAGCGCTCCTCCGCGCCGGCGTTCAGGTCGCTATTATCCTCCGGATCGGTCGACACGGTCGGATAGACATAGAAGCAGTCCACTTTCGGCGGCACGGCAGCCGCCCCGATCGGCTCTATCGTGCGCTTGCCCTTCGCGTCGATCACCGTCGTGCTCTGGTCGGCGGCGCAGGCGTCCTGCCGGCCGGGACGGCATAGCCATGCGGAGGGATCGGCGTAGTTCGGGGCGGTGGCCGCGGCGGCGAGTGCGAGAAGGATCATGGAAGCTCTCCCTTGCCCACCTTTAGCCCTTCGTTTCGAGCGAAGTCGAGAAACGGTATATGGCTCAAGCGCGCTTCTCGACTTCGCTCGAAGCGAACGGAGACGTTTAGGTGAGCGCCATCAACGCCGCGCCGATCCACCGCTCCTCGGCGCGCAGCACGCCCCAGGCACGGGCGGCGGCGCGGCTGTCCATCGGCTCGACGCCGATGCCCTTTGCCTCCAGCGCCTGCACCAGCGGGCGGGGCGGTCGCACAAGCGCAGCGCCGGTGCCGATCAAGATAAACTCGGGCCTCAGCGCGACTAGCGGGTCGAGCGCCGCTTCGCTGAGTTCCCCGCCCCATGACCGCCACCATTCCGGCGCCAGCAGCACGCCGCCGGACGTCGACTCCCCATCGATCTTGAACCCGGAGCCCGAGAAGCCCGTGACGATCGGACCGGCAGGCCGCTGGTTGCGCTCCAGCTTCACTTGCCGGGCACGCGCTCCGCCGTACCCATCCGCTCGGCATTCGCCGGCGTGCCAGACTTCGGCACGAAGCTGTCGCTGGACACCCGCAGCCACAGCAGGATGGCCGCCGACACATAGACCGACGAGAAAGTGCCGATCACGATGCCCAGGAACATCGCGGCGGTGAAGCCGAAGATGATGTCCGGACCCAGCGCCAGCAAAATGCCGAGCGTCAGTCCCAGGGACAGCGACGTCACGACAGTGCGCGAGAGCGTCTCGTTAACCGACAGGTCAAGCAACGCCGCCATGTCCATCTTACGGTATTTGCGCATGTTCTCGCGGATACGATCGTAGACGACGATTGTGTCGTTCAGCGAATAACCGATGATGGTCAGGATCGCGGCGACGATATTCAGGTCGAACTCGAGCTGAGTGAGCGCGAAGAAGCCCAAAGTCAGGGCGACGTCGTGGAACAGCGCGAACAGCGCACCGACGCCGAACTGCCATTCGAACCGGAACCAGATGTAGAGCGAGATACCGAGCATCGCGAGGCCGAGCGCCCAGGCGCCGGTGCGGAACAGCTCTTCGGAGACCTTGCCGGAGACCGTCTCGACCGCGTCGAAGCGCGCGCCGGGAAAAGCCTGGCTCACCGCTTGGCGAACCTGGCTGGCGGCACGGTTCGCCCCCTCCTCGCCGCCCGGCGGCAGGGGCATGCGGATCGACACGTCGCGTGGCGAACCGAATTGCTGGATCGTCGCCTCCCCGAGACCCAGCGCATCGACCTTCTCGCGGATCTGCTCGATCGGCACCGGCTGGGCGAACTGGACGCGCAGCATCTGCCCGCCGACAAAGTCGATGCCGAGATTGAAGCCTTTGATCGCCACCAGCGCCAGCGAGCCGATGATCAGCAGCAGAGAAAAGGCCATGGCCACGTTCCTGTACCTCAGGAACGGGATGTTCGTGTCGTCGGGGACCAGCTTGAGCGGGAAGCGCATCAGATTACGATCTCTTTGGGACGGTTGCGGCGCAGATAGTCGGCGACCAGCAAGCGGGTGAACGTCACGCCGGTGAAGACGGACGTCATGATGCCGATCGCCAGCACCACTGCAAAGCCGCGAATGGGACCGGAGCCGAACGCAAACATGATGGCCGCGGAGATGACGTTGGTGATGTTGGCGTCGAAGATGGCCGTACTTGCTTCCTTATAGCCGAACTCAACCGACTGGATCGGCCCGCGGCCGCGCAGTCGCTGCTCTTCCCGGATGCGTTCGTTGATCAGCACGTTCGCGTCGACCGCGGCGCCGATCGTCAGCACGAAGCCGGCAATGCCAGGCAATGTGAGCGTCGCATCGAGCAGCGCCATGATGCCCAGCACCAGCAAGCCGTTCACGATCAGCGCCAGCGAAGTGTACACGCCGAAGCGCGCGTAGGTGATCAGCATGAAGCCGATCAGGACGACCGTGGCGACGACGCCGGCAAGCACGCCCCTGCGGATCGAGTCGGCGCCGAGATCGGGGCCGACGGTGCGCTCCTCGATGACCCGGAGCGCGACCGGCAGCTTGCCCGAACGGAGCTGGATGGCGAGCGCGTTGGCGGTCTCGACCGTGAAATTGCCGCTGATCTGCGCCTGGCCGCCCAGGATCGGCTCGTTGATGTTCGGCGCCGAGATGACGCTGTTGTCGAGGATGATTGCGAAGGGCTTGTTGACGTTTTCCTGCGTCACCTTGGCGAAACGGCGGCCGCCTTGCCCGTCGAAGCGGATATTAACCACGGGCGCATTGGTGCGTTGATCGAAGCCCTGCTGCGCGTCGATCAGCTGATCGCCGCTGATCAGCACGCTGCGCTTGACGGCAATGATCGGCCCGCCGGCGGGATTGTCCGGATAGGGCAGCACCTGGCTACCGACCGGAGCGCGACCCGCGGCAAGGTCGGCAGGTGAAGCGGTCAGGTCGACCAACTTGAATTCGAGCTTCGCGGTCTTGCCGAGCAGCGCCTTCAGCGCCTCCGGATTCTGCAGGCCCGGCACCTGCACGACGATGCGCGTCTTGCCCTGGCGGATGATCGTCGGCTCACGCGTGCCGAGCTCGTCGATCCGCTTCCGGACGACCTCGGTTGCCACTTCCATCGCCTTGTCGACCGCGTCGGCCTGGCCGGCCTCTGTCGGCGTGACGATCACGCGGTTGGTGTCGCGCACCTCGACATTCCAGTCGCGCTGGCCGGTGACGCCGACGCCCGTGGTGAGGGCGCGGATGCGCTCGACCGCCCGATCGACTTGGGTAACGTCGCGAACGAAGAAGGTCAGCCGGCCGCCGCTGGACGACACGTCGCCAATCGCAATCCGGGGATCGCCGCGGCGCATCTCGGTCTTGATGGTCTCTTCCATCTGGCCGAGCCGCTGGACGAGCACGTCCTTGGTGTCGGCTTCGAGCAGGATGTGGGAGCCGCCCGAAAGGTCGAGGCCGAGGTTTATGCGGGGATCGGGCAAAAAGGCCGGCCAGTTGCGCTCAGGCACCAGGCTCGGGATCGCGGCGAGCACGCCGATCACCGTCGCTAGTATGACCAGCCACACCTTCCAGCGGGGAAAATCGAGCATTGGGCCGTCAGTCGTTCGCGGGCTTGGAGCCGAACGGCGTCACATCGGACAGCGTGCCCTTGACCGCGCGCACGCGGACCTGCGGCGCCAGCTCGATCTCGACATGCTGGTCTTCGACCTTCGTCACCTTGCCGACCAGACCGCCGCCGGTAACGACGGTGTCGCCCTTCTTCACCGCAGCGAGTTTGGCCTGGTGCTCTTTGATCCTGCGCTGCTGAGGGCGAAACACAAGAAACCAGAAGATCGCCAACATGGCGACCATAGGAAACATGAAGTTGATGATGCCTGCGACACCTGAAGGAGCAGCGGCCCCGGCGGCCTGGGCATAAGCGGGAGATTCGAACATCGTGCTTTTATGTGCCTGGTCAGCGCCGGGCAGAAGCGCCGGCTGTCAAAGGCGCGCGCCTATCACGCGCACATAGGTCTACGCAATCTCGTCATCCCGAACTTGTTTCGGGATAAAGGACGGGCAGCGCAGCGTTGGAGAGTTCCGCACACGCGCTGGAGCAGCGGACGGCTTATCCCGAAACAAGTTCGGGATGACGAGAGTGACCTAAAGCGGCCGCTGTTCCTCGACCGTGTCCTTCTCCGTGCTGACGGTGCGCGGCTTGTCGAGCGCTTCGACGCGGCGCTCCGTAGCGCGCGGTTCGTCTTCCTCGGCCATGCCCTTCTTGAAGCTTTTGATGCCCTTGGCGACGTCGCCCATCATGTCGGAAAAGCGGCCCTTGCCGAAAAGCAGAATGATGATGATGCCGACGACCAGCCAATGCCAGATGCTGAAACTGCCCATGATGATCTCCTGGCAGGCGCGGCCTGCATGAACGGCCTATCTAGTCGCTCTCGTCGGCGCTTTCCAGTTCCAGCTCTCCGGGCGTGGTATCGAGCGGATCGAGCAGCCCCGCTGCCTTCAGGTCATCGATACCGGGCAGGTCACGCCGGTTCTTCAGCCCGAAATGGGTGAGGAACCCTTGCGTGGTCGCATAGAGCAGCGGCCGGCCCGGCCCTTCGCGTCTGCCGGCCGGGCGCACCCAGCCCGCTTCCATCAGCACATCCAACGTGCCCTTCGAAATCTGGACGCCGCGGATCGCCTCGATCTCGGCGCGGCTGACCGGCTCCTGATAGGCGATGATCGCCAGCGTCTCGACCGCGGCCCGGCTCAAGCGTTTCGGCTCCTCGCGTTCGCGGCGAAGGAAGTGCGCCATGTCGGGCGCCGTCTGGAAGTGCCAGCGCCCGCCCCGCTCCACCAGCTCGACGCCGCGCCCGGCATAGTCCTCGCCGAGCAGACGCAGCGTCTGCTTCAGGTCCACATCAGACCCCACATAGGCGGCGATCTCGTCGATGGTGAGCGGCCCCTCTGCCGCGAACAACACCGCCTCGACCGCCCTGACCGCAGGATCGATCTCAGCCTCAGAAAAATGGGGACTGTCCCTATTTTCTCGTACCTGGCTCAAGCCGCCCTCACGAACAGATCGGCGAATGCCTCTTCCTGGCGCAGTTCGGCTTTACCCTGTTTGGCGAGTTCCAGCGCGGCGACGAAGCTCGAGGCGAGTGCGGAGCGTCGCAGCTGCGGATCGGACACGACCGGCAGAAAAGCTTCGATGCGCGTCCACTCTACCTTTTGCCCAAGCAGAGCCTCGACCCGCGCCAGCGCGTCCTCCAGCGACATGACTGGACGCCGCGCGATCTGGTGCACGACCGGCTGAGTCCGCGCCATCACGGCGCCATAGGCGGCGATGACTTCGTAAAGATTGGCGTCCCACAAGCTCTTGCGCACGACGCGCAGGCCCTCGGGAACGCCGCGCAGGAAAACGTCCCGCCCGACCCGGTCCCGCGCCATCAGCCGCGCACCGGCCTCGCGCATCGCCTGCAGCCGCTGCAGGCGGACCTGCAGCCGCAGCGCCAACTCTTCCGGGCTCGGATCGAGGGTCGGGTCCTTGGGGAGCAGCAGCGCCGACTTGAGATAGGCGAGCCAGGCGGCCATCACCAGATAATCGGCCGCGATCTCCAGCTTCAGCGCCTTCGCGCCGGTGATAAAGGCGAGATATTGCTCGACCAACGCGAGAATCGAAATTTCGCGCAAATCGACCTTCTGCGCGCGGGCAAGCGACAGCAGCAGGTCGAGCGGCCCCTCCCAGCCCTCAATATCGATGGTGAGTGCGTCCGAGTCGGGCTGGGTCACGGCGGCAAGTATGCACGGAAACCCTCACACGTCATCCCGAACTTGTTTCGGGATACGCTGTCCGGTGACGGATCGACGACGGTCCCGCCGCGCAACTACCCTTATCCCGAAACAAGTTCGGGATGACGGCTAAGCCAAGCCTAGCAGCTCGTCCCTCTTGCGCACCAACTCGGCAAAGCGCACCGGCGCCGGCATCTTGCGGAAGGCGAGCGCCGCGGCCAGCCGCTCCTTCGTCCGCTCGCCGGCATCGGGCAGTTTCTCAGCGATCGCGACCATCTCGTCCATGCGGGCCCAGCAGTCGAGCACCAGGTCCACACCCGCATCGACCGCGCCGCACGCCTTTTCGGCGGGCGTGCCGGACAGCGCCTTCATGTCGATATCGTCGGTCATCAGCAGCCCGTCGAAGCCGATCCGCTCACGGATGATCTTCTGGACTACATAATGAGAGAGCGTGCCGGGCCGCGCATCGTCCCAAGCGGTGTAGACGATGTGCGCGGTCATGCCGATCGGCGCCCAATTGAGCTGCCGGAAGGGCGCGATGTCGCTCTCCAGCTCCGCCTCGCTTGCGTCCACCACCGGCAGCGCCTTGTGGCTGTCGACCAGCACGCGGCCGTGGCCAGGCATATGCTTGACGATGCCGGTGACGCCCCCCGCCTGCAGCCCCTCCAGCACCGCGCGGCCAATGGCGGCCACGCGCATCGGCTCATAGCCATAGGCACGGTCGCCAATCACATCGTTGGCGCCCGGCTGACGGACATCGAGCAGCGGCAGGGCATCGACGGTGATGCCGACTTCGCTGAGCGCCAGACCGATCGCCTCGGCATTGGCGCGCGCCGCTTCGATCCCCGAGATCGGCGCCTTTTCGTACAGGTCGCCAAACACCGCTCCGTTCGGAAAGGCCGGCCATTCGGGCGGCTGCATCCGCGCGACGCGTCCGCCCTCCTGATCGATCATGATCAGCAGGTCGTCGCGGCCGTGAAGGTCGCGCAAGCTGTCGGTCAACGCCCGCATCTGCTCGCGATTCCCGCAATTGCGCTTGAAGAGGATATAGCCGGCCGGATCGGCGTCACGGAAAAAGGCGCGCTCGTCGGGGCTGAGCTCCAGCCCCGCCATACCGAAGATGACGGGCTTCATTGCCTCAATTCACCACAAGGCAGTTCTCACCGGCGACCCGCAGCCGGGCACAGACATCCTTTGCCTCCGCAGGCGATCCGGTGCCGACGCGCAGGCGGTAAAAGGTCCGCCCGTTCACGTCCGCCTTGACGATCGACTGGCTGCGGTCTGCCAGATAGGCGAAACGCTTCGACATGGAGTCCCAGGTCTTCTTCGCACTGTCCTGGCTCGGGAAGGCGCCGAGCTGGATGGTCGCGCCGGGCGCGGCTTCCGCGACGGTCTGCGCCGGCGCTGCGCGGGCGACGAGCGTGCCGCCCTTTTCCTCGATGATCACCGCGCTTGCGCTCGCCTTCGGCGCTGCGGTGGGCGTGGGCTTCGGGATCGGCACCCGCTCGACCGGCGTTTCGGGAACGGCATTGAGGTCGAGCGAGCCCTGCACTTGCGCGCCCTCGCTGGTCGCAAAGGCCATTTCGCCCTGCCCCTCGATCTTCATTCCGCCTTCTTCCGGCGGCTTCACTTTGTAGGGACCTTCGGGCGCCGCGATCAGCTCGCCGGAGCCGCTCGGCTCGACGTCGCGATTTTGCCACCACCAGACGCCGCCCACCGCAAGCGCCGACACCACCAGCAGGGCGAGCAGCGGCGCCAGCCAGCGGACCGGTGCCCCGCGCTCCTCCTCGACATCGTCGACCGGCTCTAGCCAGGGCAGCCGGTCCTCGTCGGACAGCGCGTAAGGATCATGCGCTTGAGCCACGTCAGTTCATCTCCTCGACTGCCGTCACCCCCATGATGGCGAGGCCGTTGCGGATGATCTGCCCGATTGCTTCGACCAGATAAAGCCGCGCGCAGGTGGTTTCCGGATCGTCCGCGACCAGCACGCGCCGGTCCGGCCGGTCATTGCCCATGTTGAAGAAGGCGTGGAAAGCCGCGGCGAGGTCGTAAAGGTAGAAGGCGATGCGGTGCGGCTCCCGCGCCGCCGCCGCACTCTCGACGATGCGCGGGAACTGCGCAGCCAGCTTCACCAGCGCCAGCTCCTCCGCGTCGATGCGGTCGAGGTCCGGCTCGCCGCAGCTGATTCCCGCCTCCGCGATCCGGCGGCGGATCGAGCAGATGCGGGCATGGGCATATTGAACGTAGAAGACGGGATTGTCCTTCGACGCCTCGACCACCTTCGCGAAGTCGAAGTCCATCTGCGCGTCGGCCTTGCGGGTCAGCATGGTGAAACGCACCACGTCCTTGCCCACCTCGCGGACGACATCCGCCAGCGTCACAAAATTGCCCGCCCTCTTCGACATCTTGACCGGCTCGCCGCCCCGCAGCAGCCGCACCATCTGAATCAGCTTGACGTCGAACTGGACCTTGTTCTCAGTCAGCGCCGCGACCGCCGCCTTGATCCGCTTGACCGTGCCGGCATGGTCGGCGCCCCAGATGTCGATCAGCGCGTCGACATCCCTCGCCTTCTGATAATGATAGGCCATGTCGGCGCCGAAATAGGTCCATTGCCCGTTCGACTTCTTGATCGGACGGTCCTGATCGTCGCCAAATTGGGTCGAACGGAACAGCGGCAGCTCGACCGGCTCCCAATCCTCTGGCGTCTCGCCCTTGGGCGCTTCGAGCACGCCGTCATAAACGAGGTCGCGTGCACGCAGCCACGCCTCCGCCTCTTCGGGCTTCCCGGCGGCCTGGAGTTCGGCCTCCGACGAGAACAGGTCGTGATGGATGCCCAGCAGCGCCAAGTCTGCCTTGATCAGGTCGATCATCGCGGCGACCGCGCGCTCGCGGAACAGCCCCAGCCACTCCGCTTCCGGCGCGCTGCGAAACCGGTCGTCAAACTCCGTCGCGAGCTGCTCGCCGATCGGTTTCAGATAGTCTCCAGGGTAGAGCCCCTCAGGGATCTCGCCAATGTCCTCACCCAATGCTTCGCGATAGCGGAGGTGCGCCGAGCGGGCGAGCACATCGACCTGCCCGCCGGCATCGTTGACATAATATTCGCGGACCACTTCGTGCCCGGCATATTCCAGCAACGCCGCCAGAGCATCGCCGACCACGGCGCCCCGGCAATGGCCCATATGCATGGGTCCGGTCGGGTTCGCCGAGACATATTCGACATTGACCCGTTTGCCCTTGCCGCTGGTGGAGCGGCCATAATCGGCTGCCTCTGCGTGGATCGCCCGCAGCTCGCCGCGCCAGGTCGCGTCCGACAGGCGAAGGTTGATGAAGCCGGGCCCGGCGATCTCGGCGCTGGTCACATCGGGCAGTTCGCGCAGCCTCGCGACGATCCGCTCGGCCAGCGCACGCGGGTTCATGCCCGCCTGCTTGGCCAGCACCATAGCCGCATTGATCGCGAGATCGCCATGCGTGGGGTCCCGCGGCGGCTCTACGGTGACGCCCGATCGCGCCGCTCCCGCCAGTTCCGGCAGATCGTCGAGAATGGCGTTCAGGCGCTGGGTGAAGCTGGCAAAGAGAGACATGGCCGCGCCCCTTAGCGCGGAGCCTGACCCGAAGTCAGCATCTGATCGGCGAGGCGATCGATATCCCGATTTTCGTGCACTCGCGCGCCTTCCCCTGGCTGCTCGACAGCGCGGACGATTGCAGCCGCGACTCGCGACGCCGGCATGCCTGCGAAGCGCGACCAGCTGCCGCGCAGGAATAGCCGCGTGAACGGATCGAGCAGGATGCCGAGCCGCTCGCCCGGCCGCCGGTCGCTGCCGCGCTCGCCGAGCAGCAGACCAGGCCTGAAGATGTCGAGCCTAGGAAAGCTGAGCGCCTGCAGCGCCTCGTCCGTTTCGCCCTTGGTTCGAAGGTAGAAATTGCGCGAGTTCGCATCGGCGCCGACTGAAGAGACGGAGAGCAGATGCGCCACAGCGGCGTCGCGGGCGGCACGTGCGAAGGCGATCACCGCGTCATGATCGACGGCGCGAAAAGCCGCTTCCGAGCCCGCCTTGCGCCAAGTGGTGCCGAGACAGGAAATGGCAGCATCGGCCGAGCCGATCTCTTGAACGACGCCCGGCCAGTCCAAGGCAGGCGCGACATGCTCGTGCCATCCGCTGCCGCTGCGGCCGGTCGCGCGGCGCACCAGCCCGTGCACTTCATGGCCGCGTTCGAGCAGCCGGTCGACCACCATGCCGCCCACCAGCCCGGTTGCGCCGATGAGCAGCACCTTCATCTAGAAGCCCTCGGGCAGTTCGATGGGTCCGACCAGCTCGCGGTAGCGGGCAATGGCGTAGCGATCGGTCATGCCGGCGATGAAGTCGGCGATGTGGCGGGTGCGCTCCGGCTCTTCCTCCGGCAGCGTTTCGCGCCAGCCTTCCGGAAGCGTGGCCGGATCGCCAGCATAGGCTGCGAACAGGCCGGAGACCATCGTTGCCGCCGATTCCGAAGCGGCAAGCTGGCGGGGATGGTGATAGAGTTCGCGGTACATGAAGGCCTTCAGCTCCCGCTCCTCGGCCTGCATCGCATGGCTGAAGCCGACAAGTGCGTGCCCAGCCGCGCGCACATCTTCGACCGACTGGACGCCCGCCTCGCGGATGCGGCGGCGCGTCTCCGCGATCAGATCGTTGACCATCAGGCCGATCTGCGAGCGAACCAGCTCCGACAAGAGGCGCCGCTCGCTGATGTCCGGATAGCGTTCGGCTGCCGTCCGCCAGCCGCGCGCGACCAGCGGCACCGCCATAATTTGTTCGCGGCTGAGCAGGCCCGCCCGCAAGCCGTCATCGATATCGTGATTGTCATAGGCGATGTCGTCGGCCACCGCCGCGACCTGCGCCTCGAGCGAAGGCCAGCTGCCCAGCTCCAGCGGGAAGGCGGCGTCCGCCTCCGCCATCGCCCAGCTCGGCCGCTCGACCGGACCATTATGCTTGGCCAGGCCCTCCAGCGTCTCCCAGCTGAGGTTCAGCCCATCGAAGCGCGGATAGGGTTTTTCGACCTTCATCAGGACGCGCAGCGTGTGCGCGTTGTGATCGAATCCGCCCGCCGATGCGGTCGCGGCCTGCAGCGCTTCCTCGCCCGAATGTCCGAAGGGCGGATGACCGATATCGTGCGCCAGGCAGAGCGCTTCGGTCAGATCCTCGTTCAGCCCCAAGGCCCGCGCAATGGTCCGGCCGATCTGCGCCACTTCCAGGCTGTGCGTCAGCCGGACCCGGAAGTGATCGCCGTCAGGCGCGACGAACACCTGGGTCTTGTGCCGCAGCCGCCTAAAGGGAATCGAATGGATGATGCGATCGCGGTCGCGCTGATATTCGTCGCGGGGACCGCGAAGGGCAGTGCGTTCTTCGGGATAGAGACGGCCGCGGCTGTGCGCCGGATCGCAGGCCCAAGGGCTGGGCGCCCTCATTTGCCCCCGATCTTCTCGACCGCTTCCCCCTCGTCGCTCGTCCACTGAAAGGCGCCGACGCCCGCCTTACGCAGCTTCGACACGGCCGCCTGCGCTTCCGCGGCGTTCTTGAATGGCCCCGCGAGCAGACGGTTGGTAGCCCGGTTCTTGGCGGTCCAGGGGCCCTTCCCCTTCAGCTCCGGCGCCTTTGCCGAGACGCTGGCCCATTCTTTGGGCAGCGCGCCGACATTGGCGCCGCCTGCCACCTGCACCCAGACGCGGGACGGATTCTTCGGCGGCTCCGGCTTCTTCTTGGCCGCAGCCTCTTTGGCCTTGGCTTGCTTGGCCTTGGCGTCTGCTGCGGCCTTCTCTGGATCGACCTTCGGCTTGGCGGGCTCAGTCGCCTTGGCGGGCTGCTGCTTAGCCGCATCAGGTGTGACGCGCGGCGTCGGCTGCGGCGCCGGTCGCAACGCCAATGTGGTCGGCCTGGGCGTCGGGCTCGGCTGGGCCATGCGCAGCAACGGCGATGCGGATGGCTGTGACGACGGCGCTTCGGCCGCCGCTCGGACTTCTCGCATGATGGCTTCGAGGTCGCCGCGCTGCTCAACCGGGAGGCTCGAAAGAGGCGGCGCTGCGACTGTCGTCGGCGTGGGTGTGGGCGTCGGTGCCGGGACTAGCGCCACCTGCACTGGCGGCGAAGGCGTGGGTGAGGGTGTGGGTGTCGGAGTAGGCTGCGGCCGGGCAACAGCCCGCGTCGCAATGGGCGCTGATCCGACCGGGATCATGGCCCCCGGACGCCGTCTCGCCTCCCGCGAGTCAGGGGTGCGCATTGCACGAGGCGTCGGCGTCGCGGCCGGTTGCGGGACCGGCACGGCCGTGTTCGCGGCGAAGCGGACATTGGCCGGCATCTCGCCCAGATGCACGGCAGCAGCCTTCTGCGCCGGAGTAAGCGCCGCCAACTTGCCGAGAAACGGATCCATCGTCTGCGCCATCCGTGCGGGCATCACCTGGTGCACGATCGAGCTGGCGCCGCGCAGATCGCCTGTCATCGCCAACACAAAGGCGCGGGCGCGCCAGGCCCCCTGATCGCGCTTGTACAGCAGAGGATCGAGCAGCTTCAGCGCCTGGTCGCGGTCGCCGGTGATGCCGAGCGACAGTGCATAGCGCTTGGTCACTTCATCATTGGCGCCACGGCTCAGCGCCAGCGCATAATCCTGCTGCGCCCGGCGATTGTCGCCGCGCAGATCATAAGCGAGGCCGCGGTCCCCGGCGATCTGAAAGTCGGGGACGCCAAGCTGGCGCGCCTGGTCGAACAGCCGCAGCGCGTCGCGCGGCTGATCCGTCATCAGAAAGGCGCGGGCGAGCCCGGCCTTGACCTGCCCGTTGCGCGGGTTCCGTTCGTCCGCGCGGGCGAAGAAGCCCAGCGCCGCGTTGGCATCGCCCACGTCGAGAGCGGCTTGTCCCGCCCCCATGAGCGCGTTCAGGCTTTCCGGGTTCGAAGCGAGCTCGCGCAGGTAGCGCGACAGCCGGTCCGCGGGCCGCTCGGCATATTGCGCCGAAACGAGCGATCCGGAGGCAAGCAGCAAGGCGCCGAGGCCGAAGCTGGCGGTGCGGGTAAGCTTTGCGATCACGATGCGACCATAGATGCCGCCCCGCGGCTTAGGACAATGTGAACGGCACGGCCGAGCGGCGGAATGTGCGTGAGCGGCGACGAACTGGAGCCCCGTTCGTCATTGCGAGGAGCGAAGCGACGAAGCAATCCAGAGGCGTTCGGGCGCCGGCTGGGTTGCTTCGCTTCACTCGCAACGACGGAGTGGCTTACTGGTTATTCTGCCGGTTCAGGAAGCGCGGGATGTCGAGTGGGTCGCTGCGGTCGTCCTCGTCCAAACCCGGCGCCTTAGCGTTACCGCGGGCGATCGACGACATGCGCTCGAACAGAGTGCCGCCGCCTTGCTTCGCAGCAGGCGCCGGCGCGGGCTGGGGCTTTTCCTCCGCTTTGGGAGTGCTGAACCAGCGGCGATTGCCGGTCAGCTCCTCGTCGATCAGCGGCTCGGGCGTGTCGAGCACCAGCTCGTCCGATGCGGTTTCCTCCATGGGGGCGTCGAGCGTCAGCGGCTCTTCCTCCGCCACTGGCTCGGGCGCAGCGGGCTCGACCGCTGCGGCAACCGGCGCCGGCGCCGACTCGGCTGGGCGCGCTGCCGTCGGCATTACGAAGGGACGCGGCTCGTCGGCCTTCTTGGTGCCAGGGAAGGAGAAGACACGCGCCGGCTCGGGCTGCACGCTCGCCTCGGCTTCGATGCCGGTAGCGACCACAGACACGCGGATCTTGCCTTCCAGCTCGTTGTTGAAGGCAGAGCCCCAGATGATGTTGGCGTCCGGATCGACCAATTCCTTGATGTGATTGGCGGCCTCGTCGACCTCCATCAGGCGCATGTCCTCGCCGCCGACGATCGACACGATCACGCCCTTGGCGCCCTTCATGCTGACGCCATCGAGCAGCGGATTGGCGATCGCCTGCTCGGCGGCCTCGATCGCGCGGTTGTCGCCCGACGCTTCGCCGGTGCCCATCATCGCCTTGCCCATCTCGCCCATCACAGAGCGGACGTCGGCGAAGTCGAGGTTGATCAGGCCCGGCATGACCATCAGGTCGGTGATGCCGCGCACGCCCTGCTGGAGCACCTGGTCGGCCATCTGGAACGCTTCCTTGAAGGTCGTGTTCGGGTTGGCGATCAGGAACAGGTTCTGGTTCGGGATGACGATCAGCGTGTCGACATGCTTCTGCAGCTCGGCGATGCCGGCCTCAGCCGACTTCATCCGGCGCGAGCCTTCGAAGCTGAACGGCTTCGTGACGACGCCGACGGTCAGGATGCCGCGCTCGCGCGCCGCCTTGGCGATCACCGGGGCCGCGCCGGTGCCGGTGCCGCCGCCCATGCCGGCCGCGATGAAGCACATATGCGCGCCGTCCAGCGCTCGCTCGACCTGCTCGATCGTCTCTTCGGCTGCCGCACGGCCAATCTCGGGACGCGAGCCGGCGCCGAGACCTTGGGTGATCTTCAGGCCGAGCTGAATGCGGCTTTCGGCCGGCGAGGCGTTCAGTGCCTGCGCATCCGTGTTGGCGACCAGGAAGTCCACGCCCTGTACGTTCGACGCGATCATGTTCGCGATGGCGTTGCCGCCGGCGCCGCCGACGCCGATCACGCTGATCCGCGGCTTCAGCTCGTCGACTTCTGGCGGAATGAATTCGATGCTCATCTCACTGACTCCTATCGCTTTTCGCCGGCGAAGCGATTACCCCCATTGCAACGCTTCATATGAATCAGCCGACTCATCAAATCGACCGAAAAGTTAACTCGTCCACATGTTATTCACAGGTTTGTCCGGAAGGCTGCCACCAGCCGCTGGATCAGCGCCGATCCTGCCGGCCGGATCACCTGCTGCCCTCGATCGAGCTGAGCATTGCGCAGATCGATCGGATCGGACGCCGCATAGCGGGTCAGGCCGGCCAGAGTGGCGAAAGCGGGGCCGCTATGTGCGTCCGGCAGGCCGGTCAGACCACGCGGGCGTCCGACCCGCACCGAGCGGCCGAGCAGGCCTTGTGCATAATCGGCAATGCCCTTCAGTTCCGCTCCGCCACCGGTCAGCACGACCTGCCGCCCGCGCGTGAAGCCGAGGCCCTCAAGCGCCTTGCCGACCTCGCCGAACAACTGCTCCAGCCGTGGACGGATGATGCTGATCAGCTGGGCGCGGGTGATGCGCGCGGCTTCGCCCTGTCCGGCCTCGGCGGAGATGGGTGCCACCTCGATCATGTCGTGATTGTCGCGCGGCGTCGCCGTGGCCGAGCCGTAGAAGCATTTCATCCGCTCCGCCTGGGCCCGCCGGGTTCCAAAGGCCGAAGCGATGTCATCGGTGATGTCCGCCGCGCCCATCGGGATTGACGCGAGGCCGACCAGCAGCCCGCCGACGAACAAGGATACATTGGTGACGCCAGCGCCCAGCTCCACCAGCGCAACGCCGAGTTCCCGCTCTTCCTCGGACAGGCACGCCATGCCGGTCGCGACCGGCGACGCCACGATCGCCTTCACTTCCAAATGCGCGCTGCGGACGCAGAGGTCGAGATTGCGGACCGGTGAAGCGTCCGCTGCGACGACGTGGATGTCGACGCCCAGCTTGTCGGCATGCAGCCCTTTGGGGTTCTTGACCCCGTTCAGGCCGTCGAGCGTGTAAAGCGTCGGCTGGGCGTGCAGCACCATGCGCCCGGCCGGATCGATCGACTCTCGACCGGCTGCCAGCAATTGATCGATATCCTCCTGCTCAATCCGGTGCCCGCCCAGTTCAACTTCCACCGAAGCGATGTTGGAAACGAGCCCGCCGGCCGAGAAGCTGACCCAGACATCCTCGATATTGACGCCGGCGATGCGCTCCGCCTGCTCGACCGCTTCGCGCACCGCCAGCTCGGTCGCGCTCATGTCGGCGACATAGCCGCGGCGTACGCCCCGGCTTTCGCGCTGGCCGGTGCCGAGCACGTTCAATGTGCCGCCCTCGCCTCGTTCGGCGATCAGCGCGGACACTTTCCACGAGCCGATGTCGAGGGCGGTGATCAGCTTTTCGGCGCGCGCGGCGGCGGCGCGGGTCTCTCGCCTGCTCATATCGTGTCGTTCACCTTCTGAAGGGCTGGGCTGGTGGTAGCCGGGGTCGCTGTCGGCGGTTCGGGCTGCGGCTGCACGGCAGTGCCGTCGATCGCGCGGACCTGACGGTCCACGCGCGCGACGAAGCGGGTCGGGTCGCGCATGTCGAAGCGCAGGAAGCCGCGGCCGAGCAAGCGCTGCGCCGTGTGCATCCGCGCGAAGCGGACCAATGCCCGTTCCGCTTCCTCCTGTCCTTCCGGCAGGGCCAGTGTCTCGCCGGATTGGAAGCGCAAGTCCCAGCGGCGTTCGCCGATCCAGGTCGCGCCGGAAATCACCGGCTTCAAGGATGGCGCCTTGGCGACCAGGGATGCGAGTTCGCCCGCGTGGCGGTTCGCATTGGGTCCGATCAGCAACGGCAGGTCGCGGGTCGCTTCGCCCGAGATGTCTTCTAGGATCACGCCACTGGCATCGATCAGCCGCAGCCGGCCTTGGTGTTGCCAGACGGCTGCGGGCGTGCGTTCGACGATGTCGACCACCAGCGTGTCGGGCAGCCGCCGCGACACGCGCGCATCCTGTACCCAGCCATAGCGGAGCAGCCTGGCCCGCACCGTCTCCAGATCGACCAGCGGCATCGCCATCGAATGCTGGTCGAACGCGATTGCATAGACGGTCAGCCGGTCCATGTTGCGGATGCCGCGCAGATCGACGCGTTTCACTTCGAAGCCCGCTTGTCCGAAAGCCTTGGCGACTTCGTTGCCAGCGAGCGCGAAGACGCCGAACGCTTGCAGCACCAGCAGCGCAATGGCGGCGCCGAGACCCAGCAGCGACCAAGTGACGGCCTTCTGGATGGTGGCAGGGCTGACCGGCAGGCTGGCGAGCAGGCCTGGGCGCTTGGCGGCAGGCTTGCGCCCTCGCGCCGGCGCCGGCCGCACATTGCCGCGCTTGATGGTGGCGCGGCTAGCCATCGGCGAGCGCCTCCTTGACGATCGCGTCAACCAGATCGGCATAGGACAAGCCGATCGCCTTCGCCTGTTCCGGCACCAGGCTGAGCGGTGTCATGCCCGGCTGGGTGTTGGTCTCGAGCAGATACAGGCCCTCGACGCCCTTCTCGTCATCCCAGCGGAAATCGGAGCGGGACGCGCCTTTGCAGCCGAGCAATTTGTGCGCCCTGAGCGCCATGTCCAAGCACGCCTCCGCAATGGCGGGCGGCACGTTTGCTGGGCAGACATGCTCGGTCAGACCTTCGGTATATTTGGCGTCGTAATCGTAGAAGCCGCTCTTCGGCTTCAGTTCGGTGACGCCAAGCGCGCGACCGCTCAGCACGGCCGTGGTCAACTCGCGACCGCGGATGAAAGGTTCGGCGAGCAGTTCCTCGAACTCCTGCCACGGCCCGGCCACGTCGCGCCCGATCGGCTCGCCATAATTGCCCTCGGCAGTCACGATCGCGACCCCCACCGAAGACCCTTCATTGACAGGCTTCAGCACATAAGGCCGCGCCAGCGGGTCGCCGAAATAGAGGCTTTCCGACTTGATCAGATGGCCGCCGGGCATGCGGATGCCGTGAGGCACCAGCGCCTGCTTGGTCAGCTGCTTGTCGACAGCGATAACGGACGTGACCATGCCCGAATGGGTGTAGCGGATGCCCATCAGGTCGAGCATGCCCTGCACCGACCCGTCCTCGCCCGGCGTGCCGTGCAACGCGTTGAACACTAGGTCCGGCTTGGCCTCGGCGATCCGGGCGGCGACCTGCCGGTCCATATCCAGCCGGGTCACGCGATAGCCGAGGCTTTCCAGCGCGTCCGCCACGCCCGCGCCGGACATCAGCGAGACTTCACGCTCGGACGACCAGCCGCCCATCAGCACGAGAATGTGGAGAGGTGCGGTCAAGACACCCTCCTAGTGCTCCGGCGAAGGCCGGAGCGTTGCGTCACAGGGCTCCGGCCTTCGCCGGAGCACAGGGAGTTCGCATATTTCATCCCGCCACCCCCACGCGCTGGATTTCCCATTCCAGCTCCACCCCCGAATGCGCCTTGACCCGAGCGCGCACTTCCTCGCCCAACGCTTCGATCTCGGCGCTTGTCGCGTTACCGAGGTTCAGCAGGAAGTTACAATGTTTTTCAGAGACTTGAGCATCGCCAATGCGCAAGCCGCGGCAGCCGGCGGCGTCGATCTCCGCCCATGCCTTGGTGCCGGGCGGATTCTTGAAAGTCGACCCACCCGTTTTCGAGCGCAGCGGCTGCGAGGCCTCGCGGGCGGCGGCAATGCGGTCCATTTCGGCCTGAATAACGGCAGGCTCGGCCCTGCGGCCGCGGAACGTCGCGCTGACGACAACCGCCTGTTCAGGCAGTTCGGAATGGCGGTAGGTGTAGCCGAGCTCGTCGAGCGATAGCGTCCGCCGCTCGCCCGAGCGCAGCACCACCTCGCATTCGACGAGAATGTCCTTTACTTCGCGGCCATAGGCGCCGCCGTTCATCCGCACGAAGCCGCCGACCGTTCCGGGAATGGACCGCAGGAACTCGACGCCGCCGATGCCCGCGTCGCGCGCCGTGGAGGAGACCAGGATACCGGAAGCGCCGCCGCCGCAGCGGAGCGTCACGTCATCGAGCGCTTCGGCCTTGGCGAACGGCTTGCCGAGGCGAACCACAACACCCGGCACGCCGCCATCGCGCACGATCAGATTGGAACCGAGGCCGAGCGCCATCACTGGGACGGCTCGATCCAGATTCGCGAGGAATGCGGACAGATCGTCTGCATCCTTGGGCTCGAACAGCCATTCGGCCGCACCGCCGGCCTTGAACCAGACGAGGGGCGCGAGCGGGGCGTTGGGGGTCAGCTTCCCGCCCACCCCGCTCGTCCCGAGCGAAGTCGAGGGGCGCG
>NZ_DASZBC010000009.1:0-148080 GCF_035944535.1 Sphingomonas sp.
CAATAAGCCCCTCCCCTTCAGGGGAGGGGTTGGGGTGGGGGCTGTCCGGGGTTGTGGAGTGGCCGACCTGCCTCACCCCCAACCCCTCCCCTGAAGGGGAGGGGCTTGAAGTCACCCAATCTTCTGCCCGGACTTGGCCCAATCCGCCATGAACCCCTCTATCCCCTTATCGGTCAGCGGGTGCTTGACGAGTGCGCGGATCACGGCCGGGGGCATGGTCGCGACATCGGCGCCGAGCTTCGCGCTCTCCAGCACATGGATAGGGTGGCGCACGCTTGCGACCAGGATCTCGGTCTCGAAATCATAATTGTCGTAGATCAGCCGGATGTCGCTGATCAGCTGCATGCCGTCGAAGCCGACATCGTCGTGCCGGCCGACAAAGGGCGAGATGAAGGTCGCGCCCGCCTTGGCGGCAAGCAGCGCCTGGTTGGCGGAAAAGCAAAGGGTGACGTTCACCATCGTGCCGTCATCGGTCAGCTTGCGGCAGGTCTTCAACCCGTCCAGCGTCAGCGGCACCTTGATGGTGACATTGTCTGCAATCTTCCGGAGGATCTCGGCCTCCTTCATCATCGTCTCGTGATCGAGCGCCACCACCTCGGCCGACACCGGCCCCGGCACGATCGCGCAAATTTCCTTCACCACCTCCAGAAAGTCGCGCCCCGCCTTGTGGATCAACGACGGATTGGTGGTGACGCCGTCGAGCAGTCCCGTCTCGGCAAGTTCGCGGATGTCGTTGGTGTCGGCGGTGTCGACGAAGAATTTCATGTGGCCCTTTAATCCTTCTGCGTCACCCCGGACTTGATCCGGGGTCCAGCTTCTTTACGGACGCTGTCAAGTGGAAGCGGGACCCCGGGTCAAGCCCGGGGTGACGAGAAGTGAGAAAAGCAGAGTGAACGACGCGCAAGTGGCGCAACTCTTGTCGGCGGCGGCGGCCGAGCAGCGGGCGCAGCGGCCACAGATGGCCGTCCGGTATCTGGAACAGGTGGTGGCGATCGTGCCGGATCACCCCCAGGCGCTGAACTCGCTCGGCACCCATGCGCTCGGCGCCGGCGAGTTCGAGCGCGCACGCGACCTGTTCGCCCGCGCCGCCGCTGCCGACCCGAATGAGCCCGTGCTGTGGATGAATGTCGCTCGCGCAGCGCGCGAATTGGGCGACGATGCTGGCGAGCTCGCAGCCCTCGACAAGGCGCTCGCGATAGACGCCCGCTTCTTTCTGGCGTTGTTGCGCAAGGCGCATCTGCTGCAGCGCCAGGGCCAGGATGTTGCGGCGGCAACACTCTGGTCGAACGCCTCGATGGTAGCGCCGCCGCAGGAGCAACTGTCGCAGGAACTGCGCGACCTGCTTGCTCACGGCCTGGCCTTTGCCTCGGCACAGCAGCAGCGGACCGCAGCCTTGCTCGACCAGGAGCTTGCTTCCGCACGCACCGGGCTGGAACGGCGCGACACACGGCGCTTCGACGCGGCCGTGGACGCGATGCTCGGGCGGCGGCGCATCTATGCCAATCAGTGCGACGGGCTGCACTTCCCCTTCCTGCCCGCGGACGAGTTTTTTGATCGCGAGCATTTCCCTTGGCTGGCCGAGCTGGAGGCAGCGACGCCCGCCATCCGCGCCGAACTGCAAGATCTGCTGGCCAAGGGCGACAAGGGCTTTGCGCCTTATGTCCAGTATCCGTCCGGCTATCCCGAGAGCAAATGGAGCCATCTCGACCATAGCGAGCGGTGGAGCGCCTATTTTCTATGGCGGCACGGCAAGCGGATGGACGAGCATTGCGCGCGCTGCCCCGAAACGGCTGCCGTGCTCGCCAAACTGCCTCTCGCCAGCCACGCGGGCCGGGCGCCGACTGCCTTCTTCTCGCTGCTCCACCCGAAGACGCGCATTCCGCCGCACACCGGCGTCACCAACACCCGCACCATCGTCCATCTGGCGCTGATCGTTCCCGAAGGCTGCGGCTTCCGCGTCGGCGGCGAGACGCGGCAATGGGTCGAAGGGGAAGCCTTCGCTTTCGACGACACGATTGAGCACGAGGCGTGGAACGACAGCGACCAGCTCCGCGCGGTGCTGATCCTCGACGTCTGGAATCCCTACATTACGGCGGAGGAACGCAAGCTCGTCGATCGGCTGTTCATGGCCGCCGACGCCAACGGCCTTCACCCATTTCCGGACGACTAGTCCAGGTTTCTTCGTGATTCATGAACAAGTTCGGGATGACGAGGCGGAGTTCCGCTCCTAACTAGCCGCTCCCATGTCCCGCGCCCGCGTCCTCCTGCTCAATGCCGCGCTCGGGCCGCTCGATTACCGAGTGCCGCACGGGATGTCGGTCGAACCGGGCTCCATTGTCGTCGCGCCCCTCGGCCCGCGGCAGCTGACCGGCGTTGTCTGGGAGCCCGAGTTGATGCCGTCGGCGGGCGAGGTCGGGGACAACCGGCTGCGCAACCTCCTCGCCGTGCATGAGGCGCCGCCGCTCAACGCCAGACTGCGGCGACTGATCGAGTGGACGGCTGATTATTATCTCGCGCCGCCTGCCGCCGTGCTGCGCATGGCGCTGCCCTCCTCGTCGGCGCTGGAGGGCGGACGTACCGTGCTCGAATATCGCGCCACGGGGTTGGTCCCGGACCGGCTCACACCACAACGCGCGCAGGCGCTGGAGCGGATCGGCGATCGCCAAGGACTGGTGCGCGAACTGGCAATGATCGCCGGAGTGTCCGACGCGGTAATCCGCGGCTTGTGCAAGGCGGGGGCCATCGAGCCGGTCGAAGTCTCGCTCGACACGCCGTTCGACGCTCCCGATCCGGACCATAGTCCGCCCGACCTCACCCCTGAACAGCAGGCCGCCGCGACTCGCTTCACACAGGCTGTCGGCGCGCGCGCGTTCCAGACGTTCCTGCTCGACGGGGTCACCGGATCGGGCAAGACCGAAGTTTATTTCGAGGCGATTGCCGAGGCGCTGCGCCAAGGGCGCCAGAGCCTCGTCATGCTGCCCGAGATCGCGCTGACCGAGCCGTTCCTCCGCCGTTTCGCCGCCCGGTTCGGCACGCAGCCGGTCGCGTGGCATTCGGACCTGCGCCAATCGCAACGCCGCCGCGCATGGCGCGCTATCGCCAGCGGAGATGCGAAAGTGGTGGTCGGCGCCCGCTCGTCGCTGTTCCTGCCCTATGCCAATCTCGGCCTGATCGTCGTCGATGAAGCGCATGAGGCGAGCTTCAAGCAGGAGGAAGGCGTAAACTATCACGCGCGCGACACGGCCGTGATGCGCGGACGCTTCGAGGAGATTCCGGTGATCCTCGCCTCTGCAACGCCGGCGATCGAAACGCGTCACCAGGTCCAGCTTGGCCGCTACGAGGAAGTGAAACTGCCGGCACGCTATGGCGGCGCCCAGCTACCCGATATCGAGGCGATCGACCTCCTCTCCGATCCGCCGCCCCGCGGGCACTGGCTGGCCCCGACGCTGGTCAAGTCGATCGAGGAGACGCTCGAACGCGGTGAGCAGGCGCTCCTGTTCCTCAATCGCCGCGGCTATGCGCCGCTGACCTTGTGCCGCCATTGCGGCCATCGTTTCCAGTGCCCGAACTGCACCGCCTGGCTGGTCGAGCACCGGCTCATCCATCGGCTGCAATGCCATCATTGCGGGTTGATCGCGAAGCCTCCTCAGCATTGCCCGGAGTGCAAGGCCGAGGACTCGCTCGTCGCCTGCGGGCCGGGTGTCGAGCGGATCGCCGACGAGGTCGCCGTCCTCTTCCCCGACGCGCCGCGCGCCATCGTCACTTCGGACACGATCTGGTCTCCCGCCCGCGCCGCCGAGTTCGTCGCGCGGATGGAAGCGAACGAGATTTCCATCGTGATCGGCACGCAGCTCGTCACCAAGGGCTATCACTTCCCCAACCTTACGTTGGTTGGCGTGGTCGATGCCGATCTGGGCCTGTCCGGCGGCGATCTGCGCGCAGCGGAACGCACCTTTCAGCAGATCGCCCAGGTGGCCGGCCGCGCCGGTCGCGGCGCGAAGCCGGGCCGGGTCTTCATCCAGACGCACGATGTGAATGCACCGGTGATCCAGGCACTGGTGAGCGGTGACGCAGACAGCTTCTACGCGGCGGAAACGGATGCGCGGCACGAGGCCGGCGCGCCACCCTTCGGCCGAATGGCGGCGATCATCGTCTCATCGGAAAATGCTCAGGCCGCGACCGAGACGGCACGGCTGATCGGCAAGACCGCGCCGCACATCGAGAATATGCACGTGTTCGGCCCCGCCCCTGCCCCGCTGGCCATGCTGCGCGGACGGCACCGCCACCGCCTGCTGATCCATGCCACCCGTGCGCTCGACGTGCAGGACGTGATCCGCGAGTGGCTGGGCGCGCTCGACTGGCCGAACAGCGTGCGGGTCACGGTGGACGTTGATCCCTACAGCTTCCTTTGACGCACGCGCCGTCGTAAGACGAGGCAGCAAAAGGTTCAGGAGAGACAGCGTGTTCCGTGGATTGTTCGCGGCTGCGGCCATGATTGCCGCAGCCCCTTCGTTCGCCGCCTTCAACTCCGATCGTATCAGCGTTACGACCGAGGGCTCGGGCCCGGATGTCGTGCTGGTGCACGGTCTGGCGTCTTCGCCACGGGTATGGAAGGGCACGGTCGAGCGGGTGCCGGGCTTCCGTTATCACCTGGTGCAGATTGCCGGCATGGGATCGGCGGCGCCGGGAGGCAATGCGCAGGGGGCGGTAGTGGCGCCGGTCGCCGATGAGATTGCGCGCTATATTAACGAAGAGAAACTGCAGGCGCCGGCGCTGATCGGCCACTCGATGGGCGGCACGATCAGCATGATGGTGGCGGCGCGCTACCCCTCCAGCATCTCGAAGCTGATGGTGGTCGATATGCACCCCTTCATCGGCCAGATGTTTGCCGGCCCCACCGCGACCGCGGACAGTGTGCGCCCGATCGCCGACGCGATGCGCGCCCGCTCTGCCAAGGCGACGCCGGAAGAGCGCGCCGCCGAGCGCGAACGGACGATCAACTCGATGATCAACACCGTCGCCGAACGCACCGGCCCGCTCGAAGATAGCCGCGCCAGCAATCCGGACACCATCGCCAATGCCTTCTCCGAGCTGATCGTTACCGACCTGCGGGGCGAGCTGCCGGCGATCAAGGTGCCGACCACCGTGCTCTACGTGACGCCGGCCGGTGCGCCCTTTACCGACGCCCAGATGGATGGGGTGTATCAGGCAGCCTACGCCCCAATCGCGGGCGCCACGGTGAAGCGCGTGCCGGGCGCCGCCCACTTCATCATGCTCGACGCACCCGATGCATTCGCGGAGGAAATAAAAGCGTTTCTGACGCGCTGACCCCGGGAACCGTTCGGCCTGAGCTTGTCGAAGGCCTGTTCTTCATTGTTGTGAGGCGGGTAGTGAAAAGCAGGGCTTCGACAGGCTCAGCCCGAACAGTGTTGAAGATGGCGCTGAGCATGGCTTTGGCGCTATTCTCCTCTCCAGCCCTAGCCCAGGACAATCTGGACGTTGCGGCAGCGGGGCGCAGCGTGGTGCGGGTCGTTGTGGTCTCGATGGAAGACGGGGAAGCGGCGGGGATCGGCACCGGTAGCGGCGTCGCGGTCGCGCCCGACAAGATCCTCACCAACGCTCATGTGCTGACCGACGCCGCCGAGGGCGAAGCGATTATCGGCGTCGTGCCTTCGGAAGGCCGCAAGCGCTTTACCGGCAGGCTGATCGCCTATGAGCCGCAGCGCGACTTGGCACTCATTCAGCTGATCGACGGCCGGGTGGAGCCGGCGACGATCGCTACCGGGCCCGTGCAGGACGGCGCGGCAGTGGCGGCGCTCGGCTATCCTTTTTCCGTCGATCGGGCGCGCGAACTGAGCGCCGAGGGCTTCGTCACGCCCGCCGCGCCGGTCAAGAGCTGGGGCCGAGTCTCGGGCGGCCAGTCTTCGCAGCGCTTCGACACGGTGCTGCACGACGCCTCCATCGGTCGGGGCAACTCGGGCGGACCGCTGGTCGATGCCTGCGGGCGGATTGTCGGCATCAACAGTTTCGTCTCCAATTCCGAAGGCGTGGATGCTGTGTTCGGCTTCTCCGTTTCCGTTCGCGAGATACTTCCGTTTCTCCGCTCGGCCGGAGTGCGCGCGAATGTGACCGGCCTGCCCTGCCGAAGCAGCGCCGAGCAGGCGGCGATCGACGAACGGCTCGCGCGCGGCGAGGCCCAGCAGGCGGAGGAGGCGCGCAAGCGCGCCGCACTTTCGCAGGAACGACTCGCCAGCCGCCGCCAGCAGCTCCGCGACGAGATCATGGCCGAACGCGACACCGGCCTTGCGGTGGCAGGGCTGCTGCTCGTGTTCGGCGTGCTGTTCGTGAATGGCGGGATGGTATTGGCAGTGCACCACGACCGAAAGCTCGCGACCGCGTCCGGTGCGGCCGGCCTGCTGCTGATGGCCGGAGCGCCGATTGCCTGGGCCGAGCGGCCCGACCTTGATCAAGCCGATATGCGCCTCGCCGCCGAACAGCCGCGCGCGCGATCAGTAGCTGGAGTGCAAGGTGCCCTGCTCTGCCGTCCGGACCTGGAGCGAAGCAGGCTGACCGTATCCGAGCCGAAGGAAGTGCGCCTCGATTTGACCGGCCCAGGCTGCGAGTCGGGCCGCACCGCCTTTGCGGAGACGGACGGTCGCTACGAGCGGGCCGATGTGTCTCCGCGCGAAGCGATCGCGCAAGTACGCCGGCTCGACTCCGACAACGGTCGGCTGACTGTCGAGCGCTTCTTCCTCTCCGCGGAAACGGCAGCGGCCGCGCGTAAGCTGCAGTCGCGCCACGCGGTCGCCGGCTGCGAGCCTGATGCCTCCCGCAGCGTTGGCGAACTCAACGCCGCCCTGCGCGACTTGCTGCCCCCCGCTCCCAACGAGCGGCTGGTCTATAGCTGCCGGCCGGATGCAGGCTAGGCGCCGGCCTCCCGACGCAGCAGCTCCGCCTTGCGCTCCAGCCCATAGGCATAGCCGCCAAGCGTGCCGTCGCTGCGGATAACGCGGTGGCAGGGGATCAGCACCGCGACATTGTTGTCGCCATTGGCTGTGCCCGCCGCCCGTACCGCCCCCGGCCGCCCCACGGCTGCCGCGATCTGGGCATAGGTCCGCGTTTCGCCCGGCGGGATCCGCTGCAACTCGCGCCACACCGCCTGCTGAAAGACGGTGCCGTGCACGTCCAACGGTAGATCGTGAGGCGCGCCGGGCGCGTTCACCGCCGCGACCACCCGCTGCACCAGTTCGGTCATTTCGCCGCCGCCATGGGCGATTTCCGCCTTGGGGAAGCGCCGGACGAGCGCAGATTCGTCCTCGTCGAAGGAGAGGCGGCAAATGCCCTTCTCCGTCGCCGCAACCAGCATGGTGCCGAGTTCCGTTTCCGCAGTCGCCCAGCGGATCGTCACCCCCGCGCCGCCATTGCGCCAGGCGCTGGGCGTCATCCCCAGCCGTCGCCTGGCATCCTCATAGAAGCGGCTCGGGCCCGAATAGCCCGCGCCGTAGATCGCGTCGGTGACGCGGGCTTCCCGCGCCAGGCTCTTTTCCATCTGCCCGGCGCGTCGCGCCCGGGCATAATCGGCAGGCGTGACGCCGGTCGCGCGCTTGAACAGCCGGTGGAAGTGGAAAGGCGAATAGCCGACCGCCTCCGCCAGCGCGTCCAGCGACGGCGGCGTTTCAGCGGCTTCGATCAGCGCGATTGCCCGCTCGACCGCTTCGGCATCGCGCGCGACCTCGTCCGGCTTGCAGCGCAGGCACGGCCTCAGTCCGGCTTGCGCAGCCTCCGATCCGGTGGCGAAGAAACGGACATTGTCGCGCTTGGGGTGCCGCGCGGCGCAGCTCGGCCGGCAATAGATGCCCGTCGTCAGCACGCCGGTGACGAAGCGGCCGTCCACGCTCCGGTCGCGCCGCAGCACCGCCGCCCAGGCTTCGTCGTCGCTGTATTTGAATGCGGTCGCCATGGCTCAGTCTCGCACGATCCGCGCGGCAAAACAGCCCGCCGCGGCATTATGGGCGTTGATGAAGGCGATATCCGGCCGCTCCAGCATCGCCCTGATTGCCGGGTCGATCTCCTCCCCGCTCGCCAGTTCGGCCGTGCGGAGATCGCCTGCTTCGTCGAAGCCGCGCAGGCTGATGGTTCGAGTCGCGAAGACAGGCGGCAGCACATCGCAATACGTAATCGCGACCAGTGCCTGTTCGCGCACATAGATGGCAAAGCTGGCGCGGAACGGGCCTTCGCTGTCGTTCGATACATGGTTGAACAGCAACACCGTCTCGCCGATCTCGGCATCTTCCAGCGTGGCGCGGCAAGGGAAGCCGGGCTTGGCCGTAACAGTTACCCGCCGCGCATCGGCGGCGCGGGCGAGTTGCGGATCGAGTCCCTGGATCAGATAGGCCAATGCATGTCTCCTTGTCGGAGCCTCGTTTAGCTGCGCGCGATTCGCTTCGCGTCCCGCGCCTTGCGGTCAAAGCTCCAGACCAGCGCTCCCCGGCGGAGGCCGGGGTCCATGGAACGAGAATGAGGCGTGGGCCCCGGCCTTCGCCGGGGAACACGCTGCTCCTTGTGCCACGCTTTGAGCCGCTTGCATCGTCCGCACCCCTTTGCTAACCGCCGCCGCGACTTGGCCGGGTGCGTTCGCGCGCCCCCTTTGGCGCAAGCTGACATTCACCTCTTGGAGGCATTTCACGCGTGGAGAATTCCGGCGGCATTGGGGCTAGCCTTTCAGGGCGCTATGCGACCGCGCTGTTCGAGCTCGCGCGCGAGGAAAAGCAGATCGAGTCGGTGGAAACGAGCCTCAGCCGGTTGCGTGCGGCGCTCGACCAGTCGGATGATTTCCGCACCCTGACGACCAGCCCCGTGGTCAGCCGCGAGGAAGCCGCGAAGGGTATTGCCGCCACGGCAAACGCGCTCGCGCTCGATCCGATCACCACGCGATTCCTGGGCGTGCTCGCGCAGAATCGCCGTCTCGGACAGCTGCCGATGGTGATCCGCAACTTCCGCATGCTGGCTGCCCGCCACCGCGGCGAAACGACGGCGGAAGTCACCTCCGCCCACCCGCTCGACGATACTCAGGTCGCGCAGCTGAAAACGCAGCTGCGTCAGCGCATTGGCCGCGACGTCGCCGTTGAACTCAATGTCGATCCCACCATCTTGGGCGGGCTGGTCGTCCGCATCGGCTCGCAGATGATCGACAGCTCCATCCGCACTCGTCTGAACTCCCTCGCGCACGCGATGAAAGGCTGAAGGCTTACACAATGGATATCCGCGCCGCAGAAATCTCCCGGGTCATCAAGGACCAGATCGCCAATTTCGGCACCGAAGCCGAAGTGTCCGAAACCGGCCAGGTGCTGTCGGTCGGCGACGGCATCGCGCGCGTCTATGGCCTCGACAATGTCCAGGCCGGCGAAATGGTCGAGTTCGCCAATGGCGTGCAAGGCATGGCGCTGAACCTTGAGGCCGACAATGTTGGCGTCGTGGTGTTCGGCTCCGACGCCGAGATCAAGGAAGGCGACACTGTCAAGCGCACCGGCACCATCGTTGACGTGCCGGTCGGCAAGGGTCTGCTCGGTCGCGTGGTCGACGGTCTTGGCAACCCGATCGACGGCAAGGGCCCGATCGTGGGTGCAGAGCGCCGCCGCGCCGAAGTGAAGGCGCCGGGCATCATTCCGCGCAAGTCGGTGCACGAGCCGGTGCAGACCGGCCTGAAGGCACTGGACGCGCTCGTCCCTGTTGGCCGCGGCCAGCGCGAGCTGATCATTGGCGACCGCCAGACCGGCAAGACTGCCGTCGCGATCGACACCTTCATCAACCAGAAGGAAGTCAACAAGGGCGACGACGAGTCGAAGAAGCTTTACTGCATCTATGTCGCGGTGGGGCAAAAGCGTTCGACCGTCGCGCAGATCGTGCGCATGCTCGAAGAAAATGGCGCAATGGAATATTCCATCGTCGTCGCCGCGACCGCGTCGGACCCGGCGCCGCTGCAGTTCCTCGCGCCCTATACCGGCTGCGCGATGGGGGAATATTTCCGCGACAACGGCATGCACGCGCTGATCGTCTATGACGATCTGTCGAAGCAGGCCGTCGCTTACCGCCAGATGTCGCTGCTGCTGCGCCGTCCGCCGGGCCGCGAAGCCTATCCGGGCGACGTCTTCTACCTGCACAGCCGCTTGCTGGAGCGCGCCGCCAAGCTCAACGACGCGAACGGCAATGGCTCACTGACCGCGCTGCCGATTATTGAGACGCAGGCGGGTGACGTGTCCGCCTATATCCCGACCAACGTGATCTCGATCACCGACGGCCAAATCTTCCTTGAGACCGACCTGTTCTTCGCCGGCATCCGTCCGGCCATTAACGTCGGCCTCTCGGTCAGCCGCGTCGGCTCGGCCGCGCAGACCAAGGCGATGAAGAAGGTGTCTGGCTCGATCAAGCTCGAGCTCGCCCAGTATCGCGAAATGGCGGCGTTCGCGCAGTTCGGTTCGGACCTCGACGCGTCGACCCAGAAGCTGCTCGCTCGCGGCGCCCGGCTGACGGAGCTGCTGAAGCAGCCCCAGTTCAACCCGATGCCGTTCGAGGAGCAGACGGTGTCGATCTTCGCCGGCACCAACGGCTATCTGGACAATGTGCCGGTCGAGGCGGTGACCCGCTATGAGCGCGAGATGATCGCTTACCTGCGCTCCTCGCATCCGGACGTGCTGTCGGGCATCCGCGACAGCCGCGACCTGGGCGACGACGTCAAGGGCAAGCTCAAGGGCGCTCTCGACCAGTTCGCGAAGACGTTTGCGTAAGACCTAACCCGTCATCCCGAACTTGTTTCGGGATAAGGCGTCCGCCCGCGAGGACCCGGAAGTCTTATGCTGAAACGAGTTCAGCATGACGGCACAATGGACGAATTGAGAAGATGGCCAGCCTCAAGGCTCTGAAACTCCGTATCGGCTCGGTGAAGTCGACGCAGAAGATCACCAAGGCGATGAAGACCGTCGCCGCCGCGAAGCTGCGCCGTGCGCAGGACGCGGCGGTGGCCGGCCGCCCTTATGCCGAGCGGCTGGAAGCGGTGATGGCGAGCCTTGCCTCGAAGGTGACGATCAGCGCCTCCTCGCCACGCCTGCTCGCCGGCACCGGCAAGTCGGATGTGCACCTGATCGTCGTCATGACTTCGGAGCGCGGTCTCGCCGGCGGCTTCAACACCAACATCGTCCGCGCGGCCCGGCGCCAGGCCGACGAGTTGCAGGCGCAGGGCAAGACGGTCCGCTTCTACCTCGCCGGCCGCAAGGGCCGCGGCGTGATCAACCGCTATTACCCCAAGCAGACGCTGCACGACTTCGACATGAGCCATGCCAAGAAGGCGGCGTTCGAGGACGCGCAGGCGATCGCGCAGGACCTGATCGCCCGCTACGACGCCGGCGAGTTCGACGTCGCGCACCTGTTCTTTTCCAGGTTCCAGTCGGCGCTGGTGCAGGAGCCGACCGGCAAGCAGATCATCCCGGTGCCGCTCGACGCCACAAGCTCTGCTTCCTCAACTTCGGTCTCGGCGGCCGTCACCTACGAGCCCGACGAGGAAGCAATCTTGGCGGACCTGCTGCCGAAGAACGTAGCGATTCAGATCTATCGCGCGCTGCTCGAGAACCAGGCCGGCTTCTACGGCTCGCAGATGACCGCGATGGACAATGCGACCCGCAATGCCGGCGATATGATCAACCGCCTGTCGATCGCCTATAACCGGCAGCGCCAGGCTGCGATCACCACCGAACTCGTCGAAATCATCTCCGGCGCTGAGGCGCTGTAAAGTTACGCTGAAGGAAGACGCACATGCTTGAGCCTCAGACTCTCGAACGCTCGACTGCCGCGGGCGGCAATACGGGCCGCATCGCCCAGGTGATCGGCGCCGTCGTCGACGTGTCGTTCGACGGCCACCTCCCCGCCATCCTGTCGGCGCTCGAGACGGACAATGGCGGCAACCGCCTCGTCCTCGAAGTTGCGCAGCATCTCGGCGAGAACACCGTCCGCACCATCGCGATGGACTCGACCGAAGGCCTGACCCGCGGACAGGCCGTGCGCGACACTGGCTCGCAGATCCGCGTGCCGGTCGGTCCCAAGACGCTCGGCCGAATCCTGAACGTGGTCGGCGAGCCGATCGACGAGCGCGGCCCCGTCGGTCACACCGAAACCGCGCCGATCCATGCCGAAGCGCCGGTGTTCGTCGACCAGTCGACCGAAAGCTCGATCCTGGTCACCGGCATCAAGGTGATCGACCTGCTCGCGCCTTACGCCAAGGGCGGCAAGATCGGCCTGTTCGGCGGCGCCGGCGTCGGCAAGACCGTGCTGATCCAGGAGCTGATCAACAACATCGCCAAGGGCCATGGCGGCACCTCGGTGTTCGCCGGCGTCGGCGAGCGAACCCGCGAGGGCAACGACCTTTATCACGAGTTCCTCGATGCGGGCGTCATCGCCAAGGATGCCGAGGGCAACCCGACCTCCGAAGGCTCGAAGGTGGCCCTGGTTTATGGCCAGATGAACGAGCCGCCGGGCGCTCGCGCCCGCGTCGCGCTATCGGGCCTGACGATCGCCGAATATTTCCGCGACGTTGAAGGGCAGGACGTGCTGTTCTTCGTCGACAACATCTTCCGCTTCACCCAGGCGGGTTCGGAAGTGTCGGCGCTGCTCGGCCGCATCCCCTCGGCCGTGGGCTATCAGCCGACGCTCGCGACCGACATGGGCGCGCTGCAGGAGCGGATCACCTCGACCAACAAGGGCTCGATCACCTCGGTCCAGGCCATCTACGTGCCTGCTGACGACTTGACCGACCCGGCGCCCGCCACGTCGTTCGCGCACCTGGACGCCACCACCGTGCTGTCGCGCGCCATCTCGGAGCTCGGCATCTACCCGGCGGTGGACCCGCTCGACTCGACCAGCCGCGTGCTGGAGCCGCGGGTCGTCGGCCAGGAGCATTACGAGACTGCCCGCGCCGTCCAGTCGACGCTGCAGCGCTACAAGTCGCTGCAGGACATCATCGCCATCCTCGGCATGGATGAGCTGAGTGAAGAGGATAAGTTGGTCGTCAGCCGCGCGCGCAAGATCCAGCGCTTCCTGTCCCAGCCCTTCCACGTCGCCGAAGTGTTCACCAACATCCCGGGCAAGTTCGTCGCACTCGAAGACACGGTGAAGTCGTTCAAGGCGGTGGTGGATGGCGAATACGACCACCTGCCGGAAGCCGCCTTCTACATGGTCGGCGGCATCGACGAGGCGGTCGAAAAGGCCAAGAAGATGGCGGACAACGCGTAATACCTCGTCATTGCGAGCGTAGCGAAGCAATCCAGTGCCGCATCCGAGCTGCTGGATTGCTTCGTCGCTCCGCTCCTCGCAATGACGGTGGAAGGAATATGAGATGCCCCTGCACTTCGAACTCGTGACTCCCGAAAAGCTCGTCCGCTCAGAGGACGTGTATATGGTGACCGTTCCCGGCACCGAGGGTGACTTCGGTGTGCTGGAAAATCATGCCCCGCTCGTCTCCACCCTGCGCGACGGCGAGCTACTGGTCGTGGCTGCGCAGGGCGCCGCGCCGACCGCGATTCGTGTGACCGGCGGCTTTGCCGAAGTGAATGAGCGCGGTCTTACGGTGCTGGCCGAACAGGTGGAAGCGCAAGGCTGAACGCCTGCCGCTACGGTGCCGTAGCGTCATCTTATCCGCGCCCTAAGTAGCTGTAAAGATTCGATTAAAGCCGTTGGCAGAGATGCCCGGCAGCGGTAACCTTCCTGTCATAAAAAACAGGAGAGGATCGCATGCGCATAACGATTGGGTTCGCACTCACTGCCGCCGCACTGGCGCTCACCGCCCCGGCAAATGCCGCCAGCCCCGGCAATCAGAACAACTACAGCGCGCTCTACGTATTCGGCGACAGCCTCGTCGATGCTGGCAACATCAGCGTGGTCACCGGCGGGACCACGCCCAACAAGTCGCTGGGCTATTTCGAGGGTCGGTTCACCAACGGCTATAACTATGTCGACTATATCAACTATCAGCTGTTCGGCACGGCGACCAAAGCCTCGCTGAGGGGCGGGAACAACTTCGCGTTCGGCGGCGCTCGCGTGGTGACTGACGCGCGGGACACGATCCCCGATCTCAACCCACAGATCGGCGCTTATGTCGCAGCCAAAGGTCCGGTCGCCGACCCCAACGCCCTCTACATCCTGAACGCAGGCGGCAACGACATCTTCGCGCTCGGCCGCTTTGCCGCCGGCGACCCGACTCAGCTGCTGCCCTTCACCAACCCGTCCGAGTATATCAACGCGATCGTGAACCAGTATGTCGGCGCGGTGCAGACGCTCAACAATCTCGGTGCGCGCAACATCCTGGTGACCGGCATCCCGAATGCGACCGTGCCGCTCGCCGTGCAAATCGACGCGCAGCTGCAAGCCGCGCTGACCGGGCTGACGCTCGCGCCGGGCACCGAGCTCTACCGGTTCAGCTATATCAACTTCTTCAACACGCTAGCGACCAATCCGGGTGCGCTCGGCCTCCCGCCGCTGCGCACCGACCGGAGCTGCATCCAGCTGCGTGCGCAGGCGACCGGCTGCCAGGGCATCTTCTCTTTCGACGGCACTCACCCGACCGCTGCGGTACAGAAGGCCCTGTTCCGCGACATCGTGCGCCAGTTCGGCATCTCCGCCGTGCCCGAGCCGGCCACCTGGGGCATGATGGTCGCCGGCTTCGCGATGGCCGGGGCCGCGATCCGTCGCCGCGATCGGAAGGTCGCGCTCGCCGCCTAAAGCTTGATCGCCTTAGGGGATCGTCATTGCGAGGAGCGAAGCGACGAAGCAATCTAGGAGTCGCATAAGCCCAAGCTGGATTGCTTCGCTTTGCTCGCAATGACGAATTTGCGTCAGCCAACGTCGATCATGCTCTAAGCTTGGCCGACGCGCCTGCTACCATCGACCATAGTCGGGGCAGACGCGTCGCCAGTGCGCCGGAGCAACCGCGCGAGCGGCTGTTCGACCCAGCGATGCGTGGCAAGACCAAGTGCCATCGACGCGGTCGTCACGGTGACGATCGCCTGATAGGCGCCGCTGCCGGCAAGCGAGTTCTCTATCAGCGCCACCAAAATCGCATGGGATAGATAAAGCGAATAGGAGGCGTCGCCGAGCTTGTGCAGCAGCCCACCCCTATGGCTGCGATCCGCTCCGCCGGTGGCTCCGGTCAGGATCAGCGCCCAAGGCACACCCCAGAACAGCACGCGGTGGAAGCTCAACGTCCCGTCGATCACGAGTCCAGCTTCGGGCGAAAACACGACCTCTGCCATCAGCAGCCGCGGCACAACGAGCAGCAGCGCGCCTGTGATGATGCACGCTGATCTGATCGAGGCTGACACGCCTCGGCGCCAGGCGAGGCAGATCAGGACCCCCAGTCCGAACTCCAGCATGATCGGATTCAGTAGCACCTGCGCCAGAGGCCAACTCGGCTGCAGAACTGCGCCCGCAAGGCTCGCCGCTCCGACCAGCGCCACCAAAGCTACAGCCGGACGGGCGCTCCGAGCTGCCAAAGCGACCATCAGGTAAAAGCCGGCCTCGAACGCCAGCGTCCAACCGACCCACAAGGGCGGAAAGTAAAAGTCGCGCATATCAGCCGCCGGCAACAGCAACAGCGCCGTGATGGCCGACCGCCAGTCTGGAATCGTCCCGATCAGCACGATCAGCAGCAAGTTCAGCAGCCAGAAGAGCGGCAGGATCCGTATCGCACGCGCGACCAGAAAACGCCGCCATCCGCCCGGGCCGGTGAACCGATCCAGCCCCAGCGTCATGACGAAGCCGCTCAGCACGAAGAACAGGTCGACGCCGCTCGCACCCAGGTCATTGATCAGCCACAGCGGCGCGAGCGCTCCGGCATCGGGCGAGCGGTCGGCGAGGTCGATGGCGTGGACGAGGACGACGAGCAACGCCGCGATCCCGCGCAGCCGCTGGATCGAAGCGAGCCGCGCGCCTTCTGCATGCATCTCCGTCACAGCTGCGGCTCTAGGCGCTCAGCCCTTGCGCAGCCGTTAAGCCCCCTCAGCGACGCCGATAGGCCCAGCGCACCCGCTTGCTGCCGTCCATCATCGAAATGGTGGCCGTAAGGGTCTCCCCCTCCTGTTCATAGACGATGCGCTGCGGGTAATCATGAGCAAGATTGGCAAACTCGACCCGGTTCATGCCTGCCGACACGAGCGGAAAACGCACTGCCGGTGAGCCATTCGGCGAGCCCCAAAAGGCGACGCCCTGCTCGTCCCTCGCGATCCGCATGAAATCGAACGAGCGCGTGCGCAGCCCACCGACGCTGCGGCCCACGCCTAGCATCGAATGGAAGGCGGGCTCTGTCCAAACCTCTTCCGCCCAGAGCACGCCATCGGCCGCAACACGCTCTTCGGTGCGCCAGGCGCCGGCCAGCCAGGCAAATTCCTCGATAGCCGGCGCCGCCGCCAGCATCGCCGCAATCACGATCATGATGCCCTCCCCGCTTGCGGTTAGCACTCTATCAAAGTTTGGTCCTTATGCCGCTTGCCGATGAGTGCGTTCGGTAAGCGTGGCGGAATTGGTGCGGGCGGCGCGCGGCCGTCGTTCGGCGTTGCGCGCCCCATGCAGGCGCCCGCGATTGCGCCGCGTGAACTGTCGCGCGAGCCAGTTCAGGAATCCTATCCTGACGCAGAGCCGATCGCGCCACCCCTCGACGCCATGGCCCGCCTGGCCGAGCGCCAGGCCGCGTCCGGCGAAGCTGGCCAGTCGAAGGTGGAGGGGTTCGAGTCCTCAGTCCACAAGATCAAGGAGCAGGTTCTCCCCCGCCTGCTCGAGCGCGTCGACCCCGAAGCCGCCGCCTCGCTCAGCAAGGACGAGCTGGCCGAGGAATTTTCGCCGATCATCGGCGAAGTGCTGGCCGAGCTGAAGATCACCCTCAACCGGCGCGAGCAATTCGCGCTCGAGAAGGTGCTGATCGACGAGCTGCTGGGCCTCGGCCCCTTGGAGGAACTGCTCGCCGATCCCGATGTCAGCGACATCATGGTCAACGGGCCGCAGCAGACCTATATCGAGCGCAAGGGCAAGCTTGAGATCGCGCCGATCCAGTTCCGCGACGAAGAGCATCTGTTTCAAATTGCCCAGCGGATCGTCAACCAGGTCGGCCGCCGCGTCGACCAGACCACCCCGCTCGCCGACGCCCGCCTGAAGGACGGCAGCCGCGTCAACGTGATCGTGCCGCCGCTCTCCTTGCGCGGCACCGCCATCTCGATCCGTAAATTTTCCGCCAAGCCGATCACGCTCGACATGATGGCGAAGTTCGGATCCATGTCGGAAAAGATGGCGACCGCGCTCAAGATTGCGGGCGCCAGCCGCTTCAACATCGTCATTTCGGGCGGCACCGGCTCGGGCAAGACGACGATGCTCAATGCCCTGTCGAAGATGATCGACCCGGGCGAGCGCGTCATCACCATCGAGGACGCGGCCGAGCTCCGCTTGCAGCAGCCGCACTGGCTGCCGCTCGAAACCCGCCCCGCAAATCTCGAGGGCCAGGGCGCGATCACCATCCGCGACCTCGTCATCAACGCGCTGCGTATGCGCCCTGACCGCATCATCCTGGGCGAAATCCGCGGCTCCGAGTGCTTCGACATGCTCGCGGCCATGAACACGGGCCATGACGGCTCCATGTGCACGCTTCACTCCAACTCCCCGCGCGAATGCCTCGCGCGTATGGAGAACATGGTGATGATGTCGGACATCAAGGTGCCGAAGGAAGCGATCAGCCGCCAGATCGCCGATTCGGTCGATATGATCGTGCAGGTGAAGCGCCTCCGCGACGGCTCGCGCCGCGTCACCAACGTCACCGAAGTGATCGGCATGGAAGGGCCAGTCATCGTGACGCAGGAGCTATTCAAGTTCGAATATCTGGACGAGAGCGCCGACGGGAAGATCATCGGCGAATACCGCTCGTCTGGCCTGCGCCCCTATACGCTGGAAAAGGCCAAGCAATTCGGCTTTGACCAGGCGTTTCTGGAAGCCTGTCTGTAAGGGGAACCCGGCGGGTTAGCGAGCATTACACCTCCGCAACCAACGGAGGACCTTATGGGCCGCAATGTCACGCTGAGCATCGGTGCGCTGATCCTGCTCGTCATCGTCGTCGCTTTCCTGTTCTGACGCGTCAGCCTCCTCTAGCCACCCCGCTCCCGAAACGATAAGCCTGCGCCGCGGCACGGGAATCGGCGAAAAGCCGGACCGTCCGCGCGGGGCGCGCGCACCACGTAACGCGACGGGGGGATTACATGACCAAGGCTTCCGACCTCTTCATCCAATGTCTTGAGGAGGAGGGTGTCGAATATATCTTCGGCGTGCCCGGCGAAGAGAATCTCGACATGCTGGACAGCCTGTCGCGCTCGACCAAGATCAAGCTGATCCTGACCCGCCACGAACAGGGCGCGGGCTTCATGGCTGCGACCTATGGGCGTCACACCGGCAAGACGGGCGTCTGCATGGCGACGCTGGGGCCGGGTGCTACCAACTTCGTCACCGCTGCCGCCTATGCGCAGCTCGGCGGCATGCCGATCCTGATGGTGACCGGCCAGAAGCCGATCAAGAAGTCGAAACAGGGCCGCTTCCAGATCCTGGACGTGGTCGACATGATGCGGCCGATCACCAAGTTCACCCACCAGCTCGCCAGCGCCGACAATATCCCCAGCCGCATCCGCGAGGCGATCCGCCTGGCCGAGGAGGAAAAGCCTGGGGCCACGCACCTCGAATTCCCCGAGGACGTGGCGGACGAGCATACCGACATGACGCCGCTGAAGCCCAGCGTCTCGCGCCGACCGCTTGCCGAGCAGAAGGCCGTGCGGGCCGCGGTCAAGAAGCTGGAGGAAGCCAAGTCTCCGATCCTGGTGATCGGCGCAGGCGCCAATCGCAAGCTGACCGGCCGCATGTTGCTGCAGCTGGTCGAAAAGACCGGCATTCCGTTCGTCACGACCCAGCTCGGCAAGGGCGTGATCGACGAGACGCACCCGAAATTCGTCGGCTGCGCGGCGCTTTCCGCCGGCGACTATGTCCACCGCGCGATCGAAGCGGCGGACGTGATCGTCAACATCGGCCACGACGTGATTGAGAAACCGCCCTTTTTCATGCAGCGCGGCGGCGCGGAGGTGATCCACATCTCCAACCGCTCGGCAGAAGTGGACCCGGTCTATTTCCCGCAGATCGAGGTGCTCGGCGACATCGCCAACGCCATCTGGCAGATCAAGGAAGACATCGTGCCATCGGGCAAGTGGAGCTTCGACGACATGCTCCGCTTCCGTGCCGCCGAGGTGGAGCACACCGCTTCGCTGGACAGCGACGAGCGTTTCCCGATCTTCCCGCCCTACCTGGTGCGCAAGATTCGCGAGGCGATGCCCGCCGACGGCATCATCTGCCTCGACAATGGCGTCTATAAGATCTGGTTCGCCCGCAATTATCCGGCGCGGCAGCAGAATACGGTGCTGCTAGACAACGCATTGGCGACGATGGGCGCCGGCCTGCCGTCCGCCATGGCCTCGGCGATGGTCTATCCGGACCGCAAGGTGATGGCGATCTGCGGCGACGGCGGGTTCATGATGAACAGCCAGGAGATGGAAACCGCTGTTCGGCTGGGCCTCAACATCACCGTGCTGATCCTCAATGACAACAGCTACGGCATGATCCGCTGGAAACAGGCGAATATGGGCTTCAAGGATTGGGGCCTGACCTATGGCAATCCGGACTTCGTCAAATATGCCGAGAGCTATGGCGCCAAGGGCCACCGGGTGGAAAGCGCCGAGCATTTGCCGCAGCTGCTGAAGGACTGCCTCGACACGCCCGGCGTGCACCTGATCGATTGCCCGGTGGACTATTCAGAAAACGACCAGATCCTGAACGTCGACATCAAAAAGCTGTCGAAGGCGCTCTAGAGAGGAGATGTTCGACTTTCTTGTTACCCAGGGTCTCAGCGTTGTGTTCGAGCAAGTGCACAAACGTTGGGGTGCAATCGGGTGCGGGGTCGCGTTTCTCATTGTTCTCGCGATTGCAGGCGGCGTGGCTGCTTTTTTGTTTTTTCTTCTAGGCTAGGCGCATCATGACCAAGCTTAAGGACACCTACCCCCTTTACCTCGCCAACGAAGCTTGGTCCGGCAATGCGGACCTGGAGGTCACCAACAAGTTCACGGGTGAAGTCGCCTTTCGCGTCGCGCTTGCCCGGACCGAGCAGATCGAGGCCGGCATCGCCGCCGCCGTTGAAGCCGCCGAGCGGATGGCGCGGATGGCGTCATACGAGCGCCAGGATGTGCTGATGCACTGCGTTGCCCGCTTCAAGGAACGGTTTGACGAACTCGCCTACGCGCTCTGCGTCGAGGCGGGAAAGCCGATCAAGGACTCCGAAGGCGAAGTCGGGCGGCTGATCGACACCTTCCGCATCGCGGCAGAAGAGTCGGTGCGAATGACGGGCGAGGTCCAGCCGCTCGACATCAGCCCTCGCGCGAAGGGCTATCAGGGCATCTGGAAGCGCGTGCCGATCGGCCCCTGCTCCTTCATCTCGCCGTTCAACTTCCCGCTGAACCTGGCCGCGCACAAGATCGCGCCGGCGATTGCGGTCGGCTGCCCCTTCGTCATGAAGCCGGCGAGCCGCACGCCGCTTGGCGCGATCATCATGGGCGAGGTGCTCGCCGAGACCAACCTGCCCAAGGGCGCCTTCTCCATCCTGCCCGCTGCCCGTGACGGCGCCGACCTATTCACCGAGGACGAGCGGCTGAAGCTGCTGAGCTTCACCGGCTCTCCAGGCGTCGGCTGGGACCTGAAGGCCAAGGCCGGCAAGAAGAAGGTCGTGCTTGAACTAGGCGGCAATGCCGCAGTGGTGATCGACCGCGATGCCGACCTGGACGACGCCGTCGAGCGCACCGTGTTCGGCGCCTTCTACCAGTCCGGCCAGAGCTGCATCGGCGTCCAGCGCATCATCGTGCATGATGAGGTATACGAAGCCTTTCGGGACAAGCTGGTCGCCAAGACGAAAACCCTGATCGCCGGCAATCCGCACGACCGCGACACCTTCGTCGGCCCGATGATCGACGCGAAGGAGGCGCAGCGCCTGGACAACTGGATACAGGAAGCCGTGGCGGGCGGCGCCAAGCTGCTGTGCGGCGGGAAGCGCGAGGGCGCCATGCTCGAGGCGACGCTTTTGGAAGAGGTCAGCTCTGACACCAAGCTCAACCGCGAGGAGGCATTCGGCCCCGTCGCGTTTTTCGAGCGTTTCAGGACTTGGGACGAGGCGCTGGCGATTGTCAACGACAGCAAATTTGGTCTTCAGGCCGGCATCTTTACCCGCGACATCTTCAAGGTGCTGGACGCCTGGGATGATCTCGACGTCGGCGGCGTCGTCGTGAACGACGTGCCCAGCTACCGTGTCGACAACATGCCCTATGGCGGCGTGAAGGACTCGGGCCTGGGCCGCGAGGGCGTCCGCTTTGCCATGGAAGACATGACCGAGATCCGGAACCTCGTCATACGCCGAGGGCCCGCCACGCCACCGCGCAAGCTGGGTTCGTAAGTTGATCCCCGGCGCAGGCCGGGGTCCATTTGCGATACTGGGCCCCGGCTTTCGCCGGGGAACAGGTTGCTTAACGGCCGGTAAGGTCGCCGCTTAACGCTTCCTCCATCACGCGCTGGCATTTTCTTGCCATGCGGAACCTGACCGACGGACCAACGCGGCAAGACCTGATCCTGCTGGGCGTCACCCTCGCCGCGACCGTGTTGCTGGTCGGCACCGCAGGCTCAGCCTTCACGCTGGCGATGCGAAGCCTGGCCGGGCAGCTCGTTCTCAACCAGGCGCTGAGCGTCTCCGTGATCCTGAACGTCGCTTTGTTGCTATTCAGCTGGCGGCGATATGCCCAGTTCCGCTCCGAGGCCGGCCGCCGCCAGCAGGCCGAGCAGAAGCTTGCCAAGCTTTCGCGGCAGGACGGGCTTACTGGCCTGCTCAACCGCGCGGCCTTTTTCGAAACCGGCGATGTGCGGCTGCGCAAGGCGCGCCGTCGGGGCAAGGGCGCAGCGCTGCTGCTGCTCGATCTCGATCACTTCAAGGCGGTCAACGACGTGAACGGCCATCCGATTGGCGACACCACGCTGCAGATGGTGGCGGCGCTGATCGAAGCCAATCTGCCCGACGGCGCGCTGGCTGGCCGGCTCGGCGCCGACGAGTTTGCGGTTCTGCTCTTGTCGGAGCACGCGGCGGGCGAGGCCGATCTGCTGGCCGAGAAGCTGGTCGCCGAACTCGGCCATCGCCTGGAAGTGGGCGGCGCAGCCGTCCACACCGGCGCGTCCATTGGCCTGGCGAGCATCGAATCGGAAGATGACGGTCTCGACCGACTGCTGCGCCGCGCCGATATTGCGATGTTCGCCGCCAAGCATGCCGGCCGCAACCGGCAATGCTGGTTCGACCGCTCGATGGAGCGCGAGCTCCACATGCGCAACGCGATCGAGAACGGCATTCGCGACGGCATCCCGCTTGGCCAGTTCGTGCCCTATTACGAACAGCAGATCGACCTCACCACCGGCAAGCTGCACGGCTTCGAAATGCTTGCCCGCTGGGAGCATCCGACCCGCGGCATCATCGCGCCGGACATCTTCATTCCGATCGCCGAGGAATGCGGCCTGATCGCCGACCTGTCGATGTCGGTGATGCGCCAGGCGCTCGAAGAAGCGAAGAATTGGGACCCGTCCCTGACCTTGTCGGTCAACATCGCGCCGGCGCAGCTGCGCGACCCCTGGTTCGCGCACAAGATTGTCAAGCTGCTGGTCGAAACCGGTTTCCCGGCCAACCGCCTGGAGATCGAGATCACCGAACGCGCGCTCGCCGAAAATATGGGCGTTGCCCAGTCGGTGATCGGCAGCCTGAAGAACCAGGGCGTCCGCCTTGCCCTCGACGATTTCGGCACCGGCTATTCGTCGCTGTCCAATCTGCGCGCCCTGCCCTTCGACCGGGTCAAGATCGACCGCAGCTTCGTGACCACGCTGGGCAGCAGCGCGGAGAGCGCCGCGATCGTGAACGCCATCACCCGGCTGAGCGACAGCCTCGGCCTGCCGGTCACTGCCGAGGGCGTCGAGACTCCGGAGATCGAAGCGCAGCTGAAGACACTGGGCTGCTACCAGGGCCAGGGCTGGCATTTCGGCAAGCCGATGGACGTGGCGCAGGTGCGGGCTATGCTTGCCCAGCGTAACCTGTTGCCGGTGCAGCGCCTCGTCGCCCCGGCCGGCGAGCGCATCCGGGAACTGCGCCGCCAAGCATAGACTTGGGCCCGGCGCGACCCTAAGTCGCGCGCGATGCGCTTCGCCTTCCACAAGATGCACGGCCTCGGGAACGACTTCGTCGTGATTGACGCACGTGCGCAGGCGATTGCGATGGACGCCTCGCGGGCCCGGGCGATCGCCGACCGCCATCGCGGCATCGGCTGCGATCAGCTGATCCTTCTCGAACCGAGCGACCAAGCCGATCTCCGCATGCGCATTTTCAACGCCGACGGGGCGGAGGTCGAGCAATGCGGCAACGCGCTGCGCTGCGTGGCAAGCCTGACTGGCGCGGAGCGAATTCAAACACAGGGTGGACTGGTGTCCGCCACAGCGGCGGGAGGCCTGGTCAGCATCGACATGGGAGCGCCGCGCTTCGGCTGGGACGAGATCCCGCTCGCCTATCCGGCCGACACGGCGGACCTGCCGATGGCGTGGGGCGAGCTGGCGCATGGGGTGGCGGTGAGTGTCGGCAATCCGCACATCATCTTTTTCGTGCCGGACCTCGACGCGGTGCCGCTGGCAAAGCTCGGGCCCGAGATCGAGCATGACCCCGTCTTTCCCGAACGCGTGAATGTGAATGTTGCGCAAGTGACCGGTCCCTCATCGCTGCGCCTGCGAGTTTGGGAGCGCGGCGCTGGGCTCACCCAGGCATGCGGCACGGGCGCGTGCGCGACCGCGGTCGCGGCCATCCGGCGCAAGCTGGTGCAGTCGCCGGTCACCGTCTCACTTCCAGGCGGCGATCTGATCATCGCCTGGGCGCCGGGCGAGACCATCCGCATGAGCGGGCCCGCCAACCATGTCTTCACCGGCGAAGCGGAACTCGAGGCGTTCGGGTGAGCGAGGTCATCACCCTTGGCTGCCGTCTCAACATCGCCGAAAGCGAGGCGATACGCGCAATGCTGCCGGACGAGGATCTGGTGGTCGTCAACAGCTGCGCCGTGACCGAAGAGGCGGTGCGCCAGACCCGCCGCGCGATCCGGCGGGCGCGGCGCGAGCGGCCGGATGCGCGGATCGTCGTGACCGGCTGCGCGGTCGAGGTCGAGCCGGACATGTTCGCGCACATGCCCGAGGTCAGCGGCGTGGTGAGCAATCTTGGGAAGCTGGAGCCTGCCTCTTTTTCTCCGTTCGCTTCGAGCGAAGTCGAGAAGCGTATCTCGATTTCGCTCGATACGAACGGACCCGAACCGTCCCACGCCCGTGCCTTTGTCGAAGTGCAGAATGGGTGCGATCACAGCTGCACCTTCTGCATCATCCCGCGGGGCCGCGGCCCCAGCCGTTCGCTGCCCGCGGGCGGTGTGATCCAACAAATCAAGACGCTGGTGGACAGCGGTTGCCAGGAGGCCGTGCTCACCGGCGTCGATCTGACCAGTTATGGCGAGTTGGCGGGCGATGGCTTGGGCTTGCTGGTCGAGCGCATCCTGAAAGGGGTGCCTGGCCTCGCCCGCCTCCGCCTCTCCTCCCTCGACCCGATCGAAATCGACGACCGGCTGTTCGCGCTGATCGCCGGCGAGCCGCGGCTGATGCCGCATCTGCATCTGTCGTTGCAGGCGGGCGACGACATGATCCTGAAGCGAATGAAGCGGCGGCACCTCCGCGCCGACGCCATCAAGCTGGTCGAGCGCATCAAGGCCGCGCGGCCCGAGGTGGCGATCGGCGCCGACCTGATCGCGGGCTTCCCCACCGAGACTGAAGCCATGTTCGCCAACAGCCTCGCCATCGTCGAGGAGTGCGACATCGTCTTCGGCCACATCTTCCCTTATTCGCCGCGTCGCGGCACGCCGGCGGCTCGCATGCCCCAAGTGGAACCCGAGGTCGTCAAGGCGCGCGCCAAGCGGCTGCGCGAGGCATGCGAGGAACGGCAGGCTGCCTGGCTCGACGCGCTGATCGGAACCCAGCAGCAGGTGCTGGTCGAGCTGGACGGTCGCATGGGGCACGCAGAGAACTTCGCGAAAGTCGAAATGGAGAGCTTATTCCCGCCCCGCTCGGTGCAGACGGTCAGCATCATTCGCCGCAAGGGCTCAGCGCTCGTCGGAGTGCCGGCATGACCGATGCGCGTTGGCACGACAAACTGCTCGGCGGCTTCCGACGTACGTCGGACCGGCTGACCGAAAATCTGACGGGCCTGTTCACCAAGTCGGCGCTGGATCGCGAGACGCTGGACGAGATCGAAGATGCGCTGATCGCCTCCGACCTCGGCCCGGCGACGGCGGCTCGCATCCGCGAGCGGCTGTCCGAAGGCCGGTTCGAGCGGGGCTTGAGCGACTATGAGCTGCGCGAGATAGTCGCCGAGGAGATCGAGAAGGTGCTGACGCCCGTCGCCGAGCCGCTCGAAGTCGACGCCTTTCCTCGCCCGCAGGTCATCCTGGTGATCGGCGTCAACGGCTCGGGCAAGACCACGACCATCGCCAAGCTTGCCCGCCTGTTCCTGGAGCAGGATTATGGCGTGATGCTTGCCGCCGGCGACACCTTCCGTGCTGCGGCGATCGAACAGCTGCGCATCTGGGCGGAGCGGATCGGCGTGCCGATCATGGCGGGGCCGGAAGGCGGTGACGCCGCCGGCATCGTCTGGGACGCGGTCAAACAGGCGACCGCGACCGGAATCGACGTGCTGATCGTCGACACGGCCGGCCGGCTCCAGAACAAGCGTGAGCTGATGGACGAGCTCGCCAAGATCAGGCGGGTGCTCGGACGCTTGAACCCCGAGGCGCCGCACGATGTCGTGCTGGTGCTGGACGCGACCACCGGCCAGAACGCGCTCGGCCAGATCGAGGTGTTCAAGGAAGTGGCAGGCGTCTCGGGGCTCGTCATGACCAAGCTCGACGGCACCGCCAGAGGCGGCGTGCTGGTCGCTGCGGCCGAGAAATTCGGCATGCCGATCCACGCCATCGGCGTCGGCGAAGGTATGGACGATCTGCGACCCTTCGACGCGCGCGAAGTTGCCCGGATGATCGCTGGACTTGAGAGCTAAGGCCTTGAACCTCCAATCCGTTCGGGCTGAGCTTGTCGAAGCCCTGCTTTTCTTTACGGACTGGATAACAAGAACAGGCCTTCGACAGGCTCAGGCCGAACGTAGTTTTGGGAGTTTTCGTGGATAAGTCTGAGCCAAATCGCGAGCTCTCGCCCGGCTTGAGGATGGCGGTGGATTTCGGGCCGCTCGCCGTTTTCTTCCTGGTCAACACGCTGGCGGACGGGCCGAAGCTGCTGAAGGTCATGATGGCGACCACCGCCTTCATGGTGGCGACCGCGATTGCGATGATCGTCAGCCGGGTGAAGGCCGGGCGCATTTCGCCCATGCTGTGGATTTCGGGCGCGCTGGTGCTGTTCTTCGGCGGCCTGACGCTCTGGTTTCGCGATGACACCTTCATCAAGATGAAGCCGACGATCGTCTACACCATGTTTGCGGTGATCCTCGGCTATGGCTTGGTCGCCGGCAAGCCGCTCCTGAAGATGCTGCTGGAAACCGCCTATCCCGGCCTGAACGACACCGGCTGGCGCAAACTGACGGTCAATTGGGTCGGCTTTTTTATCTTCATGGCGCTGCTGAACGAAGCGGTGTGGCGGACCCAGAGCTGGGATTTCTGGGTCGGCTTCAAGCTCTGGGGCGCGGTGCCGCTGACGATGCTGTTCGCGATCCTCAACATTCCGATGCTGATGAAACACGGCCTCAGCGACGGCAAAGACGCGCCGCTGCCGCCGGGGGACTAACTAGATCGTCATCCCGGACTTGTTTCGGGATAAGGGTGGAGCTGCTCGTGGAGGGAGGGTGCCCTCAAGCATCACGCTGCCCATGCCTTATCCCGAAACAAGTTCGGGATGACGCAAGGTGTCAAACCGCCGCCGCCATCTCCGGCTCCTGATCCGCGCGCTCCACGCCGCGCCCGTCCAGGTTTTGCCCGACGAACTCCCAGTTGATCGCCCGTTTCAGCAGCGCGTCGACATAGTCGGCGCGGGCGTTGCGATAGTCGATGTAATAGGCATGCTCCCACACATCGATGGTGAGGAGCGGCGTCATGCCGTCATAGGCGACCGGCGTATCGCCGTCGTGCAGCGACGTGATCTTCAGCTCGCCGCGGTCGAGCACCAGCCATCCCCAGCCGCTGGCGAAATGGCCGACCGCCTCTGTCTTCAGCTGCTCCAGCATCGCCTCCACTGTTCCGAACGCCTCTTCGATCTTCTTCCGGAGCATGCCGGTCGGCTGCTGCGGCTCGGGGCTCAGGCACTGCCAGTAAAAGCTGTGGTTCCAGAGTTGGCCGGAGTTGTTGAACAGCCCCTTGTCGCCGCGCTCCTTGGCGGCGCGGATGACTTCGGAAAGAGAACGGTCCTGGAGCCCGGCTTCACGCGCCTGTTTGTTCGTGTTGGCGACATAGGTGCGGTGGTGCTTGCCCCAGTGGAACTCGAACGTCTCGGCAGAGATAATGTCGCCGAACGCATCGGTGGCATAGGGCAAGGGCGGCAGTTCGAAAGCCATGCTTCTTCTCCAGTGACGGTTCTCTCTCGCCCAAACGCACCGGAGCGCCGCCCGCCGCGCGGCAAAGTCTCGATCAGTCCCGGAAAGCCGTTCGACAGCGCGTCAGCAGGCGACGACGTTCACCGCCAGACCGCCCAGCGCCGTTTCCTTATATTTGGCGCTCATGTCGGCCCCGGTCTTGCGCATCGTCTCGATCACCTGATCGAGACTGACGCGGTGGGTGCCGTCGCCGAGCAGGGCCAGGCGCGACGCTTCGATCGCCTTGATCGCGCCCACGGCATTGCGCTCGATGCAGGGCACCTGGACCAAGCCGCCGACGGGATCGCAGGTGAGGCCCAGATTATGCTCCATGCCGATCTCCGCGGCATTCTCGATCTGGCCGTTGGAGCCGCCCAGCGCCGCGGTCAGCCCGGCCGCCGCCATCGAGCAGGCGACGCCCACTTCGCCCTGGCATCCGACCTCCGCGCCCGAAATGGACGCATTCTCCTTGAACAGCGAGCCGATCGCGGCGGCCGTCAGCAGGAAGCGGTCGGCCCCCTCCTCTGTCGCATTGGCGACGAAGCGCTCATAATAGCGCAGCACGGCGGGCACGATGCCGGCAGCACCGTTGGTCGGCGCTGTGACGACGCGTCCGCCGGCAGCATTTTCCTCATTGACCGCCAGCGCCCAGAGGTTGACCCAGTCGATGACCGTCAGCGGATCGGACAAAGCGCGCTCCTGCCGCGCGACCAGCTTGGCGTGGATTTCAGGCGCGCGGCGGCGGACATGAAGCCCGCCCGGCAGGATGCCGCCCTGCCCCATTCCGCGGTCGATGCAGGCCGACATGGTCTCGCGGATCGCCTTCAACCGCGCGCGGACCTCCGCCTCTGGCATCCGCGCGAGTTCGTTGGCCAGGGTGAGCTCGCCGATCGTCAGTCCCGCCGCTTCGGCCCGCTCCAGCAGCTGATCGCCGGAATGGAAGGGATAGGGCACATCGGCATAAAGCCCAGACGGCGGCGCGTTGCCGGAGACTTCGCTTTCGGCGACGATCGCGCCGCCGCCTATCGAATACCAGATCCCGCTCGCCAGCTCCTGGTCCGCCACGTCGATGGCGGTGAAGCGCATTCCGTTGGAATGGAAGGACAGCCGTTCGCGCTGATGAAAAAGCAGGTCCCGCTCTTCCGAGAACCCGATCTCCGCCTCGCCACCAAGCTGCATGCGGCCGGAGGCGCGAATCTCACCGACGATCCGATCTGCCTCGTCGGGACAGATGCCGTCCGGACGCTTGCCAGATAGCCCCAGCAGCACTGCGCGATCGCTGGCATGGCCCTTTCCCGTCAGCGCGAGCGAGCCATAAAGCTCTGCCAGCACCCGCGCGGTCTGTACGAGTAGCCCGGCCATGCGGAGCTGTTCGGAAAAGGCGCAGGCCGCGGACATCGGCCCCATCGTGTGGGACGAGGACGGGCCGACCCCGATCTTGAATAAATCGAACACGCTGTGCGGCATGGGCGGCATCTAAGGCCTGCGTACCAAAAGCGCCACCGCACCGTTCTACCCCATGCGGCCGACCTTCTACCCGCACCTGGTGAAGAGCCGCTTCGAGCGCATCCGAGTAATCAGCAAGGCTCAGCCGTGCCAATTCATCCAATGAGCGTAGGAAGAAAGACAGCCGAAAGCTTCGGTTGACATCCACGGGAAGCGGGCACGCAATTTTGGTTCGATGCTGTCGAGATACGCGTCCAGCGCAACGTTCGGCGGTCCTCGCTCGATGAGCTGATCGAAGGCGCGACGCAGCTGTCGTGCAGACTGCTCGACCGCTCGCGCATCAGGGCGCGGTAGGTCGGCAAGGAAGCACGCGAGCCGCTCTTCTGATGGCACCGTTCTGATCCAGACAATCACGGCCTGGTCCCGTTCGGCGTCGAGCCTCTGGGCCTCGGGGGTGCGCCTGAACCGGTTGATGAGCCGTCTAAGCATGCTTCCGTCAGCCGAACAGCGGCAGCAGCTCTTCCGCGAACTGGCTAAGCGTGTCGTCGCGGGCGCCCATGACGATGATGCGGTCGCCGGGGCGGGTGATCTCGACCAGGCGGCGGGCGATGTCGGGGCGAAGCGGGATGTGCTCGGCGTTGCGGCCGGCGGCGCGGACGCCTTCCACGATGGTGTCGCTGCCGACCGAGCGATCGACAGTGCCGCCGAAATAGACCGGATCGCTGAGGATCAGCAGATCCTCAGGGCTCAGCTTGTCGGCAAGGGTCCGCACCAGTTCCTCGCCCATCACCCGCAGCGGCCCATAGCCGTGCGGCTGGAAGAAGACGATCAGCCGCCCCGGAAAAGCATGGAGCGCGTCGAGGGTCGCCGCGATCTTGTCGGGATTGTGCCCGAAGTCGTCGTACACGGTGACGCCGCCCGCCTCACCGACGCGCTCCAGCCGGCGCTTCAAGCCGGTGAAGCCTGCCATCGCTTCCGCCGCTTCCCTGAGCGGCACGCCAGCCGCGATGGCCGCACCAATCGCCGACAGCGCATTCACCGCATTGTGGCGGCCCGGCACCTGCAGCTGCACTTCGGCATGGTCGCCGCTCGACCGTTCGGTCACGTGGAACGACACGCCTTCCGGCGCTTCGATAAGCTCATGCCCGATCAGCTGCGCTTCGCGGTCGAAGGCAAAAGTGAGCAGGCGGTCCTGGTGCAGCTCATCGGCAATCGCCGCGACTTCCGGGTGATCGATGTTGACGACGGCAGTGCGTGCCTTGCCGACGAAATCTTCGAACAACGCACGCAGCTCGTCCATTTCCTTGTGGTCGAGGCTGATATTGCCGAGCACCGCGATGGTCGGGTCGAACAGCGCGATGGAGCCGTCGCTTTCGTCGACTTCGCTGACGAAGACCTCGCCCTCCCCAACCAGTGCGCTCGCAAACGGGGTGTCTTCGCTGACGAAGTTCTTCATCACCGCGCCATTCATCACCGTGGGGTGGCGGCCGACTGCATGGAGGATCCAGCCGATCATGCCCGTCACGGTGGACTTGCCGCTGGTGCCGCCAATAGCGATCCGCTCGGGCGCGGCGTTGAACAGCTCGGCGAGCAGCCCGGCGCGGCTCATCCGGCCGCAGCCGAGCACCGCCGCCGCTTGCACGTCGGGCACAGTGTCTTCAACGGCTGCCGACGCTACCAGCAATTGTTCCGACGAGGCGACTCCGCTGCCGTCCTGCGGGAACAAGCCGATCCCCTGCGCGCGCAGGAACTCGAACTTCGGCGCGGTCCGGCCCTGGTCCAGCGCACGGTCGGAGCCGGCCACCTCGGCGCCCTGCGCACGGACGATGCAGGCCAGCGGCAGCATCCCGCTGCCGCCGATCCCGCAGAAGAAATAGGATTTGTGAGAAGACATGAGGCGGCTAGTAGCGGGTTTCCTGGTTGCGTGAAGCACCCAAGCCCGTCCGTTTCGAGCGCAGTCGAGAAACGTTGCTCGGAGCTTGCGCTTCTCGACTTCGCTCGAAGCGAACGGAGAGTGGATTTGCGCATAGGCATCGTGGCGCCGAGCTGCCGGATCGATCAGGACGTGGTGCAGCGCGTGTCGGCGTTGGTGGCAGGGCGGGCGGAACTGGTCTGGCATCCGCAATGCTTCCTCAGCGACGGTCATTTCGCCGGACCCGACGCCGCCCGCGCCCAAGCAGCGATCGAGTTTGCGAACGATCCCGCGATCAACGCGCTCTGGTTCGCCCGCGGCGGCTATGGCGCGGCGCGGATCGTCGATGCCGTGATGAACGGACTTGGCCCTGCCGCGGCACGGAAAACCTATCTCGGCTATTCGGATGCGGGGACGCTGCTCGGCGCCCTCTATGCGCGGGGCATCGGCAGCATCGCCCATGGCCCCATGCCTTCGGACATAAGGCGGGACGGCGGCGAGGCGGCAGTGGCGCGCGCGCTCGACTGGCTCATCAACCGCTCTCCGGCCTCGCTGGAGCCATCGCTCGGCGGCTCCCCCGCCGTTGCCTTCAACATCGTCATCCTCGCCCATCTCGTCGGCGCCCGCCATTTGCCGGACCTGACCGGGCATGTGCTGATGATCGAGGAAGTGGACGAATATCTCTACCGCACCGACCGCGACCTGGCGCAGATCGTGGCGGCGGTGAAAGGCTTGGCAGGCATTCGGCTCGGCCGGATTAGCAAGGTGCCGGAGAATGATCCGGACTTCGGCGCGCCGCCCGAAACGGTGGTCCGCTATTGGTGCGAGCGGGCCGGCATCCCGTTGCTGGGCGTGGCCGATATTGGCCACGATGCCGGTAACAAGGTCGTGCCGTTCGGATGGTTGCCTCAGGCGGCTTAGCGACTATCTCGGGCGCGATGGCGCGGCAGACTCGTTCCAATGACTGGGGTTTTCCCCGCTGGCGCGCCTATGGCGGCGAGCGCGGCGCGACGCAGGTGAGGCTGTGCGACCGCGAAGGCTGCAGCGAGCCAGGCGATCGGCCTGCGCCCAAATCGCCGAACAGCCCGGAGCGTTGGTATTTCTGCGAGGCGCACGCCGCCGAGTACAACCGGAACTGGAACTATTTCGAGGGCCTGTCGGCCGAGGAAGCGGCCCAGCGCGAGGCAGATGACCTGCGCGGCGCCTCCGGCTACCGCCAGTCCGGTCATTACGCCTGGGGCGGTCCCGGCGATGGCACCCGCTCGCGCGACGAGATGCGCGCGCTCGCCGCGCTGGAGCTGGAGTCCGATGCCAGCTTCGACGATGTGAAATCCGCTTATCGCCGCCTGGCCAAGGCCAACCACCCGGACGTAAAGCCCGGCGACGCGGCGGCTGCCGAGCGGTTCCGCCAGGTCCAGGCGGCCTATGACGTGCTGAAGCGGGCGGAAGAGCGTAAGGTCGCCTAGCAGCCCTCGTCATTGCGAGGAGCGTCAGCGACGAAGCAATCTAGCAGCGCCGGATCCTGGATTGCTTCGCTGCGCTCGCAACGACGAGCCAAAAAATCACGTATACCTTTCTGCGGTCGCCCTGATCAGCGCGATCATGTTCGGGATACCCTGGGTGCGGTTTGAACTGAGCTGATTGCGCAGGTCAAAGGGGGCGAGTTCGCCCTCGATGTCGGTGCCCATGATTTCCGCCGGCGTCTTGTCCTGCACCGTCTGCAGCACGAGCGCGATGATGCCCTTGGTGATTGCCGCGTTCGAATCGGCCAGAAAATGGAGCCGCTCGGCCTGCTTCATCGGATACACCCACACCGAAGCCGAACAACCGCGCACCAACGTCGCGTCGGTCTTCAGCGGATCGGGCATAGGCTCGAGGTCGCGCCCGAGATCGATCAGCAGCCGGTAGCGATCATCGGCATCGAGCAGTTCATAATCGTCGAGAATGTCTGAGAGTGTCGGCATCGAAAGCGCAGATAGGGCGCCAGCCGCCGATCGTCACCTGCCGAAGCCCGCTGGCGGGTCGCCCGCCTGCTGCTATGCTGCTCTCCTGAGCGACAAGGGAGGGCCGAATGGCGCGCGAATTCTCGATCATCGTCTATGGGGCAACTGGGTTCACCGGACGGCTGGTCGCCGAGTATCTTGCTGCCAACTACCCCGATCTGCGCTGGGCGATGGCGGGGCGCACCCAGGCCAAGCTGGAGCAGATCCGGGCGGAGATCGGCGCTCCGGCCACCCTCCCCCTCATAATCGCCGACGCCGCCGATCCGGCGAGCCTGGGCGAGATGGTCATGCGGGCCGATGTCGTGATCACCACTGTTGGACCCTATCAGCTCTACGGGACCGGCCTTGTCGCGGCGTGCGCCACGCACGGTACCGCCTATGTCGATCTGTGCGGCGAGCCGGGCTGGATGCGCGAGATGATCGACGCGCATCAGGACCGCGCCAAGGCGAGCGGCGCACGCATCGTCTTCTCCTGCGGCTTCGACTCTATCCCCTTCGATCTCGGTGTCCAGCAGCTGCAGAAGCTCTGCACCGAGCGGTTCGGCGCACCGGCGCCGCGCATCAAGGGCCGGGTGCGGGCCATGCAGGGCGGCTTCTCCGGCGGCACGGCGGCGAGTCTCAAGGCGACGCTCGCGGCGCTCGCCAAGAACCCGTCGCTGGTCAAGGTGCTGGGAAGCTCCTTCGGCCTGACGCCCGGCTTCGAAGGGCCGGACCAGCCCAACATGATGCTGCCGCACTACGACAGCGCGGTGAACGCCTGGGTCGCGCCTTTCATCATGGCGCCGATCAACACCAAGAATGTCCACCGGACCAATGCGCTGCTCGGCCACCCTTATGGACGCGACTTCCGCTATGACGAGATGATGGTCGCGCCCGGCCTGGGTGAGATGGGCAAGGCTGCGGCCGAAGCCATCGCCAAGTTCAATCCGCTGATGGGCGAAGGCGGGCCCAAGCCCGGCGAAGGCCCCAGCAAGGAAGAGCGCGAGAGCGGCTTCTACGACATCCTGTTCGTTGCCGAATATCCGGACGGCCGGACGGCAAGGCTGTCGGTCAAGGGCGACCGAGATCCGGGCTATGGCTCGACGTCGAAGATGATCGCCGAAAGCGCACTGTGCCTGGTCGAAGACGTGCAGGGCGAAGGCGGCATCTGGACGCCCGGCGCGATCATGGGCGATCCGCTGGTCAAGCGGCTGGAAAGCCGGGCAGGCCTGAGCTTCACCGCCGGGGGCTGAAACGCGATGCGCCTCGCTGCCAGGGGGGTGTGCAGCGGGGCGCCAACGCGGGAACACGAAGCTCGCGAAGGGGGAAGCAAGCTTCATAAGCATTAACGGCTTCGCCATGCGTTGGTTCCTGATTTCGATTAGGAACGCAGGTGTAACATCCTGTTTTCGCGCCCTTTCACCGACCGTTTAGCGGCAGCGTTGAACTGAGCCGCGGCTGGCGGCATGAGTGGCCGCCTCAATCAGCTAAGGCTCTTGCTTGATGAAGAAGATGATCGCCGCCCTCGCCCTGCTCTCCACCGCGGCGCTGGCCCAGGCGCCGCAGTTCAGCACCGATCGGCTGACGCAGGACATCCGCACGCTTTCCTCCGACGCGTTCGAGGGGCGCGGCCCCGCGACGCCAGGCGAGCAGAAGACGATCGCCTATATCTCGGAAGGCATGGCAGCCGCCGGGTTGCAGCCGGCAGGCGACGTCGAAGGTGGCAAGCGCAGCTGGTACCAAAAGGTGCCGCTGCTGCGCACTTCGATCAGCGATGCCGACCCGAAGCTGGTGCTGACGGTCGCCGGCAAGGCGATGCCGATGACCCAGGGCGAGCAGATCGCGGTCCGCGCACCGCTGACCGGGCAGAAGCACGTCAACGTCAACAACGCGCCGCTCGTCTTCGTCGGCTATGGCGTCACCGCGCCCGAGCGGAAATGGGACGATTTCAAGGGCCTGGACGTAAAGGGCAAGATGCTCGTCGTCCTCGTCAACGATCCCGATTTCGAGACCGGCAATGGCGATTTCGGCGGCAAGGCGATGACTTATTATGGTCGCTGGACCTACAAATATGAGGAGGCAGCCAGGCGCGGTGCAGCCGGGGTGCTGATCGTGCACGAGACCGATCCAGCATCCTATGGCTGGAACACCGTCAAGAACTCCAACACGAACACAATGTTCGACATCGTCCGCAAGCACCCCAAGGCGTCGCACACGCCCGTGGAGGCCTGGATCCAGCGCGACCAGGCCGTAGCGATCTTCAAGGCGTCTGGCCTCGATTTCGAAGCGGAGAAGAAGCGCGCGCAAACCCGCGGCTTCAAGCCGGTGCCGCTCAAGGCCAGCTTCTCAGCCGATTACCGCGTCGATGCGGAAGTGATCACTTCGCACAATGTCGCCGGTATCCTGCCCGGGGCGCAGCGGCCGGACGAGATTGTCGTCTATTCGGGCCATTGGGATCATCTGGGCGTCGGCCAGCCGGATGCGCGTGGCGACCGCATCTATAATGGCGCCGTCGACAATGCGACCGGCATCGCCCAGATGCTGGAGCTCGCCCGCACCTTTGCCAAGGGCCCGCGTCCGCAGCGCTCGATCCTGTTCCTGGCCGTAGGCGCCGAGGAAAAGGGCCTGCTCGGCTCTGAATATTATGCCTCCAACCCGCTCTATCCGCTGGCGAAGACCGTCGGCGTGATCAACATGGATGGCGGTTCGATCGCCGGCCCGACGCGCAACTTCACGATTTCGGGAAGCGCGAAGCTCGGCCTTCTCGACGATCTGACGCGGCTCGCGGCCGCCCGCAACCGGGTCTATTCGCCCGATCCGAATCCCGAAGCCGGCGGCTTCTACCGCTCCGACCATTTCCCCTTCGCCAAGCGCGGCGTGCCGGCCATTTCCTTCGATGGCGGCAATAACCTGGTCGAGGGCGGCGTCGCGCGCGGCGAGGAGCTCAGCAAGGCCTATACGCGCGACCGCTATCACCAGCCGGCGGACGAATGGAGCCCGGACTGGAATCTGGCCGGGATGACGGCCGATCTCGAGCTGCTGCACGCGCTCGGCTCCGAGCTCGCCAACCGCCGCGCCTGGCCGAACTGGAGCACGGATAGCGAATTTCGCGCGACTCGAGACAAGACGGCAGCGCAGCGGCGCTAGCAACAAATCTCGCTCGTCCCGAGCGATGTTCGGCCAAAAAAGTAAGGGCCCCGCTCTCAGGGGTGGGAGAGCGGGGCCCGGACTTGGGTCGTCCTGGGTCGGCAAGGAGGGGTGGCCTTGCCGTGGTTCGGACAGCGGGGAAGGGGTAAACCGCGCTGTCGGGATCAGTATATCGCCGCGAGCCGTCGCAAACCTATGTCGGCAGTCACACGAAAATGTCGCAACTTGTCGCGTACTTCTCCGTCATCACAGGACCGCAGAGCTGAAAATAGGGACAGTCCCTATTTTCAGTAAGCCCGCGCGACGGCGAAGGCGACCGCTTCGGTCAGCGCCGCCTTGGCCGCGCTCGGGCCAAATCCGCCCAAGGCATCGATCGCCCGCTGGCCATAGTGGCGGGCGTGCGCAAGCGTGTCCTCCAGCGCGCCAGTGTCGCGCAGCAGCCGCGTCGCGTGCGCCAGGTCTTCGTCGCTGACCCGGTGACCCATCATCGCGTCGCGCCAGAACGCCTTGTCCTCGGCCGAGCCGCGCGCATGAGCGAGGATCACGGGCAAGGTCACCTTGCCGTCGCGGAAGTCGTCACCGACGCCCTTGCCCATCGTTGCCGCGTCCGAGGCATAATCGATCGCGTCATCGACCAGCTGGAAGGCGATGCCCAGATTGCGGCCATAGGCGTCGAGCGCCTGCTCCTCCGCCTCGGGCCGCTCCGCCACCACGGCGGCGATGCGGCAGGCGGCTGCGAACAGGGACGCGGTCTTCGCGCCGATGATGTCGAGATAGCGTTCCTCGGTCGTGTTCACCTGGCGCTGCGCGGTGAGCTGGTTAACCTCCCCTTCTGCGATCACGGCCGAGGCGTTGGACAGGATGCGCAGCACCTTGAGGCTGCCATCTTCGACCATCAGCTCGAAAGAGCGACTGAACAGGAAATCGCCGACCAGCACGCTCGCCGGATTTCCCCAGATGATATTGGCGGTGCGCCGACCGCGCCGCAGGTCGGATCCGTCCACGACATCGTCGTGCAGCAAAGTCGCAGTGTGGATGAACTCCACGGCGGCAGCGAGCTTGTGGTGGCGCGTGCCTGGATAGTCGAGCAGCTTGGCGCAGGCGAGCGTCAGCATCGGCCGCATCCGCTTGCCGCCGCCGGCGATCAGGTGACCGGCGAGCTCCGGGATCAGCGGAATGTCCGACTGCATCCGCTCCAGAATGACGCTGTTCACCGCATTCATGTCGTGCGCGACAAGACGGACCATGGGATCGAGCGAGGGCGAAGCGGACGTGCCGTCGATGCGGTGAAGAGTGGCGCTCATGCTGCCCGCCATGTGGCGAGACGCGCCCTCCAAGGCAAGGCTATCTCCAAGCCGTTCGGGCTGAGCCTGTCGAAGCCCTCCTTTTCTTTTGACTCAAAGGAAGTGAGAAGGGAGGGCTTCGACAAGCTCAGCCCGAACGGAGCGGGGGAATAGTTTGGACGATAACAACCGCCTGACGCGCTATCGCGAAAGCATTGACAATATCGATGCCGCCCTCGTCTTCATGCTCGCCGAACGCTTCAAGATTACTCAGGCGGTCGGGGCCTATAAGGCGGAGCATGGCCTGCCGCCCGCCGATCCGGGTCGAGAGGAGCGGCAGATCGAGCGCCTGCGGCGGCTCGCCGCGGAGGCAAAGCTCGATCCCGAATTCTCGGAGAAATTCCTCCGCTTCATCATCGACGAAGTGATCCGCCACCACGCCCGGATGCAGCAGGGATAGGCAGGTTCGACAGCGATCTACCGGCCAATATGGTTAACGGGCCGGTGTGCAGGCCTTGTTTAGGTTTCCGCAACGTCTGTCTCGTATTCCAGTGTCGTTGATCTTGGGACGGGCAGTCGGGTCAACGGGGTAGAACTGGACCAAGGAGACATCTCGTGCAGAAACTGCGCAACATCGTTCGGAATTCCAAGGGCGCGACCGCGATCGAATACGGCCTGATCGCCGCGCTGATCGCCGTCGCCGCCATCACGGCCATGTCGTCGCTCGGCACGAAGGTCGGCACGACCTTCAACAACGTGTCGTCGAACATGAAGGTCAGCTAAGACCCTCATCTGAAGCGATTGCGGAGGGGCGGCGGACCAGCAGGTTCGCCGCCCCTTTCGCATTTCTGACAAGGCTGGACAGAGCCGCCTTCCCTCCCCCACAACAGGCGCCATGCGGGCCAATATCAAGGACGTGAGCCAAAGAGCGGGGGTGTCGATCAAGACGGTCTCCCGCGTCATCAACAATGAGCGTTACGTTCGTCCCGCCACCCGCGCCCGCGTCGAGGAAGCCATGGCGGCTTTGGGCTTTCAGCCCAGCTACGCCGCCCGCGCTTTGGCAGGGGGCAAGTCGTTCCAGATCGCGCTCGTCTGCAGCAATCCCGGCCCCTATTACCTCCACGGCCTGATCGGCGGCCTGCGCGGCCGCTGCGCCGCCGAGGGCGTGCGCCTGATCGTCCATGCTTATGAGACCGAGACTGAAGAGCTTGGCGAGGATGTGCTCAGCTTCTTCCGCCAGATGAACCTGGACGGCGCCATATTGACGCCGCCGATCGCCGATCAGCCGGTGGTGCTGGATCATCTCGACCGGGCGGGCACGCCCTATGTCCGCATCTCGCCGGCCGCGGATTTGGATCGCGGCGCTTCGGTGTCGATCGACAATCACGGCGCCGCCCGCATGATGACGCGGCGGCTGATCGACATGGGCCACCAGCGCATCGGCTTCGTCATCGGGCACAAGGGCTTCAGCGTTAGCGAGCAGCGGCTGGAGGGCTATCTCGATGCATTGCGCGAGTGCGGTATCGCGCTCGACGGCAGCCTGCTTCAGCAGGGCGAGTTCAGCTTCCAGTCGGGTGCGGCAGCGGCGGAAGAATTGCTCGGACTGCGCCGGCCGCCGACCGCGATCTTTGCCAGCAGCGACGACATGGCAGCCGGCGTCTTGAGTGTCGCGCATCGCCGTGGCGCGAAAGTGCCCGATCAGATCGCAATCGCCGGCTTCGATGACACCGATCTCGCCAGCCTCGTTTGGCCTGGCCTCACCACCGTCCGCCAGCCGATCCGCGCCATGGCCGAGCGCGCCGCGGAACTGCTCTTTGCCGGTGAGCAGGAGCGTGTGGTGCTGCCATTCGAGATCATCGAACGCGGCTCCACCGGGCCGGCCTGAGAGCGCATCTTCCTACTCGTCATCCCCGCGCAGGCGGGGACCCAGCTTCTTCTTCACTTCACCGTTGTGGATTCCCGGTTTCGCGGGAATGACGAAGCGACGAATCAGCCCGGGGCATCAGCAGCCGCAGCCAGGCGATGGCGAGCAGATACGACACCGCCGCGAAGATGAAGAACGGCGCATAGCCATAGCCCGCGGTGAGTGCCGTGCCGACGACCCAGACAAGCAGCCCGCCCGCGACATTGCCGCAAAAGGCGCCGAACGCCGTCACCCGGCCGACCTTGGCGCGCGGCACGACGTCCGTGATGGTGGCGAAGATTGAGAGCGAGAAGCCCTGGTGACCGGCGAGCACCACGCCCATCATCACCGCGACCGTCCAGAAACTGTCCAGCTGCAGCACGAAGGGCACTGGGGTGACGACCAATGCCGATACCACCATCACGGTCTTGCGCACCTTGGCGACGGGCCAGCCCTTGGCGATCAGCCGGCTCGAGATCGCCCCCGCCGCGAGCCCGCCCAGAGCCGACCCGGCAAAGGCCAGCGCCAGCGGCACCGCCAGCTGCCCCGTCGTCAGCTCATAGGTTCGGCGGTAGAAATCGGGCAGCCAGAAGGTCAGCAGCCAGAAGGTCGAATCCGACAGGGCCTTGGCGATCACGATCGCCCAGGTGCGGCGTTCGCTGAGGATCGGACCATAGGGCTTGCCGTCGTCCGAAAAGTCGAGCTCCGGATCCTCGGCGCTGTCGTCGAAGCGGACGCCGCGGGCGACCGCCAGCCAGGCGGCGAGCGTCACGAAGCCGCCGATGCCCGCCAGCAGCAGCGCGCCCCGCCAGCCGACCGACGCCGCCAGCACCGGGATGAAGAAGGGCAAGCTGATCGTGCCGATGCTCGCGATCGCGGTATTGATGCCGAGTGCCAGCGAGCGCCGCTCGGCCGCGAACAGGGTCGCGACCATTTTGATCGTGAGCGGCGTCTGCATGGCTTCGGTCGCACCCAGGCCGATCCGGGCGGCAACCACCTGCCAGGCGGAGATCGCCCAGCCATGCGCCATGGCCGCCACGCTCCACGCCGATACGCCGGCGATCATCGACCGGCGTACGCCCAGCCGGTCGATCAGCCAGCCAGTGAACAGGAAGGAGGCCGCCGCCGACAGTTGGGTGTAGAAGGCGAGACGTCCGAACTCCGCATCAGTCCAGCCCAACTCGGCCGACATGTCTGGCTTCAGGATCGCGATGACAGGCCGGTCCATCGCATTGAAGATGCCCGCCACGCACAACAGCGCGAACAGCGTCCAGCCGCGACCTTGCCCGAGCCTACGCCCCTCGACTTCGCTCGGGACGAGCGTGCTGGACCCCGAAACCTCTCCGCTCTTCACGAGCGAAGTCGGGGGGCGCTGGTCCGAACTCACCCGATCGTCACGCGTTCGCCGTGCCGCAGAAAGGCGACGGCATTGCGGCGCAGGTGCTTGGTGCCCGGGTCGAGCATGACCTCAGGCGTATATTGGGCGAGATAGACCCGGCGCGGCTTGTCCGTGCGGTTCGCGCCCGTTGCATGGAGCGTCAGGCTCGAAAAGGCGACCACATCGCCAGCCTTCGCCTCCACCATGACGCCTTCCGTGCCGGCTGGAGCCCCGACCAGGTCGTTGGTGCCCGGCTGGCGCTGATGGTCGATGATCCCGCCCTTGTGGCTCCCGGGGATCAGGCGTACCGTGCCATTCTCCTCGGTCGTATCGTCGAGCGGACACCAGCAGGTAAGATAGGGCGCGTGATCTGGGGGACCGCCATTGCCGACCACATAGCCCGAGTCCTGGTGCCAGGAAAATGGCAGGCCGCCTTCGGGGCCCTTCACAACATATTGATCGAAGAAGAAATAGGCGTCGGCGCCGAGCGTCGCGCGGCAGACCTCCGCCATCGCCTCGCTGAACAGCACGGAACGGAGCTCCGGCGAGACCCGTTGGCACTCGTTGGCGAAATAGCGCTTGCCCCGATGGCTGATGCCGATGGTGTCGACGCCGAGCTCGTCCATCCGAGCGTCCTCGCGCGCGACCAAGGCGTCGCACTCGCGGCGGAGCAGTTCGAGCGGCGTCCCCACCAGCACGCCGGGAAACACGGCAAAGCCTTGCTCGGCAAACTGGCGGGATTGCTGTTCGAAGCTCAAGTTCGTCACCTCTCCTTCGTCATTGCGAGCGGAGCGAAGCAATCCACCTTCTGCGCCGCTGGATTGCTTCGTCGCATCCGCTCCTCGCAATGACGAGTCTTCAACAATTAGAAGTTGAAGCGGACATTCACCCCGAAATAGCGGTCCACATCACGCGGCAGCAGGTAGCGGAAGCTGCCGCCGGGACCGCCCGGCGTGATCAGCGTCGCATAGCTCTGGTCCGTCAGGTTGCGGCCGAAGAAGTTCACCCGCCAGACGCCGTTCGGATCCACGACCGCCACATTGGCATTCAGGATCGTATAAGCGTCGATCGTGATCGCGCGGCGGGTCGCGATCTCGGCCGGAGTCACCGCCTGCTGGAGGGTCGACACCTGATCGCTAGTGATCGCCACGTCACCGCCGATCTCAAAGTCGGCGAAACCCCCGGTCTCGATCTTCCACAGCGCAGCCAAGTTGCCCTTCCACTTGGGCGCAAGCGGCAGCTGCTCGCCGGCCCGGGTGCTCTGGCCCGCCTGGGTGACGTTGAACCGCTTGATCTCGGCATCGGTGTAAGCAAGCCCCGCCGTGATCGTGAAGTTGCGCGACGGACGGATCAGCGATTCGATCTCGAAGCCCTTGGTCGCGATCGTGCCGGCGTTCGTCAGGTTGGTGACGGTGCTGACATTGGGCGGCGTTCCGACCTGAATGAAGCCGTTCGCCTGGAAGTTCTTGTAGGTCGCGTGGAACAAGGCGGTGTTGAGCGTGAAGGTGCCGTCGGCCGACTGGAACTTGGAACCGATCTCATAAGCGTCCGACGTCTCCGGCTTAAGCGGAGCGGTCAGGGTCGGGTTCTGGTTGAAGAAGACGTTGAACGCAGGCCCCTTATAGCCCTGGGTATAGGTGCCATAGACCATCCAATCGTCGGTCACGTCGAACTGCGCGCCGCCCTTGACCGAGAAGTCGTCGTTCTTGACCTTGAAGCGGCCATTGAACGCAGCAGCGAGCACACCGGGACCGGCGACGAGCGAGGCGGTACGATCGTTGAAGGCGGTCAGGTCGTCATGCGTGTAACGGCCACCAGCAATCAGGCGGAAGCGGTCGGTGACGTTCACGGTGACGTTGCCGTAGATGGCCGCGTTCTTGAACGTCGATCCGAACACACCCCGGGCGCTCGGCGTCGTGAAGTTGCCAGGCGTCAGGACGCAAGGCGTAAGCGTCGGCGAATTCTGGATGTTACACACGATATCGTCGCGCTGAAAGGTGCGCTGCTGCTTCGCCCAATAATAGAAGCCGCCGATCACATATTCGATGAACTGACCCCCCGGGGACGTCAGGCGAACTTCCTGCGTAAAGGTCTTGGATGGCTGCGGGCCGAAGTCCAGTTGCTGGAAGCCACCGCCATTCGCGAAAACCGTATCGATGAAGTCGCCGTCGCGAATGCCGAAGTTGCGGTAATAGCGATAGGCGGTGATCGATGTCAGCGTGCCTGCGGTGCCGACGTCGAGGTCGCCCTGCAGCGACACACCCCAGCTCCGCTCCTTCGTCTCCGTCAGCGTGTTCTGGCGGATCTGGCGCGTAGCCGCTCCGGAAATGTCGATACCGCTCACCGCGCCGGCGAGCACGCCCGCTGGCAGCGTACCCACCACCTCCGCGCAGCAGTCGCTGTTCTGCTTGCGATAATCGCCGATCAGGGTCAGAGTCAGCGCGTCGGTCGGCTGCGCCTCGACGACCGCGCGAATGCCATAACGCTCATAACCATTGACGGTGCGATTGAGCGTCAGGTTGCGGACGATACCGTCAAAGTTCGCGTAGGACGCCGTGATGCGGCTCTTGATCGTGTCCGAGAGTGGAAGATCGATCGCGCCGCGGATCTTATATTCCTCATCGGTGGTGGCAGTCGCTTCGACATATCCGCCGAACTCGCTGCCGGGGCGGCGAGTCACCACGCTTATCACGCCGGCCGATGCATTCTTGCCGAAGAGCGTACCCTGCGGCCCACGCAGCACCTCGATCCGCTCGACGTCATACAAGTCGCCAAACGCTTCGCCGGCGCGTGCAAAGGTCACCCCATCGACCACGAAGCCGACGCTCGGTTCGGCGGCGATCGAAAAGTTGATCGTGCCGACGCCGCGCAGGAATAGCGTCGAATCGAGGCTGGTCGCCGAATCCTTGAAGTTCAGGCTGGGCACGAGCTGCTGCAGCGACTGGATGTTGACGCCCCCGCGCTGCTCGAACTGCGCGCCGGAGACGACGCTCACCGCGGCGGGCACGTCCTGGAGATTTTCTTCGCGTTTCTGGGCGGTGACGACGATGTCGCCAAAGCTCTCTTCCGCCGCCGCAGTCTCGGCCGGCCGCTGGGCCAAAGCAGGCACCGCCGAAAAAGCGAGCGCGATCAAGCTTGTAGTCAAGGTCAAGCGACGCATTTCAGATTTCCCCACCCTATTGATAGCGTTGTCATACGCAGACTAAGCAGAATTACGGATTGCCGGAAAGCCCAAGGCGGCGCCGCCTAGAAATTGTTTACGGGATTGTTGCGCGTCTGCATCAGTCCAAGGCTTCGGGCGTTCCCGCCGGCATGACGGCTTCCTCGCTTCTCCGCCTGCTCGCGGGCATCGAAGGCGCGCTGGACCGGCTCGGATCGACGCTCGGGCGCCATCACCGCTGCGAGGTGCGGCTGCTCGCTTATGCAGGCTACCGCACGGAAACGCGGCTGCACCTGAAAGGGCGCGTCGTCCGCGCTGCTCCGACGCTCACGCCGGGCGCGGGAACCTGGAGCCGGATGCGCGCCATGCTCGCCATCTACAACAGCCGCGAACTCGCCGGTGTGCCGGTCCAACTCCAGGCGTACGGCGAGACCCACGAGACCGTGACCGACCAGGAAGGCTATTTCCATTTCGACAAGCCCGTCGCCCAGCCGCTGCCCAAGGCCACGTCGTGGGAAAAGGTGACGCTGACGACACCCGGCCGCACATCGGCGACGCCCCAGGTCTCCGCGCCCATGCTTGCGCCCGGTGCCAACAACAATTGGGGCATCATCTCCGACATCGACGACACGGTGGTCGAAACCGGCGCGACGAACTTCGTCAGGAACTGGCGGCGCGTGCTGGTTGAGCGGCCTTCGGACCGGCTGGCGGTGCCCGGCGCGTCCGCGCTCTACCGGATGATCGCGGTCGATCACCGCGCACCTGCCCGCCCCTTCTTCTACGTCTCCTCCTCGCCCTGGAACCTCTACGGCTTCCTGACGGAGTTCATGGAGCTGAACGGCATCCCGCACGGCCCGATGTTCCTGAAGGACTATGGCCTGGACGCCGACAAGCTAATCGACAGCGGCCATGAGACGCACAAACTGCTGGCGATCGAGACAATCCTTGCCGCCTATCCGAAGCTCCGCTTCCTGCTGATCGGCGACAATGGCCAGAAGGACGTCACCATCTACGCGCAAGTGGTGAAGGATTTCGGCCCTCGCGTCGCTGCCGTGTTCATCCGCGACGTTGACGGCAGCTGCCGCTCAGGTCCCGAGGGCACCCTGCTGCGCGCGATCGAGGCAGCGGGCGTGCCGACCTTTTGCGGCGCCGGCTTCGACGATGCGCTCGCGGTGGTGGAGAAGCTCGACCTCGACCGGCCGGTCGAGGCAGCGAAGGCGGTGATTGCGCCCTTCCAGGCACCTGACTTGCTCGTCCCGAGCCCTTCGCCGCCGCCTGTCGGCGGCGCTCAGGGCTCAGGGCGAGCAGACAAATCTATGTTCTAACTTCCTCCAGCGTCACGGCCCGCTTCTCTCGCGCGCTTAACTCGGCGGCGGCGCCGATCTCGACGGCGCGCAGGCCATCTTCGGCCGTGACCAGCACTTCGCCCTCGCCACGCACGACCGCGTTGAAATGCTGGTGCTGGTAATAGGTCGATCCGTGATGCTGGCCGGTCGAGAGCGCCAGCTCGTCCACGCCGACGTGCTCGCGCTCGACCTGCTTGGGGTTCATAAAGCCGACGCGGGGCGAGAACACGATCGAGCCTTCGGGGATCAGCACGTCGAGCCGAGCCTTGTCGCCGACGGCAGTGATCTCTTCCTGGTTCTCCGCCCCGTCCGCGAACATGCAGAGGTCGAGCATCGCCCGCACGCCGTTCGAGAAATCGACGACGGTGTAGCTGTTGTCGATGATGTCGGGCTTCTGCCCGTCATAACGTTCGTCCTGGTGGTTCACGTCCATCGCGCCGGAGCAATAGACGCGCACGGCTTCCGATTGCACGATCAGCCGCATCAGATCGAAGAAGTGGCAGCATTTCTCGACCATCGTGCCACCGGTATTGCGGCTGAAGCGGTTCCAGTCGCCGACTTTGGGCAGGAAGGGAAAGCGGTGCTCGCGGATCGAGAGCATCTGCAGCCGTCCGACCCGCCCACCATGGACCTGGTCGATGAACTTGGCGGCCGGCGGCATGAAGCGATACTCCATCGCCGTCCAGAAAGCGTGGCTTCGCCCCGCCGCAGCCTCGGCGATCCAGCGCGCATCCTCAATCGTGGTGGCAAGCGGCTTTTCGCAGAGGATGTGGACCGGCGCCTCGATGATCGGCTCGAGCACCGATCGGTGGGTGTGATTGGGGCTGGCGATGATGATGGCGTCCACCTCGCCCGAGCGCGCCAGCGCCTCGCCATTTTCATAGACTTTGGGTTCGCACCAGCCCGCGGAAGCGGTCTTCGCCCAGTCGAGCGACTGCGCCACGGGATCGTGGATCGCGACCAGTTCGGCGCCCGGGGTTACGCGGAGATTCTGGATGTGCTCCAGCCCCATCATGCCCGTTCCGATCATTCCATACCGAACCCGGCTAGCCATTCCCGAACCTTCCGTGCCATAAGACAGCGATGTCATATTTGCCTGTCTCACCCGATAAGCGCCCGCTCGGCAAGAGCGGAATCGAAGTTTCTCCCGTCGCATGGGGCATGTGGCGCTTCGCCGGCGACGACGTGAACGCCGCCCGCCGCAAGGTCGAAGCGGCGCTCGACGCCGGCATCACCCTGTTCGACACCGCGGACATCTACGGTCCGGACAACAAGGAGCCGTTCGGCGCCGCCGAGGCGCTGCTCGGGCGCGTGTTCAAGGACGCGCCGGGCCTGCGCGACAGGATGGTGCTCGCGACCAAGGGCGGCATCGTTATCGGCACGCCCTATGACAGCAGCAGCGACTATATCGGCCAGGCAATCGACGCTTCGCTGCAGCGGCTCGGAACCGAGCGTGTGGAGCTGTGGCAGATCCACCGCCCCGACATCCTCACTCATCCGCAGGAAGTCGCGCGCGCCCTTGAAAAGGCGCAGGCGGCCGGCAAGATCGCCGCCGTCGGCGTGTCCAACTTCACGATCTGGCAGACGGCGGCGCTCGCCCAGTATTTGACCATCCCCTTGGTCTCGACCCAGCCGGAATTCTCGGCACTCGCGCTCGATCCGATCCGCAGCGGGCTGCTCGACCAGGCGATGATGCTTGACCTGGCCGTGCTCGCCTGGTCCCCGCTCGCGGGCGGCCGCATCGCCGAACCCTGGGATGGGCGCAGCCAGGAAGTGGCGGCTTTGCTCGATAAAAAGGCAAAAGAAGCGGGCGTGGGCCGCACCGCCGCCGCGCTCAGCTGGATCATGGCGCATCCGTCGCGTCCGATCCCGATCGTCGGCACGCAGCGGCCGGAGCGGATCGCCGAAATTCCACAGGCGCTCCAGCCGCGCTGGACGCGCGCCGAATGGTATGCCGTGCTGCAAGCTTCGATGGGGGAGAGACTACCGTGAGCGCCTGCGAGATCAGCTGGTTTTCCGCGCTGTGCGACGATGATTATGAGTTTCTGGGCGTTTCCGATCCGAAGCTCAAATCCAGCTGGGAGCATTGCCGCGACATTGTCCTGACCGCGGAGACCGGCGGCTTCGACAACATCCTCCTGCCGTCGGGCTATGCTCTCGGTATCGACACCACTGCCTTCGCCGCCGCCATCTCAACGCTGGTTCACCGGATCAGGCTGCTGATGGCGGTGCGGATCGGCGAGACCTGGCCGCCGCAGCTGGCGCGCCAGATCGCGACCATCGACCGCATCCTCGGCGGTCGCCTCACGGTCAATATCATCTCGTCCGACATGCCGGGCGAGACACTGGCTTCGGCGCCGCGTTATGCCCGCACCGTCGAGGCGATGAAAATCCTGAAGACATTGCTGAACGGCGAGCCGCTCGATCATGACGGCGAGTTCTGGAAGCTGAAGCTTGACCCGCCGCGCGTCGGCACGGTCTCCGGCAAATGCCCGCCGCTTTATTTCGGCGGCCTGTCGCCGGATGCCCGCGACGCGGCCGCGCAAGGCTGCGACGTGTATCTGATGTGGCCGGACCGCGAGGAAGCGGTGCGCGACATCATCGCCGATATGAAGGACCGCGCCGCCAAATATGGCCGCACGCTCCGCTTCGGCTACCGCGCCCATGTGATTGTTCGCGAAACGGAGGACGAGGCACGCGCCTATGCCCGCCGCCTGCTTTCCAAGCTGGACGCCGAGACCGGCGCCGCGATCCGGCAGAAGTCGCTCGACTCGACCTCCGTTGGCGTCACTGCCCAGGCGGCGCTGCGCGAAGCCGCCGATAATGAGGGCTTTGTCGAGGAGGGCTTGTGGACCGGCATCGGCCGCGCCCGCTCCGGATGCGGCGCGGCGATCGTCGGCGATCCTGACCAGGTGCTGGCGAAGCTGCAGCGCTACCGCGCTATGGGCATCGAGGCGTTCATCCTGTCCGGCTATCCGCACGCGGCGGAGGCAGACCTGTTCGCCCGCCACGTGCTGCCCCGGATCGATCACGGGCCGCTCGTCTAGTCTCAGCTGTTCCCCGGCGAAGGCCGGGGCCCAAGATCACACCCGCGCCAGTGGGCCCGGCCTTCGCCGGGGAGCAACTTAACTTGGACGGCTCAAGCCTTATAAGCGGCCCATGATCATCGTAGTCCCAGCCCTCGCCCGCCCGCTGATCGAGCCGCACCTTCCTCAAGACGCGGAGGTCCGCTGGTTTGCTTCGGCCGAGGACGCCTATGCGATGGCGCCGGGCGCGGAGGTCGGCTGGCTCGACATGCAAGTAGCCAGGAACACCGGTCGCGCGATCTCCCTCGGTACCGATCTGAAGCTGGTCACCACCATCTATGCCGGCACCGACGCCTTTCCGCTGCAGGAGATGAAGGCGCGCGGCACGCGGCTGACCAATGGCGTCGGCATCAACACCAATGCGGTCGCCGAATATGCGGTGATGGGCATGCTGTCGCTGGCGAAGGACTTTCCGGCGATCGTGCGCGCGCAGGACCGGTCGGAGTGGCTGCTCGACGCGCCCGGCAAGGTCGAGCTTCAGGGAAGCAAGGCGTTGATCATCGGCTATGGCGCCATCGGCCGGCGGATCGGCGAGATCCTGGGCGGCTTCGGCGTCGAGGTAACAGGCGTTCGCCGCTCGGCCAGCGGCGAGCCGAACATGCTCGGTCCCGACGACTGGCGGCCGCGCCTGGGCGAGTTCGACTGGGTCATTGTCGCCGCGCCGGCCACGTCGGAAACGGCGCATCTGATCGGCGCCGACGAACTCGCGGCGATGAGGCCCAGCGCCTATCTGGTGAACATCGCCCGCGGCACGCTCGTCGACCAGAGCGCGCTGATCGCCGCGCTGGAGAGCAAGCAGATCGCCGGCGCCCATCTCGACGTCACCGATCCGGAGCCGCTGCCGCCCGAACACCCGCTGTGGAGAGCACCCAACACGCTGATCACCATGCATTTGTCCGGCCGAGCCCAGACCCGCATGTTCCAGCGCGCCGCCCAGCTCTTCCTAGACAATCTGGCGCGCTATCGGGCTGGCGAGCCGCTGATCAACCAGGTCGATCTCGATCTCGGCTATTGATCGCGGCGCCTGTCGAACCGCACCCGACGTTGATCGAGTCCCGATTGCCGGATAGCGTTAGGGCTTCTTCAGCCGAGCCGCAGAATAGGAGACCCTGATGCGCGCCCTGACCCTTGCTTTTGCCGTTTCGTCCGCCTTCATCGCCAGCGCCGCGCCGGCCCAGGCGCCGTCCGCCGCGCTCAAGCAGGCGGTGGCGAACCCCGCTCGCAGCGAAGCCAATCGCGCCCGCGACCAGTATCGCCATCCGGCCGAGACGCTCGCCTTTTTCGGCATCAAGCCGACCGACACCGTCGTCGAGCTGTGGCCCGGCGGCGGTTGGTACACCGAGATTCTCGCTCCCTATCTCGCCGAGCGGGGCAAGCTGATCGTCGCCGCGCCGACGGCGAAGGGACTGGAGGGTACGCAGAAGCGGCTCGCCGCCAAGCCCGAGCTGTTCGGCAAAGTGCAGGCGGTGAACTTCCCGACCCTGCTCGGCGGCACCGGCGTCTCGCCGGGCACCGCCGATGCAGTGCTGACCTTCCGCAACGCGCACAACTGGCGCGGCGGCTATCAGCATCCCGAGAAGCAGGATTATTCGCTCGAGGCGTTCCGGGAAATCTATGCGATGCTGAAGCCGGGCGGTGTGCTCGGCGTCGAGGATCACCGCCTGCCCGAAAGCGCCGACGATGCCCGGGAGAAGTCGAGCGGCTATATCAAGGTGTCCACGGTCCGCCGCCTCGCCGAGCAGGCGGGCTTCCGCTTTGCGGGCTCGTCCGAGGTCAACGCGAACAAGAAGGACACCGCCGATTGGCCGAAGGGCGTCTGGACGCTGCCGCCCACCTATGCGGAAGGCGAGACCGACCGCGCCAAATATCAGGCGATCGGCGAAAGCGACCGCATGACGCTCAAGTTCGTGAAGCCGAAGGGCTGAAGCAGACGTTCGTCATTGCGAGCGCAGCGAAGCAATCCGGTGCGCCAGTCTGGCCCAGCTGGATTGCTTCCTCGCTACGCTCCTCGCAATGACGAGGAGACCTGCTGCCGGTGCGGAAGGTCTTGCACCGGCACCAGTTCACGGCTTTGTTTGCTGGCGCTAAGATCGCCGAACCGCACATCCGTTTCGCGATCGGTCCGGCTGCGCAGCCAGCGGTCGGTGACATAGAGGGCCAGACCAGCACCTGCCAGCAATGCACCGATCAGCAACGGCGTCTGCGACGGGCGGGCCGGCTCAGCGAACTCGCCTTCGGGAATAAACTCAACCTCCAGCTCGTCCCGGCCTTCAGCCGACGGGATGCGGCCCGAGGCTTCGGCAAAGGCGACGCCATTGCCCTCGCTCACCACGACGCGCCTGCCGCTCTCCAGCGTCACGTCATGGCTGAACTCGGGTCCCGCACCTTGCGTGCCTGTCGACTTCTCGCCACGCATGCCCTGCGCAGCCGGCGGGTGCCGATTGGCCTGGTCGGCCATGCCATAGACGCGCGCATTATTTTCCTCTGCCATGCGGCACCAACGTGCGGCATGGGCACCGGTTCAACAGAAGGGGACAGCATGACGATCAGCTACGAACAATTCGCTGCGGTCGACATCCGCGTCGGCACTATCGTCGCCGCAGAGCCCTTTCCTGAAGCGCGCAAGCCCGCCTTCAAGCTGCGCATCGATTTCGGGCCGGAGATCGGCGTCAAGAAGTCGAGCGCGCAAATCACGGTGCACTATACGCCCGAAACACTGGTCGGCCGTCAGGTGGCCGCCGTCGTCAACTTCGCACCGCGCCAGATCGGCCCCTTTATGTCGGAAGTGCTGACGCTCGGCTTTCCCGATGGGGAGGGCGAAGTCGTGCTGATCGCGCCGACGCACGAGGTGCCGAACGGCGGTCGCCTCTTCTAGCCCTGCCCGTAAGCTCGCAGAAACACCTCGACCACGGTCGCGACATCGCTTTCGATCTCTGCCGGATCGGCGCTCGCCACGCCCCACATCAGCCGGTACTGACGCCCCGTACACAGGCTGATCAGCACCCGCGCCATACGGACGGGATCGTCGGCGCGGAGCTCGCCCATCTCGATATGTTTTTGGATGAAGGCGGTCAGGCCGGCTTCGATCCGCTTGGGTGCGCGTTCGTAGAAGATGCGGCCGATCGCCGGATTGCGGCCGCCCTCTGCAGCGATCGTCCGCCACAAGGCGAGCGAATCGGGCGACGACAGCTTCTCCAGGAAACGGCGGCAGAACTGCGTCAGGCTCTCGACCAGATCACCGGTCGGATCGATGCAGGCGAGCAGTGCGGCGCGATGCTCCACCACTGCGTCATCGAGGACGGCCGCGAACAGCTCCTCCTTCGACCGGAAATAGCCCCAGAGAGTCGCCTTCGAACCACCAACCGTATCGAGCAGGCCGGACATCGAGGTGCCGTCATATCCCTTTTCGAGGAAGGACACACGCGCCGCGTCCAGAATCGCGCGCCGCCGGTCCAGTTTGCGCACGTCCCGCTTGCTGAGCGGCGGAGATCCGTCAGTGGCTGTCACAAATGTACTATAGGGTACGTCTTTGCATTGACAATGGACGAAGCTGCGCCCATCTGCGCGGGCGTACTCACCAGTACGGTTTTGTGACGATGACCCGATTGCCCCCTTCTTTCGTAGCGATCTCGTTGGCCTCGTTAGCGTTGTCCGGCTGTGCAACCGTGCCCGACCTCGGTGCCCGGCCGCAGTTACGCGGCGCGCCGGCCGCGGAGCGCAGCTTCGCAGCCGCTGCAACGGCCGAGTGGCCCACCGAACGCTGGTGGACGCGGTTTGGCGACCCACAGCTGGATCGCTTGATCGAAGAGGCACTCGCCGGCGCGCCCGATTTGGCTGCCGCAGCAGCTCGTCTCCGCGCCGCGGAGGCGATCGCACTTCAGGCCGGAGCCGCATCCGCACCGCGGGTGGATGCCCGCGCGTCAGCTCAGGCTGTCAAGCAGAGCTACAACAACCTCATCCCAGAGGCATTCGTGCCCAAAGGCGTCAACCAGAGCGGCGAGATCGCGCTCCAGATCGGGCTCGATCTCGATCTGTGGGGCCGCAATCGCGCTGCTCTGGCCGCCGCGACGTCCCAAGCCCAGGCGGCGCGGCTGGAAGCAAGTGAAGCGGCGTTGGTGCTCTCCACCAATGTCGCCGCAGCCTATGCGGAGCTGGCCCGGCTTCATGCCGTGCGCGCGGTGCAGCAGGACGCGGTGACGGTGCGGGACCGCACCGCCAGACTGGTCGGTGACCGAGTGGCGGCGGGGCTGGACACGCAAGCGGAAGCGCGCCAGGCCGCCGCCCAGCTCCCCGCCGTCCGCGCCGAACTGGCGGCGACCGATGAGCAGATCGCCCTCACGCGCAACCGGATCGCTGCGCTGGTGGGACAAGGGCCTGACCGTGGCTTGACCCTTGAAGCGCCTGCATTGGTTGGCCGCAGCGCCGGTCTTCCCGCCAATGTGACCACCGACCTGATCGCCCGCCGGCCCGATGTCGCTGCCGCCAAAGCCCGGGCCGAAGCCGCCGCGAGCCGCATCAAGGTCGCGCGCGCCGACTTCTACCCGTCAGTGAACCTGTCGGCTCTGGTGGGCCTGCAGGCCTTCGGGCTCGATCGGCTGTTCGACTCGGGATCGACTTTCCTGAACGCTGGGCCCGCGGTCAGCCTGCCGATCTTTCGCGGCGGCGAACTTCAGGGCCGGTATCGCGAGGCGCGCGCCGGCTATGACGAAGCCGTCGCGCTCTACGATGGCGCCGTCGTCAGGGCGTTCCGCGACGTGGCGGATGCGGTGACGAGCCAGGTTGCGCTCACCACCCGGCTCGCAGAGGCGCGCCTGGCCCTCGGGCATTCGGAGGCCGCTTATTCCGTCGCCCAGCAGCGGTTCGAAGGCGGGCTCTCCAACTTCCTCGATGTGCTGACCGCCGAAGACCGAGTCCTTCAGGCCCGCCGCATTGTTGCCGAGCTCAAGGCGAGGGCCTTCGCCCTCGACGTGGCGCTGGTGCGTGCGCTGGGCGGCGGCTTTTCGGCCACTTCCGTGACGAACCAGACGAACAAGGAACAGACCCGTGGCTGATGCAGATCCGCACTATCGCGGCATCAAGGACGCGGAGAGCGACGCCAACCCCGTCGCCGAGACGCAGCCACCGATCGCACCCGCCCGGCGCAAAAAACTGCTCGCCGCCATCGCCGGCGCAGTGCTGGTGGGGGGTGCCGGCTATGGCGCCTATGAGGCGTTTATCGGCAGCCGCTATGTGTCGACCGACAATGCCTATGTCGGCGCGGAGACGGCGCAGGTGACGCCGCAGGTTCCCGGCACCGTGCTCGCCGTCGAGGTGACCGACACACAGTCGGTGAAGCGCGGACAGGTGTTGCTGCGGCTGGACGATCGCGACGCCCGCATTGCGCTGGCCCAGGCCGAGGCCGACCTGGCCCGTGCCCAGCGCGAGTTCGGCCGCACCTCCGCGACGGGATCCGCTCTGGCGGCGCAAGTGATGGCGCGCGAGGCGGATATCGCCCGCGCCCGCGCCCAGCTCGTGGCGGCGCAGGCTGCTTTCGAGAAAGCGCGGGTCGACCTGGCCCGCCGCCAACGGCTGGCGCCGAACGGCGCCGTATCCGGCGATGAGCTGACCTATGCGACCAACGCATTCGACAATGCCCGTGCCGGCGTCGAGCAGGCGCGCGCAGCTCTGGCGCAGGCGTCCGCTTCGCGCGGCGCCGCGACCGGCGAGCTCGCTGCCAATCAGGCGCTGACTCAAGGGCTCAGCGCCGGCTCCAGCCCGGACGTGCTCGCGGCCAGGGCGCGGGTGCAACAGGCGCGGCTCGATCTCGACCGCACGATCATCCGAGCGCCGATCGACGGCGTCGTCGCGGGCAAGGCCGTGCAGGTCGGCCAGCGCATCGCCCCTGGTGCGGTGGTGATGAGGATCGTGCCCGTCGGGCAGGTCTATGTGGATGCAAACTTCAAGGAAGGGCAGCTCGCCAAGGTCCGTCCGGGTCAGCCGGTGACGCTGACCTCCGACCTGTATGGCGACGATGTCGTCTATCACGGCGAAGTGGTTGGCTTTGCGGGCGGCACCGGCTCGGCCTTCGCGCTGATCCCTGCCCAGAACGCGACCGGCAACTGGATCAAGGTCGTGCAGCGCCTGCCGGTTCGCGTCCGGCTGAAGCCCGAGGAGCTGGCCCGCCACCCGCTGCGCGTCGGCCTGTCGATGGATGCGCGCATCAAGGTGGCCGAGTAGGTCCTATGACCGGCAAGGCGGAGGAGTTCGCGCCGCTCACCGGTGCGCGGCTGATCCTGGCGGGAGCGGTGCTCGCCCTCACCAACTTCATGGTGGTGCTCGACACCACCATCGCCAATGTGTCGGTCCCGCACATCGCCGGATCGCTCGCGATTTCGCCAAGTCAGGGCACCTGGATCATCACCTCCTATGCGGTCGCCGAAGCGATCTGCGTACCGCTGACCGGCTGGCTCGCTGCCCGGTTCGGGACTGTCAGGACCTTCACGGCCGGCGTGATCGGCTTCGGCATCTTCTCCGTGCTGTGCGGCATGTCGCATACGCTCACCATGCTGGTGATCTGCCGCATCGGACAGGGCCTCTGCGGCGGACCGCTAATGCCGCTCAGCCAGACCCTGCTGTTCCGCATCTTCCCGCCGCAACAGCGCGCCCAGGCCATGGGCGTGTGGGCGATGACCACCGTCGTCGCGCCGATTCTGGGCCCGATCCTTGGCGGCACGATCAGCGACAATTGGTCCTGGCACTGGATCTTTTTCATCAACATCCCGGTCGTGCTGCTCTGCGCGTTTGGGGCGATGCGGGTGCTGAAATCGGCCGAAACGCCGGTCGAGCATAGCCGCATCGACGGGATCGGCCTGTCGCTGCTGGTGCTCTGGGTCGGCGCCCTGCAGCTGATGCTCGACCTGGGCCGCGAGCATGACTGGTTCGGCGATCCGATGATCGTCGGCCTGGGCCTGACTGCCGGCATCGGCCTTGCCATCTTCCTGGTCTGGGAGTTGACGGAGCGACGGCCCATCGTCGATCTGTCGGTGTTCCGCCATCGCGGCTTCACCTTCGCGACCGTCGCCTTGTCGGCCACCTACGCGGCTTTCTTCGCGTCCGTCGTGATCATCCCGCAATGGCTGCAGGTCAGCATGGGCTATACCGCCACCTATGCCGGCTATGTCACTGCCATGACCGGCATCGCTGCCGTGTTCATGTCGCCGATCGCTGCCAAGCTGACCGGAAAATATGATCCGCGGCTGCTTGTTTGCGGCGGCATATTGTGGCTGGCGGCGACATCCCTGCTCCGAACCGAATGGACCAGCGGTTCCGATTTCTGGACCCTGGCCTTGCCCCAGCTGTTGCAGGGCTTTGGCATGCCCTTCTTCTTCATCCCGCTCACCACCATCGCATTGGGCGCGGTCGAGCCGGAGGAAACGGCCTCTGCGGCAGGCGTGATGAGCTTCCTGCGCACGGTGGCCGGCGCGCTCGGCACCACCGTCGCGGTCAGCCTGTGGGACGACCGGTCCCGAATTGCGCGGAGCGAGATCGTTGCGCGGCTGAACCCCGCTGATGTGACCGCGACAATGGAAGCCAACGGCTTTTCCCTCGACCAGGTGCGCGCCATGGTGGATCGGCTGGTCGAGCAGGAAGCGATGGCCGTCGCGGTCAACCAGATCTTCTTCCTGTCCGCCCTCATCTTCGTCGTCGCGGCGGGCATGATCTGGCTCTCTCCGCGCCCCCAGCGGGTGGTCGGTCCAGGCGCCTCGCACTAAGGCATACGGAACCGGCTGACCGACTCCGTCTGATCATCGAGGCCCTGGTTCAGGGCGGAGGAGGTGATCATGCAGGAACGGCGTTTGCTTGTGGGAATGGCGGGCGTCGTCGCGGCTGTGCTCTGCGCGCTCGCGCTGCAGGTCGCGACGGACATGCGCCAGGCGCGGATCGATACGGCCTATGGCAGCCGCGGTTGACACAAGGCGCCTCAGCTTCTGGCAGGACGATGGCGCAAGCCCTATGAAGGGGCATGCGCGGGATCGGCGGGAGCGGAGCGCGTCGGCGGGGCCGGCGCGGATGAACACGGGCGGGCTGGAGGCGATCTACCTGGCGCACCGCCCCGAGCTGCTGCGCTTCCTGCGCGCGCGCGGCGCCGGAGACGCAGCCGAGGACCTGCTGCAGGAGCTTTGGCTGAAGGCATCGACGGGCTTGTCCGGGCCGATCCAGGACCCGCTGTCCTACCTCTACCGGGCCGCCAACAATCTGATGATCGACCGGGCTCGCGCCGAGGCGAGCGCCGCGAAACGCGGCCGCGACTGGACGGACGTCACCACCGGGCTCAGCGAAGCCTCCGATGCGCCCTCCGCCGAGCGGGCGCTGCTGGCGCGCGAGCAGCTGATCGAGGCGCAGCGCACATTGGCCGCGCTGGGCGACCGCACCGAAGAGATATTCCGCCGCTTCCGGGTCGATGGCGTCCCGCAGAAGCGGATCGCCGCCGAACAGGGCATCAGCATCAACACGGTCGAGAAGCATCTGCAGCGTGCCTATCGCGCGCTAGTCGCGCTTCGCCGCCGCACCGAGGCAGCCGAAAGCGGCGCCGAGATCGAAGGGTTGCAACCATGAACAACAACGCGCTCGAGGAGGCGATCGGCTGGACGATCCGGCTGCGCGATGCCGCGCCCGAGGATTGGCGCGCCTTCACCGCTTGGCTGGAGGCGAGCCCCGATCACCTCGCCGCCTATGACGAAGTACAACGAACCGACGCGGCGCTGGACACTCTCCCCTTCCCGCCAGCACGCCCGGTCATCGTCGATCGGCCGCCCGCCCATGCCCCGGTCCGCAGCCGGCGCGGGTGGCTGGTCGGCGGTGGTTTCGCGACTGTCGTGGGAGGTGTGCTCACCACTTTGCTCGTCCAGACGCCCGCCACCTACGCGCTCGAGACGCGGCCGGGCGAAATGCGGACGGTCGCGCTTGCCGATGGCAGCCGCATTGCGATGAACGGCGGCACGCGCCTGATCCTCGACCGCAAGAATGAGCGCTTCGCACAGCTGGAGCGCGGCGAGGCGCTGTTTACCGTCGTCCATGATGACGACCGCCCGTTCGAGGTCCGCGCCGGCGATGATGTGCTGCAGGACATTGGCACCGTCTTCGCGGTGCTCCACGAGGCAGGCGCGACGGAAGTGGCGGTCTCGGACGGTGCGGTGCTCTACAATCCGGATGGCGAAGCGGTACGGATCGATCCGGGCCGCAAGCTCAGCGACGATGGCGGCGACCGCGTGCTGCTGACGCAGGTGGACGCATCCACCGTTGGGAGCTGGCGGGACAAGCGGCTGAGCTATACCGGCGCGCCGATATCCCGTGTGGCCGCGGACTTGCACCGCAATCTGGGTGTGCCGGTCGGCGTCGATCCGTCGCTGCAGGCGCGGCGCTTCACCGGAATGGTCCAGCTTGACGGCGGCACCGAAACGGTCTTCGAGCGCCTTTCCGCCCTGATGGGAGTGCGCGCGGTCCGTTCGGGCGCGGGCTGGATGCTGACTGCAGGTGATCGCCGCTAACCGCCTTCTTCTTCCCGTCGCCCTTACCGTCTGCGCAGCTCCGGCAGCAGCGCAGCGGATCGCCTTCGACATACCTGCGGGACCGCTCGGCCGCTCGGCGATCGAACTCGCGCGTACCGCCCGGGCGAGCATCGGCCTGACCGACCTGAGCCTGGCCAATCGGCCGGCGCGCCGGGTGCGCGGAACGATGACGCTGGACCGCGCCGTCGCCGAACTGCTGCGGGGGACGGGAGCCAGAGCCGTGCGCATCGATGCGCGCACCTACCGCATCGTCCGCGACGAGATCCGGCGCGTGACGCCCCGCCCTGTCGTCCGGCCCGCGGTCGTGGCGCCTCCCCCGCGCCCGATCGAGACGGCGGCGCTGGAGACGGACATCGTCGTTACGGCGTTGAAGCGTCCCGTCTTTTTGAGCGACGTGCCCGGCTCGATCACCGTGGTCTCGGGCGGCGACCCGGCTTTCGATCTCGCGTCGCGCGGGACCGATGCGCTGACTGGGCGTCTGCACAGCATCACTTCCACTCACTTCGGTTCGGGCCGCAACAAACTGTTCATCCGCGGCATCGCGGATTCGAGTTTCAACGGCCCGACCCAGGCGACCGTCGGTCAATATCTTGGCGAGACCCGGATCAATTATAATGCGCCGGACCCGGACCTCCGGCTCTACGACATCGAGCGAGTGGAAGTGCTCGCGGGACCACAGGGCACGCTCTACGGAGCCGGATCACTCGGCGGGATCATCCGCGTCGTGCCGAATCGGCCGCGGCTGGATGCGGCGGAGGGCGTGGTCTCGCTCGGCGCCGCGCTCACCGCGCACGGCGAAGCCGGATACGACAGCGCTGCCATGCTGAACTTGCCGATCGTTTTCGATGCCGTCGGTCTGCGCGTCGTCGGCTATGGCATTCGGCAGGGCGGCTATATCGACGACAGGCAACGCGGCCTGAACAACATCAACTCGACGGAGATCTGGGGCGGGCGCGCGGCTTTGGCGGGCGAGTTCGGCGGCGGCTGGCGACTGCAGCTGAGCGGCACGACCCAGCGCGCGCGCAGCGACGACGCGCAGTTCGCGGACCGCGACGCACCTCCTCTGATCCGCAGCAGCCCGGTCGCCCAGCCATTCCGCAACAGCTATGACCTTGCCGACCTGACCCTCACGCGTGAATGGGACGGTTATCGGCTGGTCGCCTCCGCCGGCCTGGTGAGCCAAAGCCTGAGGGAGCGCTACGACTCGACCCGCCGAGGCGGTCCGCCGACCGTCTTCGACCAGCTGACCACTGTCGACATGCTCTCTTCAGAGCTCCGACTCTCGCGCACCGGCAGCGACGGAGTGAACTGGCTGTTGGGCTCGAGTCTGGTCAAGAATCGGGCCACCCAGCGCCGCGCGCTCGGCGCACCCGAGGCGCCGACGCCCATTCCAGGCACGCGCAACGAAGTGGTCGAAGCGACACTGTTCGGCGAGGCATCGGTGCGGCCGCTGGCCTGGCTCAGCCTCGGTGCGGGCGCGCGGCTCGCCTACACCCATTTGTCCGACGAAGCACTCGACGCGGAACCCTTCCTTGCTCCAGCGCTCCGCACCTTCGCGCAACGGGACCAGTTCGCGCTGCTTCCCTCAGCGTCCGTCACAATCCAGCCGGAAGGGCCGCTGTTCGGCTATCTCCGCTATCAGGAAGGTTTCCGGCCCGGCGGCCTCGCCGCGTCCAACATCTCGGTGCAGCGCTTCCGGAGCGACCGGGTGAAGACTCTCGAAGCCGGGCTTCGCTATGGGCTGCCGGGCGAAGGCAGCTTCGATGCTTCGGTCGCGCTCGCCCATACGCGCTGGAAGAACATCCAGGCCGACGTCGTCGATTTCGGCGGCTTTCCGACCACCTCCAACATCGGCGACGGCCGCATCTATTCGGTCGATGCGCGGATCGGCTGGAGGCCGTTGCCGGGACTGTCATTTGAGGCCGCGGGCTTGTTCAACGACAGCCAGGTGATCAACCCCGCGCTGACGATCATCATCACGCCTCGGTCCGAGCTTCCCAATGTGGCGCGGTGGAACGGTCGCCTCTGGGCCGAATACCGCTTCGACCTTGACGATGCGCAGGTCAGGGTCGGCGCAGCCGGGCGCTATGTCGGCCGCTCGCGGCTGGGCATCGGTCCAGTGCTGGGCGAGAAGCAGGGCGACTGGCTCGACGTCTCGCTGAATGCGCGAGTCGAGTTCGAGCGCCACGCGGTCAGCCTGATCGTCACCAACTTGCTCGATCAGGCCGGCAATCGCTTCGCCTTGGGCTCGCCCTTCACCCTGGTCGAGCAGCCGCAACTGACCCCGCTGGTGCCGCGCACCGTACGGCTCGGCTGGGAGCTTCGCTTCTAGCCGCGGCGGATTTCCGCACCCGTCTCCGTCTGACTGACGACAAGCCGCTGCCCAGCCGGGACTTAGAGCGGCACAGCCAGAAGGAAGAACCGTGCGTCGCTTGCTTGCCTTTACCTGCCTCACTCCCATCGCCCTCGGCTCGCTCGCTCATGCCGAGACCGTCATCTCGACAAAGGTGACCACGCCCCTGCGCACTGCGACCGCCGCCAATGGCGCTCCGGACTCGATCAAGATCGGAACGGCGGGCACCGTGGCACCGACCGGCGGCACAGCGGTCACCATCGACAGCAACCACAATGTCGCGAACGAAGGCGCGATCGAGATCCGCGGCGCCAACAATGCCGTGGGCATTCTCGCCGATGCTGGGACGACGACCAACATCACCAACAGCGGCAAGATCACCATCGACGAGGACTATACCGCGGCCGATGCGGACAAGGACGGCGATCTGGACGGCCCCTTTGCGCAAGGGTCGGGACGCTTCGGCATCCGGCTGGCGCCCGGCGGCAACGTCACCGGCAACCTGACCAATAGCGGCGCCATCACTGTAGAGGGCAATAACTCGGCCGGCATCGCTTCGGATGCGCGGCTGGTCGGCTCGCTCGCGCATAGCGGCAGCGTCGCCGTGGTGGGCGACAACAGCGTCGGCATCCGCGCCGGTGACGTGACAGGCAATGTCAGCATCAGCGGATCGGTCGAGGCGCGCGGCGCCAATGCGACCGGTGTGCTCTTGGGCGGCGACGTGGGCGGCCGCGTCACCGTGCAGGGCGGTATCGCTGCCACCGGCTATCGCGCCACCACCCGGCCTGGCGACACATCGAAGCTCGACGCCGACGACCTGCTGCAGAGCGGTCCCGCGCTGCGCATCGCGGGCAATGTGGCCGGAGGCGTGCTGTTCGACGTGCCGCCGGCGGACACAAAGGCCGACGACAAGGATGAAGACAAGGATGGCATCGAAGACGCCAAGGAAGGCAGCGCGGCGATCGCTTCCTATGGCGCAGCGCCCGCGGTGCTGGTCGGCGCCGCCGACAGGGCAATCACCATCGGCGCCTTGCCGGGCGAAGCGAACGGCCATGGCTTCGTCAATCGGGGCTCGATCCTGGCCGACGGCGTGTACAAGGACATTGCGGCGACGGCGCTGCAGCTCGGCGGCACCGGCGGCGGCGTCACCATTGCAGGAGGCGTAAAGAACCAGGGCTCCGTCAAGGCCGTGAGCTTCGGTGCGGATGCGACGGCGGTTCGCATCGGGCAGGGCGCGACGACGCCCGAGTTGCGCAACTCCGGGACAGTCACCGCCGAAGGGTCGAGCGTTGCCGGCACGACCAGCCGCGCCGTGTCGATTCAGGCGAACGGCAGCCTGCCCGCCATCCGCAACAGCGGCACGGTCGAAGCGAAGGCGAGCGGCGCCGGTGCGGCCACCGCGATCGCCGACGCGTCGAACAGCCTGACGCTCATCGAGAATGGCGGCACGATCCGCGCAAACGGCGCGGCGGCGCCCGAGCGAAACTTGGCCCTGGATGCGCGCACCTCCACGGCGAACATCGTGCTGCGCCAGGTCGCGGGGGCATCCGGCGCCGCGGCTCCAAAGATCGAAGGCCGGCTGCTGTTCGGCGCCGGTGCCGACCTGCTTGACCTCCAGGCCGGCTCACTGATCGGCGACGTCGATCTCGGCGCGGGGGCCGATCAGGTGTCGCTGGGCGGATCCTCGACCCTAACGGGCGAAGTCAACTTCGGTGGCGGTGGCGGCGCGCTGAACACCACCGGGAATGCTCGTTATCGCGGCGCGCTCTCAAATGCCGGCGATGTTGCGGTCAACATCACTGGCGGAGGTGTCGAGCTAACCAACGCCGGAAATGTCGCGCTCGGCTCCCTTAGCGTGGCGCAGGGCGGCGTGCTCGGCGTGACCGTGAACGGCACGACCGGGCAGAGCACCCTGGTCAACGTTGCCGGCACGGCCGCCTTCGCCCAAGGTTCGGAGCTCACCGTCCGCGTAACCGACCTGGCCAAGGCCGAAGGCCGCTTCACCGTTCTCCGCGCGGGCACGCTCACCGGCTCCCCGGCGCTGTCCGTGAACAACTCGACGCTGCCCTTCATGTTCAAGGGCGCGCTTGCAGCGGGAACGCCCGCCAATGAGATCGCCGTCGACATCAAGCGCAAGACGGCGACGGAGCTGAACCTCAACGGCTCGGAAACAGCGATCTACGACGCGGCCTTCGCCGCCATGATCGCGGACAATGATGTCGGCGGCGTCTTCCTCGGCCGCACCAGCGAAGCCGGGTTCAAGAACTCGCTGGGCCAGCTGATGCCGGACCATGCCGGCGGCGTGTTCGACGCGGTGACGCAAGGGTCGCGTGCCACGGCCCGCTTCCTTGCCGACCCCACCGCGCCCTTCGACGACCACGGCCGCTGGGGCTGGTTCCTGCAGCAGGTCGCCTGGGGCAACAGCAAGAGCAAGGGCGACACCGCTCGCTTCCGGACGCGCGGCTGGGGCGTCTCCGGCGGCGCCGAGCTGATCACCGATATCGGCAGCTTCGGCGTCTCCCTGGCCTTCCTCGACGGCGACGTGAAGGACGGCCAGCGCAAGAACCAGGTCGACATCCAGCAATATGAGCTGGGCGGCTATTGGCGGGGCAGTTTCGGCAAGTTCCGCGCCTTTGCCCGCGCATCGGCCGCGATGCTCAACATCGACAGCCGCCGCGACTTCGAAGGCAGCGCGAACGGCAAGGAAGTACGCCGCTTCGCCACCGCCTCGCGCGACGGCCAGCTGTATAGCGCCGCGCTGGGCGCATCCTATGCGCTGGAGTTTGGCCGCTTCACGCTCCGCCCGGCCGCGTCGCTCGATTGGTATCGCCTGACCGAGAAGGGCTATGCCGAAAAGCAGGGCGGCAAGGGCATCAACCTGACCGTGCGCCGCCGGACGAGCGATGAAGTAGCGGCGAACGCCACGGCGACGCTTGGCTATGATTTCGGCGACCGGCGCGATGGCTGGCTGCGTATCGAACTGGAAGGCGGCCGGCGGGAGCTTCTCTCAGGCGAGCTTGGCGACACAGTCGCGCGCTTCGAGGGCGGCAATGCCTTCACGCTCCGTGCCGAAGAGCGGGACAGCGGCTGGATCGGGCGGGCACGGCTGGTCGGCGGAAATCCCGGCTTTACCCTGGGCGGCGAAGCAAGCGCCGAAGAACAATATGGCCGAGCCACCCTCGCCTTCCGCGTGTCGCTCCAGGTCGGGATGTAGGAAGCGGCGCTCAGGCTGGCTTGGGAGACCTGCGCCAAAGCAGCCAAGCCAGCCCGCCGAGCAGCGCAACCGCGGCCAGCAGCACGGCCCAGAGCAGCGCCTTGCGCCGCTCGCCGGCGGCCGGATCTGGCGCGGCCAGCACGAGAGCAGCGGTGGGGCCGGTCCACACCGCCGCTTGGGCCAGGTCAGCCTTACCTCCGGTCACCGCCCGGAGCGGCAGAAACGGATCGGACGCCTCTTTCCGTCCTGCGGCAAGCATGAAGGGCGGGCGGCCTGCAGGGCGAAAGGCAAGGTCCTGCGCCGCGAGGCCGAGTTGGAGCGATGGCGCGCGTTCGAAGCCCGGCGTGCGCCGATCCGCCTCGATCCTGATCGTCCGGACCGGTGTTCCCTGCAACCGGATGTCCGCGCCTTCCGCCGAACCCTCGCCCAACAACCGCCATTGTTGCTCGGGTTCGTCCCGCCCCAAAATGCGTACGGGGACCGGGCCTTCGCCAGCTGCAGGCGTGATCTTCACCGACGTCACCAACGTCCCGAACGGGAGCACGAACTCGAGAGTATGCGGATCGGACGGCGCGGGCGGTCTCGTCTCGATGCTCACCTGTCCGCTGCCCGCGCGGGTGACCAGCGTCGCACCACGGATCGCCACAGGCGCAATCAGTCGCAGATTGCCGCGCCAGGTCAGCCGCAGATATTCACGGTCCAGCGTCGCCCGAAGCAGGATGGCTTCCCGAACCATCTGGGAACCCGGCGCGCGGTAGACGACCCGCTCGGCAATCGGGCGCCAGACGTCCAGATCGCGGCTCGCCTCGACTTGGAGCCTGACGGGCTGACCCTGGGGGAGATCTGCGTCGATCTCCAGCCGCTCGGCGGTTCCCCTTGTCCGGCGGGCGTCGAGCAAGGCACCGAGCACGGCGGTGGAGGTTCGGGACGGAGGTGCCCCGCCCTGAACCTCCGCGAAGCGGGCGCGGCCTTCCTCGTCGATCTCGACCGACACTCGCGCCGCCTCGGACAGGCTTGCCGGACCGAGGATCGGCGACACCGCAAGCACCGTGCTCTCCAGGCGTGCGCTGGGCGCCACCCGGGCGATCGGCATTGCCCGGCCGCGCGAGTCGAAGATGCGCAGATCGCGCCCATCCGGCTCTTGCAGCTTGACGAGAACGGCTGCCGGCAGCGTCAAGCGCTGCGGGCCGGTGCCTGACGTCGTAAGCGGAAAACGGGCGGCATAGCCGGACGGCTCCGCGTCCGAACCCGCGGGTGCTGCCGCCGCCAGCGTCAAGATGGCGAGTAACGGAGCGATGCACTTCCGGATCATGCGGTCGCTTCCTCTCGGCGGGGCGGGAGCGGCGCCAGATAGCCCAGCACCAACATCAAAGCGCCGACGCCGATGAACGCAATAATGCGCGAACCGCCGCCCGAGCCGCCGAGATCGACCAGCACCAGCTTGACCACGGTCAAACCCAGCAGGCCTGCGCCCGCCAGCCAAAGCGGCCGCACACCCCGGCGGTTCGCCGCCACCATCGTTGTCAGCGCAATCAACGTCCAGATGATCGCGAGTCCGGTCTGGACCGTTTCGTCGCCGAGCAGCGCCTCCGGCGTCCACGCGACCGCAAGCCACTGATGGGCGAGCCGGAACCAGGCAGTGTTTACGGCCGTGAAGATGAGCAGTCCGGTGCCGGCCAGGAAGAAGGGCGACCGCAGCTGCTCGGCGCCCGAGGGGGCAAGTTCGGCGGCGAGCAGCGTCCGGCGCCACAAGAGCAGCACGACGACGCCGAGCCCCAACGCCAGATCGACCGGGTTGAGCAAAGGCCAATAGGGCAGCGGGCTCGTCTCGCCTGCCGCATCAAGCGCCGTCCACAGCACGCCGAACGCGACCAGCGCCGCCGCCGGGATCGCGGCCGTCCAGGCATAGCCGACCGCATGCCGGTCGAGCGGCCAGGATCGTTGCACGGACCCAAGCGCGCGGCCGGCCCAGAGCGTCAGGACCAGCAGCATCGCGGTCACGCTGACGAGCAGCACGACGCCCGCCCAAGACGTGTTCCACAACTGCGCGCGATCAATGCCCAGCCACAGGCAATCGGCCAGCATCGCAATCCCGAGCCACACGCCGCCCACATGCGTTGCGGCGAGCACTCGTCGATAGCGTCCGTCGACATCGTCCCGGTCGTTCAGCCGGAGCAGCAAGACATGAATGCCGATTGCCACGGCCCAGACGATCCAGTCGGGCGCGAACAGGAGATGGCGGCCGGCGCTCAGCATGGCCAAAAAGCCGAAGGCGAGCGCCGGCAGAGTGGCCAGGCTCGGCCAACGTGCCACCTCCCAATCGGCTCGCTGCCCGATCCATCGCCACAGCCCGGCGCTGGCGACGAAAGCCAGCATCGGCAGCTGCAACTGCAGGCTCAAGGGAAAGACCGGCAGCGGCACATCGGGGTCGGTCGGCCCCGGCACCAGCCGCGTCGCCTCCAGCGTCCAGGCCAGCCACCAGAAGAAAAAGCCGAGCAGGAACAGGGGTCGCGGAAGCATCGCCTCTACGCCAGCATAGCGTCGGCCAAGCTGCGAGTCAGGGCTCGCCAGCGGCCGCCGAAGCCACCAGGCCGATCCCAGCAATGCGCCCGCGATCAACATCGCGCCGACGAACCCGGCATTGGCGAGCGGCAGCGCGTCGATGTTCGGGCCGATGCTGCGGAGGAAAAGCAGCGCCGCAACGGCTTGCAGCGCCAGACCGAAAAGCCGCGGTACCCAGCGCGCCTGCCGCGCGCCGATCCAGACGGCCCCGGCCCCTTCCAGCGCCCAGGTCGCCGACGTCCAGCGCGCGCCGAGCGCCAGCGGCACGGCCATGGTGACGAAGCCGATGCCGATCGCCAGCATCGCCTCGTGTAAAACCCGGAAGCGGTCGCCGATTCGCCGCGTCGCCATGGCCGCGACGCCCAAATAAAGCGCCGCAAAGCCGATCGCCGCAAAGGCCGAGCCGAACGGCCGGTCGCCGACCAGCGCTACCTCAAGGCCGAAACCGGCCAGCGCAGGTCCGAACAACAGCGTGGTGTCCACGACTGCGCCGAGCCGTCCCGGCGTGCGCCGGGCAAACAGCAGGGCGGCGGCCAGATAAATCAGCACAGACGCGCCGACGAACGCCTGGGTAACCGCGAGTTGGGCAGGCGTGTAGCCGCCCGCCATCCACAAGGTCGCGATGCCGAAGCTGGCGAAAAAGCCGAGCAGGTTCAGCATGCGCCAGGCGCGGCGCGAGGCAATGAACAGGATCGCCAGGTTAAGCAGGGTGTAATAGCCGAACAGCCCCGCCGGATCGCCGCTGCCGTCGCTCAGCAGCAGCGGCGTCGCGAAGCCGCCGGCGAAGGCGGTCAGCACCAGCGCCTGGCTCCCCTGCAGTAACGCCAGCGCGCAGCCGAAGGCGCAGACCAGCACCATCAGCGCAAAGGCGGCCGCCATCGGGAAGCCGGGAACCAGCTTCAGCGCGGCAAAGATCGTCATGTAGATGACGCCGACGCCGGCGCCCTGCAGGGCGAGGCCGAAGCCCGGCCGCTTCGTCCGCGTGCGAAAGCCGATCGCCAGCAAGGCGGCGCCGGCGAGACCCACCGCGGCCAGCCTGAGCTCGATCGGGAATAGTCCGGCGGCGGCGGCATAGCGGATCAGGAAGGACAGGCCCACGAACAGGATGACGAGACCGAGCCGCACCACCGTATTGCCGCCGAACAGCCAGTCGCGCGCCGCGGCAAGCGCCGTCTCCAATGCGCCAGGCTGTACGGGCTCGGGAAGAACTTCGGCTGCGGGCTCGACCGGCTCCTCGAGGGCGGGCCCGGGCGTGCGCTCCACTACCGGCGCGCGCAGGGTAGTTCGGGCGGGCGGTGCGGCGGCCATGGGCTCCGGCGCTACTGGCACCGGAGCAGGCATTTCGGACCGCAGCTGCTGAACGGCACGCTCGATCTCGGAGCGGACCGCGGCCCGAAGGCCCAGTCCCGCCAACGCACCGACCAGGCCGCCCGGGAACATGCCCCAGCCGTCAAAGCCGGCCATGATCCAGCCGATGAGCGCGCCCATCACGGCGGTCCAGACGATCATAAACCCCTTCCCGCAATCCCGTCCCGCGCGACCATGCCCGAGCGGGTCAGGAGGGTCGAGAGCGGTCCACTATTTGTCCACGGCGCTCGCCCGCCGGCTGGCTGTGCTCGTCGGATGGAGTCGCGCGGTCGACAGTCCTTTGTTCTCGGCATGTCAGGGGAACGCCACGCCTTACCAGGCGCTGTGGCGGCATGGCCGATCTGATGCAGCCCGGATGGCGCGAGCGCCGCATGTCCGTCGAAGAGATAAAGCTTCATGTCGTGGAGGCAGGCCCCGCCGACGGCTCGGCCGTTTTCCTGCTGCACGGCTTTCCGGAGTTTTGGTGGGCGTGGCGACGGGTGATCGATCCGCTGGCCGCCGAGGGCCTGCGAGTGATCGTGCCCGATATGCGTGGCTATAATCTGTCGGATGCGCCGCAAAGAGTGAGCGAGTACCGGATCGAGCGGCTGGCCGACGACATCGCCGGCCTTGCGACCGCGCTCGGGCTGGCCCAGTTTCACCTGGTAGGACATGATTGGGGCGGGCTGGTCGCCTGGGCCGCGGCGGCACGCCATGCCGACCGGGTCGAGCGACTGGTGATCCTGAACGCGCCGCACCCGGACGTGTGGACCGGCTATGCGCTGCGTCATCCCACCCAGGCGCTGCGCAGTTCTTATGTCGGCTGGTTCCAGCTCCCGCTGCTGCCCGAAGCCGCGCTTCGGGCTTTCGGTTTCGCGATGCTGCGCTCGACGATGCAGTCCTCGGCCAGGCCCGGCACCTTTACCCGCGCCGAACTGGATCGCTATGCCGAAGCCTGGGCGCGGCCGGGCCGGCTCACTGCCATGCTCAATTACTATCGGGCGCTGCCACTCTCCCGGCAGCAGATCAGTCGAATTCCGGTGCCGACCAGGCTGCTCTGGGGCCAGGAGGATTGCTTCCTCGACACCGCCCTTGCGCGCCTCAGCACCGACCAATGCGTGCAGGGCAAAGCGGTGATCCTGGACGCCACGCACTGGCTGCACCTCGAAATTCCCGAGCGTGTCGCGGCCGAGATCACCTCTTTTCTGCGCTAAAGAGTTCCCACCCGGCCCGGACGAACGCCCACCGTTCCGGCCTTTAGATGCAGATAGACCTCGTTAAACCCCGCGATGCGACGCAGCGCCTCCCAATCCAGTATTCGAACGAACCGCTTTTCGCGCTCGATCAGGCCTTCTCTCGCCAGCTGCTTCAGCACGCGGTTCACGTGAACGGGCGTCAGGCCGAGCGTGTCGGCAAGCTGCTCCTGCGTCATCGGCAGCTCATAGGCATGCTCGCCGGAAAGGCCGGCCACCTCCAGCCGCCGCGCAAATTCGCAAAGCAGATGGGCGAGGCGGGAGCGGGCATCGCGGCGGCCGACATTGGCGATCCACTCCCGGAAAACTGAGCCGTGCACCAATGTCTCGGTCCACATGGTGCGGGCCAGCACCGGGTGAGCCATGATCAGGCTGTCGATCGCCGCGCGCGGGATGGCCGCCGCCTCGCACCGGGTCAACGCCTGGATATTGTGATCCGCCACTTCGAGCAGGGCGCATTCCAGGTCGAGAAAATCGCCGAGTATGCCGACTGCGATGATCTGCCGCGCGCCGTCGACCAGAGATTTCTGCCGATAGGCAAAGCCGGACAGCAGCAGATGAACATTCTGCAGCCGCTCCCCCTCGCGTGAAATATAGGCCTGAGGCTCGAACGCGACCGGCCGAAAGGGCAGTGAACGGAGCGCCTCCCGCTCCAACGGCCCCAGCTCAGCCCGCGTCTCGAATTTCCGGATGATCACGTCGAACGAAGTGCGGCTCATGACCCCCCGTCAGGACCGTGGCGGGGCGTGCTTGCCGCTGTGCCGGTCCACCTCAAGATTCGATAGGCAGATCAGATGCGTAGCTTGTGTGCGACACCGCCGCGTTATCATATGATTAGGAGCGTGCTCGAAAAGACGCCGCATCGGATCAGCGGGGGCGGCGCTCCAGGTAGAGATAGGCAGGATCGAACTCCGCGATGCGCTCCAGCCCCGGACGGTCGAGCACGATCACCCGGCGCTCGCGAAACTCGACCAGCCGGTCCTCCCGCAGCAGCCTAAGACTGCGGTTCACATGCACCGGCGTGATCCCTGTGCATTCGGACAGGTCGGTCTGGGTCAGGGCCAGATCATAGCCGCCCCGATCGGCCAGTCCTACGATCTCCAGCCGCGTGTGCAGCTCGCAAAACAGATGCGCCAGCCGCGCGACCGCATCGCGGCGACCGAGCGACACTTCCCACTCCCGGTGAATCGCGGCGTCGAGATTGGTGGAGAACCAGAGTACGCGCGCCAGATGCGGGAACTCCTCGGTAATCCGCTTCAGATTGTCGTGCGGGAAAATCGCGACTTTACACGGCGTCAGGGTCATCAGCTCGTGGTCGAGCTTCTTCAAGGTCAAGGAGTGAAGGTCGGCAAAGTCGCCGGCGACATGTAGTTCGGTCACCTGACGCTCGCCGCTCCGCAGATCCTTGTAGCGGCACATCAGGCCGCTCACGAGTAATGTGCTGTGGTCAAGCTCCTCCCCCCGGCGGATGAAGGTCAGATCGGCCGGATAGTCCCGCGCCTGCGACACCGCATCGCGCAACGCCTGTTCTTCGTCCGGCCCGATCTCGTCGCGCTTGCGCAGCTTCATCAGCAACGTATCGATCATGACCCGTCGCCTTCCAGGCGCAGGGTGAAGGCATCGCGGAAAGCAAGTTCCGCCACAGTCTGCCCGCGGGCGTCGTCAACACGCACCCGCCCGTCGAGGTCGATGAGACCGTAACGCGCATCCTCGCTGACGATCGAGCGGACGCTGTCGATGGCCGTTTCGACAGCCGCCTCAGGCCCCGGCAGCTCCTGGCCCTCTTCGTCGGGCACGAAGCCGGTGCCGTTCCAGACATGGATGAAGAATCGTTGCATGGGCAGGCAATGCTTGGAGCCCCGCATGGTTGCCAATGGAACGCCGCGCGCCGTTCCACATTGTTGCCGCTGAGCCTGTTGGAGAGCGCATGAGCATCGACGAGAAATCCGGACTCTTCTTCATCAAGCCGCCGGAGGTGGTGCTGGGGCGGGTCCGGCTGACGCCTGAAGGCCCGCAGCCTTACAGTGCAGTCTTCCGCCTGGGCGACAAAGTGATCGCCGAACATCCGGTGCCGACGGTCCGGGAGGGCGAGGCGCTGATCCGCCGCGAGCTACCGGGCATCCAGTTCAGCACCATGCAGCAGCGTCCACAGCCCGAAGCGCCGAAACGCCGTCTCGAAGCCGTCGCGAAAGATGCGACAGATTGAGACAAAATTTACCTTTACCCGACATGATTTGGTGACAGCTTGCAACGATAAGCTGTCCAGACGCAGCGAACTCACCCCCCGCTGCAGAACGACTCCCTGAGATGGGGCCCCGCTTTCCACCCCTGGAGCGGGGCCCTTCTTTTATCCGCCGTGCTCGGACAAGAAGGCAGCCGCGGCGCCGAGCAGCCCCGGCTGCGGGTGAGTGATCAGCTTGACCGGCAGCGTCTCCATTCGGGCCTGGAACCGGCCCTTGGCCGCGAACCGCTCCGGAAAGCTCGACGCGGGCAGATGCTCGGCAAGCCTCAGGCCCAGTCCGCCAGCGATCACCACCGCATCGGCGCCCTGCGCCAATGCAAGATCGCCGGCGGCCGAGCCGAGGATGCGGCAGAAACGGTCGAGTGCGGTGACAGCAACCGGGGCAGCGCCGGTCAGCGCCAGGCGCCACAGCTCGGCCGGCTCCGGGGGATCACGTCCGGTGATAGAGGCATAGATCTCGCCCAATCCCGCACCGGACAGCACCCGTTCGACCGAGACGCGCCCGAACCGCCCGGCTAAATCGTCGCGCAGGCGCTGCTCCTCACGGTCGAGCGGCGCGAACTCGATATGGCCCCCTTCAGTCGCGATGACCCGATCGCCTTCCGGCCCCCGCACCAGCATCGCGACGCCTAGCCCGGTGCCTGGCCCAACGATGCTGACGACGCCGCGTTCGGGGAGCGGCCGTTCGGGTCCGCAGATGTGCGTGAAGGTTTCGCAACGCGCAACGGCATGCGCCACCGCGGCGAAGTCGTTAACCAGGCTCAGCCGATCCACCCCGAGTTGAGCGTTGAGCCGGCTCCGCTCCAGCACCCAGCCGCTGTTCGTCAGCCGCACGACATCGCCGTCTGCCGGACCGGCGAGCGCAATCCCTGCGGCGGGCGGAAGCGGCCGGCCCAGCGCCTGCTCGAACGCACGCCATGCCTCGGGCAGGCCGGCAAACTCGCCCGTCTTGAGGACGGTCTCCGGCCCCAACGCGACCTTGCCGTCAGTCACAGTCGCCAGCGCAAAGCGCGCATGGGTGCCGCCGATATCGGCCGCAACGAGCTCCATCTACTTGGCCGTGAGCGACCAGACGCCGTCCCACTCCGGGGGCGGCGGCGCCTTGGCGAACTGGCGGCAGCGTTCGATATACATTGCCGACGGTCCGTCGCCGGCGACCACGCGGCAGGCGGCCGCAAAGGACCTTTCGGCCTCCTTCCAGCGCCGCTCGCGATAGGCCTTCAGGCCCTCGCTATAGGCGCCGAGCAACTCGTCCAAGGCCCCGTTCAGCCGTTCATGGGCATGGTCGAGCGACTCGTGCACCGCCACCGGATCGTCCTTGCCCTTGACCCGGATCAGATCGAGTTCGCGAGTCAGCGCCGGCCGGGTCAGGCTCGCGCGCGTCGATTCCGACAGCAGGATGCTGGTGCCGTAGAATTTGTTCGCGCCTTCCAGCCTGGAGGCCAAATTCACATTGTCGCCGATCACGGTGTACTCCATCCGCTTCGACGATCCGATATTTCCGACGATCACGTCGCCGGTGCTGATGCCGACGCCCACCTGAAGCGGCGGCTTGTTACCGGCGGCGCGCCTGGCATTGAGGTCGGCCAGGCAGACCAGCATCCGGTTCGCGGCGGCAAGCGCATTGTCGGCGTCGCTCGGCCCGGCGAACGGCGCGCCGAACAAGGCCATCATCGCGTCGCCGATATATTTGTCGAGGATGCCGCCATTCTCGAGAATGACGTCGACCATCTCCGTGAAATACTCGTTGAGCATGGCGACCGTCTCGCGGGCGCCGATCGCCTCCGCGATGGTGGTGAAGCCGCGCACGTCGGAGAAGAGGATGGAGACCGTCTGGTCGCGCCCGCCGAGCACGTCCTCGCCGGCCTGAAGCAGCTGGTCGGCCACTTCCTTGGACATATAGCGCGCCATTGTCGAGCGGACGCGCTTCTCCGCGGTGATGTCCTCCATCACCAGCATCGACCCGATCCGCTGCTCGTTCGCATCGATGAGCGGCGCGGCGGAGAGGTTGACCGAGGCAGGCACGTCGGTGGTGCGGACAAGCTCTGCATCCACCGCCAGCTGCGTCTCGCCCGACAGGGCGGAGCGTTCGAGCTTCTCCACCACCCAGCGGTTCTCGCCCGCGAACACCTGATCGACCGGCTTGCCGGCCAGGCTCTCGCGCACGCCGAGCAGTTCGAGCGCCGCGGTGTTGGCAGTGACGATCCTACTCTCGGCATCCAGCGTGATGAAGCCGTTGGACGTGCTCTCGAGGATGCTCTCATTGTAGTTTTTCATGCTGAGCACGTCGTCGAACAGCTTGGCATTCTCCAGGCTGACGGCGATCTGCGCCGAGAACGCCCGCAGGCGTGCCTCGTCCTTTTCGGAGAAGCAGCCGGCTCCCTTCTTGTTCAGCACCTGCGTCACACCGATGCGCCCGCCATGCTTGTTGACGATCGGCTGGCAGAGGATCGAGCGCGTGCGAAAACCGGTTTTCTGGTCGACGCTCTGGTCGAAGCGGGGGTCGGCATAGGGATCGGCGATGTTTTCGGCCCGGCCGCTGGTGAAAACCGCGCCGGCTATGCCCCGAGCGGCTGGGATGCGAATTTCGGTGATCGAGTCCCCTTCGGCGAAGATCGAGTAGAGTTCGTCCGTTTTCGGATCGTGAAGGAAGAGCGTCGAACGTTCGGCATTCAGCAGTTCCGTCGTCTCCCGCATGATCCGCGCGATCAGCAGGTCCAGCTGCAGTTCGCCGGCAAGATCGTGGCTGATCGCAAGGATGCGCTGCTCCTCACGCAGCGAGTCCAGCATGTGCTGGAAGCCGTGGAAGATGTCGGCATATTCGTCGGTCGAGAAGACCTGCAGTTCGACATCGTCGAGGCGGCCGCTTTCGACCAGCCGCATGGAATCGATCAGCCGCATCGCCGATCGCGACACTTCCTGCGCGGTCAGCAGCGCCATCATCACCGAGCCCAGGCCGCAGGCGAGCACGATGCCGACCATCCACGTGTAGAAGGGCCACATCATGCCTTCGGATGCGGTGACGCCTACCTGCGCGAACATGCGCTGGACCTTGAACACCATCGATGCCGCGAAGAAGATCAGCGGCAGCGTGGTCACGAAGATGGCGAGATAGAGCAACTTGCTCTTCAGCCGGACGGCGATCAGGCCTTCTCGATAATCCTGGGGAATGGTGCCGCCCAGCGCACCGCTCAAGCGGACGATCACCGGCTCCATTGCGCGGCTGACCGCGAAATATTCGAAGATGGCGTGGGTCGGCGAGGCGAAGAACAGGGTCATCGCGCAAAAGGCGAGGATCTGCCATTGCTCGTAACCGGCCCCGACCAGCCAGTTGGCTGAACTTAGCACCAGATAGACAAGCACGGTGACGAGCGGCCCATGCAGGAACGTCACGCGCAGAAACGAAAAATAGGGCAGGTTCAGCGCGCGGACCAAGCCTTCCGCGAGCACCGGCTCCGGCGCGTCGCCGCCGCGATCGAGCGACCGTAGCCCGTTCATCACCGGGACGGCATGGCGCCGGAGCACATACACGTCCGCCAGATTGTAGATGGCGACCGCAATCGGCAGCATGAGGAGGATGACCAGCCATTGATAGCCGGTCAGTTCCAGCCCTAGCAGCACCAGGGTCAGCGTGATCACAACCGCCGCCGCGCAGCCGCCCTGGTAAATCCAGATCAGCCGCCACAGCAACGCGCGCGCGCTGTCGCCACCTGCTTGTGCATGGGTGCGCCGTCGCAGCCTGGTGTTCTGAATGTTCACGGGCTCAGGCGGCCTTCAGCTGCGGCATGCAGAGTTCCGCTTCCACCGCGGCCGCCACATCGGCGAGCAGCTTCTTTTCCTCGTCCGACAAGTTGCGCGGCCGCACGTCGAGGATGCAGACTGTGCCGATCCTCTTGCCTTCCGGCGAATGCAGCACCGATCCCGCATAGAAGCGGATGCGCGGACCGTCCGAAACCATCGGATTGTCGCGGAAGCGATCGTCCTGCAGTGCGTCGGGCACGATCAAAATGTCCTCGTTTGCCGCAATCGCGTGGGCGCAGAAGCTCGTTTCGCGGGAGCTTTCGCAGACGTCGGTGCCGAAGCAGGATTTGAACCATTGCCGGTCCGCATCGACCAGGCTTACCAGCGCAATCGGCACGCGGAACAAGGCAGCCGCGATTCGCGTGTGACGGTCAAACCGCTCCTCTGCAGCCGTGTCGAGGATGCCGAGCCGATGCAGCGCCGCGACGCGTTCCTGTTCGTCGTCAGGCAGCGGCGGCCGCGCCCAATGGCATTCGGCGCGCATCAGCCAGGTGCGGACGCGGGTCCGTGCATATTCGACCGACCAGGGCTCTTCCAGCCGGTCCGAATACCCCCGATCCGCCGCTCCGGTGCCACCGAGCAGCACGAACGGCAATTCCGTGGCGCCCGCCGCTCCGCTCAGCCGAGCGGGCACGAAGGGCTGGGTCGCGAGCCCATCCTGCACCAGCACCAGCGACGGCATGGACGTCGCCGCAAACAAAGCAGCCTCGTCCAAGTCCCTGACGACGGACAGACGCACGGGCTCCTGCGCGATGGCCTTGCCGATCCGGTCGGCGACGTCCGTGTCCGTCGCGATCAGCAGCAGGACCGCGTCGTCCTGCGCGCCGCCTGTCCGCACCGCGCTGACGAGGTTGGTCTGCAGCTGTCCCGCCGATTGAACGTCTCTTGCGCCGAGGCTCAGCTCCAGCCCTTCATAAGCGGCAAAGACCTGCGGTTTGCCCTGGCCGATCTGCGCCTGCAGCCGGGCGACGATCTCGTCGATCTGCGCGTCGCTGCGCATCGGATCGTGGTGCGTGAGCGCAAGATGATCGGCGCCGGCGGCGCGGCCGATCGTCACCGCATATTCGACCGTGCTATGTCCCCAGCCCTGCTTCGCCGCATACTCGTCGGCGACATATTGCGCGTCGTGAATGACCAGATCGACACCGGCCATGAACTCGGCATGGGCAAGGTCTTCGCCATGGATCATGCCTTCCCCAACCGCCAGTTCGCGCGAATGTGGCTCGTGATCGCAGGAATAGACGAAGCTGGCGCCGTCGCAGTCGACCTTGAAAGCGAGCGTCAGCGCTGGATGGTTGAGATAGCGCGTGCAGATCGCGAAATCGTCAATCTGGAAACAGCCTTCGCCCAGATTATGGTAGCGGACATTGGCGCCGAACGCGTCGGGCGAGACTGGGAAATAGGTATATTCCATCTGCCCGGCGAGCGTGTCCTTCAGCGACTCGCCGAAGCCCTGGGGGGCGTAGATGTCCCAGCTGTTACCGGGCACGAACAAAGGCGCGAAAAAGGGAATACCCTGAATATGATCCCAATGGGTGTGGCTGATCAGGATATGGCCGCGGGTATTGCCGCCCTCGCGCAGGATCGCCTGACCCAGTTCGTGCGCGCCGGTGCCGCAATCGATGATCAGCCGCGTGCCGCTGTTCGACATGACCTCGACGCACGAGGTGTTGCCGCCATAGCGCACGGTCGAGGGCCCCGGCTTTGCCAAGGACCCGCGTGTTCCCCAAAATCTGATCTTCACGCCTTTCCCCCTCTCGCTGCCGATTTGAAGCGAGCCTGAGCAGCTTGTCCAGAGCTTCGATTGCGCGCAGTCATTTACGACACAGCTTTGGAGAAGATCGGCCGTGCCGGGCATCGACGAGACCCTCACCTTCCATCCGTTGCGCATCGCCGTGCTCACCATTTCCGACACACGGACGGAGGAGACGGACAGCTCAGGCCGTACGCTCGCCGAGCGGCTGACAGGGGCCGGGCACGTGCTCGCAGGCAAGCGCATCGTCGCTGACGATGTCGAGGCGATCCGGCAGCAGGTACGCGCCTGGGTCGCCGATCCTGAGGTGGACTTGATCCTCACCACCGGCGGCACCGGCTTCGCGCCGCGTGACGTGACTCCGGAAGCAGTGAAGCCGCTGTTCCGGCGCGAGATGGACGGCTTTTCCGTCGTCTTCCACCAAGCGAGCCTCGGCACGGTCGGAGTTGCGACGTTGCAGTCGCGCGCCTTTGCCGGACAGATAGAGGACACGTTCATCTTCTGCCTGCCCGGCTCCACCGGCGCGTGCCGCGACGCCTGGGATCTGGTGCTGGGCCTCGAGTTAGACAGCCGCCACCGCCCCTGCTCGCTCGCCGGCCAAATCCCGAGGCTGCGAGACATTTGCGCGTGATCTCCTTCGACGAGGCGGTGCGACTGGTCGCCGGCACGGCCAGGCCGCTGCCTGCGGAGACCGTCCGCCTGGCCGAGGCTCATGGCCGCGTGCTCGCCGCACCAGTGGTAGCCCAGGTCTCTTCTCCGTCCGCAGACGTGTCGGCGATGGATGGCTATGCCGTGCGCAAGGCCGGTCTCGATGGCTTGCCCGCTTCGCTCCGCATCATTGGCCAGTCCTTCCCGGGCGCCGGCTATCCGGGGCAGCTAGAGACTGGCACCTGCGTCCGCATCTTCACCGGAGCTCCCGTGCCTGACGGTGCCGATTGGGTGATGATGCAGGAGAATGTGCGCTGTGATGGCGAAACGGCCATCGTCGAGGACATCGGGTCAGGGCCGCACATCCGCCGCGTAGGCTCGGACTTCCGTGCCGGCGAGACGCTGCTGCAGGCGGGCACGCTGCTCTCCCCCCGCGCACTGGTCGCGGCAGCGGCGGCCGACATCGCCGAACTGACTGTGCACCGCCGTCCCCGAGTCCGCCTGCTCGCGACGGGGGACGAGCTTGCCAATCCGGGGGCTGCCCGGCTCTGCGCCGGCGCCATTCCCGAAAGCATCTCGTTCGGCGTGGCGGCACTGGCGCGGCAATGGGGGGCGGAACCGGTCGGGAGCGTCCGTCTGCGCGACGATCTCGCGGCGATGCAGCCGCGCGCCCGGGCGGCCTGCGAAGGGGTGGACCTGCTGGTGGTCACCGGCGGCGCGTCGGTGGGCGAGCGCGACTTTGCCAAAACGATGTTCGGTGACGCGCTGGAGCTGGTCTTCTCCAAGGTCGCCATCAAGCCTGGCAAGCCGGTCTGGCTGGGCCGTGTGGGCGAGGTGCTGGTGATGGGGCTGCCGGGGAATCCCACCTCGGCGCTTGTCACCGCGCGCCTGCTGCTCGCCCCCTTGATCGCAGGGCTGACCGGCCGCGATCCGGCCGAGGCGCTGCGGTGGCGCACCTTTCCCCTCTCTGAGCCGCTGGAGGCAGCGGGCGATCGGGAGACCTTCTCCCGCGCAAAAATGGAAGGCGAGACCCTCTGCCTTCTCTCCAACCAGGATTCCGGCGCGCAGAAGATGCTCGTCGCCGCCGACCTGCTCGTCCGGCGTCCGGCTGGAGAGGTAGGACTTGCGGCGGGCGAGACGGTGCAGGTGCTTGATTTCTAATCCCCACCGTCATTGCGAGGAGCGGAGCGACGAAGCAATCCATGTGCCCCGGAGCTGGATTGCTTCGCTCCGCTTGCAATGACGAAAGTTACCCCCCCGTGACACTCATGTGCCGAGCGGTAGCCGGCGCGGCGGCGGCGATGTCGAAGCGGTGCCGCTCCGGCTTGCCCGCGAGCAGCCGGTCGAGCGCGGCGTTCACGGCCTCGGTTCCGCCCCTGCGCAGCAGGTCGCGCAGCTCGACCTTCTGATCATGGCCGAGGCAGCCATAGACGGTGCCCGTCGCCGCCACCCGGATGCGATTGCAGCCGGCGCAGAAATTGTTGGTGAGCGGCGTGATCAGTCCGAGGCGAACGCCGCTGCGTGCCACGTCCCAGTAGCGCGCGGGGCCACCGGTCCGCGCCAGGCTCGGGATCAGCTCGAAGCGGCGTTCCAGCTCCCGCTTCACGCGATCGAGCGGGAGGTATCGGTCGGAGCGGTCGCCCTCGACATCGCCCAGCGGCATGGTCTCGATCAGCGTCAGGTCGTGCCCCTCGTCCGTGCACCAGGCGAGCATATCGCCAATCTCGTCGTCGTTCAGGCCGTTCAGGGCTACCATGTTAATCTTGATGCGCAGCCCCGCCGTCTTGGCCGCGTCGATGCCAGCCAGCACCTGCGCCAGCTCGCCCCGGCGCGTGATGTGCCGGAACCGCTCGGGGTCGCGGCTGTCGAGGCTGACATTGATCCGCCGCACGCCTGCTTCGAAGAGCAAGGGTGCGAAGCGCACCAGCTGCGTGCCGTTGGTGGTGAGCGTCAGTTCGTCGAGCCCGTGCCCGATGCGGGCGCCCAGCCGCTCGATCAGCGTCTCGATCCCACGCCTGACCAGCGGTTCGCCGCCAGTCAGCCTTATCCGGGTGACGCCGCGCGCAATGAACAGCTCGCCGAGCGCCCCCAGCTCCTCCAGCGACAATATGTCCTGCTTGGGCAGGAACGTCATTGCCTCCGCCATGCAATAGCGGCAGCGCAGGTCGCAGCGATCGGTGACCGACAGGCGGACATAGCTGATCCGCCGGCCATAGCCGTCGATCATCGCTCTGCCGGAACCAGTCTCCATCCGCTCATTCTACGCCGCGCAGGCCGCCGCGCCTACTCCCACTCGATGGTACCGGGCGGCTTTGACGTATAGTCATAAGTTACGCGATTGATGCCCTGCACTTCGTTGACGATCCGCGTCGCCACCCGCGACAGGAAATGCGGGTCGAAGGGGAAGATGTCGGCCGTCATGCCGTCGGTCGAGGTCACCGCCCGCAGCGCACAGACATATTCATAGGTGCGGTAGTCGCCCATCACGCCGACGGTGCGCACCGGCAACAGCACCGCGAACGCCTGCCAGATCGCATCATAGAGCCCGGCATTGCGAATCTCCTCCAGGTAGATCGCGTCCGCCTTGCGGAGGATGTCGCATTTCTCCTTGGTGACTTCGCCCGGGATGCGGATCGCGAGGCCGGGGCCGGGGAACGGGTGCCGGCCGACGAACGCATCGGGCAGTCCCAGCTCGCGCCCCAGCTCGCGCACTTCGTCCTTGAACAGTTCGCGCAAGGGTTCGACGAGCTTCATGTTCATCCGCTCGGGGAGCCCGCCGACATTATGGTGGCTCTTGATCGTGACGGACGGGCCACCGGTGAAGCTGACGCTCTCGATCACGTCCGGGTAGAGAGTGCCTTGCGCCAGGAAGTCGGCGCCGCCGATCTTCTTCGCTTCATCCTCGAATACGTCGATGAAGGTCTTGCCGATGAATTTGCGCTTCGCCTCGGGATCGCTCACGCCCGCCAGGCCAGAGAGGAACAGCGTCTCGGCGTTCACATGGACGAGCGGGATATTGTAGCTGTTGCGGAACAGCGAGACGACCTGTTCCGCCTCGCCTTTGCGCATCAGCCCGTGGTCGACGAAGACGCAGGTCAGCTGGTCTCCGATCGCCTCGTGAATCAGCACCGCCGCAACCGCCGAGTCTACTCCGCCGGAGAGGCCGCAGATCACTTTACCCTTGCCGACCTGGGCGCGGATGTCGGCGATCTTGGTCTGGCGGTACTCGGCCATCGTCCAGTCGCCCGGGCAGCCGCAAATGTGGCGCACGAAGTTGGACAGCAATTTGCCGCCGTCGGGCGTGTGCACCACCTCGGGGTGGAACATGAGGCTGTAGAAGCGCCGCGCCTCGTCGGTCGCGACTGCATAGGGCGCCCCCTCCGATTGAGCGACGACGCTGAAGCCCTCGGGCAGCCGCTCGACGCGGTCGCCATGGCTCATCCAGACCTGATGCTTCTCGCCCTCCGCCCAAAGCCCGTCGAACAGCGCCGATCGCCCGCTAATCTCGATATAGGCGCGCCCGAATTCCCGGCTTTCGGACGGCGCGACGGCACCGCCGAGCTGGTGCGACATGGTCTGCTGGCCATAGCAGATGCCGAGGATCGGCAAGCCGGCATCGAAGATGTGCTGCGGCGCCCGCGGGCTGTCCTCCCAAGTGACGGAAGACGGCCCACCGGACAGAATAATGCCCTTCGGCCGCAGCCGCTCAAAGGCTTCGGCGGCCGCGTTGAACGGCGCGATCTCGGAATAGACGCCCGCTTCGCGCACCCGCCTGGCGATCAGCTGCGTGACCTGGCTGCCGAAATCGATAATCAGGATCGAGTCATGCGCATGGATTTCCATGCGCCGAGGCTGTTAAAGCCTGACCGGCTATCATCAACCCCGTTCGTGTTGAGCGAAGCAACTCACCTGCGTGCGAGCGCGTCTCCCAGATCGACATCGACCACGCGGCCGTCGCGGACGGAGCAGCGGAAGCTCCAGCTTTCCGGGCGGTCGCGCCAGCCGCGGCGCGCATCGACCACGCCGTCGACGTTCCACCCGCCAGAGGTGCGCTCGACACCGTTGATGTCGCGCACCACGGCGCGGAAGCCGCGGTCATAGCCCTCGCGCTCGGCGGCCTGGGCGCAGGCGTCGACGGCGCCATCTTCCGATCCGGCAAAGACCGGCGCGGGCGCGGCGCGATCGGCGAAACGCCCGCCGCTGCGTGCATAGCCTTCGCGGGCAGCCCGCCAGGCCTCGCGCGCCGACACCGCGGCGTCGGCTGCCGCACGCTCGGCAGCCACCGCCGCTTCGCCGACGGCGCGGCCTATGTCGCGCGACAGCGCGGGATCCACCAGTTGCGCAGAGGCAGCGCCGCTGCCCGCCAAAGTCGCGCCCAAGGCTGCGACCAGTACAAGCTTGTTCATGCCAAACACTCCATCCCCGCAAGAAAGATCGGGTGCTTATACCGGTTCCAACTGAGTGGCCGATGAATGACTTAGAGCCTGCGCGAACAGCCAGACCCGGATGGCGCTGGCAAGATTGGGGGGCGCAGTGAGCGCAATCCGCTCCGCATCGATCTGCGCGACCAGCGCTGACAAGGGCAGCTTCGCTCCCCGCGCCGCTTGTTCAAGCGCCGACCAGAAGATGGGCTCAAGACTGATCGAGGTCGGGTGCCCGGCTATGGTGATCGATCGCTTGACCGGAGAGTGGAATGGCGTGCTCACCGGGCGAATGTAAGAAAATGTTGCTGCGGCAGCCAGCATGTTGCCGGAGCAGATGACAGCGCTATCTCCCGCCCATCTAAAGTTCGGGAGCAGATCATGATTTCGGCATTGATGCTCTTCGCGGCCGCCACAGGGCAGGTCATCGAAACGCGCGGTGACGGTGCGCTGGTGCGGCCGTCGCGCGCTGTCGCAGTCGGCGAAACGCTTGCGGTGCAGCGGCTGGAGCCTGCGCCGGGCGCGCCGGGCCGCGCACCCTTTTTCCGCTGGAGCAAGGCGGCCAAGGTCCGCGTAACGGCGCTGCGTTCGGACGGCACCGCCGAAGTGGCGCTGGTTCGCGGCCGCCTTGCTGCGGGCGATCGGGTGGTCGTGGACTGACGCCACACTTCTGACCACCTCCGCTCGTCATCCCCGCGTAAGCGGGGACCCAGCCTCTTCACTTCCCTTCTAGGTTCCCGCGTTCGCGGGAATGACGAGCGAGAGATATGCTGCGGACGGCAAAACCGTCGGCCGGGCTCGGCTCGGGCCGGCCCGCCGGCCGTGCCGGCGCGTGCTTCGCACCGGCACGCCTCGCGCCGTCAGTACATATGTTGCCCGCCGTTGATGCTGAGCGTCGAGCCGGTGACGAAGCCGGCATCCTCGGCACACAGGAAGGCAACGCCGCGGGCAATCTCTTCCGCCTTGCCGAGCCGGCCGACCGGGATTTTGGCGACGATCTTCTCCAGCACGTCCGGCGGCACGGCGGCGACCATGTCCGTGTCGATATAGCCCGGTGCGATCGCGTTCACTGTAATTCCGGCGCGCGCGCCTTCCTGCGCGAGCGCCTTGGTGAAGCCGTGAATGCCCGACTTGGCCGCGGCGTAATTCACCTGGCCGTACTGACCGGCTTGACCGTTGATCGAGCCAATATTGACGACGCGCCCATATTTGCGCGCGTTCATCCCGTCCCACACGGCCTTGGCCATGTTGAAGCAGCCGCCCAGATTGGTGTCGATCACTTCGTCCCAGGCCTGGCGATTCATCCGCTTCATCGTACCGTCGCGGGTAATGCCGGCATTGTTGACGAGCACGTCGACGGGTCCGAGCTCAGCCTCCACCTGCTGGACGCCCGCGAGGCACGCTTCGAGGTCGGCCACGTCCCATTTATAGGCCTTGATGCCGGTGCGCTCGGTGAACTCGCGCGCGCGCTCGTCATTGCCTGCGTAATTGGCTGCCACGGTCATGCCGGCGTCCCTGAGTGCCAGGCTGATCGCTTCGCCGATGCCCCGCGTGCCGCCCGTGACGATCGCTACTCGTGCCATTCGCTTCCTCTCCCTCTGATGGGTTTGAAGCTTCCCTACGAAGGCGGCACCCAGCCCGCAAGTTCACGCGCAAGTAAGGTGCGCAGCAGCGTCATGCCTTCATCGCTGTCATTGAGGCATTCGAGATAGGCGAAGTCCTTGCCGCCCGCACCCAGGAAGCTTTCCCGGCCCCGGATCGCCAGCTCCTCGAGCGTCTCCAGGCAATCGACGCTGAAGCCCGGCGCCACCACGGCCACCCGCTCCACGCCTCGGCCGGGCAGCGCCTCCAGCACCTTATCCGTCGCCGGCTCCAGCCATTTGGCGCGACCGAAGCGCGACTGGAAGCTGATCTCCAGCGGCCGGTCGAGCGCTTCCTGCAACAGCCGCGCCGTCTTCTGGCAGTGGCAGTGATAGGGATCGCCCAGCTCCAGCGTCCGCTGCGGCATGCCGTGAAAGCTCGCCAGGATCAGCTGCGGCTCGAATGGCAGCGCCGCCAACTGCTGTTCGATCGAGGCCTTGAGCGCATCGATATAGGCGGGATCGTCGTGGTAAGGCGGCAGCGTACGAATCGCCGGCTGCCAGCGCATGCGCGACAGCAGCTCGAACGCCTTGTCGTTGGCCGTCGCCGTCGTGGCTGCGCAATATTGCGGATACATGGGCGCGAGCAGAATGCGCTCGCATCCGGCCGCCTTCATCGCACCAAGCCGATCCGCAATCGAAGGCGAACCGTAGCGCATCGCCCAATCCACCACGACGTCCCTCCCAAAGGCTCCGGCAAGCTTCTCCGCCTTTGCCTTTGTGTAGCGCGCGAGCGGGGAGCCGTGCTCGGTCCAAACAAGACCATAGGCGTGAGCCGATTTCTTCGGGCGCGTGTTGAGCACGATGCCGCGCAGGATCGGCTGCCACGCAATCGGCGGAATCTCGACCACGCGTCGGTCCGACAGGAACTCGGCCAAGTAGCGCCGCACGGCGGGTGCCGTCGGCGCGTCGGGCGTGCCCAGGTTGATCAGCAGAACGCCGATCTTGGGCATGGGAATGTGCGGGTGGTCTGCGGGCCTCATCAACACACTCCGTCCGGGCTGAGCCTGTCGAAGCCCTGTCTCCTTTGTCCCCTAAGCAAGAAAAGCAGGCCTTCGACAAGCTCAGGCCGAACGGTGTTTAGGCGTTCGACCTTATCGGAAGCCGCCGAAACCGCCGCCCCGTCGCCGCAAACAGCGCGTTCGCAAGCGCAGGCCCGACCGGCGGCACCGCCAGCTCACTCGCGCCGCCCGGCTCTTCATTGCTCGGCAACAGCTCGACGCTGATCTCGGGTGTGTCGGCGAGCCGCGGCAGGTTCAGGTCGGCCAGTCGCCGCGCCCGCGTCAGCCCGCTCTCGAACCCCGGCGCGCAGCCGATCGCCGCGGCAAGGCCGAAGATCAGCCCGCCCTCCATCTGCTGGCGTACGATGTCGGGATGGATCATCCGCCCGACATCGGCGACCGCGACCAGCCGGTCGCACCTCACCCGTCCGCTCTCGGTCCGCGCCTCGACAAGCACGGCGATGAAGCTGCCGTGCGCGGCATGAACGGCAATCCCCTGCCCCGTCCCCGCCTCGCCACCCTGCCAGCCGCCCAGCGCGGCGACGGTCGACAGGCATCGCGCCAGCCGCGGCTGCTGGCCCAGCATCGCCATGCGGAAGGAGAAAGGCTCGGTGCCCGCCGCTCGCGCCAGTTCGTCGACGAAGCTTTCGGTGAAGAAGCAGGTGTAGCTATGCGCGGCTGAGCGCCAATAGCCGATCGGAAGCTTCGGGTCGGCCAAATGATGATCGACCGCGAGATTGGCGATGCCATAGGGAGTTTCCGCCCCCGCTACGGCGAAGCCATCCGCCTCGCCGATCAGCGAGCGCGCCACCGCTTCGTTCGGCAGCAGCGTTCGCGCCACCGCCGCGCCGTAGGCAGGCGCCGCGACCTTGGCGAGCAACCCGGCCACGCGGCCGCCACTCACCCGTCCGGTCATCTGTGCCCTTGCCGGCGGCCGGAAGCGCCCCTGCAAGATCGCTTCGGCACGGCTCCAGAAAAGCTGCACGGGGCGCTTCAGCTCGCGGCTGAGATGCCCTGCCTGCACCGCCGCTTCGCTGCTCATGCCCCGGCCAAAGCCGCCACCGACCTGCATCGGGTGGATGACGATCTTAGAGGGATCGAGGTCCAGCGACCGCGCGACCACCTGCCGCGCCGCTTCCGGCGCGATTGTCGACAGCCAGAGCGACAGCGCGCCGTCGCTCCACGACGCCGTGGCGGTGACCGGCTCCAGCGCTGCATGGGCCGCCGCCTCGACCTGATACTCCGCGGTGATCACCGTCGCGTCGCGGAAACTGGCGGCAAGATCGCCTCGGTCCACGATCCGGAAGCCATCGCCGTCCAGCGCGTCCCTCAGCGCCTTCGCGATCGATGCGTCGTCGAGCAGCGGATCGCGTGTCTCGAAACGCGGGCGGAGCGCGTCGAGAGCCCGTTCCGCCGCCCAGCTGGTGGTGGCGACCGCCGCGACCCATTCGCGCGTGCTGACCAGTTGCAGCACGCCCCGCACCCGCTCCGCAGCCTTGACGTCGCCACCGACATAGCGGTGCACGCCGACCGGACCCTGGCGCATCGCCGCATAGACCATGTTCGGCAGCCGCACGTCGGCGGCGAAATCGACCGAGCCATCGAGCTTGGCCGGCGTGTCGAGGCGCGGCAGCGACTGGCCGGTCAGCTTGCCCATGCGGAGTGGCAGCGGCTCGGGCGCATCCTCTTCCACCGCATCTGCGGCGAGATCGGCGAAGCGCAGCCTCTTGCCCGAATGAACGACAAAGCCCCCCTCTGCCTCGCACTCCTGCCAGTCCACCTCCCAACGCCGTGCCGCCACCTTGCAAAGCCGCACGCGCGCCGCGGCCGCCGCTTCGCGCATCGGCTGCTCGTACATTCGCACGGTGGTGGAGCCCGCCGTCACCATCGCCGCGGACCGCGTCGCCAGCGTGTCCGCGAACGAAGCGAACGACGGAGCTACGCCCTGGGAGAGCTCCTGCAGGAACAGCCGATTGGCATAAAGCGGATTGATCGGCGCTGCCTCGACGGCGACCGTCCGCCAATCCGCGCCCAGTTCGTCCGCTATGATCTGCGGCAGGGTGGTAAACGCGCCTTGCCCGGTCTCCACCTGCGGCACCGCGACGATCACGCGGCCATCCTCGGCAATCTTCAGGTAAGGACCATTGATGTGCTCGCCGCGCCCGGCGACGAGATTGACCGGATAGTCGCGCGGCCACAGGCTCCAGACGACGACGAGCCCCACGCCCAGCCCGCCGGTGACCAGCAGCCGCCGGCGCGTGATCGAAGGTCCCGGAGCATCGCTGGCGCGCATCGCGCTTCTGATAGTCGGGCCTATGCGCCAGCGCCAACCGGTTGGCGGAAATATTCGGTCGGCCCCAGTTTCGCTTCCGCGGCGATCGTCTCCAGCATCCAGTCGCGGAACATCCTCACCTTACGGACCTGTCGGCGATGCTCAGGATAGACCAGCCAGAAATCGCTTGGGTCATAGGCGACGTCGTCGAGCACGGGCACCAGCCGCCCGGCCGCAATCTCCGTCCTCCACAGCATCGGGTTCAGAAGCGCAATGCCGAGCCCCGCCATCGCGGCCTGACCCTCGGCGATCTGGGTGTCGAGCCGTATCCCCCGCGGCGCCTCCGGCGAAGGCGTGCCGCCGATCTGCTTGCGCCAGACTTCCCACCAGCTGTCGTCCGGGCTGATCCGCGCGTGCCGCATCACCCCTTCGAGCGTGCGGATGGAGGGATGCTCCTCCAGAAAAGCAGGGCTGGCGAAGACCATCAGCGGCATGCGCATCAGGAAATGTGCGCACAGTCCCGGCCAGCCGCCTCGGCCGCCCCGGACCGCGACATCAACATCGTCGCGCGCGAAATCGACCAGGCTGTTGGACGTGTGCAGCCGCACCGCTACATCGGGCACCCTGATCTGGAACGCGCCGATCCGCGGCGCCAACCAGTTGGGCCCGAAAGTCGTCGAGCAGCTCACCGTCAGCACCGACTCGTTGCTGGACCGCGCGACATCGAAGGCGCCGTCGAGATCGTCGAACGCCTTGGCGACCAGCGGGCCGATCCGCCGCCCCGTTTCGCTCAGCGCCACGCGCCCGCGCTCCCGCACGAACAGGCTGACGCCCAGCCGCTCTTCCAGCAGCTTGATCTGATAGCTGACCGCCGCCTGGGTCATGCCCAGTTCCTGCGCGGCGCTGGTGAAATTCTGATGCCGTGCAGCGGCTTCGAACACCCGGACGGCGGCAAGGGGAGGCAGTCTGCGCATCAGCTCTCCTGATATGCCAGCCTTATGCCCTGCGTCCAACGCTTTGTTGGCATTCCGTTCCCGCAACGATCATCAAGAGGCTGCACCTCAGCCCCCGCAGACAGGAGCAGCAAAATGCGCGACGAACATGATGATCGCATCTATCAGGCCTTTCGTGGACAGCTCGGCAACGATATCGCCCGGCTGGTCAAATCGGTCGCTTACGCCTTCGATCGCCTCACGGCCCGCCTCTACGACGCGCCCTGGTCCAAAGGGAACAGGGCAGTTGAAGGGCAATGCGGCAAAGGGTTCACCACGCTTTAACCGTAACGATCAGGCGGCATTTTACCGGCTGCCGCGCAGAGTGGAGAGCGATGAAATCGCTCCGGATTCTCTGGGCGGCGGCCGTCGCCGCATCAGCTCCGCTGATGACCGGAGCGGTCGACCGCACTGCCGGTCTGGAGCAGCGGCTGCTCGCCGCGCATAACCGTGAGCGCCTCCGCGTCGGCGTACCCGCGCTCGCTTGGGACAAGGCACTTGCCGCCGATGCCGCGATCTGGGCCGATGCGCTGGCCCGCACCAACAGCTTCGAACATTCACCGGCCGACCCGTCCGATCCCGATGTTCAGGGCGAGAATCTCTGGGCCGGCACGCCCGGCGCCTGGGCGCCCGAAGAGATGGTCGGATACTGGGTCGATGAAAAGCACGACTACAGGCCCGGCATCTTCCCCGCCGTGTCGCGCTCCGGCGATCTCGAGAAGGTCGGTCATTACACCCAGCTGATCTGGCGCAGCACGCGCAAGGTCGGCTGCGCGCTCGCGCGCTCCCAAAAGGAAGACATCCTCGTCTGCCGCTATTCCGAAGGCGGCAACGTCATCGGCGAAGCGGTGACCTGAAGCACTGATGGGCATGAGCCGAGATGTTACGCAGCCGAACTGTAAGGCTGTAGCAAGGATCTGCGGGGCATCTTGACCAACGTGCGGGGATGGAAGGGGATTATGGCCGCGGCGCTGGCAGCCGCGATGCCGCTCATGACGGGCGGCATCGACCGCGACTCCGCCTTCGCCGAGCGCATCCTCGCCAGCCACAATCGCGAGCGCACCACGCTCGGTGTCCGCCCGCTCCAATGGGACGACCGGCTCGCCGCCCAGGCCCAGGCTTGGGCCGACCATCTCGCCCGCACCGGCAAGTTCGAGCATTCGCCGGCCAATCCATTCGACGGCGCCACGGCCGGAGAGAATCTCTGGACCGGCACCAAGGGCGCCTATTCGCCCGAGGAAATGGTCGGCTATTGGATTGACGAGAAGGCGGACTTCAAGCCCGGCGTCTTTCCTGCCGTATCGCGCAGCGGCGACCTGCAGGCGGTCGGCCACTATACCCAGCTGATCTGGCGCCAGACGACCCGCATCGGCTGCGGCATCGCCAGCACCAGCGCCGACGACATTCTGGTCTGCCGCTACATGGTGTCCGGCAACGTGATCGGCGAGCGGGTGATCTGAGCGGCTCGATTGCACCCTCTCCGGCGTTGCGTTAAGAGGGCGCCCCCGCCTCGGCCGCGCCCTTTTCCGCGCTTCCGGGGCGCATTCTTTTCAAGTCTGGGCCTAGGCCCGAGGAGCATGCCATGGCCCGCCGCCGCCAGATTTACGAAGGCAAGGCCAAGATTCTGTACGAAGGCCCCGAGCCGGGCACGCTGATCCAGTATTTCAAGGACGACGCGACCGCCTTCAATGCTCAGAAAAAGGGCACGATCAGTGGCAAGGGCGTGCTCAACAACCGCATCTCCGAGCATATCTTCACCCTGCTCGGCACCATCGGTGTGCCGACCCACTTCATCCGCCGCCTGAACATGCGCGAGCAGCTGATCCGTCAGGTCGAGATCATCCCGATCGAAGTGGTGGTGCGCAACGTCGCCGCCGGCACTTTGTCCAAGCGGCTCGGCATTGAGGAAGGCACCCAGCTCCCCCGGACGATCGTCGAATATTACTACAAGGACGATGCGCTCGGCGATCCGCTGATCAGTGAAGAGCATATCGCCTGTTTCGGCTGGGCCAGCCAGGAGGAGATGCACGACATCACCGACATGGCAATCCGGGTTAACGACTTCATGTGCGGCCTGTTCGCCGGCATCGGCATCCGCCTGGTCGACTTCAAGCTCGAATTCGGCCGCATCTGGGACAATGACTATGCCCGTGTGATCCTCGCCGACGAGATCAGCCCCGACGGCTGCCGCCTTTGGGACATGGAGTCAGGCGAAAAGCTCGACAAGGACCGCTTCCGCCGCGATCTTGGCGGCGAAGTCGAAGCTTATCAGGAAGTCGCCCGCCGCCTCGGCCTGCTGCCCGAAGATGGCGAGAATGCCGTGTTGGACCTGGAAAGCCACCGCAAGCGCCGCGGACGCTGACGCGCGGGGCAAGAATTTGGAGCTCAGCGTCGGAAGATCCTTCCGCTAAAGGCAGCGAATGACCTTGGACTGCACGCCATGGGCGAGCTGATAGCTGTCCACCGATTTCCCGTTTCGGACAGTCAGCGTCAGCTGGCTTCCACTCAGCGTCCCTTCATAGCGCACGCGCGCGGGCCGATCGGAAGCGGTGGATGGGCCGCCGCCATGAGCCATGTACGTTCCCGCCTGGGAGAAGCGGCCGTCACGGCCGAGCGCGACGGGCATCGCAAACTCGCCCTCCGCACAGCCGAGGCGCAGCACGGCCTTGTCGGCACCGACGGTCAGCATAACCTGCTCGCCGCCCCAGTCGCCGACGGACAGAGTGGCTGGCGCAAGGGTCATTGCGGTCAATCCAAGCAGAAAGGGCGCGGCGCCGAAACGCCACGCCCTTCCGGTTGCAAACAAGCTGCGGCCGCCCTCGAGTATGCGCGGCCGCACCTGGTCAGGCCATCGTCACGCGAACGGTGACGCGCTGGCTGCGGCGGGCGGCAAAACCGACCATGCCGAAGCCTGCGATCATCATCGCCCAAGTCGCAGGTTCCGGAACCGAGGCATCGACCGCCACGACATATTGGCCCCAGCGCGAGAAGCCGGACGCGGCCGGATAGCCGGGCCGCGTCACCTCATAGGGATCAGCGGCATATTCGCCGATGACCCAGAAGGTGTGGTCGTCGGTGGGGTCGAGCGTCACGGCGGCATAGTCGCCCCAGCGCTGGCGGCCGTTGGGCACGCCGGTCGCTTCCGGATTGCCGTTCAGATAGCCGGCGGTGTGGCTTTCCTTGGCCAGAATGGCGTCGCCGTAGAGGTAGAGGCGGCCGTCACTGAGCATGCCCAAGGTCTGCGCATAGATGCGGATCTTGCCGTCCGTCGCGTCATAGCCGGAGCGGTTATAGGCCACCACCGCTGTACCGTTGGTGACCGCCAACGCCGCCTGGTAATAATCGTAACCGGCCTCACCCAGGTCGAGCGTCTGAATGACGTCCTTGGTGTTCGAGTCCATCACCGTCACCCGCACGGTGGTCCGGTCGGTACCCGGGATCGTGATGGTGTGGGTGAAATAGGTCTTGCCGTTCACTTCCCAGGCATTGCTGCCGATCCGGTCGTCGAGCGTGTCGATGTTGCGGAGCGGAGTCAGGCCCGGCCGGCCCGGCTGACGAGCCGGCGCGTTGCCGGTATAGTCGGTGTAGATGAGCTGAGACGCGGATTGCGTCGCAGCACCAGTGCCGGCGTTCAGGATGTCATAGGCCAGCACGCCGTTCACGAACGCGGACGCGGCGACAATGTGCCCCTTTCCATCGGTTGCTTCGTTCGAGTTGACGCCCTGAATCGCGAAACCGCGCGTGGTGTCGTTCACGCCGCCTGAAACGAAGGGCGTGTTGAACACCTGCATGTTCGTGAGGCTCGGGCCAGCCGCGTCAAAGATATTATCCTTGTCCAACACGAACAGGCTGGTGCCGCGATAACCAGTCGGCCCCCCAGCGACTTCCTGGCGGAAGTTGTTGGTGCCAATATAGATCGCGTTATTGTCCATTGCGAGCGTCGGATAGTCTGCGATCGTCGCGAAGCCGGGCGCAAACTCCGCCAGCCCTTCGAACTTGGTCGACTTCCAGTTGCCCAGCGCGTCGGCGGTGTCGGACACCGCAATGTTGATATCCTTGTTCTGCGCGCCGAACCCGATCGCGATCCAGCGCTGGTTCTGGTGGTTGAACAGGATGCGAGGGTCGCCGCCGGTTCCGGCCTGGCCCACCTGCTGCCAGAAGCCGACATCGCTGGTGCCGCCGAGCAGATTGCCGGTGTTCTTGTCGAACACGCCGAAGGCGCCATTGATCAGCTGCACGAATTGGGTGGTGCCGACGGCGCCCATCGTGTCGGGCGGCACGAGTGCGCGGCCGAGCAGGCGCGTGTCGTAATCGCCGAGCGCGTTGAACGATTTGAGCACACGCTTGTCGGAATGCGGCTGATTGCCGAACACCGTCGGGCTCGGCGCGAAAAAGCCTTGGCCCTGCGTCACAACGGCAGGATCGACGCCCGGCGCGCCCGGATCGACAATGGCGCGCGGCAGTCGGGCGGTGAGCCGCGCCGACTTGGTATCCTGGGCAAGCGCCGCCGTGCCCGCGAGCACGGACGCGACCACTGCCAGCGAGGCAATGCTTCTGACGATCATGTTGATGTTCCCCTTACCCCTATGCGGGGACAGCGCCACTGATGGACGGTAACCCCCTGCCCCGCAAACCGACTCGAAATGAGCCAGGCGACAGTTCATGCCTGTTAACCAGGATTGTCAAAGTCTAACTTGCCCGCGTCCCAAAATAGGACGTCGACTAAGTGCTTGATCTTCCGCGCCGTTGTTTCATTGCGCTGCATCTTCAAACCAGGTAATAAAGTTGCGTCCGCGCCCACGGAGAGGTCGGGCGTGCACGGAAATGTTAACCCCTTCGCTGATGCGAGCCCGACCCGCTTGGCCCGGCAAGCTCAACTTCCTAGTGCAGCCAGGATTTCTGCCTCGCTGAGATTGGGATCGGCGAGTGGATGTTCGCGGACTTGGGTCTGCCACTTCCAGTCGATCGCCGGAGCGGGCCGCCGGAAACGGATCCAGTCCACGTCCATCAGCATATCGACCGGAGCGTCGGCGAGCACCGTTTTGTTCTCCCGCACCGGGTCCTCGCGCTGCGGCGGGACGGCGTCGCTGGTGGTGTAGGCGATCAGGCCGACCTGCATCACCGGGTTAGGCTCCATACGATAGAAGCGGTCGCGCACGCGCCAGGCGCCGCCTTCCTCCCGGGCCAGGGCGAATAGGGTCATGCCGACCCGCACCAGCCGAAGCTCGACCCAACCGGAGCGGAACGGCCGCAGCTTCAGCGAGGAAAAGCTGTTGTACGTGCCCTTGGTCTCCGTCACCGGCACACCGCGCTCCAGGCCGGCGCCGGTGGTGACGAAATGCCAATTCTCACGCCGCGGCTCCCAACTGGCAGCATCGAGGCCGTTTGGCGTTCGCGCCATCAGGCCGCCCAGCGACCAGGTGCCGCCGGGAATCGCGCCACTGGCGCCTCTGACCCGCACCCGCGCCCGAACATCGAAATCGCCGTCGATCGTCTGGAACAGGAAGGGCGCGTTCAGGTCGCGCACCCATGCGCCGTGATAAGGCTGAAGGTGCAGCGCGCCCGGCACCGTGGCGCCGACATCCAAGCGCTTCAGCTTGTCCGGCCAGCCGTAACGCTGGTCGAAGCGCGTCCATTTCGCGTCCAGCGCCGCACCCGAGAACTCGTCGTCATGCCGGCTGAGGTCCGTGCGCGGCGGCTGGCCGGGCGGGTGCGGCTGCGCAGTCGCCGCGGTCGAGATCATCAGGGTCGCAAGCAGGAACGGTCTCAACGCACACTCCATCGAACGGGAGCGGTGCGCTTCAACCAGCTGCGGCATCGAGGCGAGCAGGGTTAGACAAACGAACTCGGCTTTCCGACGAGAGTCAGGCCGCTTGCGCGAGGGCACCCGCCGCGGCCGCAAGCTGGTTCCAGGTGAGCGGCGTGGCCTGGACCGCTCCCCCCGACCAGCTGAGGCGCTCCAGCTGCGTCGCGACCGGCACGATATAGGCGGTGCAGCGCGCGTAAAGCTGCTGCAGATGATCGGCTTCGCTCGCCTTCAGAAACACGGGGAGCACGCGCGGGTCCCAGATGCGGAACAGCACGGGACCTTCGCCGTCGGGCAGGCGAACCTGCAGAAAACGACGAATGTGGCGGCGCACCTCGGCCAGATCGCCCGGCGCTTCGAGGAACACGCCCCAAGGCTGGCCGATGCCATGCTGGACCCACCGCCGCATGATCTCCGTGCCGCGCTCCAGAGGAAAGATGTGAGGCGAGACTTCGCGCAGCCCTTCGGGGATGTCGCCGGCGAAGAGGCATTGGGCATCCGGCTCACCCATCACCTTCAGCAGCGGATAGAGGCGCGGCTCCACCGCCGGGTCGACGACCGCGTACAGTCGCTGAAGGCTCACGCGTTCTTGCCGCCCATGCAGATTTCGCAGAACGGCGTGCCGTTCGCCGCCGCGGCCTTGAGCGTCTCGCGCTGGAACGGGATGTTCGAATATTTCATCACCGCCCAGCCGGGCGCGATGTCGGTGGTGTTGGTGCCTGCCTCGCCGCCGCCCCCAGGGCCGCCGCCCCCTCCTCCGCCTCCGCCGCCCCCGCCGCCACCGGCATCACCGATCAGAACGGTCGGCAGGCCGACCACGATCACGCCGCCATGCGCGGTGTTGTCGCCAAGGCGGGCGGCCTGGAGATTATTGACCCTGACTGTCGCCGAGCCCTTGGCGATCATGTCCGGCGGGCCGACGCAGACCAGCATGTCCGTCACCCGCGCCTGGGGGAGAAAACCGGTCATCACGTTCGGCGAGCCCAGTGAGATCGGTCCGCCGACATGCGGCACCAGCCCCGTCACCATCGGGCAAGTATGCATATCGGTGATGCGCGCGGCCGGCTGCCCCATGGTGTGCCTAATCCCTTGGGCTGAGGTTCAAGTCTGTGCCGCGCATCACCAAAGATCAAGCTTTTCAGGCACGCAGAAGGCCTGCCTTGGCAACCATGGCGAGCGCCGCTTCGATCGGCACGTCATGGCCAGTCGCTGCCCAGTCCGCGGCCAGAGCAACGCGGTCGCGGCTGCCGTCGAGAAGCTGAATGAAGGTGCGCGCGCGCGGGTCTGAGATGGCGAGGCTGCGCAGGTCGAGTGTACTGACCGTGGGCCAGCCGTCGGCAATCTGCATGCGGGCGCGCGGACTCGTCAACCACCCATCTGGCCTATGTCATCGTAACATCGTCCCTTTTGGGACAGGGGCGTTCGATAAGAGGTTGGCTCAGCCGATCGGCATGCCCGGTGGGACGCGCGGCAGTCGCCGCTGGTCGTTGAGCGCGGCGTTCAGCGCCTCGCGGTCGAGAAGCAGGCGTCCAAGGCCCCGGCTCCAGTCCCCCTGCACGCCGTCGCCTTTCGCCCGGGTCAGCTGCGTGGCGAGCCGGTTCAGCCGCTCCGACAGGGCCAGCGCGATCGTCGGCGACAGCGTCGCGTCGCGCTGGGTGCGGGCGATCGCCAGCACCGTGGTGGTCGCGATCCTCCGCTGGACCGCACTGTCGGGCCGGCCGGTGGTACGGTCGATCAGCCGGTCGATCAGGTCGTGCGCCGAGGGCAGCGACGAATCGCTTTGGCTCTGTATCTCCAGCCGGTTGAGCCGGTTGGGCGCGAGCAGGTCGATCAGCGTCACCGCCGCCGCCGTCTCAGTCGCGGCGAAGGGATCGAAGATGGGGCCGCCGGCAGTGCGAATTACTTCGATATCGGTCTGCCGGTCATTCTCGCCCGACCAGCCGGCGGACAGCAAAGGCTGAAGCTGCGCCGGAACCGCCAATGCGGCGGGCGTTAGCGTGTCCAGCAGTGCGTCGAGTGCGGCGTTCTGCCGCGCTGCATCGACCGGCGTTGCCGCCGCGGTCTGATCGCCCACCAGCGAGTAGTTGAAGTCGACGCCGCCGAGCAGCTTCGACGCAGCCTCCACCTGGTAGCGGTGGAGCAGCCAGATCGGCACGAAGGATCGGCGCAGCTGCGCTTGCGGATCGCCGTAGCGCAGCGCCGCCGGACCGAAGCCGGCGACCGCCGCCTGCCGCACCTCCATCACGCGCCGCAGCTCGGCGACCGGATCGGCGGCATCGTCCCATAGGCTTCCGATCGGGTGCGGGGCGTCGGGCGAGCGGGCGTCCTGGTCCGGCACATAGCGCAGACCTTGCGCCAGCCCCGCCGCCATGACCGGCTGCGCCTCCGCGTCCGTGCGGGCGCCGTAGAGCCAGGCAACGGCGAATTTGTCCCAATCGCCGACGCCTACGCCATAGGCATCGCTGAGGTCCGGACGGCCATTGACCAGCCGCACGCGGGGCGCCGGATAGTCCATCACCGACTGCCTGCCGCCGATGCTCGCCGCGAAATTATGGGCAAATCCGAGCGCATGGCCGACTTCGTGCGCGCCAAGCTGGCGGATGCGGGCCAGCGCGGCGGTGACCGGATCGTTCGGATCGCCGGTGCCGGTCAGATTGGCCCCGACCAGCGCCTGATAGATGATCAGGTCCTGCCGCACGCGCAGCGATCCCAGCAGCACCTGCCCCTTGATGATCTCGCCGGTGCGCGGATCGGTGATCGCCTGGCCATATGACCAGCCCCGGGTCGCGCGATTGACCCAGTTGACGACGTTGTAGCGGATATCGAGCGGATCGGCGCTCGGCGGCAGCATCTCGGCGCGGAAGGCATCGACCAGCCCTGCTGCCTCGAACGCGTCGCGCCACCAGGCGACGCCCTCGCGCAGCGCCGTGCGGATCGGCTCGGGTGCGGCCGGATCGATAAAGAAGACGATTGGCTTCTTGACCGGCGAGCGGGCGGCGTTCGGATCGGTCTTTTCCAGCCGGAAGCGGTTCGCCAGCTCATAGACCAGCTGCCCGCCTAGCGGCGCGTTGAAGTCGACCACTTGGGTGCCGAAGCTGCCCGCGCGCGGATCGAAGCGGCGGGGCACATAGCCCGGCTCAGGCAGCGCGATCAGCGAATGGCGGACCGTGAAGCTGACATTGCCCGAGGCGGGTGCGATATTCTCGATCTCCGGCCCCGCCTTGTTGCTGGTGAAGGTCAGTCGCGCTTCGAGTTCGACATTGTTCGGGAAGGCGCGGGCGGCGTTCGGGTCGGCGACGCTCAACTCGGGCACCAGCTTCCAATCGCCGCTCTCCTGCTCCTTCAGAGCGCGCGCGATGCCGAGATCGTCGCGGGCGACGAAGGGCGCGAGATCGACCAGAAAGCTGCCGTCCGTATTCTCGGCTGCGACATCGCCCATCCAGATGGTCGAAGTCGCAAAGGATCGCTTGACGCCTGCCTGCTCCTGCTCAGGCGCTCCTGACGCACGGAAACGCGGATTCTCCAGCTCGGCCACCACCTTCTTGCCGACGCGGCGGAACACCAGCATGCGCGAACCCGAATTGAGCGCATAGTCCAGGCCCAGTGCGGGCGAGCCGAGACCCGTCTCCAGAGCACTCGTGTAGATGAAGCGGCCGGAGACGCCCTCCGGGTCCGGTGCAGGAAGCGAGGCCAGGATGCGCCCGCCCCTACGATCGACGTTGAGCGGGATCAGCCCAGGTTGCGTGGCGGTCCCCGCCAGCACCTTGGCAGGCGGCTCGGCGGCAAGGACCGGCGAAACGAACAGCGTCGAGGCAAGCAGCAGCGCGGCGAAACGGGTCATCGGTCCCCCAGGGATCAGGTCAGGCGGCGACCATAAGAGCGGCGGGCGAGGCGGCGCAAACGCTGAATTCGGGCGTCACGCTGACCGATATTTTCTCCTGTCCTACACGCCCGGCGTTCGGATAGGCTTCGCGCCGCGCCGCTGCCGCTATGCCTGGCTCTTTGAAATGTGGATGGGCTGTTCCGATCTGGATCGAGCGGGAAGTTTGCAGTTGCACGTGCAAAATGTGCGGAACGTGCGGATCGTGCGGATCGTGCGGATGCTCGCCGTAGCCAAATAGTCCCCAGCTTTTTCGAGGCTTGGCCTTGCCCGGACTCGGGCGGCTGGCGGAAACGCGGCGGCATGAGCGTGAGCGTGGATTTGGGCGCCGATGAGCGCGGCGGGAGCGTCGGGCTGGACCTGGCGGAGTTGCTGTCGACGCGGCTGCTGGTCCAGGGCAACTCCGGCTCCGGCAAGTCGCACCTGTTGCGCCGCCTGCTCGAAGGCAGCGCGGGCACGGTCCAGCAGGTCGTGATCGATCCCGAAGGCGACTTCGTCACCCTCTCCGACGCGTTCGGGCACACGGTGATCGACGCCCCCGCCTATTCGCTCAGCGAAGTTGCGACGATCGGCGCGCGCATCCGCGAGCACCGGGCGTCGGCGGTGCTCAGCCTCGAAGGCCTGGAGGTAGACGATCAGATGCGTTGCGCGGCGGCGTTCCTCAACGCGCTGTTCGATGCCCCGCGCGAACAATGGTTTCCGGCGCTGGTCGTGGTTGACGAAGCGCAGCTTTTCGCGCCCGCCGCTGCCGGCGAAGTTGCGGACGACGCGCGCAAGGCCTCGCTTTCGGCGATGACCAACCTGATGTGCCGCGGCCGCAAGCGCGGACTCGCCGGCGTGATCGCCACGCAGCGGCTGGCTAAGCTCGCCAAGAATGTAGCGGCGGAAGCCTCCAACTTCCTGATGGGCCGCACCTTTCTCGACATCGACATGCTGCGCGCCGCCGACCTGCTGGGCATGGAGCGGCGTCAGGCCGAAGCGATCCGCGATCTGGAGCGAGGGCAGTTCCTCGGCTTAGGCCCTGCCATAGCACGGCGGCCGGTTCTCGTGCGCGTCGGCGCGGTGAAGACGGGCACGAACCATGCGGCTCCGGTGCTGCTGCCCCTACCCGGCGCAGCGGACAGCGAACTGCTGTTGAAGCCCGGACCGGCGCCAGCGCGCGAAATTGCGCCGCCGCCTCCGCCACCCCGGCCTGCCGAGCTGATCCATGCGATCCAGGCGCCACCCGCACTTCCCGAATTGCCGCAACTCAGCGACGAAGATCGTGGCGACAGACTGCAGGGCGTGTTGCGCAGCCTGGCCGCCAGCTTCACCGGCCAGCCCGCGCCGGCGCTTTACCAGGACTTCACCATCGGCTGCCGCATGGGCGGCATTGCCCCAGTGCCGAGCCTTTCGGAGTTCCGGAAGCTGTTCGCCTTGGCGCTGGCCGGCATCAATGACGAGGAGAGTTGGTCGGAGGCGCTGGCGATCGGCGCCGCACTTCCTGAAGACATGCTGGCACCCTTCATGGCAATCGCCCGGGCAGCCCGGGACGGCGCCGCGTGCCCTGAAGACGGGGAACTCGCCCGGATCTACGGCACGGCGTCGCTGGGGCGCGTCAAGCGCCTGCTCGGCTATATGGAGGAGCGGGGCGTGATCGTGATCCGCAACGATCTGGGCGGCGGCCGGTCCATCGCCCTGCCTCATCTCGCCTGGACGACGGCCAGCACCAGCCGCGCGGCCTAGCCGATAATGGGGTGGGCGGCGCGGAGATCGTCCGCAACGGCCTCCACGGCGCTATTCTCGGACGCGCTGCCCGAGGGAGTCACCGCCCAGTTGCAGTGCGGGTGGGTGGCGCGTGAATAGAGCTTCACTTCCCCCATCACCATGCGCCAGCGCCGGCGATTGCCCCCGAAGCGGCGGGTAAGCGTTGTCAGGAACAGGTCGCGGAGATCGGCAGCCGTCATGGCGGCGGGCCTTAGCGAGGGAGCGCGCATGGAGTCGATTGCGGATCAGTCACTCAAGGCGCTGGCCAGCGCCATTGCCTCGCGCGCACCAGCGCCGGGGTCAGGCGTCGCTGCGGCGGCTGCCCTTGCCCTTGGGATCGCCTGCGCGCGCAAGGCAGCGGCGATCACGCTGAAGCATAATCCTGACCGGCCGGGGATCGACACCAATGATGCGCGCCTCGCCGAGTTGCAGGACACGGCCCTGAGGCTGGCCGAAACCGACGCGAGCTGCTTTCCGGCGGCGATCCGTGATGACGAGCGTGCAGCTGCTCGGTTGATCGAAGGTGACAAACGCTTGCTCGCCTGCGCAGACGAGGCCGAGGAGATCGTCGCGCGGCTAGCGGTGCAGATTGACGAGGTGATGCGGAACGACATCCTCGCCGCGCGGGCCCTGATCGAAGCGGCAGCGGCGATCGTCCGGGCCAATCTCGCCGAGAATGAAGCCGCTCAATCATCGGGCAACAGCCGCTCCGAAGCAGACAGATAATCTTCAGCCGCCCGCTTGAGCTCCGGATGATCAGGAAAAGCATCCGCGGGAAAGGGCGCGCGTCCGATCGCGTCCAGCAGCGCCCACAGCGCGAACTTCCGGCCCGGCTCCCGCTCGAGCCCGAAGTCCAGCAGCAGGGCCGCGCTTCCATCGGCCAGCGCCGGATCGTCTAGCCCGGCCAACTCGGCCGTGCCGAAATAATGGATCAGCAGTCCGTCCAGGTCCATCCGGTTCCCGGACGGGAAAGGAGCGCTCCGGTCAAGCCTGTCCCATATCGGATCAGCATATAAAAATAGGCCATGTGGCTGATCCTCAATGGTTAACCATTTCACTATTCTCGCGCGGACCGAGTCGTTCCGCTTCGGGTCAACAGGGGTAGAGTTATGAGGAAGTCTATCGTCGCAGCCGTGGCGCTGCTGCTCTCGAGCGGCGCGCAGGCCGTCACCTATGATGCCTTCACCAGCTTCAACGGCACACAAGGAGCAGGCGGATTCGGCTGGGTCTCCGCCGTCGACCAGAACCTAACGCCGCTGACTTCCGTCAGCTGCGTGATCAACAACACGATCTGTCTCGGACTGCAGAACGGCGCCTTTGGCTTGCCTGGCGTCTTCAAGTCGACCGGCATTCCCTCGTCCAGCCATCCGTATCAGCCGCTCGACCGGCTGCTAGTTCATCCTGGCTCGGCAAGCTCGCTGATCGGCTTTTTCATCGCACCCACTGCAGGGGAATATAGCTTCGAGGCCACGCTGGACGCGCTTACGACCTCAACATCGGTGGGCATATTCGCGCTCACCAACGCGAGCGGCAGCACCAACGTCTTCGCCAGTGGCTTTCTCGGCACGCCGGGGGCCACGCGCACTTTCAGCGGCACCTTCGACCTCGATGCCGGGGAAGTAATCGGGATCGGCGTCAACAATGCCGGGAACTTCGCCGGCGACTCCACCGGCCTGCGCTTTACCGTGACCCAGAATGTCACCGCCGTGCCGGAACCGGCGAGCTGGGCCCTGATGATCGGCGGCTTTGCGCTTGCCGGCACCGCTGCGCGCCGGCGGAACACGCGCATCGCCTACGCCTGAACTCTCGACCCTCTCAGGCGGACTCGACGCCGCCGGCTTTGGCCGGCGGCGTCTCTTCGTTCAGCCGAGCCGCAGCCGCAATCTCTGGCCCTGCAGCACGTGACGCGGCGCAGACTTGACCGGCAGGTGCAGGATGTTGGCGCGGGTCCGCACCGCCTCCTGCGAGCGGCCAAGCGCGTCCGCTATCTCGTGGAGCCAGGACCCGCCGGCCAGCATCCGCCTGAGCGTCTCGTCCTCGGCCGGCGTCCACAAACCTCGGTGATGCACTCTTTTCAGCACGCGACGTTCCCACCTTCGCGACGAAACTGCAGATGATCTCGGAAGAACAACCACAGCAACTCATTCCGGTTCCGAAGCAATATGGTAAACGAGCGGCGGTCCGGCGGATACTCGCCAAGCCGCCGCAATGCCGCTAAGGGGCGCGCGTTGCGCTCGCTTCGACAGCGCCGATCATCCCAGGCTCCATTCCATGTCATCACGCCCCATCGACCGCCCAGATCGGCGGACCTTTGCGATCATCTCACACCCCGACGCGGGCAAGACGACGCTGACAGAGAAACTGCTGCTGTTCGGCGGCGCGATCCATGCGGCGGGCGAGGTCAAGGCGCGTGGGCAGGCGCGGCGCGCCCGGTCCGACTGGATGAAGATCGAACAGCAGCGCGGCATCTCGGTCACCTCGTCAGTGATGACGTTCGAGCGTGACGGTCTCACCTTCAACCTGCTCGACACACCCGGCCACGAGGACTTCTCGGAAGACACCTATCGCACGCTGACCGCGGTCGACAGCGCTGTCATGGTGATCGACGCCGCGCGCGGCATCGAGGCGCAGACGCGCAAGCTGTTCGAGGTGTGCCGCCTCCGCTCGGTGCCGATCATCACTTTCATCAACAAGGTCGACCGGGAAGGCCGGCACCCGTTTGACCTGCTCGACGAAGTCGCGTCGCAACTGGCGCTCGACGTCAGCCCCATGAACTGGCCGGTCGGCATGGGCGGCACCTATCAGGGACTTTATGAGCTGGCGGCCAAGTCCCTGCTCCGTCCTGACGGCAGCGTGGATCCGGCTCCCGCCCTTTCCGACGAAGTGCTGGAAGAGCTGTCGCTGATCGAGGCCGGCTATGCGCCGTTCGACGAAGTCGCTTATCGCAACGGCGACCTGACGCCGGTCTATTTCGGCTCGGCGCTGAAGGAGTTCGGGGTTCAGGACCTGATCGAGGCGCTGGCCCGCTTCGCTCCGTCGCCTCGCCCGCAGCCGGCCGACCCCGAGCCGGTCTCGCCCGACGACAAGGCCGTTACTGGATTCATCTTCAAGGTGCAGGCGAACATGAATCCGATGCACCGGGACCGGGTCGCTTTCATGCGGCTCTGTTCGGGCAAGTTCCGCCGCGGCATGAAGCTCAACCAGGTCGGCACCGGCAAGGCGATCGCCGTCCACTCGCCGATCCTCTTCTTCGCCCAGAACCGCGAGACGGCGGAAGAGGCCTGGCCCGGGGACATCATCGGCATTCCCAATCATGGCACGCTCCGCGTCGGCGATACGCTGACGGACGGGCCGCCGCGCACGATCACAGGCCTCCCCAACTTCGCGCCGGAGCTGCTGCGCCGCGTCGCGCTCAAGGACCCGACCAAGACCAAGCAGCTCAGGAAAGCACTCGACGATCTTGCCGAGGAGGGCATCATCCAGGTCTTCTACCCCCAGGTCGGCAGCAACTGGGTGGTGGGCGTGGTCGGCCAGCTGCAGCTGGAGGTGCTGATCTCCAGGCTGGAGGCCGAATATAAGGTCGACGCGAAGCTGGAGGCTTCGCCGTGGGACACTGCGCGGTGGATCGCCGGCGACGCGAAGGACCTGGACGCCTTCGCCTCCATTCATCGCGGCGCGCTGGCCGAGGACCGCGACGGTGCGCTCGTCTTCATGGCCAAGGACGCCTGGGAGCTGAACTATGTGAAGGAGCGCAATCCGGCGCTTCGGTTTTCGGCGACCAAAGAACGCAGCTAAGCCTTTGTTCACGCGTCTGCCGCTGATAGGCTCCAGGCATGAGCGGGGGGCAGAATCGGGAGCAGCTTCGGGCGGCCATCGCGCTGACCATCGCGTTCAACTGCTTCACTTTGCTGGTCTTCACCTTGTCCGGCTTCTTTCGCGGACCCGACAGCTTTCGGGAGTCGCTGACGATCGGCGTACCGATGATGCTGGTCGACGGCTTCATCGGTTTCCATCTTTACTTTGTGCTGAAGGGCACGGCTGCGCTGCAGCCAGTGCTGCGCTGGTCAATCGTCACGGTGGCGGTGGTCATCGTCGCCCTGCTTCAGGCGCTCTGGGACACGCAGCTACGCATCTGGGCCGGGACGATGGTGACCGACTATCGCCAGGCCTTTGTCCGCGCCGCCACGATCAACACCTATAATAGCGGCATGCTGGCGGCGCTTCTCGCTTTTCAGGCGGCCTATGCGGCGCTCAAGTCGAACCAGCATCTGCTGGACGAGGCCCGTCAGCGCGAGCGGGAGGCGCAGATGCTGGCGCTGCGCTTCCAGCTCAACCCGCATTTCCTGTTCAACACGCTGAACGCCATCTCCAGCCTGGTCGTGTCCGGCCGTCCGCGCGACGCGGAGTCGATGATCGACCGGCTCTCCTCCTTCCTGCGCGGCAGCCTGGCGGCTGATCCTGACCGACTGGTTACGGTCGAGGAAGAGTTCGAGATGCTCGAGAATTATCTCGAGATCGAGAGCGTCCGCTTCGGCGATCGACTCGCGCCTTCGATCAGCCTGCCGGACGATCTCGGCGACGCGCAAGTGCCACCTTTCCTGCTTCAGCCGCTCGTTGAGAACGCCGTCAAATATGCGGTGGCGCCATCGCGCATGCCGGTCATGATTGGCATCGCGGCGCGCGAGAAGGACCGCCGTCTGGAGCTTGAAGTCAGCGACACCGGTGCCGGCGACGCCGCGTCAGGATCCAGCACTGGCGTCGGCCTCGCCAACGTCCGCGAACGGCTGCGCCTCAGCTTCGGCGCTCAGGGCGAAATGGCGGTCCATCGGGACGAATCCGGCTTCCGCGTGGTGCTCGGAATGCCGCTCGTGCGACGGCCCGCTTCCTCGCAGCAGCAGCCTTCCTTGGCCGCTTGATACTGCCTCTCTTTCGTCATTCCCGCGAAAGCGGGAACCCAGCATCGCCAGCGACAAGAACAAGAAGGGCTGGGTCCCCGCTTCCGCGGGGATGACGAAGGTGGAAGGGGCGAAAAAGAAAGCCCGGCATGGCGTGGGGCCAGCCGGGCTTTAGAGTCAGCATTCTTTCGAATGCCTCGGGTCGCAGGGCCTGACTGGCCGCAATCCCCCGGTCTGTGAACGCCGCGTCGACGAAACTGCAGCTGCCGTAGACGGGGCTGTACCGTCCCGGCACGGACAAGATCGGCCGTGCCCGAATAAGCTATTGCAACGACGCGACTTACCCGGTTGAAGGGGTGCAACAGGGGTGGGTGCGGGATGACCGAACAAATCGCGGTGACGATGCGGTTTCGCGTGCCGGCCGAATCGGTGCGCGACCTGATCACGTCCTATTATGTGATCGAGCTGCAGGGCCCGCCCTCCGCCACTGTCGAGGACCTGCTCCATCCGGAATGGGGCAATCTGCGCATTCGATTGCACAGCGAGTGGCACGCGCTCGATGCTGACGGCCGGCCGGTCGAGGGGTTGACCGTCGCCCTGTTCGGCCCCACCAGCCGCGCGCGCCCGGTCGTGGCGCGGCCGGGCAAGCTTCTCGGTATCGGCCTGACCCCACTTGGCTGGACGACCCTGATCCGCACGCCGGCGGACGCTCTCGCCGATGCCATCACCCAGCCCGTCGGCGAGTTGGGCGACGAAGTGGCGACGCTTCGGGAACAACTGCTCGGCGATGCGAGCGAGGCCGCGATGTTCGACCGGCTCGACGCCTTCTTCGCCCGGCGAGCTAAGACTCGTGACCGGAAGGAACCGCAGATCCGCGCCGTGCACGCCGCCCTGCTCGATCCCACGACTGCGACCGTCGAGGGCCTCGCCACCCGCACCGGCCTTTCGCAAAGCGCGCTGGTCCGCATCTGCCTGCGCAGTTTCGGCTTCACACCCAAGCTGCTGCTGCGCCGCCAACGTTTCCTGCGCACTCTCGCCGTGCTTGCCACCGAGGAACCCCGTCCGATCGGGCAGCTGCTCGACGGCGCCTATGTCGACCATTCGCACTTCAACCGCGACTTCAAGCGCTTCATGGGGCTGAGCCCGAGCGAGTATCTGGCCAGAGCGCGGCCTATCCTGACAGCCGCCATGGGCAGCCGGGAGCATGCGCTCGGCGCTGCCCTCCAGGGCCTGCACGAACTGACCTCCAGGCGCAGCAGGGCCGCGTAGGAACCAGCCGGGCAAGGAGGCGGTTCGGCTCCCGAAAGGAGCCTCGCATGGCCGTTAGACTGAAGCCGATCGAGCAGCAGACCATTGTCGTCACCGGAGCCACCAGCGGCAACGGCTTGGCGACTGTCGAGGAGGCGGTTGCCCGCGGCGCCACCGTCGTGCTTGCCGCGCGCAACCTCGATGCGCTGGAAGAGGTCGCCGTACGGCTGCGCTCGCGGGGCGCACGCGTAGCCGTCTGTGCCGCCGATGTGTCCGACCCCGCCGATGTCGAGCGGATCGCCGACACCGCGATCGAGCAGTTCGGTGGGTTCGACTCCTGGGTGAACAATGCCGCCGCGGCGACCTACGGGACGATGGAGCAAGTGACGCTCGCCGATCACCGCCGTATCTTCGACGTCAACTATTTCGGCGTGCTGCAAGGCTCGCTCGCCGCCGCGCGGCACCTGCGCGCTAAGGGCGGCGCGATCGTCAATCTGGGGTCCGTACTGTCCGACCGCGCGATGATCCTGCAGGGCGCTTATTCGGCGTCAAAGGCCGCCGTGCAGGCAGCCACCGATGCGCTCCGGATGGAGCTGGAGCAGGAAGGCGCACCGATCTCCGTCACACTGATCAAGCCAGCGGCCATCCACACGCCGTATCCGGAGCATGCCCGCAACTATATGGACGCGCCCCCGCGACTGCCGCCGCCCCTCTACGATCCGCGGCTGGTGGCCGACGCGATCCTGTTCGCCTGCGAGCATCCGCGGCGGCAGCTCTATGTCGGCGGTGGCGGCTATGCGATCTCCCTCGCCGGTAAGGTCGCGCCGCGGCTGACCGACCTCGCCATGCAGGCCTTCGGCGTGGAAGCGCAGCAAAGTCCCGGGGACCCCGGCGTGCTCAACCGCCGCGACAATCTGCACGAGCCGAAGCCCGACGGCACGGTGGACGGCGCGCAGGAAGCAAATGTCCGCAAGACCAGCTTCCTGCTCCAGGCGCAGAAACTGGCGCTGCCGACGCCGGGAGATGTCGTTCGGGCTGGGCTGAACGCCGTCGCGGACCTGGCCGAAGCGGTGGACGCGGCACGGTATCGGGGGCGGCGATAGATCTTTCCCGTTCGCTTCGAGCGAAGCCGAGAAGCGTATCTCGACTTCGCTTGATACGAGCGGCTTGCTAGCGAGCGATATGCCTCGCCACATCGCCATCATCGCGCCGCCGGTGCCGGGCCATTACGACCCGCTGAAAGTGCTCGCGCGGGCGCTGGAGCGGCGGGGGCATCGAGTCACTTTCGTGCACATGGCCGATGCGGCGGCGCTGGTGCCAGGCTTTTCCTTCGAAGCGGTCGGCGCGCGCACCCATGGACCGGGCGCGCTGGCGCGATACACGCAGGTGCTGGCGCGAGCGTCGCGGCCGTTCGGCTTTTTTCGGATGATCAGCGAGACGGCGGCGATCACGCGCATGTTGCTGGAAGACCTGCCTGCTGCTCTGGAGCGGATCGGGGCGGAAGCGGTGATTGCGGATTCGACAGAGGCTGCAGGCGGGCTGGCCGCGCGGCATCTGCGACTGCCTTGGGCGACGAGCGTCACCGGCCTGCCGCTGCTGCGCGAGCCGGCCGTGCCGCCGCCCTTCATCGGCTGGCCCTATAGGCACGACGCGGCCGGGCTGAAGCGCAACGCCACCGGCTATCGCTTTGCCGATCTCTTCGCCCGGCCGATCACCCGCGTGGTCGAGCGAGCCGCTTCTGCGTGGGCGCTCGATCCGCAGGAGAACCAAGGCTTCTCCCCGCATCTGCAAGTCGCCCAATGTCCGGAGGCGCTGGATTTTCCCAGACGCGAACTGCCGGCCAACTTCCATTATTGCGGACCCTGGCGCGATACGCCGCCGACAGACCCGGAGCTTCCTGACGACAGTCGTGCGCTCGTCTATTGCTCGCTTGGCAGCCTGCAAGGAGGGCGCGCAGGACTGTTCGCCGAGATGACGGAAGCGTGCGCGCGGGTGGGTGCTCGCGCCGTGGTGGCGCATGGCGGCAAGCTCGACGACGCTGCGGCGCGGCAGCTGCCTGGCGATCCGATCGTGCGTTCGCATTGGCACCAGCCTTCGGTGCTGCCCCGCTGCTCCGCTGCGACCCTCCATGCCGGGTTCAACACCGTGCTTGATGCGCTTGGCGCGGGTGTGCCGATGCTGATGGCGCCGATCGCCTTCGAGCAGCCGGGCACCGCCGCGCGGGTCGTCCATGCCGGTGCCGGAAGGCTGCTGCCGAGGCGGCGGAACGCGGATACTATCGCCGGAGAGCTAAGAACGCTGCTGGAGACCGCTTCCCACCGGCAAAATGCCGAGCGGATGGCCTATGCGATGCGCAGGCTGGGAGGCGTCGAAGAAGCGGCCGCGCTGATCCATCGGCTGTTCAGCCAAGCTCCCGCCGCAATCGGGGGAGCCGCCACCAGGGTGTCGCCGGGTGCAGGTGATGCTCGTGGTGATAGCCGCCGAAGTGGAAGCAAGTGACGAGCGACAGCCAAGGCGAAAGGCGCGTGCTGCGCGCGCGGTGATGATCGGCAAACCCACCCTGCTCATGCCTGTGAGGAAGATAGGTGCCGAAGAAGAAGAGCTGCCAGAGCGCAAGTAAGGCAGGCACCGCCCAGAAGATGACGATGTTCAACAGGCCCGCGCCCAGCAGCAGATAGACGATCGCTGCGAGCGTGATGCGGGCGAGCTGGCCATGAGTGTAATAGCTGCGGAAGAAGCTGAGGAACCAGGGCAGCGCGCGGGTCGGCTCGGGCGCGTGGAAGTCCGGATCCCCTTCAGTACCGACATGGCGGTGATGAAGCGCGTGCTTGGGCGCGAGCTGCCGATAGGAAAGACCCGCATAGAAGGCGAGCGCCAGTGTGCCGATACCGCGGTTCAGCCTTGGCTGGCCCGGCGCCAGTGCAGCGTGCATTGCGTCATGGGCGATGATGAACAGCCCCGTGCTGAGCCAAGCCTGCAGCAGGATTACCGCCAGCAGAGCGGGCGCATGGCCGAGCTCCAATCGCCAGAAGAAGATGCCGCCGATATGCACCGTCAGCCAGGCAGCCATGATCGCGGCGGCCAGGGTCAGGCCGATACGACGCTGCTGCGTGGTCGAGACTGCGGAACTCATCATCTGGCCCAACCACCTAGCGCCCTTATCCGATCCCGTTGCAAGCGCCGAATGCGCGGCCTAGTCGTTGCGATATGAAGCTTTTCAGCACCGCGGCATGGGCCGCACTCGCCGCCGCTATCGCCACTCCCGCCGCCGCCGAACTGCAGGACTATAGCGTCATCGTTGGCACCACCCGCGTCGGCCACCTGAAGGCCGATGTGCAGGGCGACCGCGCGACGATCGACTATGACTTCAAGAATAACGGCCGCGGGCCGACGATGAAGGAGACGATCCGCTTCGGCGCGGAAGGTCTGCCGGTTGCTTGGGACGTGACCGGCACCACCACCTTCGGCTCCAAGGTTGACGAACGTTTCGCGCGTGAGGGCGCCAAGGCGACGTGGACGGACTCGACCGGCAAGGGCAGCGCGCCCGCCAAAGGCGTCTATGTGACGCAAAGCGGCAGCCCCTGGGCGACCGGGCTCTATGCCCGGGCTATCATGAAGGCGGGCGGCAACAGCATCGCGGCCCTGCCTGGCGGCACGCTCCGGCTGACCAAGGGCGAGACGCTGAGCGTGGCAGGCTCCGGCGGACCGCTCCAGATCACGCGCTACGACATTAGCGGGATCGAAACGTCGCCCGATTCCGTGCTGCTCGACCCGCAGGGCAACATGTTCGCGGTGGTCAGCCCTAATTTCGCCATCATCCGCGCCGGCTATGAAGCGGAGGCCGACCGGCTGAAAGAATTGGCCGCCAAGTGGTCCACCGACCGCTTCGTCGATATCCAGAAGAAGGTCGCGCACCGCTATGCGGGTCCCGTCCGCATCCGCAACGTGCGAGTGTTCGATCCCAAGACGCAGGCGCTGACCGGGCCTGTCGCAGTGGTCGTGAACGGCCGCCGCATCGCCGCCGTCGAACCGCTCGGCAGCCCCGCGACCAAAGGCGAGACGGTCGTGGACGGCGCCGGCGGCACGCTGATCCCCGGCCTCTACGAAATGCATGCCCATACCAGCCAGGAAGGCGCGCTGCTGAACCTGATGGCTGGCGTCACCTCTATGCGCGACATGGGCAACAACAACGAAGTCCTTGCGGCGCTGATCGAGCGGATCGAGAGCGGCACGATCGCCGGCCCGCGCATCACCCGCACCGGCTTCATCGAAGGCAAGAGCCCGTTCAGCTCCAACAACGGCATGCTGGTAAATAGCCAGGAGGAAGCGATTGACGCCGCCCGCTGGTATGCCGCGCGCGATTTCTGGGCGATAAAATCCTATAACAGCATGAACCCGGCCTGGGTGCCTGCGATGGTCGCCGAGGCCAAGAAGCTGGGTCTGAAGGTGCTGGGCCATGTGCCCGCCTTCACCAATGCCGATGCGATGATCGGCGCCGGCTTCGACGAGCTGACGCACATCAATCAGCTGATGCTCGGCTGGGTGATCCAGCCGACCGAGGACACGCGCACCCTCTTCCGCCTGACTGCGCTCAAGCGCCTGCCGGGCCTCGACCTGAACAGCCCGCGCGTCCAGCATACGGTCAATCTGATGGTCGAGCGGAAAGTGCCGATCGACGTCACACTGGGCATTCACGAAAACCTGCTCACCAATCGCAACGGCGCGGTCGCGCGCGGCGCCGCCGACTATTTCGAGCATATGCCGATCGGCACCCAACGATCGCTCAAGCAGGCTTGGATCGACACATCGGCACCAGGCGACGATGCCGCCTATCGCGGCGCCTATGATAAAATCGTGCAGACCATCCGCATGCTGCACGATCGCGGCGTGATGATCGTGCCTGGCACCGACACTGGCGGCTCCTTCACCTATCATCGCGAGCTCGAACTCTATCAGGATATCGGCATGACGCCGGCGCAGATCCTGAAGCGCGCGACCTGGGACATGGCCGCCTATCTGGGCCAGGATCAGCAGCTCGGCTCGATCGAAAAGGGCAAGTTCGCGGACTTCTTCCTGGTGCCGGGTGATCCCACCAAGGAACTGAAGGCGATCAAGCGCATCGCCATGGTCGTGAAGGATGGCGCCTTCTACTATCCGGCCGAAGTCTATCCCGAGTTCGGCATCAAGCCGTTTGCGCCGGCGCCGAAGGTAGTGGCGGCCGCCGCCACGAAATAGTCCGTTCGCTTCGAGCGAAGTCGAGAAGCGTATCTCGACGTCGCTCGATACGAACGGGAAGTCTACTGGCTAACTGATCGCGATGACACGATCCGGCCGGCCGTATCGGTGATCACCTCCATCAGGCGTCCGCCACGGTCCCGCAGACGGCGAACGGTCTGACCGGCATTGTTCACGGTGCTGGACAGCTCGGTTAGCCCGGAGCGGGCGAGGTCGAGCACCTGGCCGCTGCGCAGCGCCGTCCCGGCGATGCCGCCGACGGTCCCAACCGTGTTGTTGGCGACGCCGCCGACCGTGTTCACGGTGTTGTCGACAGTATTGAGCAGCTGAGTGACCAGCTGCGGGTTGTTGTCGAGCGTCTGCAGCGTGCGCTCGATGATCGCGCGGACATTTTCGAGCCGGACGATCAACGTCGCCTGCGCCTGCACGCCCTTGATCCCGATCTTCACCTGGTCGATCGACGCATCGGCGCCCGCGGTGAGCTTCAGCAGATTGGCGAGCCGCGCATCGAGCGCGATGTGCACCTGCAGGTTGTTCACCTCCAGGTTGATCTCGTCGACGGAGAGGTTGGGCACATCGAGCAGCACGTCGGGCTGGTTCTGCCCGGACAGCGCCTGTTGCGCGAGCTGAGAGGGCTGGCCGCCACCAACGATGCGGCGATTGCGGTCCTGCGCTTCGGCGGGAGCCGCGATGGTGAGGATAGCGGCCGCGGCGGCAAAAAGGGCAGTCTTGCGCATCTTATTCTCCCTGTTGTGCAGCCGTAACGTCATTGCGGCGGGGAGGTTTCACCGCTCTCGACCTGGACGCGCGCCGCCTGTGGATCGGCGACGCTGGCGCGAGCGCGAATGGTGACCTCGACATTGTCGAGCGTCTTGCGCCCGTTCGCCTTGGGAGCCTGCACATCGACCAGCCTCTCGCCCTCGGGCTCGGCATGGACGGTCAGCCGGGCATCGCCCTGCTTCTCGATCGTCACGGAGCGGGCGCGGACATTGGCGTTGAACTCGATGTCGGGCGCTGAGGCCTGGAGCAGCAGGAACAGGATCATTTCGCCTCCGGCATTCTCTTCCGAGAGAAACGCTCAATGGCTGAAATGTTGCCGTCAGGCGAACGCCGCCCTTGCCGCATCTGTCAACGCCGCCATGGCCTGGCGATAAGGGCCGGGGCCATGGCTGATACGCGCGACACCCAGTTCGGCGAGGCGCTTCGCGCTCGGCATGCCGGGGAACATCATCGCGTTGACCGGCAGCGGTGAGGCTTCGCAGATTCGGGCGAGCAGGCCTTCATCGGCAAGGCCAGGCACGAAAAAGCCGCTGGCACCCGCACCGGCATAGGCGCGAGCCCGCTCCAGCGCATGATCGGCGGCGGCGCGGTCGTGCGTGTCGGGCTTGGAACTGAGGAAGATGTCCGTGCGCGCGTTGATGAAGGCGGGAATGCCGGCCCGCTCCGCGGCACGGCGCAGCGCCTCGACACGGGCTGCCTGGACATGGACCGGGTGCAGACCCTCGCCGCCAACCACGCGATCCTCGAAGTTGCAGCCGATTACTCCGGCCGCGAGCGCCAGTCCGAAATTCTCGCCGACACGGGACGGATCGACCGCATAGCCGCCCTCGAAATCGAGCGTGACCGGCAGTTCGACGGTGGCAACGATCCGGGCGGCATTGGCGACCGCGAGGTCCAATGGCAGACCCTCGCCGTCTCCAAAGCCGTATGCAGCGGCGACGGACCAGCTACCAGTCGCAATCGCCTTTGCGCCTGCGTCGGCGATCGCTTTGGCGGAGCCTGCGTCCCATGCGTTGAACAGGATCAGGGGCTGCCCCGGCTTATGGAGCGCCGCGAAGGCGCGTGCTTTCTCGCTCTGGTTCATCATGTCTCGTCATCCCCGCGAAAGCGGGGACCCAGCTTCCCGAAGCTTGCGATCAAGACTCCTGGGTTCCCGCTTTCGCGGGAATGACGAAGGTGAGGCGGTCGATCAATGCACGAAGCGGGCGACGACATCGCGGTAGCTGCGGCTAACCTTCACCTGTGCGCCTGAGTCGAGCACCAGAAAGCATTCGCCATTGGTGTGCGGCTTCACCTGCTTAACCAAATCCAAATTGACGATGGTGGAGCGATGGACGCGCTGGAAGCGTCGCGGGTCGAGACGCTTTTCCAGGTCCTTCATCGTCTCGCGCAGGATCAGCGTGTTCTCGGCGGTGTAGATGCACATATAGTCGCCTGCCGCGTCGATGCGCTCGATCGTATCGACGTCGACGCGGAAGATCTGGCCGCGATCCTTGATGTTGATCATCTTCTCGAAGCGGCTCGCAGAAGGCGCCTCGCCGCCGCCATCGCCGATCTCGGCGGCCGCCTCGGGCGCCACTTCGGCCAGCACTTCCTTCAGCCGATCGACCTCCTCGACGCCGCGTTTCTCGGCTAGCCGCTGGCGCACGCGGTCGAGCGTCGCGGCGAGCCGGTCTTCCTCGACCGGCTTCATCAGATAGTCGGCGGCATCGGCCTGGAAGGCGCGCACTGCGTGGTCCGAATAGGCGGTGACGAAGACGAACAAAGGCGGCTCGACTTCCATCAGTCCTTGGACGACCGAGAAGCCGTCAAAGCCGGGCATCTGCACGTCCAGGAAGACGAGGTCCGGCTTGTTGGTCTTGATCGAGCGGATCGCTTCCCGCCCGTTCGAACAGGTGTCGACGATCTCGACATCCTCGTGCGGTTCGAGCCGAAGCTGCAGGCCCTGAATGGCCAGAGGCTCGTCATCGACGAGAATGGTTCTGATGGTCATGCGGCTTCCCTTGGTTGTTCCTCAGTCTGGTACGGAATCTCGATAACGACTTCGAATCCGCCCCCCGCACGCGCTCTCGCGTCGAACTCATGATCCTGGCCATAGGCCTGCGCCAGCCTGTCGCGAATGTTCGCCAGACCGACGCTGGTCGATGTGCCCGGCCCCGGCTTCTTTTCCGTAGGACCGGGTCCAGTGTCCGCGACGATGATCCGCAGGCGATCGACCACCAGCCGTGCGCTGATGATGATGTCGGCCCCTTCCTCCTGCGGCGTCACGGCATATTTGATGCTGTTCTCGACCAAAGGCTGCAGCAGCAGCGACGGCAACCGTGCGCGCAGCACGACCGGATCGACCTCGAAGATCGGACGCAGCCGGTCCTCGAACCGCATCTTCTCGATGTCGAGATAAAGCTTCAGCGTCTCGATCTCCTGCTCGATCGTCACCTGCCCCAGCGGCTCGTTGACCAGCGTATAACGCAGGAACGACGACAAGCGCGATAGCATCGCATTCGCCCGCTCGGTCTGCTTCAGCAGCACGAGGGTCGAGATCGAGTTCAGCGTGTTGAACAGGAAATGCGGGTTGAGCTGGTAGCGCAGCATCGCCAACTGGGCGGTCGAGGCCTGGCTCTCGAGCGCGCGCAGCTGATCCGCCTGCTCCTCGACGACCAGGAAGAAGTTGATCGCGTAATAGAGCGCCGACCAAGCGGCGATCACCACGAAATCGAGGAAGATGGTGCCCAGGAAAAGGCTGATCTGAAAGGACTCGCCCGGCCGCTGAATGGTGTTGAAGATCCAGGCGTCGATCAGCGAGTAGATGCCGGCGGCAATGACGATGCCGCCGATCGAACCCACCCAGGTGACGACCGGCTTGCGCCGAAGCAACTCGCGGTAAAGCGCGCCCAGCACCAGGGTCAGCGAATAGCCTGTGGCGGTCGAGACGGCGACCGGCACCAGGAAAGCGAGCGTCAGGCCGTTGGCGAAGCCTGAGAGAATGCGCAGCAGGAAATAGCCGGCCCAGCCCGCGGTCTGCAGGTTCCAGAAGGCACGGTTCTTGTCGTCGAAGAACGGCTTTGCAGGCAGTACGGCGGTCGCCATTGCCGCGGCTCTATCGAATTCAACTCAAAGTTGAAACTCATCCGCTCGTCCTGAGCGAAGGCCGTAGGCCGTAGTCGAAGGGCGCGGTGCCAGCGCCCTTCGATTTCGCGCTGCGCGCTCCGCTCAGGACGTGCGATCAAGAGGCTTCCCGAAGAAGGTGGAGAGGTTTACGTTAGCGTCAAACGAGAGGAGCCTAAACCATGTCCGACGGCCATGCCGATCGCGCCAGCTTCACCGCCATGGAACATGGCACGGCGGAAGATTGGCAGATCATCTCCAGCCATTTCTTTCCCTTCGCCGGCCAGGTCGGCAAGCGCGTGCTCGACCATCTGCGCCTGCTCGACGGCGATTATGGCGGCTTTCCCGTCGACCGCCTGGAGCACTCGCTGCAGACCGCGACCCGTGCCCACCGCGACGGGCGCGACGAGGAATATGTCGTTATGGCGCTGCTGCACGACATCGGCGACACGCTCGGCTCGTTCAATCACCCGGATGTCGCCGCTGCGATCCTGAAGCCGTTCGTGTCGGACGAAAACCTGTTCATCGTCGGCCAGCACGGCGCCTTCCAGGGCTATTATTATTTCCACCACCTGGGGATGGATCGAAATGTCCGCGACAAGTTCAACGGACACCCGCACTATTCCGCCTGCGCGGAGTTCTGCGAGAAATACGACCAGTCCGCCTTCGACCCGAACTATGACAGCGCTCCGCTCGAGTTCTTCGAGCCGATGGTGATGCGGGTCATGGCCCGGCCGAGGCAGAGCATGTACGTGAAGTAGCAACCGGCTGGCGCCATCCCGACCTCGGTTCGGGAAGACGGACAAAGAGAAAGCCGCCGCCCGGATGTCCGGACGGCGGCCTTTCTTTGGGCGATCGCCCGGCGCTTAGAAGGTGAAGCGCGCGCCGACGCGGATCGTGTAAAGCGACTGACGCGACGAGATCACGTTCTGGCTCTGCGGCGTGCCGTTCGGTGCCGAGTAGCGATACTGAGCACAGGCCTGCCCCGAGTTCGCCGCTTGCACAGCAACCGCACCCGCCGGGATCTGCGCCGGAGCAGTGCCCACCGGCACCACCGCCGTGCCGGTCGGGGTGGCCGTCGTGAGACAGGCCGCGCGAACCGCAGCAATGGTGTACGGGAAGGAATATTCCCGGATCTGGCCCCAATTCTTGTTCAGCAGGTTCGTGAAGTTCTCGATGTCCATGAACAGCTGGACGCGGGCATCGGTCCAGCCCGGAACCGGCAGTTCCTGGGAGAGATGCAGGTCGAGCTTCGTGAACCAGGGCGAGTTGAACGCGTTGCGCGGCGTCACCTTGCCCCGATACTTCTGAAGACCCGTCGAGTTGATCAGCGCCTCGAGGTTATTCTGGGTAGTCGTGCTGTCGTAAGAAACCAGCGGATCGTTCGGGCCGGTCGGCACATAGAGCAGGTAACGGCCGCTCGTGCCGGTGTTGCCGAAGATGCCGCTGCGGGCGTTCGACACGTCCTGCATCGTGTAGCTGAACGGCTTGCCGATCCGGGTCTCGCCGAACAGCGAGAAGCGGGTCTTGTAGTCGCCGAAGAACTCACGGTTGAGGGTCAGGCCATACTTGATGTTGTGACGGACCTCGTCGTTCGAGACGCCGTAAGCTGCGCCGCGACCATCGAAGAAGGCACCGTTGCCGTAATTCGAGCCCGCCGTCGAGGAAGTCGCCGGCGTCTCGTCCTTCACGTCCTGCCAAGTGTAGCTGGCGAAGACGTCCAGACCAAAGTCGAAGCGCTTATCGACGCGCGCCACCGCGATGTAGCTGCGGCCGCGACCGGTGTTGGTCAGCAGCAGGTCCTGGAAGGTGTCGCCGAAATTCGGAGCGCCGGCAGTCGTCCGGGTGACCGGCACGTAGCGGACACGGCCATCCGGCGTCGTCAACGTGCCCGGCACCGAGCGGATGTCGGTAAAGTAGACCTGGTTGCGAACTGCCGAATAGAGGAAGTCCGCGCCGAACCGCCAGCCGCCACCCAGGAAGTTGTCGAACTCAGGCGTCCAGTCGACCGACAGCGTCGCCCGCCATTGCGACGGCAGCTTGAAGTCCGGATCAAGCGCATTGACCGGGGCGGTCGCATTGCGGTCGGTCGGCACCGTTGCCGTGTTCAGCAGCTGAGTGGTCGCCGCGGCCGGAATGGTCGTGCCGTTCACATTGGCCAAGGCAGCAGCGCCGATCGCAGTCGGTGCCCCGACGAATCCCGTGCCGTTGTTCTGCCGACGGATGTCGATCGAGTTGGACAAGAAGCCCGTGTTCGAGAAGCTGTTCGAGACATAGACGTCCGGCGAGCCACCTGCGAAGATGCCGACACCCCCGCGGAACGTCAGGTTCGACAACGGCTTGAAGTCGAAGCCGATGCGCGGCTGGAAGACGCCGCGACCGCTGATGTAGGTCTGGTTGGTGAAGCCATAGCGCAGCTGGAAAGCCTGGTTCAGCGCCGGACGGCTGTGGCCGCCATACATGTCGTAGCGCGCACCGATGGCGAGCGACAGCATGTCGTTGACCTGCCAATTGTCCTGAATGCCGAAGCTGTAGGTCTGATATTTGAACTGCGCGGCGGCATCGGCCGGGTCCTGCGAGGGCACAGCGTTCTGGTAGCGAAGGCGCGACGCGATGCCAGCCTGGAAGTCTGCGATCGAGTCGAAATAATAGTCGCCAGCCGTCCGCTGCAGGAAGAGGTTGAAGATCTTCGCGCTCTGGAACTCACCGAACAGGCGGATGTCGTGATCGCCCTGGGTCAGGCGGGCCTGAACGAGACCGCCGAAGCTCTGGCTGGTCAGCTCGTTCGACTGGCGCGAGATATCCGGACCGAACGACACGGTGCCGAAGCCGTTGGCGCAGTTCAGGGACTGAGTCGTCTCCGTGTTGTTCGCAATGTCCGAGGTCGGCGCGGTGCAAACCTGGAACTGAGCAAAGCCGCGTCCAAGGATCGGATCCTGGCCGCGCTTATAGTCCTTGTAGAAGCCACGCACTTCGGTCGAGAAATTGTCCGTCCAGTCGGAGTTCAGCTGAACCACGCCGGTGTGCAGCCGGTTCGACGAAACATAGCCATTGGATTCCAGACCGAGGCCCGGAGCGTTGGCCGTGCCGGAGGCCGGGCCGACGTTCGTGTTCTGGTTAAACCGGATCTCGTCCTTGGTGTAGATATAGGTCAGAGAGGCGCGCTGCGTGTCGGACAGGTTCGCGTCGATCTTTGCAACCAGGCGATCATCGCTGTCGCCCGAGTTGTTCAGAACGCCACCCGTATCATAGCCGTAGCGGCTCTGCGCGATCGACTGGATCTGCGCCAGCTGTGCGTCGGTGATGTTCGGAATGACGGTGCCGGCATTGTCGCCCGGCACACCTTCCGCGATCGGGGTGCCGGCGCGAATGCGCTCGCCGGCGACCATGAAGAACAGGCGGTCGGGAATGATCGGACCCGAAATCTGGGCGCCGTAATTCTCATACTTGTAGTTCGGAAGCGTGACGCGGCCCGTGGGCACGCCAGGGCCCGGCTTGGTGCGCTTGCCGTTCAGCTCGTCGCTGGAATAGGCGTAGAAGCCGGTGCCGTGGAACTCGTTGGTGCCGGATTTCAGGATGGCGTTGATGGCGCCGCCCTGGAAGTTGCCTTCACGCACATCGAACGGCGCGACCTTGGTCTGGAATTGGCCGATGGCGTCGAACGGCACCGGCGAGCGGCGGGTCGGCAGACCGTCGGGGTTCAGACCGAAATTGTCGGTGACGGGCACGCCGTCGACCGAGAAGCGGTTGAAGCGCGCATTCTGGCCAGCGAACGAAACGGCGCGGCCATTGCCTTCCGAATAGTCGAGGCGCGCGAAGGGATCGCGGCGCATCAGGTCGCGGATGTCGCGGTTCACCGAGGCGATGGTGGTGATCTGCTCGGCGGTGATGATGGTTGCCGGACCCTGGCTGATCGTACCCGCATTGGGGATGCTGGCGGCGGTCACCACGATATCGTCGCCGCCGGCCGACTCGGCGGTCAGCTCAATCGGCAGGTCATAGGCCTGGGCGATGACGGTGAAGACGTCAGTGACGCTGGTATCGGCAAAGCCCGGAGCCGAGACGCGCACCGTGAACGGGCCGCCGACGCGCAGGCCGCTGGAGTTGAACGAGCCGCTCGCATCCGTCGTGACAGTCGAGCGCGAGCCCGACGGCACGTGCAGGATTTCAACGGAAGCGCCGGCAACCGCGGCGCCGCCGCTGGTCACCGTGCCGCGAATCGTCGACGTGGTTTCCTGCGCCTGGACGGCGGCAGGAGCGATGAGCGCAGCCACGGCCGCGCCGATAAACAGATGATTTCGCATTGCTTTCCCCAAAATCGGGCGGTGCCCGCTCGCGACTCTACTCAGCCGTTGCCCGCGCCTTTGGCTCCGATATGTTGCGGTTCGGAGACTCGCAACGGCGCAGCGCCCGTGCGGCCTTAACATTCCGTTGTGCGTTGCAAAAAAGACACGCTGACCGGAGTGTCAGTGGCACCACACGGCGCCTATATGGGCCGCATGGCGCCCGATCTCGTCCATGCTTTGAAAACCGAAGCGGCGCGGCTGGGCTTCGCCGCCTGCGGAGTCGCGCGCGCCGATGCGACGCCGCTCGCGGGCGAGCGGTTGCGGGCGTGGCTGGCCGGCGGCTGCCATGGCGACATGATTTGGATGGAGTCGCGGGCCGACCAGCGTGCGGCTCCGACCGGGTTATGGCCGGAGGTAAGGTCGGTGATCGCGCTCGGGATGAGCTATGCGCCGGCCGAGGATCCATTGCGGCTGGCAGAGGCGCCGGAGGCCGGCCGCATTTCCGTTTATGCGCAGGGGGCCGATTATCACGACCTGATCAGGCGCAAGCTGAAGGAACTCGCGCGCTGGCTGGTGGCCGCCGCGGGCGGCGACCTGAAGGTCTTTGTTGACACCGCGCCAGTGATGGAGAAACCGCTCGCCGAAGCGGCAGGGCTGGGTTGGCAGGGCAAGCACACCAATTTGGTCAGCCGCGAACATGGCAGCTGGCTCTTCCTGGGCGCCATTTTCACGACTTTGGACCTGCCCCCGGACCAAGGGGGAGCGGCGCGCTGCGGTAGCTGCAATTCGTGCCAGACAGCCTGCCCGACTGATGCCTTCCCGGCGCCCTACCGGCTCGATGCGCGGCGCTGCATTTCCTATCTGACGATCGAGCATAAGGGGCCGATCCCGCATGCGCTGCGGCCGGCGATCGGCAATCGCATCTATGGCTGCGACGATTGCCTCGCCGTCTGCCCCTGGAACAAGTTCGCCGAGAGCGCCGCCGCCAATCTCGCCTTTGCGCCACGCGCCGAGCTGACCGCGCCCCTCCTCGCCGACCTGCTGGCGCTGGACGATACGGGCTTCCGTCAGGTGTTCGCGGGTTCGCCGATCAAGCGGATCGGCCGCGACCGGATGATGCGCAACTGCCTTATTGCAGCGGGGAATAGCGGGAGGACAGAGTTGGCCGGGGCCGTGCTGCCACACCTGGACGACCCTAGTCCCGTCGTGCGCGGCGCCGCAGTGTGGGCGCTTGCGCAGCTGGACGCCAAGGCCTTTGGAAATGAGCGAGCGAACCGCTCAGACGCCGAACCGGACGATCAGGTCCGAAGCGAGTGGCTGGAGAAGCCGCCCTACTCTGCCGCCTTCGCGTCCAGTTCCTCGCGATAGACGAAGCAGAGGTCTTCCCAAGCGAGCGGACGCAGGTCGTGCGAATAGACGCGGATCGGAGCGATCGGCATTTGGTCGCGCTGATCGACCAGCACCGGATTGGACGGTGTCCCCGTCTCCCACTTCTCGCCCCATTGCCGAAGCGCGATCATGGTCGGCAGCAGGTCGAGGCCTTTTTCGGTCAGGCGGTACTCGATCTTGCGCCGGTCCTCAGGGCATGGCTCGCGCGAAAGGATGCCAACATCGACCAGCCGGCCGAGCCGATTGGCAAGAATGTTGCGGGCGATGCCCAGGTTCGACTGGATCTCTTCGAAGTGCTTCAGTCCGTTGAAGGCAGCGCGGAGGATCAGAAACGCCCAGCGTTCGCCCATCGCTTCCAGCGCCTTGGGCAGGCTGCATTCCGCGGCGATCTCCGCAAGCGGCTCTCTCAGGCCCATCCTTTATCCTCTCACCCTGTATCAACGTAACCGAACCGTCACCGTTCACAAACGGCAAAATCATTTTCAGTTTCTAGTTGCAACTCGAAACCTACTTGGGTAAGTAGTGATTCGCAACTGAATAACGAAAGGGACGGATCATGGTTCGGATTGCTGCTCTTCTCTTCTCGCTCGTCGGCTCCCTCGCGCTGCTCGGCTCGGCTGCGGTCGCGCAGCCGAACACCGGCTTCTACTCGGTTACGCTCGCAAACGAAGTCACCGATGCCAAGCAGGTCGTCCGCGGCACGCTGTTCAGCTGCAACGGTGCAACCTGCGCCGCGGCCGAAGGCACCAGCCGGCCCGCAATCGTCTGCGCCAGCGTGGCGCGCGAACTCGGTCCGGTGACATCCTTCCGCGCGGGTAACGAGATGCTCGACGGCGAGGCGCTGGCCAAGTGCAACGCCAAGGCCGACACCACCAAGCTGGTGCGCCGCTAAGTTACGCGCGGACGAACTCCCCTCTGTTACGGTCCGCACGCCTCCGCCGGAGCTCGCTTGAGCTCCGGCGGTTTTTCTTTTTGAGCCTTTGCTGTTGCGTTGCGGAAACGCTTTCCCGATCTTGGGCCCGTGCTGAGGCAGTATGAATTGGTGGAGCGGGTCAAAAGCTATGACCCGGAAGCGGACGAGGCGCTGATCAACCGGGCCTATGTGTTCTCGATGCAGATGCACGGAACGCAGAAGCGGGCATCGGGCGATCCCTATTACAGCCACCCGATCGAAGTGGCCGGTATCCTGACCGACCTGCACCTCGACGACGAGACGATCGCCACCGCGATCCTGCATGACACAATTGAGGACACCCTCACCACGCACGAGGAGATCGAGGCCAAGTTCGGGCCGAACGTCGCCCGGCTGGTCGATGGCGTAACCAAGCTCAGCAAGATCGAGGCGCAGACGGAGAATCAGCGGGCGGCGGAGAACCTGCGCAAGTTCCTGCTGGCCATGTCCGACGACATCCGCGTGCTGCTGGTGAAGCTTGCCGACCGGCTGCACAATATGCGCACGCTCCACTTCATCAAGGACGAGGGGAAGCGCCGGCGCATCGCCAAGGAGACGATGGACATCTACGCCCCGCTCGCCGAGCGGATCGGCATGTACGAGTTCATGAACGAGATGCAGACGCTCGCATTTCGTCAGCTCGAGCCGGAAGCCTATGAGTCGATCACCAAGCGCCTGCAGCAGCTCCACGAAGGCGGCGGCGACCGGATCGCGCGGATCGCCTCGGGGCTGAAGCTGCTGCTGTCGCGCAACGGCATCGAAGCCGAAGTGCAGGGCCGCGAGAAGCACGTCTATTCGATCTGGCGGAAGATGGCCGAGCGTCACATCAGCTTCGAGCAATTGTCGGACGTCATGGCATTCCGTGCGATCGTGCCGGCGACGCAGGACTGCTACAAGGCGCTGGGCGTGATCCATGGCCGCTGGCCGATGGTGCCAGGGCGCTTCAAGGATTACATCTCGACGCCCAAGCGCAACGGTTATCGCTCGCTTCACACCTCGGTGATCCATGCCGAGAATATGCGGATCGAAATCCAGATCCGGTCCAAGGACATGCATGCCCAGGCCGAGTTCGGCCTCGCCGCGCACTGGGCCTATAAACAGGCGCAGGACCGGCCGGACACGCAGGTGCGGTGGATCAGAGACCTGATCGAGATCCTCGACACCGCCGACAGCCCGGAAGAGCTGCTCGAGCACACGCGCATGGCGATGTATCAGGACCGGATCTTCGCCTTCACGCCTAAAGGCGAGCTGATTCAGCTGCCCAAGGGTTCGACACCGGTCGACTTCGCCTATGCCGTGCACACCGATCTGGGCGACCAGACGGTCGGCGCGAAGGTCAATGGCCGGGTGGTGCCGCTGCGCACGCCGATCGAGAATGGCGACCAGGTCCAGATCCTCAAATCGAAGGCGCAGGAGCCGCAGCCGCAATGGCTCAACTTCGCGGTGACCGGCAAGGCGCGCGCCTCGATCCGGCGCTATGTCCGCCACAAGGAACGCGACGAGATGATCGCGCTCGGCCGCAAGCTCTATGACGAGATCGTCCAGAGGCTGCCGGCGCAGCTTGGTGCGGACGCGCTCAAGAGCGCGCTTCAGCGGCTGAAGATAGGCGACGAAGCGAGCCTGATGGTTGCGGTCGCTCGCGGCACCGTCAGCGACGCGGCGCTGATGGAAGCCCTGATGCCGGGTTCCGCCGGCGGCGATGTGGATGCGAAGGCGCCGGCGCAACGTCAAGCGATCTCCATCAAGGGCCTGACGCCCGGCGTCGCCTTCGACCTCGCCGCTTGCTGCCACCCGGTGCCCGGTGACCGTATCGTCGGCTTGAGACGCCCAGACGAAGCGATCCAGGTGCACACGATCGATTGCTCGCAGCTTGCCGACGGCGTCGATGCGGATTGGGTCGATCTCGCCTGGGGCGACAAGTCGGACGGTGGCACCGCCCGGCTGAACGTCATCGTCCGCAACGAGCCGGGCTCGCTCGCGGTGATGAGCGGCATTTTCGGCACGCACAAGGCGAACATCCTGAACCTGAAGCTGGAGAACAGGGACGGCGCGTTCCACACCTTCCAGGTCGATATCGAGGTGCACGACCTGCACCACCTAATGCGCATCTTGGCAGCCCTTCGGGCGGCGGACGCAGTGGCGAGCGCGGAGCGGGTTTAAGCCCCTCGGAACAGGCACAGCTGCTTTCCCGAAAGTCCGCCAAGGGTGGAAAGCAGGCATAAGGAGGTGTCGTCAGCAACTGCACTGACGACACCATCTTCGTCATTGCCCGGCATGAGCATGCCGACGCGAGTTGAACCCGCCGGGGCGCTGCCTGGCCCCCATTTCACGCGCTAGCAGCACACGCAGAGGCGCTCGCTCAAGACCGGAGGCCGCCGCCCCTAAGGGGAACTTGGTCCAGGGCAGAACGCCCAGCGGCCACTTCGAATGCGCCAGCCCAAGAGGGTTCGGGATGCAGCACGAAGTGATTCTGGATCACTTGCTCTATTCCTCGGACATCGAGGAAATGACGCTCAGTCCGCCCGTCTGCGAACCTTACGCTGAAGCGCCCGTCTAGCAGCGAATAGCGGGCTTCAGGCGTCGTTCTGGCAACGATCAGCTGATGTCGGAAATGGGATCGGTCGTGCGTCGACGCGTACCAGTTGAACAGTTCAAACTGAGTATCAAGCAGCTGCTCGTTCGAGAGATCGTATAGCGGAACCCAAGACCCAGCGACTTCCGCCTGCACGAGCAGGCCGCCGCCGAGCGGAATGATCCTATATTGTCCATACCGCGTCGGCTGCGGATGACGGGTGTCGAGCCGCAGTGGTGCCGGCGGCACGCTCGAGCCGAAACCCACGTCGACGAGCCACGGCACGCCTTCAATAGTTACTCGCAGTGCCATGTGAGCCCGAGGCGGTGGCGCGCTCCCGGGCTGTGCCCCCCATCGGACGGCGGCAACAAGCGGCTCAACTTCAAAACCGATCCTCTGCAACACGCGCTTGAAGAGCCCGTTCTGTTCGTAACAATAGCCGCCCCGACGGTTGCCTATCAGCTTGGCGTCCACGGCATCCGGAGTGATGTCGACACCGCGGCCCAGCAAGACGTCGATCGCCTCGAACGGAATGGAAGCGAGGTGCCGCTCCTGCAATGTCCGAAGCGTGTCGATCGTCGGCTCCAGCGGTCCGGCATAACCGATGCGGTTGAGGTAGGTGTCCAGCTCCACCGGCTGCGGTGGGTTTTGTACCCGCACGGCCGCGACGATCTGCGATGCCGCGTAGGGCGCGTAAGTACGCAAGAAGCGGGTGTTCGGGTTGAGACGGCGGAAACGGGCCTCAAGTTCCCTGCGCAACTCGAACCCGACACCGGCACCGAAGGCGACGAGATCGAAAGATGCCTCGTCAATGGTGGAGGTGCGGTCGATCGTCACTCCTTCGACCTGGATGCCACACGCGCCGACTTCCTCCATCACGAAGGCAAGGACGTCCGGATCGCCTCCTACGACGAAGACGCGGGGGCTGTTCTGAAAATCACGCGCGCCGGTCATGCCGCTTCTCCGTAAGCCTGCGTTTGGCGGGCCGCTTTCAAGGCGCGAGCCCACCAGCTCAGCCGCGACAGCATCGTTTTCATCGCCCGGGCTTGGCGGAGATGGTCGCGCGGTTTGCCATCAGAGAAGGCATCCCACGCGTTCTGGAAACTCACGGTATCCCGGATTGGCACAGCATGTAGCTCGATGAACACATGCCGCAGGTGTTCGACAGCCCGGAGACCACCCGAAACGCCGCCGTAGCTGACGAAGGCGATTGGCTTTGCGTTCCACTCCTGCGTCGCTGAATCGATCAGCAGCTTCAACGCTCCCGGGTAGGAGCGGTTGTACTCGGGTGTCACGACCAGCACAGCGTCCGCGGCGTCGATCTGCCGCTTGAAGCGCATAAAGTCGATCGCCGGCCACTGGGTCCGCGGGTCAATCGCCTCTAGCTGGAAATCGGAATGTCTGCTTGCCTCCTCAATTGTCCACTGCACGACTGTGTCGCAGAAGCGTTCCGGCCGGACGCTGCCATATATCAGAACCAGCCGAAGAGATTTTGTCATGTCTGCTCCTCCTTGCATTGGATGGAGCCCGGAGATAGTTCCTCAACCATAGTTGAGGTCAAGAGCTTTGCCTGATAACTCTGAACAGCGATCCGCGCTACTTGGGCTCACCGTCGGGGAGGTCGCGAAGCGGAGCGGGGTCCGTGTTTCGGCGATCCACTTCTACGAACGTAAGGGGCTGATCAGGAGTTGGCGGAGCGACGGTAACCAGCGCCGTTTCCGGCGCGAGGTTCTGCGGCGGATCGCCGTGATCAAAGTGGCGCAGCGCGCCGGTGTGCCCCTCGCCAAAGTGCGGGAGGCTCTGCGCGAACTGCCGATGGATCAGGCCCCGACGCGAGATGACTGGAGACGCCTCTCCGCCTCCTGGCGCAGTGAGCTGGAGGAAAGAATTCACCGTTTGACGAAACTCAAGGAGGAGCTTGATGGCTGCATAGGCTGTGGCTGCCTTTCGACCTCATTTTGCCCGCTCAGAAATCCTGATGATGTTCTTGCAGAGCAGGGGCCCGGGCCTCGGCTTCTTTGATATAAGCCAAGCGGGCTGAGGTGTTCGCGCTAGAATCGAGTTCGCAGTAGTTTGGCGTGTTCGGTCAATGTCCGGCAGAAGGAGTTACGGCGGATGACTGACGGCGTTGTGCTTGGGGGCTGCGCGTGTGGATCGGTGCGGTTCTCCGTCAAGGGAAGGCCGCTCAGGTCAGGCCTTTGCCACTGCCTGACGTGCCGCAAGGCGCACGCCGCAGCCTTCAACGCGTTCCTAGTATTTCGCTCCGATCAGATTTCTCTCGAGGGAGAACTGCAAGGGTGGAGGAGTTCTCCCGAATATGAGCGCCTCTTTTGCCCGCGTTGTGGCGCTCGGGTGTTAGGTCAGGGCGGCGACCAAGGAGAGCTGGAGATCTCTCTCGGTAGCTTCGACGAACCCGCACTGTTCAAGCCCGAGTATGAAGTTTGGATTGCGCGACGTGAAGCTTGGATGCCGGCGCTAGGCCTGCCCCAGTTCGAGCAGGATCGTCTAACCGACTAGCTCTCGATGTATGAGGATGGCGATAAGGTGCCGTGGCCAAATGTCCTTTTTTGTGTCGCTTGCGGACATTCACGAGCCTCGCCGGCTAAGCGCCTTTACCAGCCACAGCCTGCGGATTGTTCGGCGTGAGGATCAGCGTCCGGCCCTCCACGCGCCAGGATTTGAGCTTCGACAGCAGGTTCATGCCGATCACGTCGACCGAGCCGAAGGCAGGGGAGACGACGACTTTCAGGTCGCGGGCGACGATGTTGCCGAGGCGGAGTTCGTCCACCTCCCCCGTTTCAGCGCGGACCGAGCCGTTGGCGGTCTGGATGATGACGGGGATGACGCTGGCGTCGGTGCGGATGCCGGCGGCCGCCGCGGTGCGCTGCGACAGCGCCGTCACGGTCGCGCCGCTGTCGATCAGCATGCGGCGCTTAACCCCGTTCAGCGTCACGTCGGCGAAGAAGTGGCCGTTGGCGCTCATCCGCAGCCGGGTCTCGTCGCCCTCCACCTGTTGCCCGCCCAGGTTGAAGCGGTTGGCGATGCTGGAGAGCAAGGGATCGAACGGCATGCGCTCGGTCAGCAGCAGGGCGACCGCGACCACCAGCACCAGAGAGATGGCGATCCGGATCACGCCGCCGATCACCGGAATGCGCTGGAGCAGGCTCACGATCACGAATGCGCCGATCGCGAGCGCGATGGTGGTGGTCGGCAGGTTGGCGAGGAAATCAGGCACGAGGCTTCAACGTTTGGAACGCAGCCAGGTTACACCTTCTCCGGATAGATGGGCTGGATGTCGACCGGAATACTGGCCATGGACGCGATCACCGCCTGCGCCTCGGGATCGAGCATTGCATATCTGGCGTAGAAGGCCTGCACGCCCGCATAGTCTCCGTCGCCCTGCAGCTTGACGGTGGCGGCGACCAGCGCGGCCATGCCGTCCTTCATCTTGGCGTCGTTCACGCGGAAGCGTTTGGCGGCAGCATCCCAGTCGAGCGCGCCATATTCGCGCAGGAAACGGTATTGCGCTGCCGCTCCTTTGCCATGCGCCTCGCCGATGCCGAAGCGCATGGCGCGGAACAGACCGGCGACATAGGTCGGGTAAAGCTCGGCGCGCTCGGCTGCGGGCAGCTCGCCCTTGTCCATCATGAACAGGATGTTCCAGGCGCCCATCACGTCCGCCTTGGCTTCCTCGAGCCCGGACGCAAGTTCCTTCAGTTCCTTGTCCACGCTGGTCTTGCGGCCGTCCTTCACGATCGTGCCCGGCCCGAGGCTGTGCGACAGTTCGTGGAACAGCGTTTCGTTCGCCATATATTTCTCGGTGACGAGCCGCGCCTGGTCGGGCACCAGCACCAGAGCCGCCATCGGCTTCAAGATGCGCTGATATTTGGCGCCGAGGACGTTGGCGAGAATGACCTTTTTCGCGCCCTTCGCTTCCCGAACCCGCTCGTCGTTCGGCAGGTTGAAGGCGACGGTCTGCACGCCCGGCACATTGTCGCCGCCGCCGTGCACCTGGTCGACGACCGAAATCGGCGACTCGAAGCCACGCTGGAAGTTCTTGTATTTCTCCTCGACCGGCAGGTTCGCTTCCATGTCGCGGAGATAGCGCTTGTATTTGTCGAGCGCGGCCGAGGCCTGGGGATTGCGCAAGGTGACGAACGCCTCGAACGCGGTCTTCGCGCCATAAAGCTCGTCGGTATAGGTCTCGTAAGGGCCGATCGCGACTTCGATCGGGGTGTCCTTCAGGTCCATCCAGGCAAGCTCGGACTCGTAATAATCGTCGGTGCGGAAGGCCTTGGCGCGGAGCGTGAGGAACCGCTTCAGGCTCGGATTGGTCGTGATCGCCGCCGCCTGTTCGAGCGTGCGCGCGGCGGGCTCCAGCCATTCGGAATAAGCTTTTGAATAGGGGATCGCGAACAGCTTGGCTCCCTCGCGCCGGACTACGGTATAAGGGCTGATCAGCGCCGCCTTTTCCGCCGGATGCGCCGCCAGATAGGCTTCGAACTCGGCCTTGGTCAGGTCTTCCGGATAGAAGCCCGCGCCTGCAGGCTTCGGCCTCGTACCCCAGAATGCGTGCCCCTCGGCGAGATCGTCCCAAGGTCCGTAATAGAGGTCGAACATATCGAGCAATTGCGCCTGGTCTGCACGCCTGCTGCTGGCGATGGCGCGCCGCACCTGCGGATTGGCCGCATGCTTCTGCCTGAGGTAAATCTCCGACATCTGGTTTGCGGCCCTGATCAGCAGGTTCACGACCTGCCGCTCCTCGGCACTGAGATACGATGTGTCGGGTCGCATCTCGATCCGGGCCATCTTCGCCCGCGACGCAGCGAGATCGTAGGCAGATTCGGCAGAGATGGCGGGAACCGCGGCGGTGGCGAGCAGCAGGCCCGCGAGCAGGATGTTTCGCATGGGCAAGAACCTAGCGTAGGGAAGCTGTATGTCCACTGACGTCACCTACGCTTCCTATCTCGCGCTCGACGACATTCTGGCGGCCCAGCGCCCCGGCTCCGATCAGCCCGACGAACAGCTGTTCATCATCATCCATCAGACCAAAGAGCTTTGGCTGAAGCAGATGATCTCGGAGTTGAAGCTCGCCAAGGCGCAGGTGCGGAGCGGCGAGCTGGTGCCGGCCTATAAAGGGCTGGCGCGGGTGTCCCGCATTCAGGCAGTGATGACCTTGAGCTGGGACGTACTCGCGACCATGACGCCGTCCGATTACTCGCGCTTCCGCGGCGTGCTGGGATCGAGCTCGGGCTTCCAGTCGGATCAGTTCCGGACTGTCGAATATCTGCTCGGGCTAAAGGACGGGCGGTATCTTGAATATCAGCGCGACCGGCCCGCTGCCGAGCAGGCGATGGCGGAAGCGCTGAACGGGCCAAGCCTTTGGGACGATGCGAATGCGGCACTCGCCTCGGCCGGTTTTCAGCTCCCGGCGCACGTTCTCGCGCGTGACTGGGCCGAGCCTTATGCGCCCGATCCGGCGGTCGAGGCGGCCTGGGCCGAGGTGTATCGCGACACGGAGCGCTGGTGGGATCTCTACCAGCTCGCGGAGAAATTGGTCGATCTCGACGACGCGCTGGCCACCTGGCGGCACAAGCATGTGCTGACGGTCGAACGGATCATCGGCGGCAAGCGGGGCACAGGGGGAACGGCCGGCGTCAAATATCTGCAAGGAACGGTCGCCAAGCGTGCCTTTCCGGAGCTGTGGAGCCTGAGGACGTTGTTGTGACCCCTCTCCTCGTCATCCCCGCGCAAGCGGGGACCCAGACCTTCTTTTTGTCTCCCTGGGTTCCCGCTTTCGCGGGAATGACGATCGGAGGCGGCTGGGCGTGAGCAGCTACAAGCACCTGTTTCGCCGTTCGCTCGACGCCGCGCCGGAGCGGCTGCACCTGGCCGCGCACAGCCATCACCTTTGGCCGGATGCGAGCCATGACGGGCACCGGGCCGCGTGGGAGGATGCGGCGCGGCTCGCGGACCGCAAATGGGAGCGGATCATGGGCGAGATCTGGCCAGCCGCCCAGGCCGAAGTCGCGGCCGAGTTGCGGCTGTTCGACCCTTCGACCATTGTTTTCGCGCCCAACACGCATGAGCTGATCGTGCGGCTGGTCTCCGCCATCGAGCGGCCGCGGCCGTTGAAGGTGCTCGCGACCGACGGCGAGTTTCACAGCTTCCGGCGCCAGTCGGCGCGCTGGGAAGCGGCCGGCGAGATGGTGGTGGAGCGGGTGCCGGTGGCGCCGTTCGACAGCTTTGCCGAGCGGTTCCTCGATGCCGCGGGGGCGGGCGCGTACGACCTGATCTTCGTCAGCCACGTGCTCTTCAACAGCGGCCTCATCTTCGACCGGGTGTTCGAAATGGCTGAGCTGGCGCGGCCGCAAGGGCCGTGGGTGGTGATCGACGGCTATCACGGCTTCATGGCCGTGGAGACCGACCTGTCGCCGGTCGCGGACCGGGTCTTCTACACCGCGGGCGGCTATAAATATGCGATGGCCGGCGAGGGCGCGGCCTTTCTGCACTGCCCGCCCGGCTTCGGCCTGCGGCCGGTCAATACCGGCTGGTATGCGGAGTTCGACGACCTGTCGCTGCCGCCGGGCAGCGTCGGCTATGCGCCGGACGCGATTCGGTTCATGGGGTCGACCTTCGACGCGTCGGGCCTTTACCGCTTTGTCGCGGTGCGGACCATGCTGGAGGCGGAAGGACTGGGCACCGCTGCCATCTCCGAGCACGTTGCCCGGCTGCACGGGCGGCTGCTGCAGGTGATCGCGAACACCGCGCTGGGCGATGCCGAACTGCTTAACCCGCTCGATGACCAGCCGCACGCGCGCTTTCTCGCCTTTCGCAGCCCGCATGCGCAGCGCTGGCAGGCCGAGCTCAAGGCGCGCGACGTTATCACCGATGTGCGCGCCGACGTGCTGCGCATCGGCCTTGGTCTCTACAATGACGAGAGCGACGTCGCCCGGTTCGCGACCGAGACGCTGCAGCTGGGAGGACGTGAATGACCCTGATTCTGGACCGCCGCTCGCTGGTGCGCGGCGGCGCGCTGGGCCTGGGCGCGCTGCTGTTGCCGGGTGGCGGCGCGGCGCTGGCGCAGCTCGCTGCGGCACGCGGCTTCACCCACGACGTGGCGAGCGGCGAGCCTTGGCAGGACTCGGTGCTGCTGTGGACACGCTTCGTGCCGGCATCCGGCGCCAGCGCTCGCGTGGGCGTGGAGGTCGCGGAGACGCCCGAGTTCGCGCGCATCGTCGGCGGCGGCACGGCGGTGACCGGTGCGTTTCGCGACTGGACGGTGAAGCACACCGTCGCCGGGTTGCAGCCGGGCAGGACCTACTATTACCGCTTCACCGCGGAAGGTCAGGTGTCGCCGGTGGGACGCACGCGCACCCTCCCCTCGGGCCGCGTGGCCGAGTTTCGAATGGCAGTCTTCTCCTGCTCCAACCTGCCCTTTGGCTATTTCAGCGCCTATGCGCACGCCGCCGCGCGCGACGATCTCCACTTCGGCGTGCACCTGGGTGATTACATTTATGAGTATCAGCGCGGGAATTATCCGAGCCCGAGAGAGGCGATCGCCGCGCGGCTGCTGGAGCCCGCAGGCGAGCTGATCCAGCTGGCGGACTATCGCGCCCGCTATGCCTGCTACCGTGCCGATCCCGACCTGCAGCGGCTGCACAACCGAATGCCGATCATCGTCTCCACCGACGATCATGAGTCGGCGAACGACAGCTGGGAGGGCGGCGCCGAGAACCACAGTGCAAACGAGGGCGACTGGACGCTGCGCAAGGCAGCGGCGCTCCAGGCCTGGCGCGAGTGGATGCCGGTCAGCGACCAGCCCTGGGCCGCTTATGAGATCGGCGATCTCGCAACCTATTTCCGGACCGAAACGCGGCTGCTGGCCCGTTCGCAGCCGCTCTCGATCGCGGCAGCCTTTCGATCTGGCGGAGACCCGGCCGCGGCACTCGCCGCATTCCGCGACGGCCCCTGGCGCGACCCCGCCCGATCCATGCTGGGCAGTGAACAAGAGCAGTGGCTCTATGGCGAACTCCGCCGCTCCGCCCGCGCACGCAAGACGTGGCAGGTGATCGGCAACGGCACCATCATGGGCCAGACACGAGCGCCCGCCGCGGCGGCAGACTGGCTGCCACCGGAAGCGCCCGACTATGTGCGCGACCGCGTCCGCGCCAGCCTGCTCGCCGCGCGCGCGGGGCTCCCCAGCAGCATGGATGACTGGAATGGCTATCCGGCTGCGCGCTCTCGTCTGCTGAACGCCGCCCAGATTGCCGGCGCCGACCTCATCATGCTCGCCGGCGACAGCCACAATGGCTGGGCGTTCGAGCTGGCGGAGGGCGGCCGGCGCGCCGGTGTTGAGTTCGACGCCCAGAGCGTCACTTCACCGGGACTCGAATCCTATTTCCGTGCGAGCCCGAACGATATCGCCTGCGCCCTGGTCACCACCAATCCGGAACTGAAATGGGCCGATACGAGCGGCCGCGGCTATATGACGGTGACCCTCACTCCCGCCGCGGCCACTGCGGAATGGCTGTTCGTGGAAAGCATCGTGGGCAGGACCGACCGAGTCACGCGCACGCACCGCATGCGCACGCGGGCAGGACGGCGGACTCTCGAAACCGCATGAATCGTCATCCCGAACTTGGTTCGGGATAAGGGTTGGGCAAGGCGGCCAGTCACGAGCGATGGAACGCTGGATAGCTTATCCCGAAACAAGTTCGGGATGACGAACGGGAGATCGCAGAACTCGCAGTTCCCCCCGACACATTTGCCCGCTAAGGACGTTGCACGCACGGCATGCAGCCTCTTTCCCCCTTTCCCTGGATCAGCGTGGCGGTCATTTTCGCGCTGATCGTCTTGAATGGCCTGTTCGCCATGTCGGAGCTGGCGATCGTCTCGGCGCGCAAGCCGCGGCTGCAGGCGCTGGTGAAGGTCGGGCGGCGGGGTGCTGCCACGGCGCTGCGGCTGCAGGATGATCCCGGACGGCTTCTTTCCGCAGTCCAGATTGGCATCACCCTGATCAGCCTGCTCGCGGGTGCGTTTTCAGGCACGGTGCTCGAACGGCCCGTCGGCGAGCGGCTGGCGCTGATCGGCATTCCCTCGGGCGCTGCCTTCACGCTGGTGATCATCGTCACCACCTATGTCTCGCTGATCGTCGGCGAGCTGGTCCCCAAGCAGTTCGCGCTCCGCAACCCCGAGCCGGTGGCAGCGCTTGCCGCCGTGCCGATGGACTGGTTCGCCCGCGTGACCCAGCCGATCGTCTGGCTGCTCGACAAATCCAGTGCGCTCATCTTCCGCCTGCTGCGCCTCAACCGCGAGAATGAGCAGCATGTGACCGCCGAGGAACTTCACCTGATCGTTGCGGAAGCGAGCCGCTCGGGCGTCATCGAGGAGAGCGAGCGCGCGATCATTTCCGGCGTGGTGCGCCTTGCCGACCGGCCGGTGCGCGAAGTCATGACGCCGCGCACCGATATCGACTGGATCGACATCGAGGCGGACGAGGCGACGTTACGCCGAAGTTTCGTCGAGACCCCGCACACGCGCGTACCGGTTGCGGAGGGCTCGGTCGACAATATCGTCGGCGTCGTCCAGAGCCGCGACATCGTCGCCGCGCTCATCGAAGGCCGGGCGCTCAACTTGCGCGAGCTGATGCGGCCTTTGCTCGTTGTCCCCGACCAGGTCGATGCGATGGACGCGCTCGAGACGCTCCGCCGCGCCGAAGTCCCGATGGTGCTGGTTCATGACGAATATGGCCATCTGGAAGGGCTGGTGACGCCGGCCGACCTGTTCATCGCCATTGCCGGCCATTTCGCGTCGGATCAGGATGTCGGCACCGACCCCGATATCGTCGAACGGGAGGATGGCAGCCTGCTCGTCTCCGGTTCGCTCGCCGCCGATACGCTGGCCGAGCGGCTCGACCTGGACCTGCCGGAGGGCCGCGACTATGCGACCGCCGCTGGCTTCGTGCTCGCCGTGATGCGCAAGCTGCCGACGGTCGGCGAGCATTTCGCGGAACAGGGCTGGCGTTTCGAGATCGTCGACATGGATGGGCGCAAGATCGACAAGTTGCTGGTGAGGCCGGTGGAGGACTGACCACTTCCTCATCCCGAACTTGTTTCGGGATAAGGCGTCCACCCTCTCGGACTTGGTGGAAACGGAGAGCTTATCCCGAAACAAGTTCGGGATGACGGCTTATCGTGCGCGCTTCGCGCTCCGCTCAGGACGAGCGGAGTTTCCGCTTCGCCCGGTACATCGCCTCGTCGGCGCGCGCTAGCGCGGCCTCGGGCGTGTCGGTGGGTCCCAGGGCGGTCACGCCCACCGAGATGCCGATCGAGATGCGTCCATGCAGCGGCCGCGACCTCACCGCCTCCGTCAGCGCCGCCGCCTTCTCTGCGGCCGCTGCAGCATCGGCATATTCGAGCAGCACGCCGAACTCGTCGCCCCCGAGCCGGGCGACCAGGTCGCTCGACCGGACCTTTTCCTTCAGCAACCAAGCGGTATGGATCAGCGCCTCGTCGCCAACGCCGTGCCCGTGCGCGTCGTTGATGTGCTTCAGCCGGTCGAGATCGATGAACAGCAAGGCGGCAGGCGTGCCGTGCCGCGCCAGCTGCGCCACCGCCCGTTCGACCGCCCGGAGGAAGAAGCGGCGATTGGCGAGCGGCGTCAGCGTATCGCTGTCGGCGAGCCGCTCCAGCCGCTCGACCTTCTCCTCCAGCTCCGCGACATAAGCGCGCAGTGCCGCATTCTCCCGCTCCAGATCGGCATCGTCCACGGTCGTCATCCCGCCAGTACAGCGCCGTTTCGCGTCCATTGCTATAGCGCACATCACAGCTTAAGTAGCACCGCTTCCTGCACGGGGGCGCAAAGATGAGCGAGGCTGGGCCGCTGGTCGGCATCATCATGGGCAGCCAGTCGGACTGGCCGACGATGCGCCATGCAGCGGAAATCCTCGGCACGCTCGGCATCAGCCATGAGGCGCGGATCGTCTCCGCCCATCGCACGCCCGACCGGCTTTATGCCTACGCAAAGGACGCGTCCGGCCGTGGCCTCAAAGCGATCATTGCAGGTGCCGGAGGCGCCGCGCATCTGCCCGGCATGACGGCGTCGATGACGACCGTGCCGGTGCTCGGCGTGCCGATCGAGTCCAAGGCGCTGAACGGCATCGATAGCCTGCTTTCCATCGTTCAGATGCCGGGTGGCATTCCAGTCGCGACCTTCGCCATCGGCAAGCCGGGCGCGGTCAATGCTGCCCTGTTCGCCGCGTCGATCCTGGCGCATGAGGATGAGGACGTGGCCCGCCGGCTGGAGGCGTGGCGCACGCGGCAGAGCGAGTCGGTCGCGGCCGAACCCGAATGATCCTCGCACCGGGCGCAACCATCGGCATATTGGGCGGCGGCCAGCTCGGCCGGATGCTGGCGATCGCGGCGGCGCAGCTGGGCTATCGCACGCACATCTATGCGCCGGAAGCGAGCGGACCGGCGACCGAGGTCAGCGCCGAATGGACGCGCGCCGGCTATGACGACGAGGCGGCGCTCACCCGCTTTGCCGGCAGCGTCGGCGTCGTCACTTACGAGTTCGAGAATGTGCCGGCCGAGGCGCTGCTCCTCCTCGAGCGGCTGGTGCCCGTGCGGCCGGGCCGCCGCCCGCTTGAAATCTCCCGCTTTCGCCCGAGCGAAAAGGCGCTGATCCGGGATTTGGGAGGGCGTACTGCGCCCTTCCGGGCGGTCGAGACGCTGGAGGAACTGCGGGCCGCGGTCGCCGAGATCGGCACGCCTGCGATCCTCAAGACGTCGAGCCTGGGCTATGACGGCAAGGGCCAGGTCCGGCTGGGCAACGATGCAGACCTAGCGGCGGCGTGGAACGAGATAGGCGGCGTGCATGCGACGCTGGAGGGCTTTGTCAGCTTCGAGACCGAATTCTCCGTGATCCTGTGCCGCGGTGAGGACGGCTCGGTCGTTCACTGGGACACGCCGGAAAACCGGCACAAACAGGGCATTCTCGACCTCTCGACTGTGCCCGCTCCGGCCCTGGTGCTGGAGCAGGCTCCGGAGGCCGTGGCGCTCGCCACCCGCGCGGCGGAGGCGCTGGACCATATCGGCGTCCTGACCTGCGAGTTCTTCGCGACCGCCGACGGCCCGGTCTTCAACGAAATGGCGCCCCGGGTGCACAATAGCGGCCATTGGACGATCGAAGGCGCCGTCACATCGCAGTTCGAAAACCATATCCGCGCGATCTGCGGCCTGCCGCTGGGTTCGACCGCGCGCACCGGCCAGTGGGTGGAGATGCGCAACCTGATCGGCGAGGATGCGAACGGCTGGGCGGAGGTGCTGGCCGACCCGGCAGCGCACCTGCACCTTTACGGCAAGCATGTGCGGCCGGGGCGCAAGATGGGGCATGTGACGCGGGTGTCACCTCTCCCATAGGGAGAGGTCGAGACGCGCAGTGCGCGTCCGGGTGAGGGGCTTTGGAGTCGAACGGCTTGCGCCGAATCCCCTCACCCCGCTCGCGCAGAGCGCGAGTCGCCCTCTCCCTATGGGGAGAGGGAAGTCGATCACACCTTCCGCGTGCCGTTCAACGGAAACGACCCGAAAGCACCAGCGCCGACGGTGCCGGTCAGCGTGTCGCCGTCGATCGTCGCCTGGCAATCCAGCGTCATCGGCATGGGAACCTTCATTTCCATCTTCCAGGTCAGCTTGTTGCCGTCGACCTTGCCGTCGATCACGTCCAACGAGCCCATCTGGCCTGCCTGCTGGCCAGTGAAGGTGTCGCCGTTCGAGCGGATGGTGAAGACCGACTTCTGCTCGCCCAGCGGCGACTTGGTCACGCAATCCCAATCGCCATCGACATTCGCCATCACTTCTCTCCCGTTGCTGTTTGTTGCGGTCCCGACCTGACCTCCACGGGCAGGCCGAGCCTGTCAAGCTGGGGCTTCACGACCTTGGCGTCGCCCACCACGACCCATGTGAAACGCGTCGGATCGATGACGCTGCGGATTGCCTTGTCCATGCTGGCGGCATTGAGCGCGCGGTAGCGGCTGGCGAGCGTGTCGTAATAATCGTCCGGGCGGCCGTAGAGCACGTTGTTCTGCATGCCGCCGAGCACGTCCGACGCCGTCTCGAAGCTGCCCGGCAGCTCGCGGACGAAGCCGGTGATGGTCCGCTCCTCCTCGGCCTTGGTGATGCCGTTGGTGGTGAGGAAGCTCTGCATTCCCGAGCGCAGCGCCACCAGCGAGTCGCCGGTGCGGTCTGCCTGGACGGGCGCGGAGATCAGATAAGGCACCGCCTCCAGCAACCGGCTGAAGCGGCCGCCGACGCCATAGGACCAGCCCTTGGACTCGCGCAGGTCCATGTTCAGGCGCGACAGGAAGTTGCCGCCGAGCACATCATTGGCCGCCAGATAGGGAAGCAGCTCCTCCCTCCCCTTCAGGCCCGTAACCATGCCGCCATAGATGATCGACTGGGGCGAGTCCGGCCGATCGACCAGCACGATGCGCGGCTGGGCTGGGGGCACGGCGGCGGCCGTCGCTTTGCGCCCTGGCGTGCCGGTGCCGCGCCACTCGCCGAGTTCCTGGTCGAGCGCCGCGCGGACTTCCTCGATCGGCCGGTCGCTGACTGCGAAAATCACCGCCTTGTCGGGCCGGATCCAGGCCTGATGGAAACCGACCAGATCGTCGCGGGTCAGCTTGCTGACGACTTCCGCGGTGCCGAGGCCGCTTGGCGAGCGACCATAGGGATGGCGCGGCCCGAACAGCAAAGGCGGCAGCGTGCGGCGGGCAAGGCCGCTCGGATCGGTCAGCTCGGCCGAGATGCCGACGAGCTGCTGAGCGCGCAGCCGCTCCACCTCGGCGGGCGCGAAGGCGGGGTTCCTGATCACATCGGCGAGCAGCGCGACCGATGGACGCAGATTGGCCGAAAGCGCGAACAGGCTGACGCTGGTCCGGTCGGTCGAGGTGCCGGTGCCGATATTGGCCCCCAGCCGCTCCTGCGCCTCCGCCAGCTCACGCGAGTTGAGGGTCTTGGTGCCCTCGCCCATCAAGTTGAGGGTCAGCGCCTGCAGGCCGAGCTTGTCGGCAGGGTCGGCGGCATTGCCGACATCGAAGCTGACGATGATGCGCGTCGTCGGCGTGGCGGTGCGCTGGGCATAGACCAACTCGACGCCGTTCGAGAGCTTGGCCCGCTTCACTTCGGGGAACTTCAGGTCGCTGATCTGACCGACATCCGGCAGCTTCGACCGGTCCACCGCCAGCTGGGGCGAGCGAAAATAAGAGGGCGTGAAGGTCGGCGCCTCGGTCGGCACCGACTTGGACTCCTCATAGGCGCCTCGCGCACCCGGCTCAACGACCAGCGCGTGCATCGGGCGGGTCAGCCATTTGCGCATGGCTTCGCGCACCCGCGCCGGAGTGGCGGCGGCATATTGCGCCAGCTGCTTTTTGTAGAAGCCGGGATCGTTCGAATAGAGCGCGCCCTCGGCGAGCGTCGGCGCCTTGCCGCTGTGTCCGCCGACTGACTCCAGCGCGGTGGTGCGGCCGGCGACGTCGCGCGTGGCGGCGCGGAGCACTTCGTCGGCGGTCGGACCCTCGGCGACGAACTCGGCGATCATCCGGTCGAGCTTGCGGCCCTGTTCGGCGACATCCACGCCCGGCGCGACATCGACCTGCACTTCGAAAAAGCCGAGCTGCGCGAATTGCTGGAGCTGGGCGCTGACCCTGACGGCGCTCTTGTCGCCGCGCACCATGGCATTGTCGAGACGCGAGCTCGACAGGCCGCCCAGCACCGTGGCGGCGATATCGAGCGGCACCGCGTCCGGGTCGTTCAGGCCGGGCACGGTCCAGGTCCGGTAGATGCGGGTGGTCGCGACGCGATCTTTCATCACCTCGTCGACGCGCTTTGCCGGCGTCGGCACGGGTGCGACGACCGGGCGCTGCTGCGGCCCACGGGGAATGTCGCCGAAATATTTCTCGACCAGCGGCCGTGCCCGGGCCGCGTCGATATCGCCGGCAAGGACCAGCACAGCATTGTTCGGCCCATAATGCTGGCGGAACCAGTTACGGACATCCTCAAGGCTCGCGGCGTCCAGATCGGCCATCGAGCCGATCGTGGAATGGCCATAGGGATGGTGGGCCGGGATCAGCGCCTTCAGCTGCGCATATTCGACAAGGCCGAAAGGCTGGTTGTCGCCTTGCCTCTTCTCGTTCTGGACGACGCCGATCTGGTTCTTCAGGCTCTTCTCGTTAATGGCGCCGAGGAAGTGACCCATGCGGTCGCTCTCGATGAACAGCGCGCGCTCCAGCGCCGGCGTCGGCACCGTCTCGAAATAATTGGTGCGGTCGAACCAGGTCGAGCCGTTCACGTCGGTGGCGCCGATCTGCTGCAGCGGCTCGAACGTGTCGCCGGGCACATTTTCAGAGCCGTTGAACATCAGATGCTCGAACAGATGGGCAAAGCCCGTCTTGCCCTTCGGCTCGTGCTTGGAGCCGACATCGTACCAGACGGAGACCGCCACCACCGGCGCCTTGCGATCGGTCGAGACGATCACGCGCAGGCCGTTCGCGAGCGTGAACTGCTCGTAAGGAATGTTCACCGCCTGAGCGAGCTGGCTCAGCGGCGCAGGCCGGATCGGCTGGGCGATGGCGGATGTGGCGAAAGCAAGCAGCGCGAGCGCCGATGCGGCCCGGAGTTTCAAGAACATGGCGCGGAGGTTAGCAGCGCCCGCGAGCCGAACCAATGCCGATCCTGCGCCCCTGCTCTACTGATCCTCTACTTCGTCCTCGTCGTCGAGCGCGTCCGGATCATCGATGTCGAATGCGAGATGCTCTTCCAGCGACTCGCTGATCAGATCGAGCTGTTCGAAGCTCGCGGTCAGCTCCAGCGTGTCGCCGTCTTCGTCCTCGATATTCAGTATGTATTCGTCGCCCGCCCGTGCGATTGTGAAGCGCGAAAGTGCCTTGGCCATTGCCGATTTCCTCCTGGTGCGGCGGTCACAACGCACATGTCCGTTTCAGGGTGCATCGGCCTTTTCGCAGCCCCAAGCGCTTGCTAGAGCCGCGACAAACATCGCCGGCGCTCGGACACGCGAGCGACCGAAATCATAGCAAAAGGGGGACCCCTATGACCGCCGTCGGACAGGACACGCTCGCCACTCGCTCCACGCTGAATGTCGGCGGCAAGAGCTACGCCTATTATTCGATCGACAAGGCGACCGCGAAGATCGGCGACGTTTCGAAGCTCCCCTTCTCGATGAAGGTGCTGCTGGAAAACCTGATCCGCTTCGAGGACGGGGTGACCGTCACCGTCGAGGACATTCAGGCTCTGGCCGACTGGCAGAAGGAGCAGCGCAGCCACCGCGAAATCCAGTATCGCCCGGCGCGTGTGCTGATGCAGGACTTCACCGGCGTCCCTTGCGTCGTCGACCTGGCCGCGATGCGCGACGCGATGAACAAGCTGGGCGGCGACGCGCAGAAGATCAATCCGCTGGTGCCGGTCGACCTCGTCATCGACCACTCGGTAATGGTCGACGAGTTCGGCAACCCCAAAGCGTTCGAAGCGAATGTCGACCTCGAATATCAGCGCAATATGGAGCGCTATGAGTTCCTGAAATGGGGCTCCAAGGCGCTTAACAATTTCCGCGTCGTACCGCCGGGCACCGGCATCTGCCATCAGGTGAACCTCGAATATCTCGCCCGCGCGGTCTGGTCCTCGCAGGACGAGAATGGCGAAACGGTCGCTTACCCGGACACTTTGGTCGGCACCGACAGCCACACGACGATGGTCAACGGCCTGGGCGTGCTCGGCTGGGGCGTCGGCGGCATCGAGGCGGAAGCGGCGATGCTCGGCCAGCCTGTGTCGATGCTGATCCCGGAAGTGGTCGGCTTCAAGCTGACCGGCGAACTGGCCGAGGGCATTACCGCCACCGACCTGGTGCTGACCGTCACCCAGATGCTCCGCGCGAAGGGCGTGGTCGGCCGCTTCGTCGAATTCTATGGCCCCGGCCTCGACGCGCTGTCGCTGGCCGACCGCGCGACCATCGCCAACATGGCGCCGGAATATGGCGCGACCTGCGGCTTCTTTCCCGTGGACGACCAGACGCTCGACTATATGCGCCTGACCGGCCGGACGCAGGAAACCATCGAGCTGGTCGAGGCCTATTCCAAGGTCCAGGGCATGTGGCGGACGGCCGATGCGCCGGACCCCGTCTTTACCGACACGCTGTCGCTCGACATGTCTACGGTTCAGCCCTCGCTCGCCGGACCCAAGCGTCCGCAGGACCGGGTGACGCTCGGTCAGGTCGACGAAGTGTTCAACCAGTCGGTGCAGGGCCAATATTCGGAAGAGACCACCTATCCCCGCCACGCGGTCGAGGGTGCGGATCACGGCATCGCGCATGGCGACGTGGTGATCGCCGCCATCACCAGCTGCACCAATACCTCCAACCCGTCGGTGCTGGTCGCGGCCGGTCTGGTCGCCCGCAAGGCCCGCGAAAAGGGCCTGACCCGCAAGCCATGGGTCAAGACCAGCCTCGCCCCCGGATCACAGGTTGTCACCGATTACCTGACCAAGGCGGGCCTGACCGAAGACCTGGACGCGATCGGCTTCAACCTGGTCGGCTATGGCTGCACGACCTGCATCGGCAACTCCGGCCCGCTCCCCGCCCCGATCAGCAAGGCGATCAACGACAACGACGTGGTCGCCGCCTCCGTCCTCTCCGGCAACCGCAACTTCGAAGGCCGCGTCTCGCCGGACGTGCGGGCTAACTTCCTCGCCTCGCCGCCGCTGGTCGTCGCTTATGCGCTGAAGGGCACTGTTACCGAGGACATGGTCAATGCGCCGATCGGCCAGGGCTCGGACGGGCAGGACGTGTATCTGAAGGACATCTGGCCTTCCAACGCCGAGGTTCGGGCGCTGATGGATGCGAACGTCACCCGCGAGATGTTCCAGACCCGCTATGCCGACGTGTTCCAGGGCGACGTTAAGTGGCGCGGCATCAACGTCGAAGGGTCCGACACTTACACCTGGCGCGCTGGCTCCACCTATGTCGCCAACCCGCCCTATTTCGAGGGCATGTCGATGACGCCGGCGCCGGTGCAGGACATTGTCGACGCCAAGCCGCTCGCGATCCTGGGCGACTCGATCACCACGGACCACATCTCGCCGGCCGGCTCGATCAAGGCCGACTCGCCAGCTGGCCGCTACCTGATGGAGCATCAGGTCAGCCGCGCCGACTTCAACAGCTATGGCGCGCGCCGCGGCAACCATGAAGTGATGATGCGCGGCACCTTCGCCAATATCCGCATCCGCAACGAGATGGTGCCGGGCGTCGAAGGCGGCATGTCGCACTATAATGGCGAGGTGATGGCGATCTACGACGCCGCGATGCGCCACAAAGCCGACGGCACCGCGCTCGTCGTGATCGCCGGCAAGGAATATGGCACCGGATCGTCGCGCGACTGGGCTGCCAAGGGCACCAACCTGCTCGGTGTCCGCGCGGTGATCGCGGAGAGCTTCGAGCGTATCCACCGCTCGAACCTGGTCGGCATGGGCGTGCTGCCGCTGCAGTTCGCCGAAGGCGTCGACCGCTCGACGCTGAAGCTGGATGGCTCCGAGACCTTCACCATCTCGAATGTCGCCGGCCTGCGCCCGCGCCAGGATGTCGAGGTCACCCTCACCCGCAAGGACGGCTCGACCGAGACCTTCCAGACGCGCTGCCGCATCGATACCGTCAACGAGCTGGATTACTTTCTCAACGGCGGCATCCTGCCTTATGTGCTGAGGAAACTCGCCGCGGCGTGAGTGGCGCTGTGGAGGTAATCGAATCCAGCGAATATTCTCGTTGGATTAGACGGCTGCGAGACTTGCGCGCGCAAGCGGTCATCGACGTTCGTATCCGGCGCCTCTCGCTCGGAAACCGGGGTGACGTGAAAAGCTTGGGCGACGGCTTATATGAGCTTAGAATCCATTACGGACCAGGCTATCGCGTGTATTTCTCCCAGTTCGGAACAGCGCTTGTCGTGCTGCTGGTCGGAGGAGACAAAAGTAGGCAGGAACGTGATATAGGGAAGGCTCGGCAAGTCGCCGCTGCTTGGAGGTCGCAGCATGGAGGTTGAGTTCACCCGGTGGGATCCGGTCGAACGGCTAACCAGCCCGGATCGCATGCTCGCCTATCTGGGAGCGGCGTTCGCCGACGGCGATCCCGACCTGATTGCTGCGTGCGTGAAGGACGTGGCTCGCGCAAAAGGACTCAACGCAGACCTGCTGACTGCCGAAAGCGATATTGGCTCCCTTGTCCGCACGATCAAAGCTTTAGGCCTGGAACTCGCGCCGAAGCTCGCTGCTTGAACCTCGCCATCGAAGCGGTCGGCTGGATCGGCGCGGGGCTGATCCTGCTGGCCTATCTGCTGTTGAGTGCCGGTCGGTTGCAGGCGCGCTCGCCTGCCTATCAGGGGATGAACCTGGCCGGTGCGATCGCATTCGTGATCAACAGCGGCTGGAACGGGGCGATTCCGTCCGCGGCGCTGAACGTGGTCTGGGCCGGTATCGCGCTGTTCGCGCTGGTGCGGATGGCGCGGGCGACTTCCTGATGTTCGCTTAGCCGAACCCGCTCGTCCCGAGCGAAGTCGAGGGGCGTGGCTCGAAGGCTGTACTTGCGCCCCTCGACTTCGCTCGGACGAGCGGGATTAGTTATAGTTGCGGATCACCTTAGACGCACCTCGAACAGCAAAGGCCAGTGCTTGCCGGTGACGAACAGCCGGTCGCCCTTCGCGTCATAGGCGATGCCGTTCGCGACATCGTCATAGCCGCGCTTGGGCATTCGCCGGGACACACCCGACAGATCGATCCAGCCTTTCACCCGGCCGGTCGCGGGATCGACCCGGGCGATCCGATCGGTCATCCAGATATTGGCGAGGATCTCGCCCTTTACCCATTCGATTTCGTTGAGGCGCGGCACCAGCTGGCCGTTTGCGCGCACCGTGATCCGCCGCACTTCCTTGAACGTCGCGGGATCGAGGAAGCGCAGCTGCGGCGTACCGTCGCTCATGATGATGTGGCGGCCATTTTGCGTCAGCGCCCATCCCTCGCCCGGATAGCGCCACTCGCCCAGCTTCTTCAGCGTCGCCTTGTCCCAGATGAAGCCACGGCCATGCTGCCAGGTGAGGCTGATCAGCCTGGTGCCCCAATCCGTCAGCCCCTCGCCGAAATAAGGCGGCGGCACCGCGGCCTGGCGCAACACGCGGCCATCCTCCAGCCGCACCTGCCGGACGGAGGAACGCCCCTCCAGCCCCGTGCTCTCGTAAAGCCGGCCATCCGCATAAAGCAGGCCCTGGGTGAAGGCGCCGGGATCGTGCGGATAGCTGCGCACCACCTCGGCTCGCTGCACCGGGATGGCGGCGGGCTGCGACGCACCCAGCAGCAACAAGGGGGCAAGAGCAGATGCGCGCCTCATGCGAGCGCCGGCTCCATCCAAGCCGGAACGATCGGGCGGCCCCAACCGAATTCCAAGCCATCCACTCGCAATCGCGCCACTGCGAGCCCGACGTCCGGATACCAGGCATGAGCCGCTTCACCCGGCTCGCGATCGGCTTCGACGACGAACAGCCGCCGATTGACCTTCTGCCGCCAGTTCATGCGGGCGGTGTTCTCCTGCCCGACATAGCAGCCCTTGCTGAAGCTCACGCCGTTCAGCTCCGCGGCATTGCATTCGAGCCAGAGATTGGCGCCGTCGCCCAGCTCCGCCCTGCCCTCGGTGACGCCGAGGCGGAGCCGGTGTTCGCGCCAACCTGTCGCCGCCAAATCTGCCGGCGCGAGCCACCGTCGCCCGAGTTCCGGCAGGCGCGGATCGGGCACGCCGTCCTCTCTGGAGACGGACCAGTGCACCGCCAGATTCTGCTCCTGCGCGATGGTGATCGGCCGGCGCAGGCGATACATCGTCAGGCGGCGCGACAGAGCGTCGGCAGCTTCCGCCTCGCAGTCGATCAGCAGATCGTCCTGATCCGCCCAGATGATGAAGTCGAACAGCGCCTTGCCTTGCGGACTGAGCAGTCCCGCCCAGACCGGAAGCGTGTCCGATACGTCATTGGTAACCAGGCCCTGCAGGAAACCGCGCACATCCTCTCCGCTCAGCCGAATGAGCGCGCGATCGGTGAGGGTGGTTCCGGCCATGGCCTTCAGTTAGGGGCTGGCGCATGGAAACCCAAGCCGTGACGCGCCTGACCATCCGCCGCCCCGACGATTGGCATGTCCATCTGCGCGATGGCGCGATGCTGGAGGCGGTCGCTCCCTACACGGCACGACAGTTCGCCCGCGCGATCGTGATGCCGAACCTTGTCCCACCCGTGACCAGCGTCGAGGCCGCGCGCGCCTATCGCGAGCGCATCATCGTGGCGGCGGGCACCGGCTTCGAGCCGCTGATGACCTGCTATCTGACGGACGGCGCCTCGCCCGACGAGCTGGCGCGCGGCCATGCCGAAGGTGTCTGGGTCGCAGCGAAGCTCTATCCGGCGCATGCCACGACCAACTCCGCCCATGGCGTAACCGACGTTCGCAACATCTACCCGGCATTGGAGGCGATGCAGCGCATCCGCATGCCGCTGCTGATCCATGGTGAAGTCACAAACCCTGAGGTCGACATCTTCGACCGCGAGGCCGTGTTCATAGATCGAACCCTGGCCGGCCTGGTGCGCGATTTCCCCGCCCTCAAGATCGTGTTCGAGCACATCACTACGGCCGAGGCCGCCCAGTTCGTGGCGGAGAGCGGACCGCTGGTCGGGGCCACCATCACGCCGCAGCATCTGCACATCAACCGCAATGCGATTCTCGCCGGCGGCATCAACCCGCACGCTTACTGCCTTCCCGTCGCCAAGCGCGAAAAGCACCGGCTGGCCGTGCGCGCCGCGGCGGTGTCCGGCTCGCCCAAATTCTTCCTGGGCACCGACAGCGCCCCTCATGCCGTCGAGCGCAAGGAAACGGCGTGCGGCTGCGCCGGCATCTTCAATGCGCCCTTTGCGCTGGAGAGTTATCTGACGGTGTTCGAGGAAGAGAATGCGGTCGATCGCTTCGAGGCGTTCGCCAGCGAGAATGGCCCGCGCTTCTATGGGCTGCCGCTGAACGAGGGCACGGTGACGCTGGAGCGTGCGGAGGTGCAGGTGCCGGAGCGCGTCGGCGATGTGGTGCCGTTCCATGCCGGCGAGACGCTGCGGTGGCGGTTCGCGGACTAGCACGCCCCCTTCGTCATTCCCGCGAAAGCGGGAACCCAGCCGAGCAAGAGCGCCGCGCCGAAGCCCTTCGACTGCCTGCCAAGGCAGGCGCTCAGGACAGGCCGAGCTGGGCGAAGCCCAACTCGTCGGTCGGCTGGAGGCCGCCGGCCGGCCTTGCGGGAGTCCGCGCGCTTGGCTCGCGCGCGGCCCCGCTGCGGCTAAAACGGCAGCCAGTTCTGCTTTTGGCTGAACTTCATATAGCCGACATTGGCACCGAGCCGGAGCCCTGCCCCCATGCGGATCGGGATCAGCACCACGTCGCCCGACCGCATATAGCTCGCCGTGAGGCCGCCGACGAAATAGGCATTGCCCTCGCCGGCCGGAAAACGCTGATACAGCTCGTGCGAGTCATGAAGGTTGTAGACGAGCACGAAGGTGCTGCCGGCATTGCCGCCCGCATCGAAGCCGACCGACGGCCCGGTCCAATAGACCGGCCTTTGCCCCTCCACCTTGTGGGTCAGCGTGCCGGAACCATAGCGCAAGCCGACGACGAAGGCGCCGCCGGCTTCACGGCCGGTGATATACCCGCTCGGCTCGCCCTGGTCCTTCAGGATCTTCTCGATCAGCTGAGCCAAGCCCTTGGCGCCCTTGCCGAACACGCCCTCGGCGGCACCGATCAGATCGTCCTTCTTGTAGGTTCCGGCCGGTGCTGCAGCGGCCGTGGCGGCAGTCGCGGGCGCAGGGTCCGCCGGTGCCATAGGAGAAGGGGCCGGCGCCGGCGCGGTATCGCCGTAATAGACGCCCTGATCTTGCCCGGGCTGAGCTGGAACGGCTGGCGCGGGCCCCAGATCGGCGTCGATCACCATATTGGGATCGACCGCCTGCACCTGTGCGATCGCGGGCGCCGCGACCGCCGCCGCTGCCAGCACCCAAGCCCCGACCTTCCTGCCCATGATCCCGCCCTTCTATCTTGCTGATTCCCTAGCCTGAATCGTGCGTGCGCAACAATGAACCCGCGATGGACGGAATCGAAATCGCGCCGGAACGAATCGCGCCAGCGCCGTTGATCACCGCCAAAGCCCCTGCTATCGCCGCGCTTCGCCGCAGCCGGAGACGTGGGTGAGTGGCTGAAACCAGCGGTTTGCTAAACCGCCGTACGGGGATTACTCGTACCGAGGGTTCGAATCCCTCCGTCTCCGCCAGTCTGTCCAACAGCGCACCTTCGATCCGCTACCGACCGGCCTCTAATTTCTTTCAATGGCGAGGACTTGGCTGAAGTCTCCGCGTCTCCAGACCTCGTCATTTTGCGTGAGTGACTCGAACTTTCGGCGCGCTGGATGAATATATGTCTCCAGCGAGTTTTTCGTCGATCCGATTCCCCGTTGTTTTGGAATGATGCTCTAGTATGTTTTCGCAGGCGGTTTGACGGCGAATCCATGCGGAGAAGAGAGACTCATTCAGAGGGCCTGCGCGTCTACGCTCATGTCGAGGCCTACCCTCGCTTTGACATCCAGGAAGCTAGCAGAGCGCTGCGAGCCGGCACGCCTGACGTGGTGTGGCAGGATAGACAAGTAAAGAACATCGGGCTCGCCGTTCCCATTTGGGAAAATAGAAATCGTCTCTTCCTTAGCTATATCTTCGAAGATACTCCCAACATGGATGCGTGTCGAGGCAGCCAGCGCTTCGACGTTGTGTATGACGGTCCGTTCGAGCGCTTCCATAAGCCGTATCTTATCTGTCCTTCGTGCAAGGATAAAGTCCAGTTTGTTTGCTTCAAGGATGAGGTCTGGCTCTGTCGAACCTGCCATGGGCTCAAGAACCGAACCGCGCTGATTGGCACCAAGGCTCGTCGGAGTGAGCAAGCTGCCGAGCTCGAGAGGGTGCTGGTCGATCCCGACACGCGGACGTTAGCCAGGCCGAGCGGAATGCATCAGGCGACCTACCAGCGGAAGCGGGCTCGACTGAGCAAGTTGAATAAGCAGCTGAGTCACGAGCGCGTCGATGCGAGCACTGACTATGCGTTCGTCATCACAGCCCAATGGAGGAAAGCTTCAGCGAGCGAGCTCGAAAGCGCCGGCGCCGATTGGGACAAGCGGCACGCGCCGGCGACAGCTGCCAGCCGGCCTCTTGTTACCCCATCCTTGCTTACCGAGGATGATCAAGACCCGGATTGATGCGGACCGTGTCGCTTGCTCACGCCGCCCGAGCAGCAGGTTGCCGGTCATCGGCATCGAAGATGTCCTCAGCCAGCATTGCTGTCAGGTCGAACTGGGTTGGATCAGCTAGTTTCCGACGCCGTTTACGTGTCGCTCGATTGTCGACTCGACGACGTTGCACACATAGCGTGGGCCAATTTTCGCCGCGCTGCTCAGTGCGGCTTGCAAGTCTGCTTTGGACCAAAGACGTGCTTGACTTATATTTTGACCACGTCTAACTGAGCTGGTCTGTGACCGAAGCAGACTTTCTCGCCAGCTACGACCAGAGCGCCTTTGAACGACCGTCCGTGACGGTCGACCTTGTCTTGCTGACGATCGAGGA